>SUZV01000005.1 GCA_015059715.1 Rikenellaceae bacterium | reverse complement strand
CTTTATAGACGAGTATTTCAAGCTCAAATACAAGTAGAAAATGCGGCAAACACCCGATTTTATGTACTATTTTTGACCAATAATCAAAAACCGCCCCGATTTTATGTACTATTTTGACCAATAAGCCGGGTTTTCGTTGTTGTGATACTCGACCTCTTAATGTCTTAGCGTCTTAGCGTCCTAATGTCCTAAAAAAATAAAGACAATAAGACGATAGGACGATAAGATGGTTGCGGACAAGCACTTTTTTCTTTTTACTACCCTTTAGCAGCGTTAGCTGCGAACTACTCTTAAACTACCCTTTAGCAAGCTTTGTTTGTTATTTTGACCAATAAGCCGACTGCTCTTGCAACAAAAAAAACGGACAACTCATTTATTGAAGATTACAAGCCTGTAATTCAGTGCGCCGAGTATATACGATTGCGCAGCAATGCAAGGCAGTGCCTTGCCACAAGCCTCCCTTATCAAAGGGAGGTTTGGAGGGATTGTAAATATAGTTGAGGACACCAGTCCTCCCCCTGCGACCATAAAAAAAGAGGAAATCCGATTTGGGCTATCCTTTTCGGCGGTGAATTAAATTTCACCGCCGAATTTGTTTATTTACAATGTATTGGGTATTAGATTATGAAACGGCTTTTCTATGAAAAACCTCTTGAACTTCAATTTTTCTCTTTGCGTGTAGTCTTCTATGTAGTCTAAATTAACACCAATTAGTTGAACTTTTCAAAAAAATACTTAACTTTGTAGAAACATTAAACATTTTGCCTATGAAACATTGCGTATGATTTAATACGCACATTTTAGACATATTGAAAAAGCGTTTTAGCTTTATTCTGTCATTTCGAAAGTTTGGCGACTAATGAATACCGACAAGAATACTGCAAAAATGCTCGTGCTTAACGGCGCGGGCTTTTGGTTATTCTGTCGGTAGGTTACGCCAAACACCTCGAAATGCGGATACACTAAAAGTACCGCGCTTTTTTTGTGCGTATTATACAAGTTATTTGGTACTGATTTATATGATTGTTACAAAATGAAAAAACATGAAAACATGAAAAAAATAATATCATTTCTTATCGTTTTAATGATGGGAACATCAGTATCTGCACAACGTATAGCGGTGCTTGATTTTAATGCAGGCACAGGTGTATCGCAGGCAGATGTAGACGGTATCTCAGCAATTTTTAATACCTATTTTTCTCCTAAAGGATACACCTTAGTTGAGCGCACAAGTATTGATCGTGTGATAGATGAACAGAATTTCCAACGAGGTAAGATGACACAATTGCAGATGGTGCGTGTTGGTGAAATATTGAATGTATCAAATGTTGTTATTGGTGACGTCAATGTTGTTATGGGTCAATATAATGTTGATGTACGAGTTGTCAATGTTGAGTCAGGAACTATTTCAGCAAAAGACGGAGCAACTTGGAGCCCCAGTAGTTCATATCGAACAATGATGAGTGGATTAGCCTCTCGTCTTGCTAATCAAATAGCAATAAGCCCAACTTCGCAATCAACCTCTTATACGACTTCTAAAACTTATAAGGTGGGTGATGTTATCTGTGTCAATGGTAAAAAAGGCGTAGTGTTTGTTGTTTCTTCAGATGGAAAACATGGTAGAGTTATTAGTCTTGATGGTTTTTACGGGACATGGTATAAAGCAATGGAATGGGGAAACTCTTATGGTCAAGGATGGCGCTTGCCTAATGCAGAAGAGTGTAAATTATTGCACGAGGTAATTGACGATGTTAACGAGGCAATATTTTTTGCAGATGGTCAAAAAATACTTTACATTAGCCATTGGACCTCGTTCGATTTTGGTGAATCTGATCCAGCAGGTCGTTATGATATAGGGACTGGTGGAGTTGGCTGGGACAGTAAGGATGCCAACTATGATGCACGAGCAGTCGCTGCTTTTTAATTATTCTTATGTGTAATATCTACTCTCTTATAGCGCAGCAACTTATATATTGAATTAGGTGTAAACTAACTAAAACAAAAGAGGCGTATGTAGTGAACCTTGTAGTTCGCTCATACGCCACTTTTGTTTATTCATATTGCACCTTTGGAAGGTGCCAAATTTCAGCACTTTACTTTTAAAAGCTTTATGAACCTTCACACATGTAGGTTTTAGCTTAATTACGACCTCCTTGTAGTCTTCAATGTAGGATTTCGCTTGTTTTCGTAAAAAACTGACACTGAAAAATCAGTCCGTTAAAAATTAAAAGACCTATCCCCTTTTGGATTTCCTCTATGATAGGACACAGCATCGAAATTTCGAACTCGTTTATTGAGGATTTCGAGCGTGTAATTCAGTACGTCGAGTATATACGATTGCGCAGCAATGCAAGGCAGTGCCTTGCCACAAGCAGCCCTTATCAAAGGGAGGTTTGGAGGGATTGTAAATATAGTTGAGGACTCGAACGGCGAAGCCGTAGAGCCGATACCTAATAAAAAAAGCGCAGACCGAAGGTCGAGCAATAAATCACTATCTTATCGGCTCAACCTCCGACCTATTTAGTGAGCAGTGCTCACTACGCCACAGATAGTTTATAGTTGCAAGCGCACCACTATTTGTGGCGTGGTGTAGTGGTGTAGGTTGTGGGCTTGCACACAATGCCACACACCACTATACCACGATGGCTACGTAGTAGACTGCGCTTGCAACAAAAAAAACGGACAACCGAAGTTGTCCGTTAAGGTAGCGGGGGGAGGACTCGAACCTCCGACCTCCGGGTTATGAGCCCGACGAGCTGCCAACTGCTCTACCCCGCGATGTATCGTTAAATGACCGCAGTCTATTTGCCTTATTTGTGACTGCAAAGATAATACAAATAATATTTATGTGCAAATATTTTTTAAAAAATTTTAGCATCACACACCACACACCTATATCATCGTCTTATAAATCAATTGTTTAACATTTTTCTGTTAATTAGCAATATTACCTGCTACAACCTCGGCAATATCGGCTACGGGGTGGTTCGTAGCACGTGCTATGGCCTTATGACATAGGGGGCAGGCGGTAACGATAGTATCACACCCTGTTGTCACAAGCTCCTGTGTCATACGCTGTGCAATACGCAGCTGCTGGCCATCGTTGATGACCGTATTGGCCAACGACGAGCCACAGCATAGGGCATCGCGACGGCTATGACGTGGCTCACGCAGCTCGCCTATAGCCGAGATAACACGGCGAGGCTCCTCGTATACATTCGAGCCGCGACCAAGCTCACAGGGGTCATGATAGCTAAAGCTCGCTTCCCCAGCCGACACACTCAGACGACCCTCGGCAATAAGGCGATCTATATACTGGCTATGGTGGAGCAATTCGATACCATCGAGGTGGTAGTTTTCACGAAACGCCCTAAGGCATATAGGGCACGAGGTGACTAACGTAGTTATCTCGTGGCGACGGAAGAGATCGGTGTTGTAGGCCACCATCTTACGTGCAGCATCTGTCTCGCCCGAGAGCATAAGCGGTCTACCACAACAGACTCCACCATCCCTATCGGCATACCACACCTCCTCGCCTACGGACTTAAATATTAGCTCCATAGAGCGTTGTACGCCAGGTGTGAGCGACGACATACAACCAGCAAAGTAGCCCACCTTGCCATTGCCCGAGCTACGGTCTACATCCACCAAATAGCGATATCTACCCTCGTGGGGTATATTACGACGCTTGGCGCGAGAGTTTATGCGTAGCGTCGTAAGGTTTATGCCCACAGGACACACAGACTCGCAACGTCCACACATAAGACAGTTATTAGCCACCTTGAGCGACAACATATTGTAGCGTCTGTCACGCAGGAAGTATACCGACTGCGTGTCGTGCATACCAAGGTCCTCCTGTAGCTGACAAGGGTCGATACATATACCACATCGCGAGCAGGCCTCCACCTCAAAGTTGTCGTATGACTTACGCTCAAGAGTAGGATGCAGTCGCCACTTACGCAGGAAGATTAGGGGTATCTCGGTAAATATGTGCATATATCGCGAGAAGGGCATAGCGACGAAGAATAACGCGAGAGCCGACGAGTAACACCACCACGCTGGCTCGTATATTGCCGCAACAACAGCGTTAGGAAGCAGCTCAGCAATCCATCCACCTAATGAGCCTGTGAGAAAGCCATTACCACCATATATTGCTGCTGTAAGGCTCTCGGCAACAAGGCGCAGGGGAAATATAAACCATAGTGCTCCGAGTGCCACCCTATCGAACAACACATGCTTCGTGGCGCGACGCATACCCATACGCTTCGAGCCAAAACGTTTAAACCACGCTAATGCCACGCCTGTAAGCACCAGTAGAAGCAGAGCATCCATAAGTTGCTCAAAGAGTGGGATGTGGCTCTCTATACCATTTATGGGCATAAAGTATTTGAAGAATACGTGGCCTTGCAGGGGTATCATCTCGAAACCCAAGTAGACAATGGTCTCTATCCACCCCACGACAATAAGCAGAAACCATCCAAAGGCCAACGACATATGCATAAAGCCAAGCAGCATGTTACGCCTAAATATCCTGACATGAAGAAGCGACTCACGCACCACCTCCCATATAGCTGCAAGCGTACTTAGCGAGAAGAGGTTATGCGCTATAAGACGCTTGTCGACCTTTGGCAGCTTAACAATCCACAATATCCACTTTATGGCAACTACCGCAAATAGGAATATCGTACCTGCGATAAATGGTATAGTAAACGGAGCGAAGAATGTCATAATCAACCTATTATTATTCTACTTTTATAGCCAAGAGATTAGAAATCACCGAGTTTACGCTTGATAAGCATCACCAACGCTCTAGTGTTGATACCTCGGGGGCAGACCAATTGACACTTACCACAGAGCATACACTTACTCAGCTCTTCGTAAATACCCTTATACTCACCACGACGCACGGCGGTATGGAGCTTACGAAAGTTAAAGTTGGTGATGGCACCTGCGCTACACGATGCCGTACACGAGCCACAACCTATGCAGGTCTGCAACTCGGGCATCTCGGCAATTATAGCATTACTCTTTCCTAAGTCATTGGTATCCAAATCTATGGCACGTGCTCGATTTATGCCATATCCAAAATTGAGCGTACTCATACCTCTTATTCTATAATCATTCCTTCGATGCAGTCACTACAGCTCTGCCCTCTCCGTAGACGCGGTGTTAAACCTGCGTCTGAGGTAATCATCTACGGCCGATGCCGTAAGCGATGCCTCGGCCAAGGTGTCGGCAAGGCTCTTGGGGGCTGTGGCAGCACCTGCAAAGAAGATACCCTCGCGCTGGCTACGCACAGCACCTAAAAAGGAGTCTACCGTGCGGAAATAGCCATTTGGCGCAAGCTCAAGACCTGCCCTCTTGGCGAGCACCTCATTCTCATAGTTGGCACTCATACCTACCAACAGCACCAACATATCGACCGTCATACGCAGAGGACGACCCGTAAGAGTATCCTCGGCCTTAATCTGTATACGCTTATTTATAGTCTCCGAAGCCTCCGATATACGGCCACGCACAAAGTGAACGTTATATCTCTCCTGCGCCTCGCGGTATAGCTCCTCGTAGCCTGGGCCAAACATTCGTATATCCATATAGAAGTTGAATACATCGGCCTCGGGGATAAGCTGCTTAAGCTCTATAGCCTGCTTAACGCCCGTTATGCAGCACACCTTCGAGCAGTGCTTCTGGCATACCTTCTCGTCGCGCGAGCCTACGCAGTGAAGAATAGCTATGCGCCTCGGCTTCGAGCCGTCGGCCAAGGCGACACAGCCGCCATTCATCATACGCTCTAAATCCACCGATGTCAACACGTTATCGTATAACCCATAGCCATACTCCTGCTTACGATGAGCATCGAACAGCGTAAACCCCGTAGCCACGACAACGGCATCGGCAGGGATACGCTCCCCTGAGCGTAGCATCACCCCATCGGAGGCTATATCGACAACCTCTTGGCCATAAAAACAGCGTATGCGCTCGCTCTTAACACGCTGAGCCAACGGCTGCATGATATCACTCGCCGGCGTAAACGACGGAAAGAGCTTATGCCAAGCACGCGCCTTTCCGCCAAGCTCTATATCGCGCTCCACAATCATAGGCTCTATGCCTCGTGATTTGAGCTCTAATGCGGTCTGCATACCTGCAGCACCACCACCAACAATCACTACTCTATGTGCCATACACTATCTTCTTATCTCGTAAATACGTCGCTGCTCCTCGCAGTTTACCGCAGCGGCACGAGGGCGACCTATAAACTTACCCTCCTCACCTAAGTATTTTGCCTCGGGCGAATACTCCACACCGAGCTTATCTAACAGTGGCTCGACATCTACCTGATGCATCTGTAGTCCGAGCTGCCAAGGGTCGTAGCCTAACACTAAACCGGCCATCTCTTCGTAGGTAAGCACTGGGATACCTCGCCCATCGGCACCGTATGTCGTACCATCCATCTCGGCAATGGCATACTGCCACTTGTCGAGGAACATAGCGCAACCAGGGCAGTTGGCTACAATAAAATCGGGCTTATAGGGGGCCATACTCTCAAGCTTCTTGTGCGAATTTGCTATTGACGAGCCACGATTGGCCTGCACCAAGTAGTTTCTAAATCCAAAGCCACAGCAGTGACGACGCTCTGGGTAGTCTACCACATTGCCACCCCACGCCTCAATCATACCAGCAAGCACATATGGGAACTCCGAGCCCCCGATTCCCGATTTAGGGAATATCTTGGCATAGTGGCAACCTATGTGTTCAACGACGTTTAACGGCTTGCCCGTATGTACATTCACCAAGCGACGCTTAGCCTGATTTGCTATGGCATGACGATGGTAAAATACGATATCGGAGGTATGGGCTATCGAGCGTGGCTTGACAAGCTCGCGCCCTGTGGCCTCCCTAAGATATCGGCGCGTGCGCTCCTCGGTCTCGGGAAACTCCTCCCACGTGGCCAACACCTCATTGTAGATGCCAAACGAGGTGATACACGACGATATAAAGTTCTCATAGCCAGCCTCAGCCATAAGGCTAAACTGTCGCGCCACGACGGTCATGATAGTCTCCAAAGGCACCACATCGGAGTGGTAGCCGATACCCGTACACGAGGTGTGTAGTGGGTCATCGTATATATCTATGCCGAGATTATTCGTAAGTATATCGAGGAAGGCCTTTTCGCTGCCAGGGAAGAAGTTCTGACGTATGCAACTACGCGCATAGTAGTACTTATCGGCGGCTATCTCCTTCTGATACTCTTGCCACGATGCTCTTCTCATACGGGATATTCTCTAAATTAGTAAATATATTATTCGTTGTCAAGGGGTTCTGTTTCGGCCGCTTTTGAATTTAAAAGCTGATTGAAATTTGTTTATCGCGACCTAATCGATAAAACCTCGCTTAATCTATAAACTCTCTAATAGTGATTTTCGGAATTGTAGGTATATGTCTCCATCATATACTCGTCTGTAGCACCCTCGTAGCCCATCTCCCGCGCCTTGCGCTCGGAGTGAAGCTCGATATTATCGTAGAAGGCCTTGCCTCCCGACACCTCAAATATGCGATGTATCTCGTCTAACGACTCTTGGTCAATCCTGCGCAGCGCACCAGCACCCTCCTTGCCATAGCAATCAGAAAATAGTGCATATACATCCTCATCATTTTCGTATATCCACTCCCAGACCCTACCCTGTTCGGGGTGCATTTCGGGGCGTATATTCTTTGGTGTTAGGCAGTAACCCGTGCGGAGTATATTATCCCCGATAAGACGCTTAAGAGCCAGCTGCTGACGACCCTTCTCGCTCTCGACAAAGAGGCCTAAACGCTGCGACAGGGTTCTAAGTGCCTGTATGACGTAGCCTGGGGTATTACCACGTGGGCAACGGGGACGGCACGACATACACTCACCGCAATACCATATAACATCACTCTTTAGCAATCTCTCTATCTCGTCATCATCACGTGTCTGCACTATAGCGACAATCTGTCGTGGGTCATAGTTATAGAACTCCGCCGCAGGGCATACCGCCGTGCAAACACCACAATTCATACAAGCCTTAAGCCCCTCCCTTAGACGCACATCTTCGGCGAGCATATCGAAGTATTTTCCCATACCTAAAAGCGATAATTTTTCGTGACAAAGGTATATCTTTTCATCTTGGACAATGGTAGTATAAATACCTAAATTGCATCCCACGACAACTTATGCACCAAATAGAACAACCCTATAAAACGAGATATCTATATACTCATTTAGCTCATAAAAATCGCTAAAATTGTGAGTAGTAGAATAAATATCTACTCCGAGCGGTTGTTATTCATAATAAATTTGCATATATTTGCACTCAGAATATTAAAGGGATAGTTTTAATGATACGCACACTCTCTACACTGCTAACCACACTCTTGATGCTACTCTCTACCGCAACACTATCGGCACAGAAGGTAGTCACGGTTAGTGGCACAGTAACCTCGGACGAGGACTCTATGCCACTTATCGGTGTTAGCGTAATCTCAGGCCCCAACTCGGGCGTAACAACAGCCATAGATGGAACATACACAATAAGCGTTGCGCCAGGCACCCTCCTACGGTTTCAATACATCGGCTTTGCCGACTACGAATGGAGCGTACCTCAGGGCGTTGAGACTATCACACACGATGTAGTACTTACGAGCGACTCGCAACGTGTAGACGAAGTTGTCGTAGTGGCCTATGGTGTTCGTAAGAAGGGCACCATCGCAGGCTCGGTATCTACCGTAAAGAGTGAGAAGCTCGAAAGCGTACCTACGGCAGGCTTCGACCAGGCATTGCAGGGCCAGAGCCCAGGACTTATGGTGCTCTCGACCTCGGGAGAGCCCTCAAAGGCTGCGACATTCCAGATTCGAGGTACTAACTCTATAAACTCGGGAACATCGCCACTCTTTATCCTCGACGGTGTGCCTATCTCAAGCTCCGACTTTAATGCCATATCGCCTTCGGACATCGAGTCGGTATCGGTACTTAAGGATGCCTCATCTGCGTCAATATACGGAGCACGTGCCGCCAATGGCGTTGTCGTCATCACCACCAAGCGAGCCACTACGATGGATAGTGCCAAGGTAAGCCTCCGCACACAGGTGGGCCTGTCGCAATTAGCACATGGCAACTGGGCTCTTATGGATACCCCCGAGCGCATAGCCTTCGAGAAGGAGATAGGCCTCGATGCTGGCAAGAACTACGACATCCTCAGTAAGACGAATGTCAACTGGCTCGACGTGGTATTTAACGACCAGGCTCTTCTACAGAGCTACGACCTTGCGGTAAGTCGCGCTACAGCGAAGATGAACTACTACGTCTCAGGCTCATTCTTCGACCAGGATGGCATAGCTCAAGGGTCTACATTTCGTCGCTACAGCATACGTGCCAATGCCGATGTACGCGCTTCGCGATGGTTGCGCATAGGCACCAATACGATGGCCGTATTTGAGCAGGTCGAGCAGGCCGAAGATGGCGAATATGCCCTCTACACCCCCATCTCCGCCAGCCGCTTTATGCTCCCCTACTGGGACCCCTATCGCGAGGATGGCTCTATAGCCTCCGAGAGCGATGGCTCGTGGAAGGGCACGGGACAGAACCCCTTGGAGTGGATGGAGAACAACAGGCAGCAAAACAAGAAATACAAGGTGCTTACCACCGTTTTTGCCGAGGTTACACCTATCGAGAACCTCACTATACGCTCGCAGTTTGGTGCCGACTTTACCAACTCTACGGCGTTTATGCAGTCAATGCCGAGCTACGCCCCCAACAACGGCATCGGTGCGGCAGGACGCGCTGCATACAACACCCTAAACCTCACAATCACCAATACCATCAACTACCGAATGACGATTAGCGACCTTCACGCGCTCAACTTTATGGTCGGTCACGAGGGTATAGAGTACCACTACGAGGGTTTTCAGGCTATAACACAGGGGCAGAATAACGACTTCCTCACCACGCTATCCTCTGGTTCAAGGGTCGTATCGTGGGGAGATGTTACAGATGCCTACAGCTACCTCTCCTTCTTCGGACGCGCAGAGTATAGCTACGATGACCGCTACTATGCCGACTTCTCGGTGCGCACAGATGCCTCGTCGCGCTTTGGTCGCTCGGGACGCTGGGCAGCCTTCTGGTCTGTGGGAGTTATGTGGAACGCTAAGCGCGAGGCGATGCTCGAATCGGTAGATTGGCTAACAAATGCGCAGATAGCCCTCAGCACAGGTACGTCGGGCAACTCGTCGATACCCAACTATGAACACCTTGCATTGGTAAGCGGCGGAGCTAACTACAACGACAACATGGGTATCTACCCCTCGCAGAGCGGCAACGATGAGCTCGGCTGGGAGAAGCTGTGGACGACAAACGTAGCCCTTCACCTCGGCTTCTGGCATAGGCTAAACTTCGACATCGAGTTCTATAACAAGCTTACGACCGATATGCTTATGTCCGTGCCAGTGTCATACGCCGACAAGGGCGAAGGTTTCCGCTGGGACAACATCGGAGCTATGGTTAACCGAGGTGTAGAGCTTCAGCTCAATGCTGACATTATCCGCACCAAGAGCTTCGTATGGAACATCAGTGCCAACATCTCGTACAATAGAAACAAGATTACCGAGCTATATAATGGCCTTGATGAGTATGAGCTGTCGTCGACAAGCACCAAGCTTGTCGTAGGTCACCCCATAGGTGAGTTCTATATCAACCGCTACGCAGGTGTTAATCCAGCCAATGGCGACGCTCTGTGGCTCGACAAGAGTGGCAACATCACCACCGAGTACAACGAGGGTGACAAGGTGATGATTGGCAAGAGTTACATCGCCCCCTGGCAGGGAGGCTTCGGCACAACCCTTGCGTGGAAGGGGCTCTCGCTCTCGGCTCAGTTTGCGTGGGTAGCCGACAGGTGGATGTTCAACAACGACCGCTTCTTTGAGGAGAGCAACGGACTCTACTCGACATACAACCAGTCGCGCCGCCTACTCTATGACCGCTGGAAGGTGCCTGGCGACATCACCGATATACCACGCTATGGTATCACGCCACAGATGGACTCACGCTTCTTAGAGGATGCCTCGTTTATGCGTCTTAAGAACCTTATGCTTAGCTACTCGCTCCCTACGGCCCTGCTTAAGAGAAGTAAGTTTTTTAGCTCGGCACGCATATATCTTCAGGCCCAGAACCTCTTTACGCTAACACCATTCTCGGGCATAGACCCCGAGTCGTCGAGCAACGTATATAAGGCCCAGTATCCGATGGCAAGACAGTACTCCGTAGGTATAGACCTTAGCTTTTAATACCGACTATTGATATGAATACTACGCATAGATATCTCCTTATCACCGCTATATTTGCGGCTCTTGTCACCACTACATCGTGCCTTGACAAGTACCCCGATAACGCCATCATTGCCGACAAGGCCATCAACACCCTCGAAGAGCTTGACCAGGCAGCTATCGGTGTATATGATGCCTTCAAGAGCGGAGCCTTGTATAGCGGCTACCTGACGCTACTCCCCGACATACAGTGTGACTTGGCCCACGCCATAAACGGCTATACCAACACCTATGGTAACATCTGGCGATGGGATATACTCTCGACAAATAGCGAGATAACTTCGGTATATGCAGCACTATACGAGGTCATAGCACGCGCCAACTTCCTCTTGGAGTATGCCCCAAGGGTAGAGCCTACTCTCGCCACCGACGAGCAGTTTAGCACCTATGAGCAGATATGTGGCGAGGCCTACTTTGCACGTGCCTTGGCCTACTCGGAGCTTATACGCCTCTACTGCAAGAGCTACGAGAGTTCGGCGCAGGCCCGCGAAGAGCTCGGCGTGGTGATAGTTACGAAATATAACACCGATGAGCCTATGCAACGCTCGACGCTTGCCCAGTCATACGCACAGGTCATCGACGACTTAGATAGGGCTGCCGAGCTAATGGATATAGATGAGCAGACTCTTGCGGGCAACATCTATAACGCCACCTACTTTAACGAGTATACGGTCTACGCACTTCGCGCCCGCGTGGCCCTCTATATGCGAGATTGGGAGAGCGCGATAGAGTACTCATCGAGGGTCATCGATAGTGGCTACTACCTCCTCTCGTCTGCCTCGACGGCCATAACCTCGGATATGAGCCACTTCGCCTATATGTGGGCATACGACGATGCTACGGAGATTATCTGGAAGGTTGGCTTTACCATAAACTCATACGGAGGGGCCTTAGGTCAGGTATTCTTCAACTACGACTACCGCACTATGAAGCCCGACTACGTACCGAGCGAGTGGGTCTTAGGTCTCTACGATGCACAAGACCTACGCTACGGCACCTACTTCTACACCTACACTACGGGGCATAGCCACGCGCTGTCGTGGCCACTCTTGGTCAAGTATTTCGGCAATATGAACTTCTTCAATAGCCAGATACTCCACACCTCGATGCCTAAGCCTCTGCGCCTTGCCGAGCAGTATCTAATACGTGCCGAGGCATTGGTAGAGGGCAGGGGCAACTACACCCTTGCAGGCGAGGATATAGCCACGCTGCAAAGGGCTCGCTACCAATCGTTTGGTGGCGGCGTATCGCTAAATGCAGGCAACGCCATGACGATTATCGAACAGGAGCGCGTAAAGGAGTTGTATATGGAGGGTTTCCGCCTTATGGACCTAAAGCGTTGGCACAAGGGTTTTGAGCGCACTCCACAGAGCGAGTCGATAGCTAATGGCTCGTCACTGCGCGTCGAGGCAGATAATCCACTCTTCGTATGGCCCATACCCCAGCACGAGTTGGAGTCGCCTGGTAGCAACATAGAGCCTAACGAGAGCAATAAATAGCAGATAGTACTATGAATATGAACCATATAGGAGCAAAAATATCGATATTCGCAGCGATATTATCGTTTTGCATCGCACCAGTGTCGTGTACGTCAGAGCCTGTAACATATCAAGGCCCCGACTACATCCTATTCTCCGAGAAGAGCTACGACATAGGCGTAATCTCGAATGACGAGTGGTTTGAGATACCTATAACGGCAACACGTAGCTGCGACTACGACCGCAACATCGGTGTAGAGGTTATTTCCGAGCGTAGCAACGCTATCGAGCGTCGCCACTATGTCATCGAGTCGAATACGCTAACCATACCCTCGGGCGAGCTTACCACCTCGCTACGCATAAGGGGCATAGCCGATAATATCAGCGTGGCCGACTCTTTGGGCATAGCACTGCGCTTAGTCATTGAGCCAGAGAATGTGTGGGATGCATACGGCATAGAGAGCCAGGTGCATCTTCGTAAGTGTTGTCCCGTAGAGCTTGACAACTTCACGGGGTACGCCAAGCTTACCTCAACCTGGACGATGCAGTATATGAACTCCGACGCTCGCCTTGTGCGCACCGAGCGTGATGCAACAGAGGGGGATGTTATCGTAGTTAAGGATATGTTTTACGATGGCTACGATGTACGCCTTAGGTTCCGTACCGACGACAGGCTAAACCCCACTATCGAGTTAGATGAACACGTAATAGGGACTACGGGCGAGGCCTTTGGCACTATCTATGGCAATGGTAAGCTTATGATGGCGACACCGACAGGCTATAGCTCATACTACAGCTCGTGCGAGAACTACCTACTTCTGTACGTTACGATGTACGTTGCCGATGTAGGCACCGTAGGCACCTATGTAAACATCTTCGAGTGGATAACCGACGACGAGGCGGAGCGCATCATGCGCGAAGGCTTTTAATCGGCCACACTACACCTACATTCGTATAATTAGAAAACGTTAGATATATGAACAAGCTACTTAAAAGACTCTATTTACCTGCTGTTATGTTTCTTATGGCAGCGACCCTTGTCACCTCATGCGAGAAGGAGGAGAGCATAGATAAACTCCCCGACATGTTGGAGATACGCTGTAATGCTGGCGACCGTCCGACATTCGTGTTTACCATCGAGGCGAGCTGGCAGCTATCGTCCGATGCACCCTGGTGTAAGTTTATCACCCACGAAGGCGAGGTTCTCGATACGTCGGGCAGTGCTGGCACCAACATCATCACCCTGAAGATTACTGACGAGAACATTAAGAACGAGCCTACCTACGCCAATATCACCATCAAGGCTGGAGGTAAGATGACCATCATAGCACACGTCGAGCGCGGAGCTAATACTCTGTATATGCGTCTTTATGACGTTACCGACACCCCTATCAACTCTATTGAGTTGGGCTATAACGCATGGATTCCCTTCCGCGTCGAGGCCAACTTCCGCTTTGCAGCCACCGCAAAGCCCGAGTGGATGGAGTTTGGCATAGATGCCGAAGAGGGCATAGTAACGACTACCACAATTACGGGAGTCCCAGGAGAGCAGACAGAGGCCTACGCACGCATTGTCTGCGATGGTGACCGCGAGCGTTTTCCTATAACTGTTGATGATGGATACACGGTGACCTTCTCTGACGAGGCTGGAGATAATATCTTCACCTTCCCTGTCACCTACGCAGGCATGGGTGGCAGCGACATCAGCTTCTCAGGCCCTACGGAGAGTAACTTCGGATGGGAGGTGTCGCTCGATGGCAAGACCTTCCGCCAGACGGACGAGGCAACGAACACTACCACCACGTTTAATGATACGCTTCAGTTCGATATCACCTCACTCAACGACGAGTACTACGTTATTGGCTTCGAGAAGGTTATCGAGCGCGGCATCCCCACCTATAAAGAGGGTGCCAACTGGATAAAGTTCGACAATGATAGCCAGACGCTCAGTGTCGAGGCTACGGACAACACGCGCTACGGCATGGTTATGGTCTTCCCACCAAGCGTATATAACACCATACGTGCCGAGATGAAGGATTACCTCTTCGAGCTCGACTACACCTCGGGCATAGGCATCGAGACGCTTAAGTACGACTATTTGAAGTATCTGCTCTTGGAGTTTACGCAGCACGATTTCGAGGATAAGGGCTCCGAGCATGGCATGTATGTCTACCACTCATTGACCACGTGTGAGATTCTGTGTAGTGCGTATAACGACAGCGCAGTTATGGCAAAGTATGGCGTTACGGAGGCCTACACCTGCCCCTTTGTCAATAGCGTCGATGGTAAGCGTCCAGGTATCATCATAGACCCACGCATAGAGAGCTGGACAACAACCGCTCATGAGAGCGGCAATGCTACAGCCGAGGTGTGGTACAAAGACAGGCAGCTTAAAATTACCGAGAATGAGTACTACTTAGGCGAGAATAAGGACGAGCGAATGGCTCTCCACCTATGGGGGCCCAACGACTCGTTTAACGAGAGTGTATATGTAGTATTTAAGGTCGATAGTCAGGCGCGTAAGCTCTTAGTTGTCACCCCACCAGCCCAATAGTTGTAGCGTAGATATAACTTTGGAGCATAAACCCTTATATTAGTGTTATGAAGAAGATATTCCTACGTCTATGTCTAATCATCGCGGCGAGTACGCTGGTGCTGAGTGGCTGTACAAAGGGAGATACAACGGCGACACAGGCCGACTATGGATATGTGCAATTTAAGCTACTTAAGCGTGCGTCGTTAGAGTCGGGGGTTGACACGCGAGCCACCGATATGCTCGACTGGCTTGCCGATGCCCACAAGATAAGTGTCGTTATGCAGCGCGATGGCTCGACCATAACCCAGACACTACTTCTGTCGTACTACGACAAGGAGAGTGCCGAGTGGGGCGTTTCGAGCGAGAAGCTACGCCTGCTTACGGGGCAATATAACGTCATTGGCTACTATCTGTACGACAAGCTCGACAATGAGCTATTTGTGGGCGATAGCGCGGGCACATTCACCGTCGAGAGGGGAGGATTGACGGTTAAGGATATAGGCGTAGAGTGTGTCGAGAAGGGCAAGGTGTTCTTCGTGCTGGGCAAAGCCTTTAGTACGCGCCTCGATGCCGATGGCCTCTACCCCTTTACACAGATTAAGGCGGTAGATGTAAGCGTAAAGAATAGGTTTACGCAGGAGAGCTTCACCTTCAAAGGGTTAACCACAGCCTACTACGAAGCCTTCGTCGAGGGCTCTATGGACAAGGAGCTATACGAGCGCAATGGACTTACATCGTTTATGGTGTGCCAGGGCGAGCACTGGCTTAAGGCTGGCAACTATGTTGTTACAGAGTATACGACCTACTCCGACACTAAGGCTAAGAGTCGCCTTGAGAGTTGCAAAATCGAGGAGTTAGGCTCTACATTTTCTGTTGGCGACAACGAGGTATCTGTAGGTGTCGTTGTCCCCATAGTCCTCTCTGCTACGGCCGAGCATATCAAGGATTATCAGGCACTCAAGGAGATATGGCTTTCGCTCGATGGTCCAAACTGGTCGTTCCATGGCGAGGAGTACCCCTCGGGGAGCAACTGGGACTTCAACAAGGATATCGATATGTGGGGCATACAGCCAGGCGTTACGCTCAATGCCGATGGTAGGGTCGAGACGCTCAATATCTCGGGCTTCGGGGCTAAGGGTATCGTTTCTGAGGCTATAGGTCAGCTTACGGAGCTTAAGGTTCTATATTTGGGTAACCATAATGAGCTCATCGGTGGCTACGATGGTGGCCGCATCTCGGCTCTCGACTACTATAACCGCACACTCAAGCACGATGCTCGCGAGCAGCTTAGCTACGAACTTAAGCAGGCGATAAATCGTGACCCGCAGCAGAGGGCCATACCCAACAGCCGCATCGAGCGTAAGGATGTAGCCTTTGGCAACCTCACAAATGGCATTACGGGCATCTCACGCGCTATTATGCGCCTTACGAAGCTCGAACAACTCTTCATTGCCAACTCGCCTATCGAGTCCGATAGCTTCTTTGTGGAGATTGACCCCGAATCGCAATATTACGACGAGCGCGACGAGTGGTCCTGGGGAGCCTTCGAGAACCTCACCGACATCGAGATATACAACTGCTCACGCTTAGAGCGACTTCCTCGCGATTTGGTTACCGAGCTGCCGAACATCCAGTCGCTCAATATCGCTGTCAACCAGCGCATCTCTCACGAGCAGCTTAAGTCCGACTGGGAGGCTATCATCGATGGCGAGTCGGGCGGCGACATACAGATTCTATATTTAGGCTACAACAACCTACGCGAGACACCCTCGCACGACTACTTAAAGCGAATGTATAGACTCGGCCTTCTCGACTGTTGCAACAACCGCCTTGAGAGGGTATACCCCTTCGGCAAGGAGGTTAACCCAGCAACAATACTCCTTGATAATAACTGCATTACCGAGATTGAGGCCGACGAGGATGGCTACTTCTGCGGTATGAGCCAGCTGGAGGAGTTCTCATGCTCGAACAATCTACTTACCGAGCTGCCCGATATCTTTACCGCTCGCTCGGTATACGTTATGATCACAGCCGACTTCTCGTCAAACAAGATATCGAGACTCGAAAATGGCGATGCCTGGCGCGGCATCAATGCCTCGACTCTCAACCTTGCCAACAACTGTTTCGACGAGCTACCACCGAGAATCATAGGCTCGGGCTCTATCATTCAGACGCTTATGCTCAGTGCCAACGGCATACGTAAGATTCAGGAGGGGGCACTCGTGGGTGCTAATAGCGAGTCGTTGACGACCATCGACCTAAGCTTTAACCGTCTAAAGGAGCTACCATACAACGACTTTAGCATCTCTAATCTGCCGTTCCTCTACGGTATAGACCTGTCGAGCAACGCCTTTAGTGAGTTCCCATACGCACCACTCTCTATCGACCACCTTACGGTTATGAGCATACGCCAGCAGCGCGACGATGAGGGTAACCGCACCCTGCGCGAGTGGCCAACGGGGTTATATAACCACCCTGAACTCTCGGCCTTTTACATCGGCTCGAACGACCTGCGTAAGATTGAGGATACGATATCGCCATATATCCTGCTCTTCGAGATAAAGGATAACCCCAATATCTCAATAGACCTATCAAACGTATGTCCATATATCGAGATGGGCTACTACGAGCTAATATACGATGCAACACAGGATATACGTGGTTGCGATGCCCTAAAACTTGAATAACAGGCTACGACTATGAGAATTGTAAATATACATATAATCGCAGCACTCTGTGCAATTATCGCACTACAGAGCTGTAGCAACGACACCACGACACTACCAGGCTTCGAGGCCGATATCACCACCATCGAGGCCGAGGCCTCGGGCGGTAGCTACGATATTTCGATACGTTCATCGCAGGAGTGGACCGCCGTGGCCGATGTCCCCTGGGTTATGGTGTCGCCAGCCAATGGTCGTGGCGAGGTAAGGTGCAGCATAAGGGTAGACTCTACGCTTATCAACGATATGCGCAACACCGAGATACGCTTCTCGTCGGGCGGTAAGGTGCTCAAAAATATAGCCATCACACAGCACGGCTATGCCCGTCAGGTAACGCCAGAGCTTAGCGAGTACAGGTTGGCAGCCTCAGCACCACGCATAGACCGCTGGTTTGAGTTCGATGTAGAGAGTAACGTAGAGTTTGACGTTGTCGCCGAGTATGATAGCGACGAAGAGTGGCTCTCTATTGACGACTTTAATATTGTGCTCGACAGAGGAGCACGCCCACGTAGTACACGCCTGCACATGGAGTGGAAGATGAATACCGAGCCTAAGGAGCGCGTTGCCACGCTCTACTTTACGGCCAAGGATGGCACACCATTGGCTACGAGCAATAGGCTTGTCGTGCGCCAGAACAGTGCCCCAGTCATCAAGGATAATCGCCAGGGCGACTCCCTCGCAGTAGTAACGATACACTCCAAGCTTGAGTGCTGGAGCGAGAATGCTATATCTACTACCGAGGCGATGAGCCGCTGGGAGTCGGTGCGCCTATGGGAGGCTACCGACAGCTCGCTACCTTCGCCCGAGGCTGTAGGCCGTGTACGCGACCTCGACCTAAGCTACTTTAACACCGAGGATGGTGTTCCTGTCGAGATTAAGCATCTGAGATATCTCGAAACATTGTCGCTCTTTGGCAATGTTAACACTATGCTTAAGAGCATCGACCTCGGCGAGGAGATATGCCAGCTTGAGCACCTTAAGGCCCTGCGCATTGCAGCCTTTGGCCTTGTATCGCTGCCCGAGGGCTTTGCCAAGCTCGGTGCTACGCTTGAGACGCTGGACCTTAACTCCAACAACTTCAACTCTATTCCCGAGGTTATCACGCGCGAGAACTTCCCTAAGCTGCGCTCGCTAAACCTATCGAGCAACCGCCGCGCCTCGATAGCCGACCTGCGCACAAGGTCATCGGCCGATGAGCGTGGCATAGGCCTACACAGCGACTTAGATGATAGCGACGCAGTGAAGAGATTACTACTATGGGAGGAGCTTGAGGAGCTGTCGCTATCGTACAACTATATCGAGGGTAAGCTTCCCGACTTCGAGGCTGGTAAAGAGGGTGTTAGAGCCTACACCGAGGAGGATGTGGCGCGCTATGGCGACACGGTAGATTGGGCTGTCGAGGCTCAGCTGCCACGCATACTCCCCAATATGAGAGCCCTGAGGATAAACCTCAACTTTATGAGTGGCGAGCTTCCCGACTGGCTACTATACCACCCACGCCTTTTAGAGTGGGGGCCCGAGATATTGGTATTCCCACAGCAGGAGTCGGCGACAGACTCCGATGGCAAGGCTGCGGGTTTTAGCAACGTCCCCAAATCTACGGAGTACTACTTCGAGAGGTATCCGTTGTATCGCGGACGCTACGAGTTTAACGATGAAATGGAGTAGAATATGAAGAGAATAGCTTTTGTAGTAGCATTTTTAGCTCTTGTAACACTTGGTGCCTGCGTAAGAGAGGGTGCCGAGTCGCTATCGCCCAATGATGGTGGCCACCATGTGTCTATCATCACTGAGGATGCCATACAAGGCGAGGTAATCATCAAGTTTGACTCGGCAATGGAGGCGATACTTGACGAGACGATGACTCGCTCAGGTGGCGAGGCTACACGCTCGGGAATACCATCTACGGATGAGGTTCTCGACATCCTCGGAGCCTATAGTTTTGAACGTCTCTTCCCCGTAGATATTCGCCACGAGGAGCGTACACGTCAGGCAGGTCTTCACCTATGGTATATAGTCAGGTTTGACGAGAGCGAGGATATAGCTACGGCCATCGAACACCTTTCGCAGCTTGGCGAGGTGGATAGGCTTCAGTGTAATCGTAATATTTATCGCGCCTACAACCCTGACCCCAACCCACGCTTTATAAGCTGTGCTGAGTCCGAGAGCCACACCACACGCAGCGTAGCGTGGCCATTTAACGACCCTGAGATATATCGTCAATGGTGCTACATCAACGATGGCACAGCACCTATTGCTCAGGAGTGGGCAGGTGTTGTTTCTGGGGCCGATGCAGGGTGCGCAGGTGCATGGGAGGTGTGTACAGGCGATGAGGATATCATCGTTGCCGTAATGGACGAGGCTGTGATGTGGAGCCACCCCGACCTTGCCGACAATATATGGATTAACGAGGGCGAGGAGCTACACGCAGGCCAGGATGCCGATGGTAATGGCTACGAAGATGATAAGTATGGCTACAACTTTGTGCGCAATAGCGCAGTGACATCGTGGACCTCGAATGGCAGCACTGGACACGGCACACACGTAGCAGGCACTATAGCTGCGGTAAATGACAACGGCATAGGGTGTGCAGGCATCGCAGGAGGTGGCAAGGGCCATAAAGGAGTTAAGATTATGAGCCTTCAGCTCTTCGACGGCATGAACTCGGCATCGCTGGCTATGGAGGCCCGTGCCATAAAGTATGCCGCAGATAACGGTGCTGTTATACTACAGTGCTCGTGGGGCTATAACTCTGCCAAGGCCAACCTCATAATGGGCTACACGCCAGGACCTGCAACCGAAGAGGAGTGGGCCGCCACCTACCCCCTTGAGAAGGAGGCTTTGGACTACTTTATCAACTGCGCAGGCTCGCCCAATGGTGTCATCGATGGCGGTCTTGCCATCTTCGCCTCGGGTAATGAGTATGCTGCACAATCGTCATTTCCTGCAGCCTACTCGGGGTGCATATCTGTAGCCTCGATAGCTGCCGATTTTACCCCTGCATCATACTCAAACTATGGTAGCGAGGTACTCCTCTCGGCCCCTGGTGGCGACCTTGAGTACTACGGCACTCCAGGCCAGGAGGATGAGCTATACGACGAAAATGGGGTGCTCAAGGAGCAGGGTGCGATATTCTCTACGCTGGTGGTCAATGGTGTTGCTGGCTACGGCTATTATGAGGGTACGTCGATGGCCTGTCCCCACGTTTCGGGCGTTGCGGCACTCGGCTTAGCATACGCCAAGCAGCAGCACCGCCACTTTACATCGGCCGAGTTCCGCGAGTTGATGTACGCATCGGCAGAGGATATAGACGACTACTTCGTGGGCGAAAAGCTCTTCTATATGCGCCATAACTCGGCTGGTGCCACACCGCTCAAGATGAACTTAACAGAGTACCGAGGCAAGATGGGTCGTTTGGTCGATGCCACAGCCCTGCTTAAGGCTATCGATGGTTCGGGCCGAGATATGCGGCTTCCCAACCTATACTTGGCCCCCGACGAGGAGCTTAGGTTGGTATTGGAGGAGTATAACATCGTCTCGGCGACCACAGCCACCACCGCGAATAGCTCCATTGCTGAGGCTCGCATAGAGGGTGGCCTACTCTATGTCGTAGGGCACTCCAAGGGTCAGACATCGCTTAGCATAAGGTGTAGCGATGGTACGGAGCATCGTACCACCCTCACCGTAAGGGTTGGTGCCGAGGATAACGGGTGGTTATAAATAGCAGGGATATGAGGCTGCGACGTAAGATATTATATATATGTGTGGCCACTACCGCCATGCTCACGACCATCGTAGCTACGGCACAGGAGCGACACCTCCTATCGCGTAGCGCGCTCGACTCGTTGGTCAATCCCCCACTATCGACATCTGTAGCGGGCTGCATCACTGCCGAGTGCGAGGCTATCAACCTCGGTAAGATATCCGATAGCGAGAGTGTCACTGTAGAGTTTAAGCTACGCAACACCGGCGACCGAGGTGTAAATATTACCGATTTACGCTCAACGTGTAGCTGTCTTAGGGTCTCGGCCGATAGCGAGCGCATAGAGCCTCAAGGTAGGATGAGTATCGTGGGTAGCTTTGACCCTGTGGGACGTAGTGGAGACTTTTTATTAAGAATCCTCGTCTACACCGACCTTGACAGCCTGCGCCCAACGCTCAAGCTAAGCATCGAGGGCGATATTGAGGCCAACGACACACTGAGCCATCTAAGCCACCGCATAGGGGCACTGCGACTAAGCCGCAAGGAGGTTACTATAGGAGAGTCTGATAGCAGCACGGAGCGCATAGCCGTAGTAAACACCTCGGAAAGGCCCATAAGGATAACATCACGCTCGACAATCGAGAGTTTGAACCTACGTAGCGAGCCCGAGGTTATTGCACCCAAGGGCGAGGGCGACATAGTGATTAGCTATAGGCCTGATAGAGCCTTAGAGCGCGATATCACTACAATGCTACTTATTGAGGGCATCGAGGCACCGCCTATCGAGCGTATGATTAAGGTAACAATAAAGCGATAGATATGAGATTTCTACAAGTAACAATTATGGCTGTTGCCACACTCCTAACACTTGCATCGTGTGGCAAGCAGGCACCCATTGATGACGCTACACAACCCAAAATCGAGGTCACCTACAACACGATAGATGGCAGCTGGCAACTGACCCATCTTGATGGCAGCGAGCTCCTCGATGCAACCCTACTATATATCTCTTTTGACCGCGACAAGCGCAGCTTCGAGATGTGGACAAACATAGGCTCAATGTATCCTCGTCGTAGTACGGGGCAATACAGCATCCTCGCCGAGGAGGATGGCACCTACACGCTGCGAGGCTGCTACGACAATGGCGTAGGCGACTGGAACGACGAGTACCGCGTCGAGATGCCCACACGCGATAGGATGCTATGGCGGTCACGCACAACGGGCGAGTGCATGGACTTTGCGCGTATAGAGTCGATACCTGAATTTAACTAATAATAGATAGCATTATGAGAATAAGAGAATTAATCGCTACCGCAATGGTAGCCATCGTAGCCCTCGTATCGTGGAGTTGCGACAAAGAGCCAGCAGATACTCCCGTAAATAGGCCTACCATCGGCATCCTCGAACCAGAGTTCGATGCCGCAACTATGAGTGTTAAGGTGATGATTGCCCCATCTACAGATGCCACAGCGTGGTACTGGAGAGTTAAGGGTGGCAGCATCACCACTGACGAGGAGAGCTTTAACAGGGAGGAGGGTGCCGCAGCCAAGGAGCTTAAGTTCGAGGTTACCTATGGCATAGAGTACACCATCGAGGCATACGCCGAGAATAAGGCGGGTAAGAGCGACACCGCAAAGAAGAGCTTCTGCGCAATGCCCGAGGGCGAGGTGACACTCACCATCGGCCAGATTACGCTAAATGCAGAGACAAATATGGCCGAGGCTACCATCTACCCATCTAAGGCTACTGAGAGGTGGTACTGGCAGAGCTACGCTACCGACGAGGAGCACACCTCGTTAGCATGGAATAGCGAGGAGGGTAATGCCGAGAGGGTGATAAGCTTCCCCTACATCTGGGGTAAGAGAGTCGAGCTACGTGCTTATGCCGAGTGTGGCAACATACGTGGCGAGGATGTTACCGCAGAGTGCTTCTTCGAGTTGGCCGAGCCTACAATTTCAATATCTAAGCCTATGTTCGACGAGGCTAAGATGGAGGTATCATTCGAGGTTACACCCTCGGAGGATACTCACCACTGGTATTGGGGCACTAAGCGAGATACTACAATATCCAAAATCGACAGTTTCGAGGATGCTACAGCACGCACCGTAAGCTACAAGGTAGACTACGATAAGGAGTATCAGTTTATATTCCGCGCCGAGAATGAGCTTAACCTTGGCGAGGAGAAGAGTGCCACCTTTAGCGTCATCAGCCCCGTAGCCGAGATAGCTATCGAGAACCTTACGGCCTATACGCTCGACGCTGTGGTAACAAAACAGGAGCACTGTGTGCGCTACGTTGCAGGTGCTGTACACACCTCGGCCTATGACCGTAATATCTTTATCGAGCAGGCACAGTCGTCGCTCAACCCCGATCCGAGCTACCCCTTTGCAGTCTTTAACTCGGCCACCGAGAGCCGCACCTTCACCGAGCAGGACCTTGTGCGTAACTCGCGCACCGACAGCAACGAGAGTGCTGGTATAATACTTACGCCTGGCACGTCGTATACCATTGCTGTATATGGCGAGGACAACAGCGGCAACTACAACGTGACAACCACAGAGGTCGTCATCCCCGACGTAGAGGTTAACGGCGACGTAGACATCGCTATCGAGATGGGCGATATTACCGAGACTGAGGCATACGCAAAGGTCACAGCCGAGGAGCCCTGCAAGGTCATTATCGGCTATGTAGATCCAGCTATTGCAGATGCCGACACAGACAATCCATTCACATTCGAGGGTGCGACAGAGGAGGAGATTAAGATATTCCTGGCCAGCTCGGCACAGGCTATACCTACGATTTATACCGAGCCCATCACGCGCCTGCTTGACGACCGCCTCGAGATAGGACACGAGTACTACGCCTACGCTGTGGCTATCAAGGAGGGTAAGATTGGACAGGTCGCCTACACTACATTTACCACTAAGCGTCCATCGCTTACAGGCGTAGCTAAGATTACCGCTGCCACCATCGAGACTCAGACATCGCACGAAAGTCTCACCGTTAAGGTCACGACAGATAGCAACGCTACGAAGGTACGTCTCTATGCAGCACCTACGGCAGACCACGCGGCCTATGCCGACAACTTAGAGTATGTCTTGGATGCGGATAGCTACCAGAACTACCGCGAGGAGTATGATATAGTCGATGGCGTGGCTACCGCCGTTATAGACATCTACCACCCAGGCGACAACTACTATATCTACGCCTCGGCAGTTGATACATCGGGCCGCGCAGGCGAGATTGTCTGCGTAGCACGCTTGGCAGGCCTCGACACCGACTACTACACCACTCTCGAAGAGGTTATCGAAGAGGGCGCACTCAGCTACTTAGGTACGGCCACAGCAACACTTACCGCCTCGGATGAGAGCGAGGTAGATGAGCGCGTAAACGTGACTCTCACCGCTACAGAGTTTAGCGATAACGTTGACAAGGTGTGGTTTATGCGCTTAGCCAGCTGCAAAACCGAAGAGATTGAGGAGCGCGTGAAGGCAAACCTTGTGGAGTACACCGAGACAGGCAAGGTTAAGGGTTCGGTAAAGGTTGTCACCGAGGGTACGCCATATAAGTATATCGACGACCTTGAGAACTCGTTTAATCCTAAGTACGAGGCACTTCTTAAGTATAGCGCGACGTATGGCGGCGATATTATCGTTATGGTCATCCTCGATACCGCAGGCAAGGTAAATATTCACAGCTACTACGCTGGCGGCTTAGGCGTTGTTAGCCTCAAGAAGTAGCTGTCGGATGCCCTCGCGACAAGCCGCATATCACAATAATGATAAATATGCGAAAAATGGGCTAATTTATTGGAAAACATAAAAATTATACATATCTTTGCAGGGCAAAAGGACGAGAGTAAGGGGACTAATGGTCCCCTTATTTCGTGGATATAACGTAACGATATTAGACACATAGAGATATACGATTTACAGAGATGATTGAAGCACAGAAGGTTATAGAGATTGCAGAGAGAATTCTTGAGGGCAGCGACATGTTCGTTGTAGAGTGCAAAATATCGCCATCGGGCGATATCGAGCTACTCGTTGATAGCGATACAGCAGTAAAATTGGATGACTGCGCAAGGATAAACCGCGCTATCGAGGAGGAGCTTGACCGCGAGGTAGAGGACTACTCACTTTTAGTAGCCTCGGCAGGTATAGGCTCCGAGCTTAAACTCCTACGCCAGTATCGCAAGATATTGGGAGGCTCGGTAGAGGTGTTGCTCAAGGATGGCATCAAGATTTTGGCTAAGCTCGACGATGTGGGCGACGAGGGTATAACCCTGTCGTATGAGGAGAAGCAGACGGTAGAGGGCAAGAAGCGTAAGCAGAGCGTAGAGGTCACCAAGAGCTACCGCTGGGAGGAGATTAAGTATGTCAAAGAGTACCTCGACTTTAAATAGTCGACACCAAGCAATAAGGCTTGCGCATATGGCCCTTTAGCGTAGATTAAGGGTATTGCCCAGAGGCTATATATCGAAGGGGGTATTGCCCGATACTACGATAAGAAAGACCACGCGACGATAAAAGAAACAAAACAAACAAAATATATACAACAGATGAAGTACATTAATCTTATCAGCAACTTTGCTGAGTTTAAAGAGCTTAAGAGCATCGACAATGCCACACTTATCGGTGTTTTGGAGGATGTCTTTCGCCATGCCCTCCAGAAGCAGTTCGAGAGCGATGAGAATTTCGACGTTATCATTAACCCCGAGAAGGGCGATCTGGAGATTTGGCGCAACCGTACAGTTGTCGAGGATGACGCTGTAGAGAACGAGAATACCGAGATTTCTGTATCGGAGGTTAAGGCTATCGACGCTACCTATGAGGTGGGTGACGAGTATGTAGACCAGATTGATATGACTAAGTTTGGTCGTCGCGCAGTGCTATCACTACGCCAGAACCTCGCATCGCGTATCCTCGACCTGGAGAAGGCAGCCCTCTTCGAGAAGTACTCGGAGCGCGTAGGCGAGATTATCACTGGTGAGGTATACCAGGTATGGAAGAAGGAGGTCCTCGTGCGCGATGACGACGATAACGACCTTGTACTACCCAAGAGCGAGCAGATACCTAACGACTTCTACCGTAAGGGCGACGCTATCAAGGCTATAGTTAAATCTGTAGAGATGAACAACAACCAGCCTCGCATCATCCTCTCGCGTACCGACAACCAGTTCCTTGAGCGTCTCTTTGAGCAGGAGGTACCCGAGATTTTCGATGGTCTTATCACCATCAAGAAGATTGCTCGCATCCCTGGTGAGCGTGCTAAGGTTGCCGTAGAGTCTTATGACGACCGCATCGACCCTGTAGGAGCATGCGTGGGAATGAAGGGCTCGCGTATCTACACCATCGTCAAGGAGCTCCGTAACGAGAATATCGACGTGGTTAACTACACGGCCAACACCTCGCTTATGATTCAGCGTTCACTCAACCCAGCAAAGATTTCTTCCATCACCATCGACGAGGAGCGTAAGACAGCATCGGTATATCTCAAGCCCGAGGAGGTGTCGCTCGCTATCGGTAAGGGAGGTCTTAACATTCGTCTTTCAAAGATGCTCACAGGCTACGACATCGACGTATACCGCGAGATTGAGGAGGAGGATGTAGCACTTACGGAGTTTGCAGACGAGATAGACGGCTGGATTATCGAAGCACTTAAGGGTGCTGGCTGCGACACGGCAAAGAGCGTTCTGGAGCTCTCAGTTGAGGAGGTAGCACAGCGTGCAGACCTCGAAATTGAGCAGGCAGAGCAGGTAATGGCCATCCTTAAGGCAGAGTTCGAGTAGGTTGATAACGATTAATGAAAGGAGATATTGAATGGATAACAGCAAAAAAATAAGGCTTATACAGGTCGCCAAGGAGTTTAAGGTGGGATTTAACACTCTCGCCGAGTATCTCCAGCGCAAGGGCTTGCAGAGCGACTGCTCGCCATCGTCACCCGTAACCCCCGAGGTATACGCAGCCTTGGAGAAGGAGTTCGGACATAATCGCCAGTCGGGCAACGAGCGTAATGCTGTGCGCGAGAGAATACAGCAGAAGGGCTCGGTAAGCATAACCTCTCAGGGCCAGAAGTCTAAAGAGGAGGAGGAAGAGGTTGTAGTGCGCAGCAGCATGATACGCGCCAAGGAAGAGGTTCGTGGTCCTAAGATTCTCGGCAAAATAGACCTTGACGCTAAGCCCGCTAAGGAGGAGCCCAAGGTTGAGACCCCAAAGGCCGAGGAGCCTAAGCCAGCACCACAGCCACAGACAAAGCCTGAGCCCAAACCAGAGCCAAAGCCCGAGCCAAGGCCTGAACCTATGCCCGAGCCTAAGCCAGCACCTGTGGTAGAGCCGGCAGAGCCTTCGGAGCCAAAGCGCGACTCGGTATTTCGTCCCGAGGTGACACAGCTCGATGGTCCTAAGATTTTGGGCACTATGGACGTTTCGAATATGACACCTGGAGGCAAGCATAAGCGCAAGCGTCTTGATAAGGAGAAGGTTAACGTCGCCAAGGAGGGTAAGAACACTCCTAAGGGCGAGGGTGGCAATAAGGGTGGTAACAAGGGTGGTCAGCAGCACTCGCAGCAGCAGGGCGGCGGCCAGCAGCCACAGACAAAGAAGCAGAAGAAGCAGAAGCCACAGCCTAAGCCTGTAGTGCGTCCCGAGGTTTCGGACGAGGAGGTATCGAAGCAGATTAAGGATACGTTGGCACGTCTCACGGCTAAGGGCACGAAGTCTAAGGGCGCGAAGTATCGTAAGGAGAAGCGCGACGAGGTACGTGAGCGCATGAACGAGGAGATCGAACGCGAAGAGATGGAGCGTAGCGTGCTTAAGGTTACGGAGTTCGTAACCGTAAGTGAGTTAGCTACGATGATGAACGTATCGCCTATGGAGGTTATCTCGGCGTGTATGAACCTCGGACTTATGGTATCTATCAACCAGCGTCTCGATGCCGAGGCCTTGGTTGTTGTTGCCGAGGAGTTCGGCTTTAGCGTCGAGTTTGTCTCGGTAGAGATTCAGGAGGCCATAGAGAGCGATGTAGATAGCGACGAGGACCTTATGCCACGTCCACCTATCGTTACGGTTATGGGTCACGTAGACCATGGTAAGACATCGCTTTTGGATAATATACGTAAGACAAATGTTACGGCAGGCGAGGCTGGTGGTATCACACAGCACATCGGTGCCTACTCAGTAGAGCTTAACGGTCAGAAGATTACGTTCCTTGACACGCCAGGTCACGAGGCCTTTACAGCGATGCGTGCGCGAGGTGCTAAGATGACCGACGTAGCCATCATCATCGTCGCTGCCGACGATAGCGTGATGCCACAGACCGTCGAGGCTATCAACCACGCCTCGGCAGCTGGCGTACCTATGGTGTTTGCCATCAACAAGATGGATAAGCCACAGGCTAATGCCGACCATATCCGCGAGCAGCTCTCGCAGATGAACTACCTCGTTGAGGACTGGGGTGGTAAGTATCAGTGCCAGGAGGTGTCGGCAAAGAAGGGTATGAACCTTGACAAGCTCCTTGAGAAGGTGCTTCTTGAGGCCGAGATGCTTGAGCTTAAGGCCAACCCTAACCGCAAGGCTTCGGGTGCTGTCATCGAGTCGATGCTCGACAAGGGTCGTGGTTACGTAGCTACTATTATGGTTCAGAATGGTACTCTGCGCGTGGGCGATGTTCTCCTCTCGGGAACATACACAGGCCGTGTGAAGGCTATGTTCGACGAGAATGGCCGCAAGGTTAACGAGGCGGGACCTTCGACACCTGTGCAGGTGCTTGGTCTTAATGGAGCACCACAGGCGGGCGATACCTTCAACGTCATGGAGGACGACCGCTCGGCTCGCGAGATTGCCAACAAGCGCGAGCAGCTACAGCGTATGCAGGGTATTATGACACAGAAGCACGTTACACTCGACGAGATTGGTCGCCGTATCGCTATCGGCTCATTCAAGGAACTTAACATCATCGTCAAGGGTGATGTAGATGGCTCGGTAGAGGCTATGACAGGCTCACTTATCAAGCTCTCGAAGGAGAGTGTGCAGGTGAATGTCATCCACTCGGCCGTAGGTCAGATTTCAGAGTCGGATGTACTGCTTGCAGCGGCCTCTAACGCCATTATCGTAGGTTTCCAGGTGCGTCCATCTGCCGCAGCACGTAAGGCTGCCGAGAAGGAGCAAATCGACATCCGTCTATACTCAATCATCTACGATGCCATCAACGAGATTAAGGATGCTATCGAAGGTATGCTTGAGCCTGTGATGAAGGAGGAGATAGTATGCTCTACGGAGGTTATGGAGACCTTCAAGATTTCGAAGGTGGGCACCGTAGCAGGATGTATTGTGCGCGAGGGTAAGATGCAGCGCAACACGCCTATACGTGTCATCCGCGATGGTATTGTTATCTACACTGGTAAGCTCGGCTCGTTGCGTCGCTTCAAGGACGATGTCAAGGAGGTTACCGTAGGACAGGATTGCGGTCTAAATATCGAGTCGTTCAACGATATCAAGATTGGTGATATCATCGAGGGATACGAGCAGGTTGAGGTGAAGCGCAAGTAGTTTTGCTGTAGGAGGGGTGCATATGCTACCCTTCCTATCAACGCTAATGATAGAACAACACAAACAGATTTAACCTAAAATAAAACTTAAAGACATGAGCAACATTAAGTTTACAACTGCTGCCGAGGCAGTTAAGTGCATCAAGTCAGGTGACCACGTTCACCTAAGTTCTGTAGCATCAGCTCCCCAGTGCCTCATCAAGGCTATGTGCGAGCGTGGCCGCAATGGCGAGTTTAAGGATGTACACATCCACCACCTCCACACCGAGGGTCCTGCACCCTATGCAGACCCAGAGTTCGAGGGTATCTTCCAGCTCGACTCATTCTTCGTAGGTGGCAACGTGCGCAAGGTTACACAGAGCGGCTTTGCTGACTATATTCCAGTCTTCCTCAGCGAGACACAGAAGCTCTATCGCTCGGGAGCAGTACCATGTAACGTGGCAATGATTCAGGTGTCGCGTCCCGACAAGCACGGCTACGTATCACTCGGTACTTCTGTAGATGCTACATTGGCAGCTGTAGAGTGCGCTGACCATGTTATCGCCGTAGTAAACAAGTATGTACCTCGTTCATTTGGTGATGCTATGATTCACACTTCGAAGATTAACTTCTTCGTCGAGGATGACCAGCCACTCGAGGAGGCACACTTCACTACACCTAACGAGGTGGAGACTAAGATTGGTAACCTCTGCGCAGGTCTTATCGAGGATGGTGCTACACTTCAGATGGGTATCGGAGCTATTCCAAATGCTGTACTTGCACAGCTTGGTGGCCACAAGAACCTTGGTGTTCACACCGAGATGTTTGCCGATGGCGTACTTCCACTCGTTGAGAAGGGCGTTATCAATGGTGCTGCTAAGAATATCGATAAGGGTAAGATGGTATCTACCTTCCTTATGGGTTCTCAGAAGGTCTACGACTTTATCGACGACAACCCTGGCGTATTGATGATGGATGTAGGCTATACTAACGACCCATTCGTTATCGCGAAGAACGACAAGGTAACGGCTATCAACTCAGCCCTTCAGGTAGATATCACAGGTCAGGTATGTGCCGACTCTTTGGGTCGTAAGTTCTACTCGGGCGTAGGTGGTCAGATTGACTTCATCTATGGTGCATCGCTCTCTAAGGGTGGTAAGGCCATCATCGCTATGCCATCAATCACCAATAAGGGTGTATCGAAGATTTCGGACGTATTGACCGAGGGTGCAGGTGTCGTTACCACACGTAACCATATCCACTGGTTCGTAACTGAGAATGGTGCTGTAGACCTCTATGGTAAGAGCCTTCAGGAGCGTGCTCGCTTGATTATCTCTGTTGCCCACCCATCGGCACAGGAGGCATTGGACGAGGCTGCGTTCAACCGCTACGGCTCGCACCACCACTATATTAAGGGGTATATGGCAAAGTAATCGGGTTACCGAAACTTATCCTATATGCAAAGCCTTCCCACTTGGGAGGGCTTTTCTTTTTACCCCTTAATATAGCGGTGGTGTATCACCACCTTTTCATATTTACAATCCCCCTAAATCCCCCTTTGCCAAAGGGGGACTTGGTTGCGTTGTCGCTATCGTAACTCTACAATATTAAGGGGTATATGGCAAAGTAATCGGGTTGCCGAAACTTATCCTATATGCAAAGCCTTCCCACTTGGGAGGGCTTTCTTTTTACCCCTTAATATAGCGGTGGTGTATCACCACCTTCCATATATACAATCCCCCTAAATCCCCCTTTAAGTTCGCTTCGCTCCTTTTCGTTGCTTCGGCTCGGCATAACAAGTAAACTTGTTCTGCTCTCACCTTAATCGCAACGCTGACAAAGGGGGACTTGACTCTTCAATAGGTAAAGGGCTATATGAACAAGTAGTTCTTCTCGACCCTTAATTTTATGCAAGAACCTGTCTAACAAGTTTTTTGTTAGGCAGCCTCTTTATTGCTTATTGTGCTTGTTATACTCCTCCATCAGGCTCTTGCCAATGTTCACCGCAGTCTCCTCGACCGACTTATAGGAGTCCACCGTGGCATTCTCCACAGCCTTGTAGCCATCTACCACCGCACTCTCTATCGCCTTGTAGCCACCAACTACCGCATTCTCAATCGTTACATAGGTCTTTACTGCAACCTCCTTAACACTCTTCTTTGTCATAAGCCTTGATGTTTTTAGTTTAACTTTGTTTCGATGGTGCAAAGGTAGAACATCGAGCAACACGAATAAAGTGCCAAAATTCCGATTTAATGGACTATTATTCCGATATGATTGCAACATATCGTGCAAAAATCGTATCTTTGTGGAGTAAAAGGCGTATTTATGACATTATCGCAAACTATCGAAAGCTATATCCAAGGTGGAGACCGAGGCACTACCCACTCTATGGGCGACGAATTCTCAATTATCGACAACCCATCTTTCGCCATATTGCCCAATCACCCCTACCGCTCGCCACTTATCGTTGCGGTATATTGCCGTGGTGGTAGTGGCACAGGGCGCATCAATGCCAAGACCTTCGACCTTGTGGCTGGAGGCTTCTTTATTGTATTGCCTGGGCAGATAACAGAGATGGTAAATATTAGTTCCGACTTCGAGGCAACCTATATCCTTATGTCCGAGGAGTTTACATCATCGCTTACGATTGGTAACAGCTTTAATCTTCGCAATGTCGTTACCGAAAGCCCATACGCTCAACTATCGGCTGAAGCACGGCGAGCATTAGAGGATTATATCTCAATGTGTTGCAACACCATTGCCACGGAGCAAAACCCTCACCGCCTGGAGATTTTGAGTCTCCTGACCCACGCCTTTTTCCTCGGTATGGGCTACTTTCTGCATAGCGTCAAGAGCGAGAGTGACGACAGAGGCACACGCCTTACCGATGACTTCTTGCGCCTTGTCGAGGAGAACTATCGCGAGCATCGCGAGCTTAAGTTCTATGCCGAGCGAATGGGTCTCACGCCCAAATATATATCTACAACCATCAAGCGGGCAAGTGGTCTGAGCGCAACTGAATGGATTGAACGCTATGCGATGCTTGATGCCGTTACGCTCCTCACCTCTACCGACCTTACGGTCAAGGAGATAGCCTACACGCTCAAATTCCCCTCACCCTCGTTTTTCGGCAAGTACTTTGCCCGCATCAAGGGTATCAGCCCGGCCAAATATCGTGAGAGGTACAAATAGTAAGAGCCTGTCTGACAAGTTTTTGTTAGACAGGTTCTTTTTTTTCCCTTAAAGTAATGGCGGTGCTATGACTCTCACCATTGCCATATTAACGACTCCGAAATTATTTGATATTAAACAGCCGATGTTTTCATCACCTTATATTATCTTAGTAATAACTATTTTTACTATCTTCGTACTACATAAGGCAATAATAAACATGCTACATAACACAAGAGGGGGTGACTAAAGTAAATAGTCACCCCCTCGTTTGTTGCGCGACTAAGATGTCTGCGCCCAAGGTCATAGATTAACGGCTCGCGCTAACCTCGTCCATCTCGACAACCTTACGCTCACGCTCGAGAGTCATCTCAGATGCCTTCTTACCAGTAACCTTAGTCTTAAAGAGCTGCTTAGGCTCGCTCTCGATAACAAGGCTCTGGAGCTCAGCACCACCATCCTTGCCTTCATTCCACCATGCCTCGAACTCCGCAGGGTCAGTCTTAGCACCAGCGTATGAAGTGCGTATCTCGTGCTTAGCAAGGTTGCTATAGTTACCATCCATATCAATAACCATAGCTACGAGTACGTAGTGGCTATCGTTGTTAAGGATAGTATAGGTCTTATCAGGAGACATTGTACCATACTCGTTGATGCTCCATACGAGGTTATCGAGATACTGCTGGTCGTCGTAGTAATCTGAACGGTCTGTCCAATCCCAAATAGTGTCGAAGAATGCTGTATAATCACCAGTGATTTTGAACTCTACAGGAAGAATCATCTTGCCGCTATAGCTCTCGTTACCGAAGAACTCCCAACCTGGAAGATCAGCAAGATCAGCAGCTGAGTAGTAGCCATTGTCTACGAACTCGATAGATGCAGCACCGCCCGATGATGAACGTGTCTTGAATGGAGCTGTTGCGATGTAGTCAGTAGTAGCAATACCACCGCGTGAACCGAATGCATAGAGGACATAGTCAGTCTCTGGCTCAAGACCGATAATACCCTGTGAGTAGTTGCCCTTGATAAGCTCGTAAGAGCGGTTTGTAAGCAAGTACTCCTGACGCTCAGCGTCGTTGTTACCGAATGTAGCCCAATCTGAAGCCTTCTCCCAACCTGCGATGTAGTAGTCATCGTTTGTTGTTGTGAAGTTGATAGTAGCACTCTGAGCAGCAATGTTAGTTACCGATGCTGTAATCACGTTGTCAGAAGGCTCAACATCACCAGTGGTAATCTTTACGATTTGAGGCTTAGAACAGGGAAGACCGTGCTCCTCCATTGCGAATGCGAAGAGGTAGTAGTCGTGGTTAGCCAAGAGCTCGAAATCGTAGTGGCTACGTGGTGTACCATCCTCGTAGTTACCCTGGCAGTTGTAGAATGCGACAATCTCGTCGTAAGACATACTTTGCGACATAGTACCTACGGCGTTAGACCAGTAGTACTCTACTGCCTCTGCAGGATCGTTGTTAAGGTAATCGAATGACTCGAGGTATGAGTCAGCAACAAGGCCATTAAGCATATCGAAGTAGTAAGCACCCTCGTAACCTACTGGAACGACATCAGCCTTTACAAGTGGACCCTCAACAGTGTAGTTAATAGTAAACTCTACTGGTGACTTCTCTGGCTCTTTAGTTACAATCTCGAACTTAGCAATTTCAGAGATAAGTGCGCCAGTTGTCCAGTCGAAGTAGTAGCAGTAGAATGTGTGAGGTATGCCAGATACTGCATCACCTATTGTGATGCCACGCTGATCACCAATCTTTGAACGCTCCTGCATAACGGTGACAGCGTCCTTACCGTAGAACTGACCCAACCAACCGAAGTAGAAGAAGTCATCCTCGTAGTAATCCTCATCAGTCTCAAAACCAGACTGTACAATGTAAGTAGCATCTGCAGACATAACGATGTATGGAGCAGTCTTATCATCAGGAATAACATCTACTGTGTAAGAGAAGAGGTCTGATGATACGTTCTCGAGCTTGAAGCCTGCGTTGGTACGTGCGCCCTGCTTTACTGTAAATACAACATCCTCAGCGAAACGATACTTAACAGTCACCAAGCACTCACGAGGCTCAGAACCCTCGTTAGCATCTACGTTAAACTGCAAAGCTCCTGTAATACCATAGTTAAAGCCATTTACCCACTCTGAGGCTGCCTCAGCAGTAATCTTCTCGCCCTGGTGAGGATTCTCAATAGTGTACTCAAGTAGCTGAGAACCACCACCAACGCCTACGCTGACAGTAGTCTTGCTAAGAACCACCTTTGAATCCTTAGTAAAATCAGGACCACCTTGTGGCTCATCCTTTGGGCCCTTCTCACAACCTACTGTAAGAGCAACACAAAGGATTGGCAATACGCCAAACTTTACGAAATCAACTAACCTTCTCATAGATTAAATTTAAGTTTAAATAGGTAATATAAATTAAAGTTTTTAAAATTTTTAACTAAAAAACATCTTTTCAAGGGACAAATATAATAATAAATTGTAAAACATATCATATCGGCCACTATTTTTTTCAAGAAAGATTAGCTATGTTTGCAAAGTAACAATAAAAATCATATCTTTGCTCAAGAAATTAAACTTTAAAACGTGTCTATGAGAAAATTAAAACTTTTTACACTTATTGCTGCAATGGCCTGTTGCGCACTTGCAGTTGGTTGTACGGAGAACAATGCCCCAGTCGATGAGGAGCCAAAGACCACGACTGTTGAGTTTGCCGAAACCACATTAACGGCGACCTCAGAGGGTGGTAGTTGTGCAATAAACTACACTATAACCAATGGCATTAATGGCATAGATATCGTAGCCACTACGGATGCTGAGTGGATTAATAACATCGCAGCCCAAGATGGTGCTCTTAAGTTCGATATCGAAAAGAATTCGGAAAATAGTGAACGCACAGCCTACATTACTGTTAAATATCCTACGGTTCAAGATATATCTATTACGGTTACACAGGCTGGATATGAGGGTGTTACATTCCAAATGGAGATAACCAGCAAAACAACCACTACATGTAAATCTATAATCTACCCCTCAGACCCCTCTATACCATATATAGTCTACATGGCCGAGCTCGACTACTTCTACAATATGGGCATAACCACTGCCGAAGAGCTCTTCATGGATGACTACAACTACTTTATGAGTATGGCCGAGCAGTACGACGTGGCTATGCTCAAGGAGTTTTTGCTATTGAACCAGATAGCCTTCGAGGGTGATAGCGAGATTACCTGGACAAATATGACTCCCGATAAGGAGTATATACTCTATGCCTATGCCATCGAGGTAAATGCCGAGAACAACGACTACACCTTGGCCTCGCCCATTGCTTATACAATGTTCTCGCTCTCATCGAACACCCTTGCCGATATTAAATTCGATGTTACCATCGATATAAATGGCCCTGAGGCGACATACAACATCAAACCTATAGAGTGGGATGGTAAGTACTACTTGGATATCTACGCCGAGGATGAGTGGATGTATCGTGGACCGGGTAGCACGCTTGACGAGGCGTATGCTCGCACGGTCTCTAACACCTGGATGAGTATGATTTCGACATATATGGCATCGGGATATACTCCAGAGCAGCTCCTTGAGCTTATGTGCCTCCAGGGCGAGGAGACCTATAGCGAAATACGCAAGGGTGCAACCGACTATGCAATGATTCTTTACGCCATAGAGATGGTTGATGGACTTCCACAGGTAGCCTCTAAGCCCCAGCTTGTTAACTTTAGCACCGAGGCTGTAGCTATGTCAGATATGGTTCTCGACATCAAGGTAGAGAACAACTACGTGCGTGTTGCCGATGTATCGGTTACGCCTACCACCGACGAGCCATATACCGTAGCCCTTGTCGCCAAAGAGGAGGTCCCCACAACATCCGACGCTGAGATTATCAGCTGGCTACTAAACAACTTCAATATGACGTTGTATCGCAACTCTATATTTAGCCACGTGAATAGCCTTAAGCCTGAAACGGAGTACTCGGTATTGGCCTTTGGATACTATGGCGACACTGTGACAACGGAGCTCTTCCGCTTAGACTTCTCGACTGAAGCCGAGGGTGAGTGCGAGAATGGCATCGTCGATGTTCGATGGGAGGGACCATATAGTCTTGCAGAGCTTGAGGCACGCTTCCCCGATAAGTACTATAACTATGGTATGTTCGAGAGTATGGGCTGGTACGCAATGTGGTCAGAGATAGAGACCGAGAAGCCTACGCAGGATATGTTCTACACCATCTATCGTGCCGACAGATATACCTTCGATGGACAAGAGGCCATCTTTAATGACCTTGTTAGCTACGCCTCAGCAGAGGCTAAGATACTTACAGGCGAGAACGGAGTGCTCTACGTTATGTGCGCTGTGATTATGGACTATAAGGGCAACTACTCACCAATGTGGGTATCGGAGCCATTTATGTATGAGTTCAATAGCGACACTAAGCGACCCCTTGAGGAGCTTATCTCAAAGCTTGGTCTCGAGGAGGAGCCTACTGCGCAGAGCCTCTCTATCACGGCAAAACGTAAGTAGATAAGCTAAGCTAAGCGTTGATTGGGGATACTGCGTGGACTACCCAGAACACAGCGGTATCCCCATAATTATAGGCGCACGCCTTCTCTGCGACCGTACTAGTCATTTTTAAGACATTAAGACGTTAAGACCATAAGACATTAAGAGGTCGAGTATCACAACACTCCGCAACAACGAATACCCTTGTGGTGCATCACAAAAGAAGGCCCATCGGGATAGTACACGTAGTACAGCCCGATGGGTCTTACTTGTAGGGATGTGCCGCAGATGCGGCCTTATAATCGAAAATTTAGTTGCACTTGGAGTACCCACACGCCATACAAGTCAAACAGCCATTCTGATAGGCCATATTCTCCTGTCCACACTGAGGACAGCGACCCTTACCACGTGTACCATCCTTAATATAACGCTTCAAGGCGCGCTCAACACCATTCTTCCAGGTGTTAATAGTCTCAGAGTCGAGGTGTAGGCCGTCGACAAGCTGCACAACCTTATCGATAGGCATACCATAGCGCAACACTCCCGAGATAAGCTTAGCATAGTTCCAGAACTCCTCGTCGAAGAGACGCGAGATACCACCAATAGTGTTGATATATCCGTAGCGGTCCTGATACTGGAAGTCGTAACGCTTAGTGCCATCAGCCTCTGTAACCTTAAGGATGTGGCCCTTGGTGATGGTCTTGGGGATATACATAGCATCCTCCTCGATCTTACCAGTGAAAATCTCATAAGGACGGTCATCCTGCTTACCTACAAAGGCAATCCAATCCTCCGAGCCATTCTTAAAGCGCACGATGTCGGCAGCAATAGACTCTGGACGACGTATGCTTTCGCCACTTGAGCAGTTACCCTTAGCAGCACCCTTATCCTTAACATCGAGGAGCACACCATCGCGGCAGCCATCACGATATACGGTAATACCCTTACAGCCCGACTCCCACGCTGTGCGATATACTTGGGCAACGAGCTCCTCGGTCACCTCGTTAGGCAGGTTTACAGTTACAGATATAGAGTGGTCCACCCACTTCTGAATAGCACCCTGCATCTTAACCTTAGCAACCCAATCGATGTCGTTTGCGGTAGCCTTGTAGTAGGGCGATGCTGCAAGCCACTTCTCCAACTCCTGCTCGTCGATACTCTGTAGGCGCGAGGTGTCGTAGCCATTAATCTCAAGCCACTTAACAAACTGGTGGTGGAAGACGTAGTACTCGATAAACTTCTCGCCTGTCTCGTCTACAAACGAGGCTGTCTGCTCCTTATCCGAGGGGTTAATCTTGCGGCGACGCTTATATACGGGGCGGAATACTGGCTCGATACCCGATGTCGTCTGCGACATAAGCGATGTAGTGCCCGTAGGTGCTATGGTGAGCATAGCGATATTTCTACGGCCATACTTCTTCATCTCCTCCTCAAGCTCGGGCGCAGCCTCCAAGATACGTGTAATCATTGGGTTGCCCCTCTCCTTCTCGAAGTCGAACACACCAAAAGCACCACGCTCCTTGGCCATATTTACCGACTCGCGGTATGCCTCTACTGCGAGGGTCTTGTGTACCTTCACAGCAAAGTCGATAGCCTCCTCGGAACCATAGCGAAGGCCCAACGCAGCCAACATATCACCCTCGGCAGTGATGCCAAGGCCTGTGCGGCGACCCTTGAGTGCCATACTCTTAATCTTGTGCCATAGCTCAAGCTCAACGCGACGTACATCGTCATCCTCGGGGTCACTCGCTATCTTGTTGATTATAAGCTCTACCTTCTCAAGCTCAAGGTCGATAATGTCGTCCATAAGGTGCATAGCCTTAGCCACATGACTCTTGAAGAGCTCGAAGTTAAACTTAGCCTCTGGCGTAAATGGATTCTCGACATAGCCAAGGAGGTTGAGAGCCAATAGACGGCAGCTGTCGTATGGACACAACGGAATCTCGCCACAAGGGTTTGTCGACACTGTGCGGAAGCCATCCTCGGCATAGCAGTCGGGCACACTCTCACGAAGTATAGTATCCCAGAAGAGCACACCAGGCTCTGCCGACTTCCAAGCGTTATGGATAATCTTATCCCAGAGTTTGCGAGCATCGATGTCGCGCGTGAGGATAGGTCTCTTCGAGCCTATAGGGAACTCCTGACGGTAGCTCTGACCCGAAAGTGCTGCTCGCATAAACTCATCGTCAATCTTGATAGATACGTTGGCACCTGTAACCTTGCCTGTGTCGACCTTAGCGTCGATAAAGCTCTCGGCATCGGGATGCTTGATAAGCAACGAGAGCATCAGCGCACCGCGACGGCCATCCTGAGCCACCTCGCGCGTAGAGTTTGAGTAACGCTCCATGAATGGGACAATACCCGTAGAGGTGAGTGCCGAGTTAAGCACTGGGCTACCCGTAGGGCGTATGTGCGACAAATCGTGACCTACGCCACCGCGACGCTTCATAAGCTGCACCTGCTCCTCGTCCATACGGAAGATACCACCGTATGAGTCGGCAGGATTCTTATGGCCAATAACGAAGCAGTTCGACAGCGAAGCCACCTGCATATTGTTACCGATACCTGTCATAGGGCCACCCTGAGGTATCACATAGCGGAAGTGATCGAGCAGATCAAATATCTCGTTTTTACTAAGTGGGTTAGGATAGTTACTCTCGATACGAGCCAACTCATTGGCTATACGATGGTGCATATCCTCGGGCGAAGTCTCATAAATATTACCAAACGAGTCCTTGAGGGCATACTTGCTCACCCACACCTGTGCTGCAAGCTCATCACCCTGGAAGTACTCCTTTGAGGCAGCGACAGCATCTTCATACTTCACCGCCTTAAGTTGTTCGTTATTAGGCTTTTTAATCATATGTATATTTTTTTATTTAATTATTTCTACCATCGAAGCAACCTTCTCCTGCCCAATATATCTGAATAGGGGCTTATTCAGGCATACAAAATTCGTGATTTTTTATCGGATAAACCAAGCCGTCACCCTCAACTTTTCGACACTTTATTCACAAAAGAAAAAAATCGGTACTACAGCTATCTGCAACGCCTCTTTACTATTTTTCGCTCTTGCCAAGCAGTCGCACGACGTACCGAAATAGCCAAAGGCCTGCATATCCCGACACAATACCGAGCAGCGTGCCGATAAGTATATCCTGCGGAAAGTGGCAGGCAAGATATATACGCGAATAGCATATAAGCAGCGCACAGAGCACTACAAGTATCGTAAACCAACGGCGACGCACTACGTAGCTCGACAACAGGGATAACGATACAATCGTCGCAGCGTGCGCCGACACCGTGCCATAGGTACCATGATTTGTCGACACAACGTGTACATCGCCAAGGGTGTCGGTAAACATCGGACGCGGACGCACCGGGAAGTCGGGCCATAGCCCCTTGAGCGGACCTGAATGTTTAAAGATACCTGCGATAATATCGGCCATGCCCATAGCCAAGCCTACCGCAATGAGCAGCGCAACAACACCGCGCCAACGATAGCTGCGCCAAACCATATATATAATAAGTATATATAGTGGTATCCACATCATCACACCCGAGACTGCCACCATAAAGCAATCTAACCACTCTGGGCCCTCGAAGTTGAGCACATCGAATATCGGCCAATCCCACGTTATGTTACTCATATCCATAATATATCATTAAAAGGCGGCATACATCGGAAGTCCAGCCCCACTGCCATCTGAGAGCAACGCTCCGCACTCCATCACCAACCATATTGTTACAACCAGAACCACCCACTGACCGACAAAGCCTATGCGTGTAACCGCACGTCGTAGCGCGTCATCGGCCGAGCGGGGCAGCGCGTGAAGCAGGTAACCAAAGAGCATAAGCCCAAAGGCTACGCTATTAGCCTCGACAATCGCCCACACATCCTCCGTCGAGAAGTTGTTTACTATGCTTAGCAGCATATCCTCTACGACGTTCATATCCTCGGCCGTAAAGAGTAACCAGCCAAAGGCTACAAGGTTAAAGGTCAACACCGTTGCCAACCCTCTACGTAGCAGCGACATATCCCTACCCATAGCCTTAGCACCAGGCACTATGCGCATCCATATCTTATGTAGCGCGAGGGCCACGCCATGCAGTGCGCCCCAAGCGACAAAGGTTACACCCACGCCATGCCACAAGCCTCCGAGCAGCATCGTAAGGAAGAGGTTTAGATATGTCCTAAAGCTACCCTTGCGGTTACCGCCAAGCGAGATATAGAGGTACTCCTTAAGCCACGTTGATAGCGATATATGCCATCGTCGCCAGAACTCGGTGATTGTGGCCGACTGGTAGGGAGCATCAAAGTTATCTGGCAGGCGAAAGCCGAGCATAAGAGCCACACCCTGAGCGATATCGGAGTATCCCGAAAAGTCGCAATATATCTGCAACGTAAATCCATATATGGCCATAAGCGCGACAAAACCTCCATCGCCCAGCTCGCCTGCAAAGGCAGGTGCTACGAACAGAACGCCCAACGCTTTGGATATCACAGCATACTTAATCATACCCCCAGCCACAAGCGATACGGCACGTCCTAAGTCCTCGCGCTTAACGCTCACCTTCGAGGCCTCAATCTGAGGGATAAACTCTCGCGCCTTGACCAGAGGTCCGAGGAACATCTTCGGGAAAAACGACAACAAAAAGAGGTAGCTTGTAAGACGCTTCAAGGGTTTTATCTCGCCACGCGATATATCGACAACGTATGCGATAGATTGAAATACGAAGAATGACACACCCGCAGGCACTACGACACTCTCCCAGTCGAGCGTACCCGAGCCATAGATATTATTTACAACATCTACAAAGAGGTCGGTAGCCTTGAAATAGAGGAGTATCGAGACATTTATCACCACACTCAGTGCCACCCACCCTCGGCCGCGGCCACCACCTCTTCTGCGTAGATACACAAGCCAGCCAATAACATAGTCGCTCAGAGCAACACCGAGAAGCAGCAACACATAGATACCCGAGAGCTTGTAGTAGAAGTATAGCGAGAAGAGTACGACATACAGCACTCTAAGATAGGTACAGCCACGCACCACGAGATATCCTATGCCAAACACCAGGAAGGCGAAGAGAAAGAATCCCGTAGTTAGCGTAAGGGGTGACGTAGGGTCATACTCTAAGAGCGACACCACGCGCTGCCACAACGTATCGTCGAACTTAAACAACGCCTCCATCGCTACTCAACATCTAATTGTGGCGTATCAACCTCTGCACCGCTACCCTCTGCGCGCAACTTCACCTCCCCAATCTGTAGTTGCATGCTATGCTCGGCCTTTATCATCCTGCGACGAACCTCATCTTCGATGCGCTGGGCCTCCTGTTCACGTATCTTGAGCCTCTGGTATACAGGCTCGACAATGGCCGCAACTAAAGAGTTTGCTATGCGCCTGCCACCTGCAAAGTTGATGTGCGTATAGTCCCCAGCAGCCCAGCCCTTAGCGACAAATGTAGGCATACCTCCAAGTGCGGTCATCGCCTCATACGTATTCCAGAAGCATACATTGGTACTATCTGCCGCAGCTCTCTGGTACGCTGTTAGAGCATCGACAGAGCCTATAGGCTCATATTTTGCCGTCTCCTCACTCTTTACCCAGCGGTCACTTACGCCCAACACCAAGATGGCTGCACCAGGGAAGCATCGCTCGGCGTATGTTATCATATTGCATAACTGCTTGCGGTAGTTTGAGTATCCGCGCTGCCCCTTCTGCATAATGTTCAGACCATACTGCAACACCACAAGGTCGTAGCCGAGCATATCGTGGGCCTCGCGATTTATCGCCGCCCCCGTACCGAAGATAGCGTGTCCATTATTACTACGCACCGAGAAGTTGTCGACAGTGACACCGTCGTTACCCTCAAGCGAGACACCATAACACAATACCTTGCCATCAACAACCTTGATACCCAGCGAGTTTATGCTCTCAGCCTCGACATAGAGCTCCCTTAGACGACTATCACCAACAATCTTGATATCGTGGGGTATGGTATCGTTTAGGCATAGCTCGACAGTTGCCGTATCGCGGCTATAGAGTAGCACACGAGCCCGAGTGCAGGAGTCGATTGTAGCAAAGGCATCTGTTGTGCGCCACGTCGTCGTCGCACCACTCTCCCCTATGGCTACATATCCCGAGATAAAGAACTTATCTTTAATATTTTGTGGTATACTCTTAGGCTTCATCACGCTATATGCCGACCAGCCCGACGAGCTACGTTTTACAGTCTTACGCACCGTAGTAAAGGGTATATCGCAGGCCACAAAGCCTACACCGCGCCCTCCGAAGAGGTGCTGAAGCTCGGCACGAAGGTCCGAGGTGAGGATATCGCCCTCGATGAACGAGTCACCCATAAAGGCTATGCGCACACCATCTCCCGAGACCAACTTATCGATAAAGTTATCGAAGCGCGTAACCTCAAGTGTGTCAAAGTCCTCGACAGCTACACTCATGCTCTCGGCGACACCCCTCAGGTCATCACTGCGAAGGCTCTCTCGCACCTCGCGTCTCGCCTGGCCCGCTATCCACTCATAGCGCACAGGTGGTAGCTCGGGGAGTGTGTCTACCTCGACAATGGTATCACGCGCCACTATTGCGGCCAGCTGCTCTTCCAGACGCTCGATGTTTGCCTCATACTCCACAGCCTCGTCAACCCTATTATCGCGCAAATCAGCGAGTATGTCGACACGCTTTATCTGCATACCAAAGAGCTCGAACTGTGGTACGAAGCCTAAGGCTACAACACCCACAATCACTGCAAGAGTCAGCCCGACAACACGTGGTGTAGAATCACCTCTCTTCATACTCGTTAGCTATCGTCTTCTATTAATTAGGGCGACATAGTATAGCAGCGTCACTATCGAGCTTATCGCCGCTACAAGGTATGTGCGTGCCGCCCAGCGCAACGCCTCATGAGCACCATCAAGCTCCTTATCGGCCAACATACCGCTACCCTCTAACCATGCCACAGCACGCTGCGAGGCGTTATACTCGACAGGTAGCGTGACAAGGGCAAAGAGTACCGACATAGCCATCAGTGCTATGCCCACCCAGCAGAGCGTGGCACTCTGTGTAAAGGCCATCAGTGCTATGCCGAGGAGTATCACCCAGCTGGCTATCCTCGACGAGAAGTTGACTATGGGGACGAGCTGCGAGCGTAGCTTTATAGGGCCATATCCCGTAGCGTGCTGCACAGCGTGGCCACACTCGTGCGCTGCCACTGCCGCCGCCGTTATCGTGCGAGCACTATAGACATCGTCGCTAAGGTTTACGGTCATCGTCTGTGGGTTGAAGTGGTCCGTAAGGTGGCCACTTACGTGTGTCACCCTCACGTTATATATACCATTATCGCGAAGCATCTTCTCGGCAATCTCGCGCCCTGTCATGCCATTGGGTGAGGGGCACTCCGAGTAGCGTCGTGTTACGGCCTTAAGGCGCATCTGCACTATAGCTCCAGCTATGGCAATGATGACCATAAGTATTATGGCCGTATTGTACGAGCCTCCGTAGAGGAGTCCATCGGTAGCTGGATATACTTGCAAAATGTGGAACATATCAATAAAGATTATAGTTATTACAACAATACGTAGATATATGCTACGTAGCAGATGACAAAGAGCAGACCCTCGATACGTGTAATCTTGTCGCGGCCTATAACCAATGCCGATAGCATAATCACCGCAGCAGCTGCCACCGCCACATATATATCAAACATCGTCACTCCACCCATCGTCAGGGGCGTAATCGTAGAGCAAGCACCCAGAATAAGGAGTATGTTGGCAATGCTGGAGCCGAGGACATTACCGAGGGCAAGCGAGGGGCTGCCCTTGAATATCGATACAAGGCTTGAGGCGAGCTCTGGAAGTGAGGTACCCCCAGCGAGCAGTGTTATGGCTATCACCGCCTCCGATATGCCGAAGGCCTTGGCTATCGCTGTTGCGCTCGACACGAAGAGGTTACCTCCGTAAATAAGACCTGCCAGGCCGAGGAGTATCCATACGGGTATCTTCCACGTAGCCATACGAGGCTTCTCGGCCTTAGGCTGCGCGTCACCCTCGGTGACCATCTCCGCCTTATCGGCACGTATAGTCCACCATATCATCACCACGTAGGCTACGAGCAGAATAATACCCTCGATGCGTGATATATCGCCCCCGAAGAGCGTAAACACCATAAGGGCCAACGTTGCGGCTATACACATCGGGATATCGCGACGGATATTCTTCTTGGTAAATACTATAGGTGAGAATATTGCACATACGCCCAATATAGCGAATACGTTAAAGATGTTCGAGCCTACGACGTTACCTATCGCCATATCGCCGTGACCACCAATGGCCGCCAGCATACTTACGACTAACTCGGGCATCGATGTTCCCACCGCCACAACCGTAAGACCTACGATAAATTCGGGGATATGTAGTCTTTCTGCCAAGGCCACCGCACCATCGGTAAGCAGCGAGGCCGCCACGATAATCATCGCAAGAGCACCTATAAGTATCAAAAAGTCCATAATTACTTTTGTTATACTACTTAAAACAAAACCGCACAAAGGTACTAAAAAGAAATGAGATTATAACAAAGAAACGCTATTATCTCACTTGAGGCGGTGCAATGTATACTTCTTAGCTGTAGTAGGAGCATCATTATGATGCAAAGAATTGAGATTATATCGCATAAACTCAATTTTCAACCAAGGTAAAGAGGTTCATCTCAAGAGCTGCGATGCCTGTGGTGATATTATTACACTGCCGAGTAGTCCTAAAGCATTAGGCCCGTAAGCTCGGCGATGGCTCTGCGGCCCTCAGTGCCGAGTGCGAGCGAGTAGTCGTTAACAAAGAGCTTGATATGGCTCTCGATGACTGCGTCATCAAGCTCCTGCGCGTGGTTCTTGACATAGTCGCGCGAGGCCATAGGGTGCGCAAAGGCATACTCTATACTACGCCTTAACACCCTCTCCACTGTCGCAACAACATCGCCCTCAAGGGTGCGCGATGCTACGATAGAGCCGAGAGGCAGAGGCAACCCTGTCACCCTCTCCCACTCAAGACCCAAGTCAGCAACGAGCCTCAGGTTGCGCTTATGGTAGACAAACCTACCCTCATGGATAAGCACACCACCGTCGTAGTCACCACGCTCCACCGCCTCGGCAATCGTAGAGAAGAGCAGTGGATGACGCTCCTCAATCTCATCGAAGAGCCTAATAATAAGCCTATTTGCCGTAGTATGCTCGCCAGGCACAGCGATTCGACGAAGCGGAGCACCGAAATCCTTGCGACACACCAGTAGAGGGCCATTGCCGCGCCCAAGTGCCGAGCCACTATCAAGTAACGTATACTTAGCGATGATGGCAGGAAGCAAGGCCGTGCTACACTTCGACACATCGTACTTTGCGTCGAGTGCCGCCCCGTTAAGCTGTTCTATATCGAGATAATCGACCTCAAAACTAAGGCCCTCGGTGTCGATGCGGCCATTAAGCATAGCATCGAACATAAAGGTATCGTTCGGACATGGCGATATGGCCAAACGTATAGTTTTACTCATAATCTACAAATTTTAAATCTACTAACGCCTCGGCTAATGCCTCGACAGCCTCTCTGAAACGCCACCTCTCGAATGGCTCGCCTACGCGGTTCGAGATGGCACGTATCTGTGTTACTCCGATGTTGGCCACCTCGGCCATAGCAAAGAGCGCAGCACCCTCCATACTCTCTATCGAGGCCTCAAAGATGGGGGCATTGGCACCGTGTACCGTATTCGCCACCACAGCACGTAGCGTCGTGCTTGGTGCTACGCGATAGCTCCGCTGAAATCTCTCGGGCAGCTCCGAGCATCGCTCCTCAACAACCTCTACAACCTCGCAAAGCGCAATATCGCCATACGTGCCAGCTACTCCAGCCAAGATTATGCGGTCGTCGCTACGAACAACGCCCTCACCCATAAGGCGTAGAACAGTGGCCGCCGTAGCAGCCATACCGACACCCGAAATAACCACTTTGCTGTCGGGCGAGAGGCGACAAAACACCTCAGCCTCGGCCTCTGTGGGAAATAGATAAATATTCATAACAGTGAGTAATGAGTATTGAGCAATGGAAGAAAACGAATGATATTAATGAGATTAGGGAGTTTAGAGAACTTAGGGACGCATGTGGCGCACCACCTTACACTCCATAAATTCCTTAAACTCCCTAAAACTCCTTAACCTTTCTAATGTACAACCCCAGCTGGGATTTGTTGTTAGAAGGCATTAGATACAACGCTCGGCGAATTTCGAGGCGATAGGCTGTACTTGGATGTACTGCCCATTGCCAAGATAATTCGTTAGCGGCAGTAGATGATGCCTTATCACAGCGAAGATTTGTTGTTAGAAGGCATTAGATACAACGCTCGGCGAATTTCGAGGCGATGGGCTGTACTTGGTTGTACTGCCCATTGCCAAGATAATTCGTTAGCGGCAGTAGATGATGCTTTATCACAACAAAGACTATACTATACCCTCAACATTACCATCCTCGGCAAGATGAATATTACCTGCCTGAGGGGTCTTGCTAAGACCTGGCATACGCATAATGTCACCAGCCAAGGCAACCACAAAGCCACTACCAGCATTAAGCTCGATATCCTTGATGTTAATCTCGAAGCCCTCGACACTGCCATAACGCTTAGCATCTGCCGAGAACGAGAACTGCGTCTTTGCGATACATACTGGCAAGTTGCCCATACCCCACTTCTCCAAGAGAGCAATCTCCTTCTGAGCACGTGGGCCAAAGACTACCGAGCCAGCACCATAGATATTCTTTGCCACCTTGGTAATCTTCTCCTTGATGCTATCCTCAAGGTTGTAGGCGTAGTTGATAGGCTGCGAAGGCTCATTCTCGATAAGCTCAACAGCAGCACGCGCCAACTCAGCAGCACCAGCACCACCCTCGGCGTATGCACTATTGATAACACAGCGCACACCAAGCTGCTCGCAGTGCTCCATAACCAGAGCAATCTCGTCGTCGGTATCGCTGGCAAAGCGGTTGAAACATACCAATACGGTCTGTCCAAACTTCTTAAGGTTGGCCACGTGGCGGTCGAGGTTAGCAAAGCCCTGCTTTAGACCCTCGGCATTTGGCAACTTAATCTCCGCCTCAGGCACACCACCGTGCATCTTGAGCGCGAGAGTCGAGGCTACCAACACCGTAAGGTCGGGCTTAAGACCTGCCTGACGACACTTAATATCGAGGAACTTCTCGGCACCAAGGTCGGCACCAAAACCTGCCTCGGTAACGGTATAGTCCGCATATGTCATCGCCATACGTGTAGCAATCACCGAGTTACAGCCATGCGCGATATTTGCAAATGGACCACCATGAATAATCACTGGGTTGTGCTCGGTTGTCTGCACCAAGTTAGGGTTGATGGCATCCTTAAGCAGAGCGACCACCGCACCCGTAACGCCAAGGTCGTTAACCGTAAATGGGGTATCGTCGTAGCGCACACCGAGGACAATGCGTCCAATACGTGCGTAGAGGTCATCGACGTTACGCGCCAAGCACAAGATAGCCATAATCTCAGAGGCTGGTGTAATATCGAAGCCTGTCTCTGTGGGTATGCCGTTTGCCGAGCCTCCCAAGCCCGATACGATATTACGTAGCGAGCGGTCATTCATATCGAGTACACGTCGCCACATAACCTTCTTCAGGCCCACCTGCTTAGAGCGATTGTGGTATAGGTAGTTGTCGAGCAACGCAGCGATAAGGTTGTTTGCCGAGGTGATGGCGTGGAAGTCACCCGTAAAGTGCAGGTTGATATCCTCCGATGGCAACACCTGAGCATAACCACCACCCGTAGCACCACCCTTCATACCGAAGCATGGACCGAGCGAAGGCTCACGCAGTGCGATGATGGCATTCTTACCAATATGGTTAAGACCCATACCGAGGCCTATGCTCACCGTCGTCTTACCTACACCTGCCTTAGTCGCCGTAATTGCCGTAACCAAGATTAGGTGGCTCTTGGCAACCTTCTTCTCGTCAATCAGTTTGTATGGGACCTTGGCGATATACTTACCGTAGTTAAATACCTCGTCATCAGGAAATCCTACCTTTGCTGCAACCTCGCGAATATTCTTAAGCTTCGTCTCGCGAGCAATCTCAATATCTGTTTTCATCTTTTCTATCTTAAATGGTTATTAAATTGGTATTTATATATATATTGTTGTAAACTATTTTTCTACTACTCCTTGCCTACTACAGCCTCAAGCTCCTCGACACTAAGTGGCAATAGCTTGTCACCAATAAAGCGGCTACCAGTCTCGGTTACAAGCACATCATCCTCGATACGTATGCCTCCGAATGTGCGGTAAGCATCGAGAGCGTCGTAGTCTACGATACCAGCAAACTTACCCTCGGCACGACACTTGTCGATAAGCGCAGGGATAAAGTATATACCTGGCTCGTCGGACATCACCGTACCAGGCTCTACGCGCCATGTCGAGCGATGTATGCATGTCGCAGAGGCCGCTGCGCGCTCAGCAACTGTCGTAAAGTCGAATGAACGCTCACCGATATTCTCCAAGTCGTGAACATCCATACCCATACCATGACCAAGTCCGTGAGGCATAAAGAGATAGAGAGCACCTGCTGCTACAGCATCCTCGGGTGTAGATTTGATAAGTCCCATACCCTTAAGACCATCGGCCAACGATAGATATGCAGCACGGTGTATGTCGTTGTACATCATACCAGGCTTGATAAGGTCCTTCACCTCGCCGTGCGCACGTAGTACTATATTATATATGTCGCGCTGTAGGTCGGTAAACTTACCGCTTACAGGATATGTACGTGTATGGTCTGAGCAGTAACCCTCGACCGACTCGCCACCGCCATCGACTAAGAGCAGACGGCCAGCCTCAAGCACACCATCGTGATTGTGGTTGTGGAGAATCTCGCCATGCTGTGTCACGATTGTTGGGAACGACACACCCTGACCATAGGACTTAGCTATACCCTCGAGGCGACCAGCAATCTCGCGCTCTACGACACCTGGGCGGCACATACGCATCGCCGTGATGTGCATCTGGTATCCAATCTTGAAGGCACGCTCCAAGGCCTCAACCTCCTCTGCCGACTTCTTCTCGCGCATCTCTGCTACGGCAAACATCAGGTCGAGAGACTTGCGCTCGTGGAGCATATCAAGACGAATACCGAGAAGCTCGGCAAGCGAAATCTTAAGCTCGGCGCGGTATGGAGGCAGATAGTGTACAGGGCGGTTCTGCTCTATAGCCTTGCGAAGTAGTGTGCGCACCTCGGCTAAAGGGAATGTTCTCTCTACACCCACCTCGGCACCCTGCTCTGCTATTGTAGGCATAGGGCCTGTCCAGATGATATCCTCAACGGTGAAGTCGTCACCAAAGAGCATCGCCTCGCCAGACTCAGCATCGATGACACCCATCATCGATGGGATGTCGAGACCGAAGTAGTAGCGGAACGTAGAGTCTTGACGGAAGTAGTATGTATTGTTAGGGTAGTTGTTTGGCACCTCGGGGTTACCGGGCAGAAGTATTAAGCCCCTACCCACACGTCTTGCAAGTTCATTGCGACGACTGATATAAGTCTCTTTTGCAAACATAGTTATTGAAGTTTTAAGTTGTTAATTATAGTCTATCTTTTTTGTTTTTAGAGAGCTCCAAGGAGAACTCTCTCGGTTTTTCGGAGTGCTTAGTGAACTTTAATGAGTTTAGTGCTCTAATACCGTCATCGGTAAACTCTTTAAGGGTACTAAGTTTTCTCCTCTCTATAATAGTTAATTTGTTGTTAGAAGGCATTAGATACAACGCTCGGCGAATTTCGAGGCGATGGGCTGTACTAAAGCGTACTGCCCATTGCCAAGATAATTCGTTAGCGGCAGTAGATGATGCCTTATCACAACAAATCATCGGGGGACTTCCTTATATACCTTATCCCCTCGCCGCACCTCCTGCACAGTCTTAAGGGATACATATTCACCCTGCTTAGCCACTGTTGCAGGCTTCTCGCACACCATAATACCCTCGGCAGACTGCTCTACAACGCCACTCTTCTCGCCCATGAAGAGGAGCGCATCACCCTCGTTGAGCTCGCAGGCCTCAACCAATACCTCGGCAACGCCTATGCGCTTGAAGTAGTTGGTCACCTTGCCCATGTATACCTTCTTGAGGGTCGCTGAAGAGCCGTAGTGCTGACTATGCTCGACCATCGTCTTAGCAGCATAGTAGCCACCCCAGAAGTCGCGGTTAAAGACGGTACGCAGACGCTCCTTAAGTGGCGCGACACTCTCGGGAGAGAACTCGCCACGCTCCAAGAGCATAAGTGCCTCGTTGTAGGCCTCGACAACACGCTTGACATACTCGCCACCACGCGCACGTCCCTCAATCTTGAGCACCCTGACACCTGCATTTATGAAGGTGTCGAGGAAGTCGATAGTGCAGAGGTCCTTAGGCGAGAGGACATACTGACCATCTATGTCGAGCTGCTGTCCCGAGTCCTTGTCGGTAATGGTGTACTTACGACGACATATCTGGCGACAAGCACCTCTGTTTGCCGAGTTGTGGGACTCGTGCTCCGAGAGGTAACACTTGCCCGACATCGACATACACATAGCACCATGTGCAAACATCTCAATCTTAACAAGCTCGCCCGCAGGGCCACATATATGCTCGTCGGCAATCTGTCGGCTTATCGCGGCAATCTGCTCAAGCGAGAGCTCACGCGCCAAGACCACAACATCGGCCCACTGCGAGAAAAACTTAACGGCTGTGATGTTAGAAATATTGCTCTGCGTCGATATATGTACCTCGATACCCACCTGACGAGCATAGAGTATTGCCGCAAGATCGGTAGCGATGATGGCATCTATACCCTCGGCCTTAGCGCGGTCAATTATGCGGCGCATAACCTCCATCTCGTCGTCGTAGATGACGATGTTTACAGTGAGGTATGTCTTGACACCTGCGGCATGTGCCGTGCGCACAATTTCGGCAAGGTCGTCGAGAGTAAAGTTTACGGATGAGGCAGCGCGCATATTGAGCTGCTCAACACCGAAGTATACCGAGTCGGCACCTGCTGCTATGGCGGCATTTAGCGACTCGTAAGACCCCACAGGGGCCATTATCTCAATATCCCGTCTCTTCATATCTCTAAGAAACTCTATTTTTTACGTCCCATAAGGTTACGAGCAAACTCTCTGAGTGGCTGTATCTTCTCGTCTGAGATAGAGAGGGTATCGAGCACCGACAGGGCACGCTCGAAACGCAGTTCTATCTGCTGCTCAGAGGCGTGCTTAACCTCAAGTTCGTCGTAGAGAGCCTTGATGGTAGCAATCTTCTGCTCGTCGCTAAGCACACTACTTAGATGCGTTGTACGCAGCACCTCGCGCTGCTGCTCCGTAGCGCGACTCATCGCCTGCACCATGAGGAATGTCTGCTTGCCCTCAAGGATATCGCCACCAATCTTCTTGCCCAGAGCCTCATCGCCATAGCTGTCGAGGACATCATCCTGAAGCTGGAACGCAAGACCGAGCTCTGTGGCAAAGCGGTAAATCTTCTTAATATCCTCCTCCTGAGCTTGAGCCATCGTAGCACCTATCATCGCCGAGCCAGAGAGTAGTGCCGAGGTTTTTCGCTCAATCATAAGCATATAGTCTACCACCGAGACCTTCTTCTCGCCCTCGAAGTCCATATCGTACTGCTGTCCCTCACACACCTCAAGTGCCATATCGTCGAATATCTGCATCACACGTGGCAGTGATGCTGGGCTTACTTGGGCGAGGTGCTTGTAGGCTGTGATAAGCATAGCATCGCCCGAGAGGATAGCGATATTTTCGCCCCACTTAGCATATACCGAGGGCTTACCGCGACGCACATCGGCATTATCCATGATGTCGTCGTGCAGGAGCGTAAAGTTGTGAAATATCTCTACGGCCAAGGCTGCGTGCATAGCCTCGTTCAAATCGCCTCCGAAGGCCTCGTTAACGGTAAGCAGCAGCACAGGACGCAGGCGTTTTCCTCCGCCTGACATGGAGTATATGATTGGGTCGTATAGTTTTTTAGGCTCTTCGGGCAGTTGCATCTGCGCCAAGGCAGCCTCGAAGAGTTCCAATATATCTTTGTTTGTATGAGCCATAAATTCTATATTCTTAAAATTATGGTCCAAAAATAATGATTTTTTTGCATATTTTAAAATTATTTTGGTAACTTTGACCAATAAATTTTACAAAAACTTTACACTGCTATGATGAAAAAACTTGCAATGGGTATCGACATAGGCGGTACCAATACGGCATTTGGCCTTGTAGATGAGGATGGTAATGTTGTTGCAGAAGGCAAAATATCTACCGAAAAGTTCAAGTACTACGACGACTACAAACCATATATCGAGACGCTGGCTACGGCGATGAAGGAGCTTGTAGATTCACAGCCCGAGTGCGACCTTATAGGTATTGGCGTAGGTGCTCCAAATGCAAATATACATACTGGCCGTATCGAGACCCCTGCAAACCTCTGGAAATTTGAGGACCCTGCGGACCCACGTCCCAACTCGATACGTATATTTAACTTTGTCGAGGACCTTGGCAAGTTCTTCGGCGGCATTAAGGTTATGATTACCAACGATGCCAATGCAGCAGCTATTGGCGAGATGGTCTTTGGTAATGCTCGTGGCATGAAGGACTTCGCGATGATTACCCTCGGCACAGGCCTTGGCTCGGGCATCGTATGCAACGGCGAGATGGTGTATGGTAACGATGGCTTTGCTGGCGAGTATGGCCACATCGCCGCAGCTTCACGCAAGACGGGCCGCCAGTGTGGTTGTGGCCGCAAGGGTTGCCTTGAGGCATACGTATCGGCTACAGGCATCAAGCGCACAGCCTTCGAGCTTATGGCTACGATGACCTGCGACAGCGAGCTGCGCTCGATACCATACGATAAGTTTGAGGCCAAGATGCTCTCGGACGCTGCCGCAAAGAACGACCCTATCGCCTTGGAGGCCTTCGAGCGCACAGGCGAGATTCTAGGTCTGGCCCTTGCAGACCTTACTGCAACCACCTCACCAGAGGCTATCATACTCTTTGGTGGCTTGGCTAATGCCGGCGACTACATCATGCGCCCAACGCATAAGTATATGGAGGAGAACCAACTCTCGGTATTCAAGGGCAAGGTTAAGCTGCTGATGAGCGGTATACAGGATAAGAATGTCGCTATTTTGGGCGGCGCAGCACTTATCTGGAAGCAACACCTTGAGGCCGTTATCGAGAACTACTAATATAAGGAGGTAAAAATAACATATTCATACAATAGGCTGATTAACAGGATTAATCAGCCTATTGTTATTAACCATCAATAGTAAAACACACAAGCTCTTGGCTTAGCTAAATGTTACTATACTGACATATACTATATCGTCTTTTTACATCATCGTAAAACTCCTCGCTATCGAGCATTATAGCCACCTCGGCAACACCTCCCAAATCCTCGTTTATGTAGCTACCAAAGCTCTGCATCGAGGGCGACAGCCGCATATAGGAGGATATTACGGGCGGAATATTACGCCCCATACTCCTCATTCTACCAATCAATATTTTGTAGTTTTCAGCAGCCGTAGCACCCACAAATAGTCGTCTGAAACTGCGCCTACTGATACCCCAATTTAGCGGCTTTAGAGCCATCATTAGGGGTTCACGCGAGGGGTAGCCATAGCGCATAAAGCCGAGGAGCAGGTTACGCGCCCTAACCCCCAACTCGGGATAGAGCGTGACACGCCCGAAGAGATACCTTACCCTACAACGCCTAACGATGCAACTCAACCCCTGCCAGAGGTCACTAAGCGCGTAGATAGCACTGCGCATCGCACCCGCCTGGTGCTCGGCAGCAACAAACGTGCGCCCTAACTCCACACCCCGAGGCAGATACTCCTCGACAAAACGCTCCGAGAGACTAAAGTAGCGAGATAGCGAGAGACGGCCAGCCGCGACACTACGACCTATCGCATAGCGATAACCGCCAACTATACACCGCCGAGCTGCATCCCAGACGATAAGCTGACGATAAGTTCCATCGACATCGCCTCGCTCGCCCGCCTTGGCATCATCGAGCTTTACGCCCACGCCCCCAAAGGCCCTGTCGCGCAGTCGCCACACCTCCGACATCAACGCCTGACACTCCCTGCCATCAAAGCTATACACCTCACTCTCACACCCCCGAGGACGGCATACGAGAGTAGCTTTTCGTAGCTCAGCTGCCATATAGTCACTACACCCACCACGCATCCCAACTTTTTGTAGATATTTCATCGCAATAAACTTGTTAGAATTGTTGAATTTTTAGTACCTTAGCGGCGTTATTTTTTACTTTTGTAAAAACCACTGTAAAATGGGCATCGAAACATACCATATTCCCGTAATGTTAGACGACTGCATCGAAGCACTCAACATAAAGCCTAATGGCCTATATGTTGACCTCACGATGGGTGGTGCAGGTCATACTCGCGAGATACTTAAGCACCTCGGACCAGAGGGACATCTCTACTCGCTTGACCAGGACCCCGATGCCGAGGCAAACGCCCCCGATGATGCTCGCCACACCTTCATAGCCTCGAACTTCCGCTTCGTGCGTGGAGCACTGCGCCTGCGCGGCGTAGAGCACGTGGATGGTATCCTTGCCGACCTGGGCGTGTCGTCACACCACTTCGATGCCAAGCACCGAGGCTTCTCGTTTCGTGGCGAGGCACTCCTCGATATGCGCATGAACTCACGTGCAGGACGCACCGCAGCCGACATTGTGAATACATACACAAATGATGCCTTAGCCGAGATATTCAGCCAGTATGGCGAGTTAGACACCACGTGGAAGATTGCCAACTGCATAGTTCGTGCCAGAGAGCAGCAACCTATAACCACCACAGCCGAGCTTGTCGAGGCGGTCAAGCCCTGCACACCTGCAAAGGAGGAGGCTAAGTTTCTCACCAAGCTCTTCCAGGCACTGCGCATAGAGCTTAATGGCGAGATTGAGGCCCTTAAAATGGCCTTAGAGCAGAGCCTCAAGCTACTAAACCCCGAGGGTCGCTTGGTCGTAATGTCGTACCACTCGCTCGAAGATAGGCTTGTTAAGAACTTTATGCGTAGCGGTAACTGCGAGGGCAAGATAGAGAAAGACTTCTTCGGCCGTGCCGCGACACCCTTTAAGCTCATCACGCGCAAGGCGATAGTACCCTCGGATAGGGAGATAGAGATTAACCCACGCTCGCGAAGCGCACGCCTCCGCATAGCTGAGCGAGTAGCCGACGAGGCATAACAACAATCGAAAAGCAATGTCAAAGAGAGAGTATACATACGACGACGCATACGACGACGAGGAGCGCATAAAGCGCGAAGTAGTCATCGTCGGCGACGAGGATAGAGAGGAGCAGTGTTGGCACGAGGAGGCTACAGAGCGAGAGGATATCTACGACACAGAGTACGAAGAGCCATTTGCCGATATCCACGCCAAGGAGCATGTAGAGCAGGAGATTGAGAACCCCTGGATGCTCATAACCACAGGCCGCATACTCACCGACGGCACGCTACCCTACTATCGTTACTTCATAGCGATAGCGATAATGTGTTTTTTTAGCATCTTCCTCACCTTCGTATCGCTAAATGCCACTCGCGAATATCGCCAGAGAGAGAAGTATGCATCGGTGCTTCACGAGCGTTCAGTGCTTAAGGAGGAGGAGCGATATGGCCTATCGTCAAAGAGTGCAGTGACCTCGCGCTTAGAGAGTCACGGCATAAAGCTCGTAGACCTCTCGAAGGAGAGTAGATTGATTGAGAAGTAGTATGGAGCAACAGAGTAATAAAAATAGTTCGTCACAGACGAAGAGAGAGCAGAAGCGCACGCCACACTATGATGTGATATCGCGTGTCAAGTCGCTCTATGCCCTATTTATCATCCTCGGAATATGCGTCATAGTGCGCATAGTGTGGATTGTAGCCATCAGCCCCTCGGTTAAGCACAACGCCGAGGTTATGGATAAGGGTATCTATCGCAGCACCGACATCGAGGCTCACCGAGGCACCATATTCTCGCGCGATGGCGAGCCTCTGGCTATCTCAAGCCTTAGGTACAACATACTTCTCGACTTCGGGTCCGAGGGTATGATTGAGGCCAACGATGAGGCTTACCGCAAGAGCGTAGACTCACTCTCTCGCCTGCTGGCAGCACACTTCAACGAGGAGGATGCCAAGCAGCACGGCTACAAACATATCACAGCGGATAAATATCGCCAGCTGCTACTTACCGAGCGTTCGCGCGAGGGTAAGAAGCGTCGCGCAGTCAAGATTCTACCACGTAGTATAACCATCGAGGAGTGGGACGTTATGCGTCACCGCTACCCCATCTTTAATGGCAACATGGGCTATGTCTTTAGCACCCATCCGAATGATAAGCGTCTATACCCGTCGGGCGATATCGCGCGACAGACCATAGGTCGCTACGACACCATCATTGTCGAGGGTAAGAAGGTTCCAGGCACAGGCCTTGAGCTACTCTATAACGACTACCTTGCAGGTGTTAATGGCCGAGCAAAGGAGCAGTGGATAGCTCATGGCTTCTGGGCAAGGGTCAAGGATGAGGATAACCGCGCAGTGGTCAACGGTGCCAATGTCATCACCACGCTCGACGCAGGCCTTCAGCGCGTAGCACACGAGAGGTTAGACACCCTCTTGCGTCGACAGTGTGGTTCGTTTGGTGTGGCTATGGTTATGGAGGTCAAGACGGGCAACATCCTCGCGATGGTGAGCCTCGGTGCGGCCCGAGAGCGCGGCACAACATATAGCGAGAGGGTCAACAACCACGCCCTTAAGACCGCTATGAGCCCTGGCTCGACGATGAAGCTCGCCTCGGCAATGGCCCTTCTCGAGATTGGGGGCTATACGCTCGACAGCAAGGTCAACACCGAGCACTCGCGCCCTAAGTTTGGCGTAAAGGTGGGCAATGCGCGTGTCGAGGACTCGCACGACGCAGCGGGCAAGGATAGTGATGGCATGGTGACACTCAAGGATGGCTTTGCACACTCGTCGAATGTATACTTTGCCAAGGCCGTTTACGAGACCTTCAAGGATGACCCTGTAAAGTATACAAACTTCTTGGCTAAGCTGCGCTTTAACGACTATATAGGCCTTGAGAAGTATGGCGAGGAGCGCGGACGACTCACTATGGCCGACTCGCCAGAGTGGAACAAGCGAGGAAGCACCTCTACACGCCTACCACGCTTAGCCTATGGCTACGAGCTCGATGTGCCACCGATACACATGCTCACCTTCTACAATGGCGTTGCCAACGAGGGCCGTATGGTAGCACCACGCTTCGTAGACCGCATTGAACGCGATGGCGAGGTCATAGAGCGCGAACCTGTGGTCACGCTCATCGAGAAGATGTGCTCGGATAGAACCTTAGCACTCCTCGACACCTGCTTAGCTGCCGCCTCGGAGCGCACAGGACGTTACTTTAGGGACCTGGCAATACCGTTTGGCTGTAAGACGGGTACTGCGCAGGTATGGTCTACGTTTGTCACCGAGAGCCGCATAGACCACGAGCAGATGAAAAATGGTCTGAATGGCCCTGAGGATGACTACTACTACGGCTCGATAATATGCACGATGCCTCAGGAGCAGCCCAAGTATACCATCATGGTGGCGATATGTAAGCAGGCAACGAGCTCACACCCCTCGTACTTCGGTATCGACCTTGCTGCGCCAGTGGCTGCCGACATGATGGAGTATCTATACGCTACGGACCACACGCTGCATGCCGAGGTGGAGACTCCCGAGAGTAAGTTCTCGCCCGTATCGATAAAGAGTGGTAAGAGTGAGTATGTGACACGTAGTGCCCAAAAGATTGGGGCCAGCGATAAGAGGGATGGTAACGCCGAGTGGAGCCGCATAGCCTACAACGAGGCAGGCGATGCCTCGATTGTGGATATCGCCATAGAGGAGGGCATTGTCCCCGACGTGCGAGGCATGGGCCTTACGGATGCCCTCTACCTGCTCGAAAGCTTTGGTCTTGAGGTTACACACTCGGGAAGTGGTCGCATAAAGAGCCAAAGTATCACCCCTGGACGTAAGTTAGGCACTACGGCATCTATACACCTAACCTTGGAGAGGTAGTTTAAATTTGAGATAGAGATTGAGTTAGAGATTGTATGAAACGATTTGATGAGTTACTCGACGGTGTTCGAGTGTTAGAGATAGAGAATGGTAGCAACCCTGTTATCGGCTCGCTTGTCTACGACTCGCGCGCTGTGGAGCAAGGGAGTTGTTTCTTTGCTGTGCGAGGCACACAGAGCGATGGCCACACCTACATAGCTTCGGCTGTGGCGAGCGGTGCTGTGGCTATCGTGTGTGAGAGCATGCCCGAGGAGAGGGCTAAGGGCGTAAGCTACGCCGTTGTCGAGGATAGCAATATAGCTATGGCGGCTATGGCAGCAGCATATTACGACCACCCATCGCGCGAGCTAAGCCTTGTGGGCGTAACGGGAACAAATGGCAAGACGACGACAGCAACACTCCTCTACGATATGTTTATGGCCTTGGGTCACAAGGCAGGACTCATCTCTACGGTGGTATACCGTATAGGTGAGGAGTGCATAGCCTCGACACACACCACACCCGATGCTATACGCCTTAACTGCATGATGCGCCAGATGGTCGACTGCGGATGCGAGTACTGCTTTATGGAGGTGTCGTCACACTCGTTGGTGCAGCATCGCACCTACGCACTTCGTTTCGCTGGAGGCCTCTTTACCAACCTCACGCACGACCACTTGGACTATCACGGCACATACAAGGAGTATATACGCGCCAAGAAGTCCTTCTTCGACAACCTCGACAAGGATAGCTGGGCGGTAGTAAACATCGATGACCGCAACGGCGAGGTTATGCTCCAGAACTGCTCGGCAAAGGGTTATCGCCTATCGCTACGCTCGATGGCCGACTATCGCACCAAGATTGTTGAGCTACACCCCGATGGGATGCTCTTAGTTATCGATAATCAGGAGGTGTGGGTGAAGTTTACAGGGCGTTTTAACGCCTACAACCTCACTACGGTATACGCTGCAGCTACGCTCTTAGGTATCGATAAGATAGATGTCCTCACCACGCTATCAAGACTTAGCCCCGTAGCGGGACGCTTCGAGACCATCATCGCCGAGGACCGCACGATGGCCATTGTCGACTATGCCCATACACCCGATGCTTTGGAGAATGTGCTTCAGACTATCGAGGAGCTGCGCCGCGACGAGCAGCGCGTAGTTGTGGTATGTGGCTGTGGTGGTGACCGCGACAAGAGTAAGCGTCCAGAGATGGCAGCCATAGCTCTGCGCTACGCTACGACGGCAATATTCACCTCGGATAATCCGCGCACAGAGTCTGCCGAGGCCATCTTAGACGATATGGTTGCAGGCGTAGCCGACAAGAGCAACTACCTGCGCATCACAGACCGCCGCGAGGCCATCCGCACAGCTGCGATGTTGGCACATGCGGGCGATATAATCGTCGTAGCAGGCAAGGGTCACGAGGATTACCAGATTATAGGCACCACGAAACACCACTTTGATGATCGCGAAGAGGTGCGTGCAGCCTTTGCCACGACACATACAATGTAATACCCCAATACAGAGAAATTATAATTAGCAATGCTATACCGATTATTTGAATATTTGAACGAGAACACCGACCTGCCAGGTATGCGTATCGGTGAGTATCTGTCGTTTCGCTCGGCAGCGGCCATCATCCTATCGCTGCTCATAGCCATAGTCTTTGGTAAGTATATCATCCGCTTCCTAAAGCGTCGCCAGATAGGCGAGGATATCCGCGACTTAGGCCTTGAGGGTCAGCTTCAGAAGAAGGGCACACCAACGATGGGTGGCATTATCATCATCCTCGCTGTGGTCATCCCCGTACTTCTCTTTGGCGACTTAGAGAATGTATATGTGCGCCTCATGCTCATCTCGACGCTGTGGCTCGGCTTTATCGGAGGCCTTGACGACTACATCAAGGTATTCCGCCATAACAAAGAGGGACTAAATGGACGCTTCAAGATTGTCGGACAGGTGGGCTTAGGCATCATCGTGGGTGCTACGATGTGGCTCTCGGAGGATATTGTCATCCACGAGAAGAACTTCGAGACCAAGCACTACAATATCACCGACGTGGAGACTGGCGAGGTGGTGAGCAGCTACAAGGAGCGACAGGTTATTAGTACTATATCGGAGAAGAGCACCAAGACCTCCATACCCTTCTTTAAGGATACTATGCTCGACTACAAGCGACTCACTGGAGGCAATGACACCTTGGCGTGGATACTCTATATGGTCGTTGCAATCTTCGTGATCACAGCGGTCTCGAATGGTGCTAACCTAACGGATGGTATCGATGGTCTACTTACGGGCGTATCGGTGCCGATAGTCTTGGTACTCGGTATTTTGGCATACCTGTCGGGACACATAATATACTCGGACTACCTGAATATTATGTACATTCCAGATAGTGGCGAGCTTATCATCTTTGCCGCAGCCTTTGCAGGTGCGCTGATAGGCTTCTTGTGGTACAACTCCTTCCCTGCACAGATATTCATGGGCGATACTGGCTCGCTGACCATCGGAGGTGTCATCGCCGTCTTCGCGCTCTGCATACGCAAGGAGTTGCTGCTACCGCTGCTCTGCGGCATCTTCTTAGTGGAGGCACTATCGGTGATGCTACAAGTCGGTTACTTCAAATACACAAAGCGCAAGTATGGCGAGGGTCGTCGCATACTGCTAATGTCGCCCCTACACCACCACTACCAGAAGAAGGGGTTGTTCGAGACCAAGATTATGATGCGCTTCTTTATCATCTCGCTGCTACTGGCAGCATTGACACTCGTAACTCTCAAGATGCAGTAGGAGGTTTAAACTAAGCAACAAAAAAGATTCACTATATGAAACGTAAGATAGTAGTATTGGGAGGTGGTATCTCGGGTTACGGCTCGGCGATATTGGCCAAGAAGAAGGGGTTTGACACCTTCCTAACAGATATGGGCAAGATAGCCCCAAAGTTCAAGGAGCGTCTTGACGAGTGGGGCGTAGAGTACGAGGAGGGGCAGCATACCGAGGAGCGCATCTTAGCCGCTGATGAGGTCATCAAGTCACCAGGCATCCCCGAGACAGCACCCATCGTAGTCAAGATACGCCAGCACGGCATACCCATAATCTCGGAGATAGAGTTTGCCGCACGCTATAAGGGTGTGGCAAAGACGATATGCATCACAGGCTCGAATGGCAAGACCACAACAACGTCGCTAATCTACAAGATTATGGTCGATGCAGGGCGTAAGGTGTCGCTCGGCGGCAACATAGGCGAGAGTTTCGCCTACTCGGTAGCTACCGACAAGTACTTCTGGCACGTCTTAGAGCTTAGCTCGTTCCAGCTCGACGGCTGCTATAAGTTTAAGGCCGACATCGGTGTTCTTACAAACATCACCCCCGACCACCTCGACCGCTACGATTACAAGCTTGAGAACTACGCACGCTCGAAGATGCGCATCACGCAGAACCAGACCTCGGCAGATGCCTTCATATACTCGGCCGACGATGCCACAACGCAGCAGATGCTCGACGCTATGGACTCGACACTCAAGGCTCGCCAGCTCCCCTTTGCCATAAACACGGCAATAGCGAGTGGCGATGGTGATGCCATACTTGAGGGTCATAGCTTTACGGCTACTGTGGGGTCGCGCAGCGTGACCATCGACACGCGCAAGATGAAGATTGAGGGTATGCACAACGTCTACAACGCTATGGCGGCGGCCTTAGCTACGCTCTCGGCAGGTGTCGACTCAAAGGTTATCAAACGCTCGATATACGACTTCAATCCCGTAGAGCATCGCCTTGAGCCCGCAGGCTCGTCGGGCGACATAGAGTGGATAAACGACTCTAAGGCCACCAACGTCGACTCGGTGTGGTACGCCTTGGAGAGCATGAAGCGTCCTACGGTATGGATTGCAGGGGGTACGGACAAGGGCAACGACTACGGCCCCGTTAAGGAGTTCGCACGCCGCAAGGTCAAGGCCCTGATATGTATGGGCTTAGATAATAGCAAGCTAAAGCGTGAATTTGCAGACATAGTACCCACTATCTGCGACTGCCACACCTTCGAGGAGGCTATGCAGGCGGCCCTCGACGTAGCCTCGGCAGGCGACACAGTGTTGCTATCGCCTGCCTGCGCAAGTTTCGACCTCTTCAAGAACTACGAGGATAGAGGTCATAGATTTAAGGAGTGGGTAAAGAATAACGTACTCGATAAATAGAGATGGAAGTAACGGGACACAATAATAGCCAAAGAGAGGCACAACGCCGCATACCTATATTCGAGGGCGACCGCACGCTGTGGATTATCTACGCCGTGCTTATCGTCATCTCGGTATTGGTTGTCTACTCCTCGACAGCAAAGATGGTCTACGACATATCGTCGAGTCTGACGACTACCGAGTCGCTACGCCAGCAGTTGATGCTTATTATGGTGATGTCGCTGCCGATGATATTCATCGCCCATAAGGTAAACTACACCTTCTACCAGCGTATTACGAAGATACTATTTTGGCTCTTCGTACTCCTCACCTTGGCCACCTATGTCGTCGGTAGTACAACAAATGGCGCAGCACGCTGGCTGCCTATAGGCCCCTTTAAGTTCCAACCCTCGGAGATACTTAAGATAGCGACCATTATGATGCTCGCGCGATGCATGGAGGATAGGCAGTCTACGATACACAACATCAAGCTACTGCCCACATCGTTTAAGCTAAGGTCGGCAGAGCAGAAGAGGATACTGCGTGAGAATACATGGCCAATATTGGGTCCTGTCATCGTAGCATGTGGCGTTATCGCCCCTGCGCATATCTCCTCGGCTGCGATTATCGGCATCGCCTCGCTGCTCATGCTCTACATAGGTCGTGTGCCTAAGCGCGAGATATTGAAAATCCTCGTCGTGGGAGCCTCGGTGGCCATCATAGGCTTCACGCTGCTCTCGCTGGTGGGCATAGGTCGTGGTAGCGTGGGCTTTACACGCCTTACGCGCTGGATAACCGAGCTTACGACAGATGGCAACAGGTCCTACGTCTACGAGCTCTCGGATACCGAGCGTGCGATGATAGCCATACACAACGGAGGCCTTATGGGCGAGGGTGCAGGACATAGCACCTCGCGCGCGGTGGTCATACACCCCGAGAGCGACTACGCCTACGCCTTCTTCGCCTCGGAGTATGGTGTAATAGCAGCCTTAGTACTTATGCTGCTATACCTATGGATAACATTCCGCTCGATAGAGATATGTAGGCGGTGTACTACGCCCTACCCTACGCTCTTAGCCGCAGGCTTAGGTCTTCTTATCACCTGCCAGGCGATGCTACACATTATGGTGCAGGTTAACCTCCTCCCCGAGACGGGACAGACCCTGCCACTAATATCGCGCGGAGGTTCGTCGCTGATGTCTATGTCGATAGCCCTCGGCATGATTATCAGCATCAGCCGCGCACCTAACTTAACAACGAAGAGATAACGATGAGCCAGATACGATTGGATAAATACCTCTGGGCGGTACGCATCTTCAAGACACGCAGCGATGCTGCCGATGCCATACGCCAAAACCGAGTTATGGTCAACGATGCCTATGCTAAGCCCTCGCGCGAGGTGAAGATAGGCGATATGGTGTCGGTACGCAGAGAGAGGGTAACATATAGCTACAAGGTTCTCGACTTAGTGTCGAGCCGCCAGCCAGCCAAGAACGTACCTCAATACTGTCTGAACTGCACGCCTCAGGAGGAGCTCGACAAACTCAACGTGCCGCACGAGACCATCTTCGTCTTCCGCGACCGAGGCACAGGCCGCCCAACAAAGAAGGAGCGCAGAGATATAGATGCCCTTATGGAGGGTTTCTACTTCGATGACGACGATTTCGATATGGACGAGGATTAGGTGATAGATTTTTGAGTCAATAATAAAATAACAATATATTTTACTTACTATGGAATACGATTTTAGAGCCATTGAGCAAAAGTGGCAACAGAAGTGGCAAGAGGAGGGTACATACCGCGTAGAGGTAGACCCCGCACGCCCAAAGTTCTATGTTCTTGATATGTTTCCCTATCCCTCGGGTGCTGGTCTTCACGTAGGCCACCCACTGGGATATATCGCTTCGGATATCTACTCGCGCTACAAGCGTCAGTCGGGTTTTAACGTGCTTCACCCTATGGGCTACGATGCCTTCGGCCTACCTGCCGAGCAGTATGCCATACAGACAGGCCAGCATCCACGTATTACTACCGACGAGAATATCGCTCGCTATCGCTCACAGCTCGACAAGATAGGCTTCTCGTTTGACTGGTCACGCGAGGTGCGCACCTGCGATGCCGAGTACTACCACTGGACACAGTGGGCATTCTTGGAGATGTTCGACCACTGGTATAACAACGCCTCGCAGAAGGCCGAGCCTATCGCAGCACTTATTAAGCACTTCGACGAGAATGGTACTGAGGGGGTAGATGCTGCCGAGACTCAGCACCTCAAGTTTTCTGCCGAGGAGTGGCGTAGTATGAATGAGGCCGAGAGGGAGCAGGTATTGCAGAACTACCGCCTTGCCTTCCGTGCCGACACTATGGTAAACTGGTGTCCAGCATTAGGCACTGTGCTCGCCAACGACGAGGTTAAGGAGGGTCTCTCGGTGCGTGGTGGTCACCCCGTAGAGCAGAAGCGCATGAAGCAGTGGTTACTGCGCGTTACGGCCTATGCACAGCGTATGCTCGATGGCCTTGAGAGCCTCGAATGGAGTGAGTCGCTTAAGGAGATTCAGCGCAACTGGATAGGACGCTCCGTAGGTGCTCAGGTATTCTTCGACATTGCCGATAGCGACCGTAAGCTTGAGATATTTACCACACGCCCCGACACTATCTATGGTGTTACGTTTATGGTTATCGCCCCCGAGCATGAGTACGTTGAGGAGCTTACCACAGAGGAGAACCGCGCAGCTGTCGAGGCCTACATCGCCGAGACGAAGCGTCGCTCGGAGCGTGAGCGTATCGCCGACACTAAGCGCGTCAGCGGTGTGAGGACAGGCTCGTATGCCGTAAACCCATTCACGGGCAAGCAGATACCCATCTACATCTCTGACTACGTGCTCTCGGGCTACGGCACAGGAGCTATTATGGCCGTACCTGCACACGACTCGCGCGACTACGCCTTTGCTCGCCACTTCGGCATTGATATCATCCCTGTTGTTGAGGGCGGCAACCTCGATGTTGAGTCTTACGACGCTAAGGAGGGTAAGCTTATCAACTCGGAGCTTATCAACGGCATGGATGTCAAGGAGGCTATCGAGTTTATGTTTGCCGAGGTTGAGCGTCGCGGCTTAGGCAAGCGTCTGGTTAACTACCGCCTGCGTGATGCTATCTTCTCGCGCCAGCGTTACTGGGGCGAGCCATTCCCAATATACTACAAGGGCGATGTTGCTCACCGTCTCACCGACGAGCAGCTACCTCTTACGCTGCCACCAATCGAGAACTTCGGACCTACCGAGGAGGGCGAGCCACCATTGGCACGTGTCGAGGGTTGGCATACGGCCGAGGGTTATCCCTATGAGCTATCTACGATGCCTGGTTTTGCAGGCTCATCGGCCTACTACCTACGCTATATGGACCCACACAACAACACGGCACTCGTAGGCCGCGATGCTAACGACTATTGGCGCAACGTAGACCTCTACGTCGGCGGTATCGAGCACGCTACGGGTCACCTGATGTACTCACGTTTCTGGAATATGTTCCTCTACGACTTGGGTTATGTATGCGAGGCCGAGCCATTTAAGAAGCTCGTCAATCAGGGTATGATTCAGGGTCGCTCGAATTTCGTATTCCGCATTAAGGGCACTAATAAGTTCGTATCGCTCGGCCTTAAGGATCAGTACGACACGCAGAAGATACATGTCGATGTAAACATCGTCAAGAATGATATCCTCGACATCGAGGCCTTCCGCCAGTGGCGACCAGAGTTTAGCGATGCTGAGTTTATCTTAGAGAACGACAAATATGTATGCGACTGGGCTATTGAGAAGATGTCTAAGTCGATGTTTAATGTCGTAAACCCCGACTATATCGTCGAGGCCTATGGTGCCGATACGCTCCGTATGTATGAGATGTTCCTCGGCCCCTTGGAGCAGTCTAAGCCCTGGGATACTAACGGTATCGATGGTGTCCATAAGTTCTTGCGCCGCCTATGGTCTAAGTTCTACAGCCGCGATGGTAAGTATATCGTCTCGGAGGAGAGGGCTACGACGGCCGAGCTTAAGACGCTGCACAAGACCATCAAGAAGGTGGGTGAGGATATCGAGAACTTCTCGTTTAACACCTCTGTTGCGGCCTTTATGATATGCCTTAACGAGCTTGGCGACTGCTCTAAGCGCGAGATTTTGGAGCCACTTACGGCACTTATAGCACCCTTTGCCCCACACCTTGCCGAGGAGCTATGGCACGCCCTGGGCCATACCACTACGGTGTGCGACGCAGCCTTCCCAAAGCACAATCCCGACTATCTGGTTGAGAACTCATTCGAGTACCCCGTTATGGTCAATGGCAAGCTACGCTTCAAGCAGGAGTATGCTCTCGACCTTACACAGGAGGATATCATCAGCCACATCGTCACTACTGAGGGTGCTCAGAAGTGGCTTGAGGGCAAGCAGCCTAAGAAGATTATCGTTGTCAAGGGCAAGATTATCAATATCGTGCTGTAACAAGACTCTTTAATCTCTAAATCTGGGGGTGTCATACATCTGTTGTGCGACATCCCCATTTTTAAGGTGAGGGAGTTATTTACTAATTTATAGAACAATCCTAAAGCACAACTACAAACGTATGAGAGAGTTTCTATCTATGTCGGTCTTTGCAGGTCTGCTTATAGGCGTTGCAGGACTTGTATACCTTAGAGTTGGCGGACTGGCAGGAGCTGTGCTCTTCGCCTTCGGCCTGCTCTGCGTCGTGATGTGCGGTGCTCAGCTATATACGGGCAAGGCAGGATACCTACCCTACCGCGATATAGCTCGCCTACTACTTATGCTCATAGGCAACGCCGTAGGCTGCCTGCTGGCTGGCTACATCACTACATACGTCGCTAACGAGGCGGTGATGTCAAATCTCGACACCATCGTTACGGCACGCCTCGATGCCTCGTGGCACGGACTCCTTGTAACATCTATAGGCACGGGAGTTATTATGACCTTGGCGGTGTATGGAGCACGCAAGGGTAACTACCTGCCCCTACTCTTTGGTGTACCTGTATTTATAATGTGTGGTCTTCCTCACTGCGTGGCCGATGCCTATTATTATGGCACAGCACTCGTTATGGGTCGCTTCGAGGCTATGATGCTCTGGGCATGGCTGTGGGCCATCATCGGTAACTGGATAGGGTGTAACCTCCCCCGTTGGTTTATGGGCAAAGAGTTTAATCCATAATGAGTATAGACAAGGGTAAACATTCGAGGGTGACTAAAACGCATATAGTCACCCTCGTTGTTATTTATAATTCGTTTGTGGCAGTGAATGATGCCTTATCACTGCAAAGAGCAGTTAGTGGCATCTGTAACCTCAACACTACCCCCCTCGCGACACTCCTCGTTAAGCTCGCGCTGTAGCTGTAGACGGTTCGATAGGCGAATGATAGCGTTGGTGTGCTCTACCTCGGCAATCTTTGCCTCAACAGCCTCAACCTCACTATCGATAACTCCAATCTTATCGAGCATATCCTGTGGATAGCCAGCCTCGATAATATCCATTGCCAGCTGCTCCTTCTCTGCATTAAGGCTCAGTAGCTCGGCTCTATACCCCTCGATGGTGGCGTTATTTGCCGCTATCTTATTCAGCTCGTCACTCTCGCTACCCAGTGGCATCTGCCAAGCGGCTTCAAGGTCGCTCAGCGAGGTGTCAAAGAGCTCTTCCAACTTGGCCACACGCTCCTCCTCGGCACGATAGATAGCTCTGCGCTCACCAGCCTCGTCCATAACAGGCTCATATAGCGACTTGAAATATATAGCCTTTGCTCCGCCATAGCTCTTGCGATATGCAATCTCATATTCGGTAGCCAACTTCTCTACGGCACGCAACTCAGCCTCGCTATGTATCGTCGAGGCTAACTCGGCAATATGCTTAGCATCGCGCTCGGGCGTGGTGAGGTGTACGCGGCTCTCGCAGCGCGTACCCATAAGCAACATCACAACAAAGAGTGTGTAAAAGGTTGTCAGTGCAACTCTCTTCTTAGTATCTGCTTTCATTCTCAATAAGTTTTATCAACATTATGACTATCTACCCCCTTGCTACATATCGCCAAGTATCAGGTTCGACTCTTCGAGGAAGATGGCATATGACTCGCCTCCTATCTGGTCGCGGAATGCCTCGCGATAGGCCTTAATCTGCTCTGTAGTAGCCTTAAACTCCTCGAAGGTTGTCGCCTCAACAACCTTAGTGGCCAACTCATAACTAAGGTTATAGGCCTCATTTTCGTGGTTATGCTCACCAATGACAATATCGCCTTTGGTATTTCCACCACACGATGTCAGTGTCACAATAGCTGCAACGGCAATAATTATTCTTCTCATCTTAGTAAATATAGGTATATTCTATAAATATTTTAGCGTTTTTATATATTCTCAGCCTCGCTACTCAACGTAGACCACAAGACCCTTGAGGTACTCGCCCTCGGGATGGTATATGTTTATAGGGTGGTCGGCAGGCTGCGTAAGCTGCCCAATGATACGCACCTTGCGACGAGCAATGGCCGCAGCGGTAAATATCGTCGTGCGGAAAAGATCGCGACTGACAGCCTGCGAACACGAGAAGGTGAAGAGTATACCCCCAGGAGCTATCTTCTCCAAAGCACGCGCGTTAATCTTCTTATACCCCTGCAGGGCATTACCCAACACCTTGTGATGCTTGGCAAAGGCTGGGGGGTCGAGGATGATAAGGTCGTAGTCCGAGTCAATATCCTTCAAATACTCAACGGCATTACAGGCAATAGCGCGATGGGGTGCCTCGCTACCAAAGTTGATAGCAACGTTCTCTTCGGCGAGCTTAACGGCACGCTCCGACAGGTCGATAGAGACCACCTCCTTAGCACCTCCAGCTAACGCTGCAACCGAGAATCCTCCAGTATAGCAGAAGGTATTAAGCACCTTACGCCCCTTGGAGTACTCGCGTACAAGGTCGCGGTTTACCCTCTGGTCGATAAAGAAGCCTGTCTTCTGACCCTCCTCCCAATTTACCTTGAACTTAAGACCATTCTCCAATACTATGTTGTCACGCTCTGTAGCTCGTCCATAGAGGTAACCATCAATAGCTCCGAGGTCAGCCTTGAAGGGCAACGTCTGCGAGCTCTTATCGTATATAGCATCGATACTATCGCCAAAGGCCTCGCGTATTGCTGTAGCTATAGCCTGGCGCGAGAGGTACATACCTACCGAGTGGCACTGAACAACAGCCGTGCGGTTATAGATATCGACAACAAGACCTGGGAGCAGGTCGCCCTCGCCATGAACAAGGCGGTAGCAGCTTGTCTCAGTATTGCCGACAAGGCCTAAGGCCTCGCGCAGAGTGCGAGCCTCGGCAAGACGACGATTCCACCACGCCTGGTCTATCTCCTCGCGCTCGAAAGAGAGCACACGCACAGCGATAGAGCCTATCTGCCAATGACCACGCGCGATAAACTCCCCTTGCTTTGTCACCACATCGACAATATCGCCCTCAAGAAGTGGTCGTGGCCCCTCAGTAATACGCTCTATAGCTCCCGAAAATACCCAGGGGTGTCGCCTAAGTAACGACTCCTCCTTGCCTCGGCGTAGGTGTATGGTGTTGATAATCTCTGCCATAATATATGTTATCGTTATATTGTCAAATAATCGCTATTCACCCTTTGTGGGCTCTGTTCTATGGTTACGGCGACTGCGGCGACGGTGGCCACTGCCGTGCGCACCCTTACCACGCTCCGTAGAGGCAATCGTGGGGGCTACCGAGATGATACTCAGACCCTCCTCCTTAGGCTCTCGCTGCTGCATAGCATTAAGGATGCGAGGACATATCCAAGCATCGGTTGCGGCATACTCCTGCTGCTGCGACGTTAGGCTCTCTGCCTCCCAGTTGCTGAGCCGCTGCGCCTTAGAGACTCGCTCGCCAAGCACTATAGCCGAGAGCTTGCGTAGGCTCTTCTCCTCGATACCCCAACGCGAGGCCTCGACCTGAAGGTCTACAAAGCCATCGGCGTGGAAGTGGCGCAGAGCATGTAGCGAGCGTATATCGCCCGTAACATCGGCACCTACCTTGAGTATCTGGCGCGAGCCAAGAATCTTCAGTATGCGGTTATCTAAGCGTATGTGCGAGAGGCGGAAGAGGTAGCACACCGTATCTGTCGAGAGCTGCAAGAGTCCCACCTTATAGCTCACACCAGCACGGAACGAGGGGCGCGTCTCGGTGTCGAAGCCGATGACCGCAGAGCGTTGTAGGTCGCAGCACGCCGCCTCGACCTTAGCGTCGCTATCGACGATGACTATGCGCCCAGGGAAACGGGCAGCAGGGAGCTGTGCCACGCTATCGTTATCTATGGTCCGAAGAAACCCCATTAAGCTCTGTTCTGCGAGTTGTTTTACAATTATCCGTTGTTAGCCTCAAAGCCAAAGCACAAAGTTACTCAATAATTTTTAGTTTTCCGCTCTCGGTGACCAAAATTTCACCCTCACGGAGCAAATAATCTATCCTCTGAACCACAATATTGCTATTTATACTCATCCTATCGACAACCTCCTTGACGCTTAGCGAGGCACTTGCCACAAGGCTAAGTATCTGATTGTCCAACTGCTCGCTATCGAACTTTAGAGCCTTTCTTGCTCGGCACACGTCGCACACGCCACACGGCTCTGAGCTCTCGCTGCCGAAGTACTCTTCGATAACCTTGCTACGGCACTCATCCGTTGTAGTGGCGTAGTGGAGCATGCTCCTAAAACGCTCCTCGGCAAGGCGGTGACGCTGATGGTAGGTCTCGGGAGCTATATATATATCGTTTGTAGGCAGGCGTTCCGAGTTGAAGAGTATCATTGGAGAGTGCGAGGCAGGGATGTAGCGTATCACGTGCATACGCCATAGCATCCTGAGCAGCTCGTGGACACGCTCAGCCGAGAGATTTGCCGCAGTGGCAATATACAACTCGTCGATGGTGCGGAAGTGGGTAAAGACACCATTGTATAGACGCAGAATGGCATAGAGCATACTATCCATATCGTTGCCACCAGCATTGAGCTTATAGAGTGAGTCGCGACTGCAACAAAACATAAGCTTTGCGGGGTTATCCTGCTCGTCGAGTAGGGTGACGAGGTTGTTATACTCAAGAATCTTTAGCGCGTTGACCACCTTGGTATGCGACAGGTGCGTATCGAAGCAGAAGTCGTAGATGTTGAATTGAAGCGTAGCACCCTCACCATCACCTATAGCTATCTGCAAGTAGTTGCATACCAGTTCGTAGATACGCTTTATGTCGGCAATAGGTGGGTACTCAGCATCGAAGAGCTTGGTGATACGCTCCGAATCCTTGCTATCGACTAAAAGAACAGCATAGCTACGCTCGCCATCGCGACCTGCGCGGCCCGCCTCCTGGTAGTAGGCCTCCAACGAGTCGCACATCGAGTAGTGGATAACTAAGCGCACATCGGCCTTGTCGATACCCATACCGAAGGCATTGGTAGCCACCATAATACGTATGCGCCCCTCGCGCCAATCATCCTGACGTAGGCCACGCTCAACCGAGGGCAGGCCAGCGTGGTAGAAGTTGGCACTTATACCCTCCTGCTGAAGCCTTGCAGCAAGCTGCTCACACCCTTCGCGTGTTCGCATATAGATAATTCCCGAGCCCTCGACATTACGCAATATATGGAATAGGTGTTGCGGCTTATCATCGACACTACGCACAACATACGAGAGGTTGGGGCGTGCAAAGCTTGTGCGCAGGATATTCTTCGAGCCAAACCTTAGGTGGTGCATAATATCCTCGGCCACGAGCTTTGTTGCCGAGGCTGTAAGAGCAAGTACTGGTGTATCGGGGAGATATTCGCGTATCTGTGCAATACGCAGATACGAGGGGCGGAAGTCGTAACCCCACTGCGAGATACAGTGTGCCTCGTCAACAGCGATAAGCGACACCTTCATACGCCTAAGCCTTACACGAAAGGCCTCGGTAGCCAAACGCTCAGGGGCGATATAGAGGAGCTTAACATCGCCATAGGTGCAGTTATCCAGGGCTATATCTATGCGGCGCGAATCCAACCCCGAGTGTACGGCTACGGCCGAGATGCCACGCCTACGTAGCTGGTCTACCTGGTCCTTCATCAAGGCTATAAGCGGCGTAACGACGATGCATATGCCCTCAAGCATAAGTGCTGGCACCTGATATGTCAGCGACTTACCACCACCCGTAGGCATAAGTGCCAAGGTATCGCGCCCTGCGAGGATGCTATCTATAATATCGCGCTGCACAGGGCGAAAGCTATCGTAACCCCACCATTTATGTAGCACATCCTCAGGCGATAGGCCCTCTACACCCCTCTCATTATGACGTTTTAGCTCTTCCACGCCACAAAGTTACAATTTTTCTCAACCTCGAAGCACCATAAATTAATATTTTTTCACTACCTTTGCCCCGAAACCAACATACAGGGTATGAAGATAAACGAAAAGTACAAAGTTCGCGAGATGGCAGGCGAGCACGTGGTAATCATGCAGGGTCATCATGGCAAGGACCTTACAAAGATAATATCTCTAAACGAGAGTGCGTTATATCTTTGGCGCGCTATCGAGGGCCGCGAGTTTACCATCGAGACTATTGCCGAGCTCCTTGCCGAGCACTACGGCATAGACGACGAGATTGCACAGCGCGATGCCTCTACTTGGATTAGCAAGCTCGACGAGTGCGGACTTCTGGAGCAGTAGGGTTAAGATTGTGTGACCGTTGCGTAGCGCAAAATGGATGACTTATTCAGCTTGATAAGGGTTGGATATGGTGTTGTAGAGCCACACAATGGTGAAATAGGACGTTAGCAGAGGAGAATATGGCGCGACGAAGAGGCATATATGCATTTTTACTGGTTGTGATATATATCGCGGCCACGTCGCTATCGTCTATATCTCTGCTACTCTGTGAGCACCACCATCACCATCACTATCACCACGCAACCGAGTGCCACAAAGAGGGGTGTACCTGTCACGGTCAACTATTTAAGATCGGCTGCTGCGACCACCAGCACCCCGTACTTGGCGAGAACCACACCGACTACATAGATTCATCGCATAGAAGCGCATCACGCACGCTTCAGGCTCTGCCACTAATGCTCGCACACGTGGTAGTAGCTACGCTCGATGGCGAGCAATCACTATATCAATATACGCTCTTTGAGCGAGAACCTGTCGCGCAGATAGGCTCTATAAGGCCGCCGCATACTCTTGTGGCAGGCCTACGCGCACCTCCATACTTAGCTTAGGATATTGCAACCAAAGGTTGTAACGATTAGGCCTTGCGCACCTATAATATGTCAAGATAGGGATACTATCTTAAGCGCACAACAGAATCAATAAGTAGCAGAGGGCTTACGACAGCCTATATGCTCAAGTAATAATTAACCTAAGCAAGAAAAATGCAAAAATCATTAATACTATCGCTTGTTGCAATCCTATGCCTCCCATTTATGGCTATGGCGCAGCGCACACTCACAGGTACCGTAACAGATGAGGCGACAAAGCAACCACTCATAGGAGCTACGCTCTTCTGGAAGAATACTACAGCAGGTGCTACGACGACAACCGATGGCAGCTACTCGCTCAAGCGTGTAGCAGGCTTCGAGACACTGGTTGTCGACTACCTCGGCTACGACATCGTAGAGATAGAGGTATCGAAGGATATGACCACGCTCGACATCGAGCTTAAGCCCTCGGCCGTAGATATTGACGAGGTGGTTGTCGAGGGTCAGCAGCGTGGCAACTATGCCAAGAGTAGCGGCATCACGCGCCAGGAGCAGATATCATTCGCTGGACTCTGTAAGATGGCCTGCTGCTCATTGGCCGAGTCTTTCGAGAACTCAGCCTCGGTGACCGTAGGCTATAGCGACGCTATCTCGGGAGCACGACAGATTAAGATGCTCGGCTTGGCAGGTACATACACCCAGATTCTCGACGAGAACCGCCCCATTATGCAGGGCGCAGGTGCAGCCTATGGACTCAGCTATACGCCAGGTATGTGGCTCAACTCTATCCAGGTATCTAAGGGCGTAGCCTCGGTAACGGCAGGCCACGAGGCTATAACAGGACAGATAAACCTTGAGCACCGCAAGCCTACCGACGATGAGCGATTCTTTCTCAACCTATACTTCGACTCGGAGCTACGTCCCGAGTTTAACATCTCGTCGGCGATACCTCTCACCCCCGACAAGAGCCTATCTACGGTGATTATGGCTCACGGCTCGCTCGACACCGCAACGCACGACATGAACAACGATGGCTTCGTCGATATGCCTAAGGCTAACCAGATTAACGTTGCCAACAAGTGGTTGTGGCAAAATGCTGGTGGTGTGCAGCTACGTTGGGGTTGGAAGTTTGTAAACGAAAACCGTCTTGGTGGTGCTATGGGGTACAAAAAGGATATGTATGACGAGATGCTTGAAAACCCTCTCGGCACGCCCTACGGCTCGAAGATTCACAACCGCAATATCAATGCCTACGCCAAGCTTGGCATACCTGTAGGTTACGAGCGCACCTTCACAGGCGACCCTGCGGATGCTGTGCAGAACAATATTGCCATGATTCTCGACTACGACAACTACCTTACAGACTCATATTTCGGTGTCAACACCGTAGATGTCCTTGAGAACACCTTCCGCTACAACATCACCTACGCGCACTACTTTACGCAGCGTTCATCGCTCAACGTGGGTGCCTCGGCATACGTGCGTATGATGAACAACGACTACCTCCAGCAGAGCGTATCGGAGGCAGGACAGATTAATCCCGAGTGGCCATTTCGAGGTAAGGCAGTGCTCGCCGAGCCAGGCATATTTGCCGAGTATACCTACAATATCGAGGAGAAGTTCTCGTTAGTTGTGGGTCTTCGTGGCGACTACTCTATGATTGAGGGCGACTACTACACTACCGACAACCACGCTAAGGTGCTTGTAACACCTCGCTCGCATATCCGTTGGAGCATCACCCCACGCACTACGCTCCGCGCCTCGGCAGGTATGGGCTACCGCCGCCAGAACCTCGTTACGGATAATATCTGGATGATGACAACATCGCGTAACATCAAGTTTGCAGGTCTTGAGGACGATATGGAGGCGGCAGCAACGTTTGGTGGTAGCCTTTCGCAGACATTCCGCCTTGCAGGTGACGACCAGACAACAATCAGCTTCGACTACTTCCGCACACAGTTCTTCAACACTATGGTCTTTGACCAGGAGACTGCGGACAACACGATACTCATATATAATAATAGGGGTAAGTCGTTTACCGACAACTACCAGATAGACTTCAACTGGACACCATTCCGAGGCTTCGACCTCTTCGCGACGTTCCGCTATACCAACGCCAAGATGACCGTTGAGCGAGATGGCGAGGAGATACTTGTTGAGCGACCTCTGACATCGCGTTATAAGGGTCTTATCAACATCCAGTACGCTGTTCAACGCTGGGTATTCGACGTTACGGCACAGCTCAACGGCCCTGTGCGCCTACCAGAGCTTAAAGGCGACATGGTTGCGGCGGTAGAGAATCCCAACCTCTCGCCTATCTACCCTATGTTCTTTGCACAGGTGAGCTACAAGATGAGTAACCTTACGCTCTACTTAGGCTGCGAGAATATCGCAAACTATGTGCAGGGACACAATGGTCACGGACAGGCCCCTATCCTCGGTTCGGATAGGCCATACGCCGAGGGCTTTAACTCGTCGGCCGTATGGGGACCACTTATGGGACGTAAGTTCTATATCGGTCTTCGCCTTAACATCTACTAATTTTGTTGTGACGGGGTGTCGTCTTCGATGCTTTGGCGGCCTAAAAAGCGAGTAAACTACGCTTATTAAGCCTGCACAATGATGCCTTATAACAACAAAATGTTACACAAAAACAATTCACCGATTAATAAAACGTTAAATATAAAAACAATAGAGCTATGAAAAAGATTCTTTTAGTGTGCCTTGTAGCACTTTTCAGCGTCGCAGTAGCCGATGCTCAGCAGCCTCAGAAGGGCAAGAAGCAGACCGTAACGACAACATTCGTAACCGATATCGACTGCGAGGGTTGTGCCAAGAAGGTGACCAACATCATCCCCTATGAGAAGGGTGTTAAGGATGTGCAGGTAGACGTGCCATCAAAGAGCGTTACCGTAACTTATGACCCAGCCAAGACCAACGAGGAGGCTTTGGTTAAGGCGTTTGCAAAGATTAAGATTAAGGCCTCGGCCGAGGGTTGCACCGATGGCTGCTGTGGCCACGACCACAAGGCAGAGAAGAGTGAGTGTACAGATGCTTGCTGCGAGGGTCACGACCACAATCACAAACATTAGTCGATAGTCCATCGAATGAAAAAAAACGTTGTAGTGATATGCTACAACGTTTTTTTTATCTCTCTCTTGCTATAATACATCCTATGTATACCCCATAGCTTTGTCAATGTTAGAAGGCTTGTTTTTTCTAAAAATTATATCTAACTTTGTCCATTATTAATCAATCTCTCTTATTAAAATGAAAGCTAATTTATTTTATGGGCTATTGCTATCTATAGCTATTGCACTTGTAGGTTGTAAGAGTACCCCCGAGGTTCCCCCTACACCCGATGAACCGATAGATCCAGTAGACCCAATAGAGAAGCCCGACTTCGTTATCGAGGTAAACTCCATCACCGACACATCTGTCGAGTTTACAATCACCCCCGAAGATGAGCAGATGACCTATATCGCGATGATGACCACAAAAAAATACTTCGACGAGTTCGAGGATGACGAGGCATATATTATGGATGACCTCCTGTGGTTAGATGATGCAGCCTACGAGGCGGGTGTAGAGCTGAGCGAGTATCTTGAGGGAGTGCTTAAGAAGGGTGTAGTTAACGATATGCAAGATAAGCTCGACCCTGCGACCGAATATATTGTCTACGCATTTGGACTGACGCATAATGGCATCGTTACAACGCCTCTCTATAAGCAGGCCTTTACTACATTGGCGACGGAGCTTACCGAGCTGAGCTTCGATATCAGTATCTCGGATATCGGCTACGATACGGCAACAATTAACGTAGCACCTAACAACGATAAGGCCATCTACTTTGTAAATGCCTTTAGCTACGAGGATTACGAATATTATGGAGGTGATGCGTCGGCATTTACCGAGCACCTTACCCAGTTGCGTAACTACTACTATAGCTTAGGTGCTACGGCCGACCAGATGGTGGCCAACCTTGGCTTCGTGGGTACTAAGTCACTACCGATTGAGAAGCTTGAAGTTGGCACAAAGTATATGGCCTATGCTATCGGCATTGACGAGCGATTTATCGCAAATAGCGAGGCTACCGTAGTAGAGTTTGAGACACTTGCTGTCGAGGCATCGGATTTAACATTCGAGGTAGAGCTTACAGACATAGCTTATGACCACATCGAGGGTAGTGTTACGCCTTCAAATAACGAGGAGACCTATATCTGCTCTATTCAATCAGCATCAGCACTTGAGCTTAGCGAGTCGGAGGAGGCGTTTATGGAGTCTATCATCGACAACATCAAGGCGTGGGGCGACATCGAGGATTCGCTGCGCAAGGGCGTTATGTCGCTCGATAGCATCAGCGGTCTACAGGCCGAGAGCGATTATGTCATTGTCTGCTTCGGCTACAATGGTGCTCCCACCACAGCACCGCACATCACCCACTTTACAACCCCCGCAGCTACGGGCAATAGCGAGGATTTGATTGTCACATTCGAGATTAGCAATATTACACACAACTCTGTGAATATTACCACAACACCCTCGGTTGGAGTATACTATTTTACATACCTTACCAAGTTAGACGACTTTAACGCTTTAGTTGAGGAACTTGGCTCGTCAGATGCCGCCATAGTATATACAGCCAACTACGAGATAGATTATGGTGCAGAGTTCTTATTCTGCTCACGCGCAGAGTATCTCTACGAACTTGGAGCATCGATAGGCAAGGAGAATAACTTTTATAACCAGCTTGAGCCTGCGACCGACTACATAGCCTACGCTATTGCCGTAGATATGCAGAGTGGCGAGTTAGCATCCGACAAAGGCTCTACAAGTGAGATATTCCGCACTCAGAATAAGTTGACGAGCAACGCTGGCGTAAGCATCGAGTTTGGCAACTACTACGATGGCTCGGCACTCGCCGAGTTGGACCCTGCACGATACCTCAACTGTAAGGGGTATGTAGTCCTGCCATACACTGTCAAGGCAAATGATGCGGCAGATGCTTGGTATACGGGTTTCTATAATGGCGACTACATGGAGTTAGGATACACCGATAACGACATCTATACCGAGCTTATCACCTATGGTTGGGAGGATGGCTCGGAGCAGGTATCCGAGAATAGAGAGAGTGGCTTAGCGGTACTCCTCTATGATAAGCCATACACCTTCCTCGGAATCGCCAAGGATAGCGCAGGCAACTATGGCGTAGGTTTTATCGATGTGGTAACACTCACAAAAGATGGCGTGTCGCCTGCCGAGGAGTTTATAGAGGCCAACCCTGCGGCTATGCCAGCAAAGGCCGCCTCAACAAATCGCCCACAACGATAGGCACACCCCTTTGAATAGAGAGAGTGACTAAAAGGTCTTCAGAGGCTATTGCCTTGACCCTTTAGTCACTCTCTCGTCTACTATCCCTATTCTCCCTTCTATCGATAATTATATAGCTGGTCACGCAGCTTAGGGGTAAAGCCTGCGCGACGAATCGTAGCCTGCATAGCCTCAGCATCGAAGCGCGTAGTCGCCCCTGCCGACGACACCACATTCTCCTCAATCATAATAGAACCCATGTCGTTAGCACCGCTATTGAGGGCAATCTCGGCAACATCCTTACCTACCGTGAGCCACGAAGCCTGAATATTTGGTATGTTATTAAGTACTATGCGACTCATAGCCACAACACGCAGATACTCCGTAGCCGAGAAGCGTGGTGCTACCCCCTCACTCTCAAGCTGGGTACCCTTAGGACAGAACACCCAAGGGATAAAGGCCGTAAAGCCCCTTGTCCCCTCAGGCTTATGAGCCTGTAGGTCGCGAATGGCGATAAGGTGGTCAACACGCTCGTGATGCGTCTCGACGTGCCCATACATCATAGTTGCCGTTGTGGGGATGCCCTGAAGATGCGCCTCGTGCATAACCCTCACCCACTCACGTGCTGTAGGCTTTGCTGGAGATATAATCTTGCGCACACGCTCCGATAGAATCTCGGCACCAGCACCTGGGAGCGTATCAAGGCCAGCATTACGCAGACGCTCAAGCACCTCCTGCGTTGTAATACCACTGATATTGGCAATATGCTGCACCTCGGGGGCACCCAAAGCATTCAGCCTGAGTTGTGGATACTCGCTCTTAATCTGCGTAAATAGTCGCTCGTAAAAGTCTATACCGAGGCGTGGGTGCAGGCCACCCTGGAGCAGGAGCTGGTCGGCACCGAGCGATAGTGCCTCCTCAATCTTGGTCCTATACTCAGCCATAGTGGTAATATAGGCCCTCTCGGTCTGGTGAGGCTTGCAGTGGAAGTTGCAGAACTTACAGCCCGACTTGCAGACGTTGGTAATATTTACGTTGCGGTCTATCTGCCAAGTCACCACCGTAGGGTCCTTGACAACACTGCGACGCAGAGTATCGGCGACACTGCACAGCAGTTGCAACGGCGCAGAGTCGTAGAGCGTATAGGCCTCTTGGCGCGTTAGGGGTTCACGAACAAGAGCCTTTTCGAGGATATCATCTATATTATTTACCATCATAGCCTTTATCTTTTATTGGTATCGATAAGTAGCTTAAAATCGAGTGTTCGGCGGTTCATATCCACGCCCTTAACACGCACACGCACAGGGCTACCAAGCGTGAGGCGCACACCTGATGAGCGACCTATGACCTCGTAGCGGGCCTCGTCGAAGCGGTAGTAGTCATCATCGTCGATATCGCGCAGGAAGGCCATACCCTCAACATGAGTATCGTTAAGCTCGACATATATACCCCAGTCGGTCATTCCCGACACCGTGCCCTCGAACTCTTCACCTACGCGCTCCTTCATAAACTCAGCCATCTTATACTTTATGCTTGCACGCTCAGCCTCCGAGGCCAGAATCTCGCGCTCGGTAGAGTGTACACATAGCTGCTCAAGGAGCTTCTTATCGCCACGCTTTTGGCCTGCGAGGTACGAGGCCAGCACTCGGTGAACCATCATATCGGGATAGCGACGTATCGGTGATGTAAAGTGCGTATAGTAGGGGAAGGCGAGGCCATAGTGTCCGATGTTATCTGTTGTATATACCGCCTTGGCCATACTGCGCACCGCGAGTGTTGTTATAGCGTTTGACTCGGCACGCCCCTCTATTGCCCCCAAGAGCTTATTCATCTCCTTAGCTACGGCTCTTCCCTTCGAGGCCTTGAAGTAGTGACCAAAGCGCAGGGCAAACTCCTTAAATCGCTCCAGCTTCTCCTCCGAAGGCTCGTCGTGAACACGAAAGACCATAGGTCGCGGCACACGTCTACCGTTAGATACTCTGTGGGCACAAAACTCGGCAACACGACGATTGGCCAGAAGCATAAACTCCTCGATAAGCTGATTAGCCTCGCGCTGCACCTTGGTATATACACCTATAGGCCTACCCTGCTCATCGAGCTGGAAACGTATCTCGTCGCGAGCAAAGGCTATAGCACCACGCTTAAACCTGTCGGCACGCAGACGCTGCGCCAGACGATGCAACACAAGTATCTCCTCGGACATATCGCCCTCGCCGGTGTCGATTACGCTCTGCGCCTCCTCATAAGCAAAGCGTCGGTCCGAGTGAATCACCGTGCGACCAAACCACTCCTCTATAATCTCGGCATCGTCGTTGAGCGTAAACACTGCCGAGAAGCAGAGCTTATCCTCGTTAGGACGTAGCGAACATAGCTCGTTACATAGTCGCTCAGGAAGCATAGGCACTGTGCGGTCAACAAGATATACCGACGTGGCACGCTCAACAGCCTCGTTATCTACCACCGAGCCAGGTGTAACGTAGTGTGTGACATCGGCAATATGCACTCCGACCTCCCAAACGCCCTCCTTGACCCTATAGAGCGACAGGGCATCGTCGAAGTCCTTGGCATCGGCAGGGTCTATCGTCAGCGTAACCCTATCGCGCATATCGCGACGCTTAGCAATCTCCTCTTCGGTGATACGGCCGTCTATGCTCTCGGCAGCACGTACAACATCCTCCTCGAAATGGTATGGAAGGTCAAACTCGGCAAGTATGGCGTGCATCTCGGTGTCGTTATCTCCCGCCCTGCCAAGCCTCTCGACAAGCTCACCCTCGGGGAGACGCTCGCCCTCGGGCCAGCTGACAACCCTAACGAGGAGCTTATCACCATCCTCAACCTCGGGGTATAACTTACGCTGAAGATATATATCCGTAGCCAGACGACGACTATCGGGGGTCACAAATATCGAGTTAGTGGTAACCTGAGCAGTTCCGACATAGGGCTTTTTGCATCGCTCCGTAACCTCGACAATAGTGCCCTCAAGCTCGCCATCGCGCGAGCGACGCGCCACGACAACCTTAACTCTATCGCCATCCAACGCTCCGCAACCATTTCTACGCGATACATATACATCGCTCTCAAGCTCTTCGACCTGCACATATAGGGCCCCAGGTGTGAGCGTCGCCACCACGCCGTCGTAGCTGGGTAATGCCCTGCGCGAGAGTCGATACTTACTCCTCGCCACCTCCTCAACAAAGCCATCGTCGATAAGCTGGCGCACGATAGCAAAGGTCATCGTGCGACCATCCCTATCGGCACCTCCCGAGGCGGCAGCAAGATGCTTAAGCGAAAACTTATTATCGGGAAACTCCCTGAACATATCGACGATAAACGAAGCACGCTCATCGCGGTTGTTTCCCCTCTTATTTCTCTTTTTACCCATTACATCTCGTTTTACTTATTTAAAATATGGAGCGCGATACGCCTCATCATCCTCTCTCCTACCTCCAAAGCGGCCTCGTTGGGGAGAAAGGTTGCCGTATGAGAGCCCCCAGCCTCGCGGCCCACACCCAAGCGGAAGAAGAGCGAGGGGTAACGCTCCGTATAGTAGCCAAAATCCTCGGCTGTCGTCTGGCGCGTCATCTCACACACCTCGATACCCTCGTCCGTGGCCACAATCATAGCCTCGTAGGAGAGCATTATATCGTTTACTACCGTAGGGTAGCCTCGCGAGATGTCTACCTCGACCTCAACGCCATAGCTCTGGGACACATCGCGTGCATTACTCCTCAGCAGAGAGTGTATACGCTCCCTCTCCTCGGAATCGAAGGTGCGCATAGTGCCCTCGGCATATACCCTATCGGGGATGACATTCGTAGCACCCTCGGCAATGAGTCGCCCCACAGAGACAACACCATCGGGGGAGTTTAGACCCACGGTGCGCACCACCATATCGGCCATGGCGGTCACCGTATCGTTTATCTCGCTACGACGCGCAGCGTGACCTCCACGTCCCGATACATATATGCGCAACTCATCATTCGAGGCCATAAAGACCCCTGGACATATACCCACCTGCCCCACCTCAAGGCGAGCATCTACGTGCTGCCCTATGACCGCAGCTACAGTATAATCGGCAAAGGGCTCCTCGCCAAGCACCAACGAGGCACCGCCAGGGTTAAGCTCCTCGCCAGGCTGGAAGATGCCAAAGAGCGTACCCTCGAAATCGCGCTCTCCGTTTAACTCACGAAGCACTCCGAAGAGCATAGCTGCATGCATATCGTGGCCACAAGCGTGCATAACACCCTCGTTTTCTGAACGGTACTCCACATCATTGAGTTCATTTATCGGCAGTGCATCGATATCGGCACGAAGTACTACGGCACGCTTATGGCCTCCGCGACGACCCTCAATCTTTGCCAACACTCCTGTACGAGCAATCTCTCGCACCTCGATACCCTCGGCCCGAAGTGCCGATAGGATAAACTGCTGCGTTCTGTGCTCCTCGAATGATAACTCGGGGTGGCGATGCAGCTCACGACGAAACTCCCTACTCTCCATACCGCTCACTCTATCTACGTGGTTTATAGTGACGTGCCATCTGCGCTACGCTGCGCGTATACTCTGCCGTAGTGCCACAGCAGCCACCGACGATGCTCAGCAGACCGCGCTCAGCAGCCACACGTAGCGTCTCTGTATGCTTCTTGACACTCTCAGGATAGCGTCCCTTAGCATCGGGAATACCTGCCGAGGGGGCAGCGTATGTACATATATCTGTAAAGCGTGTGAGCAGTTCGATATTATCGACAATGCTCTTAACGCCATACGAGCAGTTAAAGCCTATGGCCAAAGGCTCATACTTAGCCACATCCTCAACAAACTTCTCTACGGGACGGCCCGAAGCCAACAATCCTGTAATTTTTGAGAGTGTAGCCGAGAAGATTATAGGTAGCTCGGGGGCGAGCTCTCGACATAGCTCAGCGGCAATCTCGGCGTTACGAACATCGGTGATGCTCTCGATTAGGAGGATATCTACCCCACCACGAATAAGAGCCTCGATAAGCACTCGGTAGCTGTCACGTAGCTGCTCCTCAGTGAGGTCTACAGCCAACGATATGTTACGTGTAGAGGGGCCTATCGAGCCAGCGATAAAGAGCTCCTTACCGCTACTCTCGCGAGCCCTCCTCGCCACTGCAAGGGCCGCGTCAACAACCTCGGCAGTGGTATGTGTCACGCCACACGAGGCTAACGACAGAGGGTCTGCCAAGAAGGTGTTCGTAGTGATTATTGTAGCCCCAGCCTTTATCGAGGCCTCATACATCGCCTCGACGCGCTCAGGCTCGTCGATAGATATCAGTTCGGGAAGAATATCGCGACGCGCACCTATAAGCGAAGTACCTATGGCGGCATCTTTGATTATAATATGTCGTTGCAAAAGCTCCTTAATGCGCTCTGTTACACTCATAACTATGTACTATTACTTTATAATCTCAATCTCGAAGAGTCTATTCCAATCCTTGCCCGTAACGTAGAAGTGTCCGTTTTCGGGGTTATAGGCCACGCCGTTGAGGGCCTCGGCCTCGGGATTATCCTTTAGCATATCTCTTAGGCGAGGCAGGTCGACATATCCAAGCACCGCACCCGTCTTAGGCTCAATCTCGACAATGGCATCCGTAAGGTATACATTTGCCCAGATGCTACCATCTACCCACTCTAACTCGTTGATAAGATCCATAGGCGCACCATCAAGTGTGACGCATATAGACTCCTCGGTTACGAAGTTCTCAGGGTTGATACGACGTATTGTCGAGGTGCCATCCGACAGAAACAGCCTCTCTCCATCGGTGGTGATACCCCACCCCTCACCGCGATATGGTATGGTACGAATCAGCTCACCATCTTTATCGTATAGATAGGCCTTGTGCGACAACCATGTCAGCTGATATATGTTACCCTTGTAGTGGGTTATGCCCTCGCCAAACTCATCCTTCGGCAACGAGGCCACCCTATCGACCTTGCCCGTATTGAGGTCTATGCGTTGCAGGTATGAGTGGCCCTCGCGACCTGTACCCTCCCACATAACGCCATCGACATACTGCAAGCCCTGCGTATAGCTACTATTCGAGTGCGGATAGGTAGCCACCACGCGGTAGTCATATAGCTTGGCCATAACCACCTCCGAGCTCTTGCTCACCTCCTGCGTATTCAAGTCATTGACGTTGCGCCTCTGGCTCCATCCTCGGCACGAAGTCAACCCTATGACCACGATGAGCGCGACCAAAGATACCCTTCTCAAACTTCTAATATTCATCATTATAAGCCGTCACGTTAAATTATACCAAATAGATTTGCAAATATAACCCTTTTTCGAGGATTTTTAGTATCTTTGGCCTAAAATATTACACTACAACAGCAACTACAGATATAGGAGATATTCCATAAAACAGGCTATGATATACCATATCGCAGATACCACCTCGACAAACGACGAAGCACGCAGCTCGCAGTATGACCATCTGGATATCGTCTGGGCCGAGCATCAGAGCGCAGGCCGAGGACAGCGAGGACACTCGTGGCACAGCACCGAGGGCGAAAATCTCACCTTCTCGGTACTCCTTAAGCCCACATTCCTACCCATCGTCGAGCAGTTCCTACTCTCGGAGGTTGTGGCCCTCGCCCTCGTATATACCCTTGCCCACTATGGCATCGAGTGCCGTATAAAGTGGACCAACGACATATATGTCGAGGACAGGAAGATAACAGGGGTACTTATCGAGCACTCGCTCTCGGGCGATACCCTCGCACGCACCATCGTAGGCATAGGCATAAACGTCAACCAACAGAGCTTCCCAGCAGAGCTTCCCAACCCCACCTCGATGGCCATAGAGCGCGGCTGCCTATTTGACCGAAGGGAGGTCTTAGAGCTCTTTGCCAAGCAGCTAAGTAGCTTATACTCAATCCTTGAGAGTGGCGACAAAGCGTATATCGAGATGCGCTATCGACACTCGATGTATCACTTAGACACCTTGGCTACCTACGCCTACCCCTCGGGCGAGAGGTTCGAAGCAACGATACGCGGTGTTCGCCCCTCGGGGGAGCTATGCTTAGAGCACCAAGATGGCACAATACGTGAGTACGCCTTCAAGGAGGTGGAGTTTGTCCTACCACACAAGATTGGGTAATAATTTTACGCGGAGAGCAAAAAATATGTAAAAAATTTTCGTAAACCACAAAAAAAATATATATTTGTGGCCAGCGAAAGTGTGATAACAGCACAGCGATGGTTGTGACACGCATTGCAAAGAGACTATTACAACAACTTAATACAACTTTTACTATGGCTAATGTACCTGCTAATTTGAAGTACTCTAACGACCACGAGTGGTGCCGTGTAGAGGGTGATGTTGCCGTTATCGGCATTACCGATTATGCTCAGTCACAGCTTGGTGACATCGTTTTCGTTGACGTTCCTACCGTAGGCGAGAATATTGAGGCTAACGAGGTATTCGGCTCTATCGAGGCTGTTAAGACCGTATCTGATGCTTTCTCACCAGTAAGCGGCGAGGTTATCGAGTTCAACGAGGCTGTTGAGGCTGACTCGTCACTCGTAAACAAGGACCCATACGGCGAGGGCTGGCTTATCAAGATTAAGATGAGCAACCCTGCGGAGGTTGATGCCCTTTTGGATGCGTCAGCTTACGAGGCTCTTATCGGCTAATATAACATTGAACACATATACAATAGTGCGAGTTACGCTAAGTAGCTCGCACTATTTTTATAGGTATAACCCATAAAAATAGTGCTAAAAATTTGGTCAATCATCTAAAAAATCCTATTTTTGCTCTCGATAGAGCTATCTCTAAAGTCACGATGCGAGATGGTAACTTGCGATAAGGCAAGATAGATAACTAAATATGGTGGCAACAACAAGGTAATACAAATAATAAATTACAGTATAAACGCCTAACACTTACGCACTTAAGAGCAGATATCAAATAGCTAAATTACTAAATAATAATAACCTAACACAATTCCAATCTATGAGAAAATTTAACTGGATAATGGCAGTGTTGATGGCATTTACGCTATCATTGGCTGCTTGTGAGAAGGATAATCCTCAGACGGATGAACCTCAGGATAACCCTAATCCTCCTACACCTACCGAACTTACATTCGAGGCTTCGGTAACCGAAGTAACTAGTACCTCTGCATGTATCAACGTTACACCATCAGACTTAGAGGCTGACTATCTATCAGTGGTATACTCTGCATACGCCGTAGAGCAGTGCGCAACAGATGCCGAGATAGTTGCTAAGATTTACGCCGATATAGCAGAATACGCCGAGAGCCAGGAAAAGACATTTGTCGAGTATATGGCCGAGCACGTAAAGCGTGGTAAGTTAGAGAACCACGAAGTGGGTGGCCTAACGCAGGCAACAAACTACTACCTCTTAGTCTTTGGCGTAGACAACACCAAGGAGTATGCTGCATCAACAACTATCAAAATGGTGAAGTTCAAGACGGCCGAGGCACAACAGTCATCTTGCACCTTCGAGATAAAGGCGAGTGTAAACCTTACAACCGCAGCCGTGACCGTTACCCCTTCAGACACAAAGCAGAGCTGGCATCTTATCAACCTTTCAGTCGATGAGTACAACGCTTACACCGCTGCTGATGGCGAGTATGGATGGACTAACGAGGAGCTCTTCCAGAATACGCTTAACACCGAGATTGAGACGCTCGCTGGCAGTGGTCTTACAAACGAGCAGATTGAAATAAAGCTCTTCCATACGGGCATGCGCACACTCAACATCTCGAACCTTGCACCTAAGACTCAGTACACAACATTTGTTGCAGGCGTAAATTACGAGGATGGCAAGTCTTATATTACCACCGTGCCTAAGGAGTTCCGCTTCCGCTCGGGCGAGGCTGCTCCAAACGACCTTACTTTCGACATCGACATATCGAACATCGGTCACTACTCGGCTGAGATTCTTATCACCCCTTCAGACCTCGAGGCTGAGTACTACTACTACATAGGCTATATTGACAGCAAGAAGAGCCGTATGAAGCCTATTGAGATTGCCAATAGCGTAATTACTGAGTATATCTACTACTGGGAGAACTACACAGAGCTCAAGCACCGCGACCCAGTAAAGGGCGTTATCGACCTTACGGGCGAGAATAAGTTTGAGATGGATATTGCCGATACCGAGTACTTTGTTGTGGCATTCAGCTTCGAGCCTAACCCTACATATGGTCAGGTTATCGACGAGGAGGCTGGTGAGTATGACTCTAACCCAGGTACTATCACCTCAGCCCCTGTATACGTATCGTTCAAGAGTGGTGAGCAGGGCGACCCTATGACTGCTGAGTTTGACTTCAAGGCTAAGGAGGTTGGTCCTTACAGCTTCTATATGGAGATTGAGGCAAGCGATCCGACAATCTACTATCAGCCAGGTGTTGCTGTTGCCGAGGGCTTTGACCCTCAGGCCGCTATCGACGCTTCAAGTGGTATGCTTAGCCAGCTTATGCAGATGTGTATGGAGAGCCAGAACCCATGCCTTACCATTCACGAGGCACTCGAAAAGCTATGCTACAACTACTATCACAATGGCAGTCGTGGCTTCCATGTAGCAAACCTCAACCCCGAGACAGAGTATATTGGCTACGTCTTGGCTATTGATGCTACAACAGGTAAGTTTGCTCGCTGCGTATATAGCGAGGTGATTGCTACAACTAAATCTGTGGGCACTGTAACTCCAGAGGTTGAGCTTTTGGGTGTATACAATGGCGATGATGAGAATGGCACAATCTTCGGAGACGCAGAGCTTACGCTTGGTCGTCCTATCGTAGCTGTAAAGCTCAATAGTGTTGAGAACGCCACAGCACTCTTTAGCGCGATTACTACAGACCCATACGTCGACGTAGACGCACTCCCCGACCGCTATATTATCTCGGAGTTCCGTGACTACTGGCAGGAGGTAAACCTTTCGGTTCCTTACCACTTCTTCGTCGCTCAATGGGATGTTGAGCAGACTGTTGTTGCATACGCCAAGGATGCTAATGGTTATGAGGGTGGCGTAGGTCTCTTGGCCGTTAAGCCAGTTAGCGCAGGCGATATCAACGAGCTTAAGGGATATGTGGATGCTGTAAACAATGCTACGCCTAAGGCTATGGCCAAGTCATTGGTTATCGCCGAGAATGACACCCCTACTATGGAGTGCATCTGGGCAGAGGAGGTTGGCGCACCACGTGCTGGATATGTTAAGTACCACGAGGTAGAGCCTTTGGCAGATGTAGAGAGCGACATTGTTGTAGTTAAACGCATCAAGAGCTTCCTACTCTAATCCTTGACACATAATATTGTGAGGGTGGCTAAAAAGTAAATAGTCACCCTCACTGATTATAAGAGTATAAAGATGAGAATTAAACACCTACTACTAAGCCTTACAGCTATGGTCGCCACATTTGGCCATAGCCATGCGCAGCCCAACACCATAACCCCTGCTCCGCTCCACAGCGTGTGGCAAGAGAGGTGCTTGGAGCTAAGCAAGCCGCTAAACCTGTATATCACTGCTACGGGCGAGGAGCTTAAGCGTCTTAGCTCGGCAGCCAAGGCCACAGGCCTTAAGCTTAGGGGCGTAAGCCGCCCAGCGCGCAGCAATGCCCTTAACCTTATCATCGTCGAGCCGACAGAGATGGGCCTTATTGCCAACTCCGAGGGTATCGCCGAGGGCTACGTGATGGACATCACCACCAAGGGCGTAACGATAAAGGCTACAACATACGCAGGTCTATACTACGGCCTACAGAGCCTGCGTCAGATATACCAGAAGCACAATGCCCTTAGGCTCGGCCATATAAGTGATGCACCACGCTTCGAGTACCGAGGTATTCTGGTGGATATATCGCGCCATTTCCGCACTAAGGAGTTCCTTATGCGCCAGATAGATGCTATGGCAGAGGTTAAGATGAACCGTCTACACCTCCATCTTACCGATGCTGCAGGCTGGCGCATAGAGATAGAGGGCTATCCACGCCTAACCAGCTTTGCCGCGTGGCGCACACCCCACACATGGAAGGAGTGGTGGTATGGCGAGCGCAGCTATGCCGATGAGGGCAGCGAGGGTGCCTACGGAGGCTACCTGACCAAGGAGGAGGCTCGCGAGATTGTGGCATATGCGGCCGATAGATATATCACCGTAATCCCCGAGATTGAGATGCCTGGGCACTCTGACGAGGTGTTGGCCGCCTACCCCGAGCTACGATGCACACAGCAGCCCGAGCGACAGGGCGACCTATGCATAGGCAAGGAGGCGACCTTTGAGATGATGCAGAGCATCCTCGACGAGATTATCGAGATATTCCCCTCGGAGTATATCCATATAGGTGGCGACGAGGCCACCAAGACAAGCTGGGTAGAGTGCGAGGATTGTCAGCGCAGAATGTGCCATGAGGGCTTGGAGAGCGTCGACGAGCTACAGAGCTACATGATTCACCGCATCGAGGAGTACCTGAATACGCGTGGTCGCCAGATTATCGGCTGGGACGAGATTCTTGAGGGAGGCCTTGCTCCAAACGCTACGGTTATGTCGTGGCGTGGCGAGGAGGGGGGACGCGCCGCAGCTGCCGCAGGACATAATGTCGTAATGTCGCCTCACGGATACTGCTACATCGATGCGCCACAGGATGCCCCCTACTCACAGCCCGAAAGCATCGGCGGATACCTACCTTTGGAGAAGGTATACTCCTACGACCCCACACCCGAGAACATGGACGAGGCCGTAGCAGAGTATATCCTGGGCGTGCAGGCAAACCTCTGGGCCGAGTTCATCATTACAGATGACCACTATGAGCATATGCTCTGGCCTCGCGCTATCGCCATTGCCGAGATTGGCTGGAGCGACCCGAAGCATAAGGACTACACCCTCTTTCGCGAGCGTGCCATAGCTATTGTTGACGATATGATTGAGCGCGGATACTCGCCCTTTGACCTTAAGAACGAGATTGGCAACCGTCCCGAGTCACTTACGCCAGTAAATCACTTAGCCATTGGCAAGCCTGTAAGCTATCTATACCCCTCACACTACTACGGCCCTCAGTATGCTGCGGCAGGAGATAAGAGCTTGACAGATGGTCTACGTGGCACGTGGACATACGCCGACAACCGCTGGCAGGGATTCTTGGGTCGTGGAGGCGTAGATGTGGTCATCGACTTAGAGGAGGTGACACATATCGAGAGTATCGAGGCCGACTTTATGCAGATATGTGGCCCTGGAGTCTTTATGCCTTGCCGCGTGGAGATATGGGGCTCGGCAGATGGTCAAAACTACACTCTCCTAACCGACATCGAGCATGAGGTTGTCGTTGACGAGCTGCCCTCGTTTAAGACCTTTGGCTGGAGGGGCAGCACCGAGGCACGCTACATACGCTACAAGGCACACCGTAGCAAGTATTCGGGTTTTCTCTTTGTTGATGAGATAATCGTAAGGTAATAATCGCTACACGATACGAATTGAGGGTGACTATCAGCAAATAGTCACCCTCAATTGTAATAAAATTTTGAGTAAGGATGTAGAGCTACCTCTTAGCCGCCAATACCACCTTAGCCTTTGGCGAGGCTGCGAGCTTAGCTATAAGCTCCTCGGCAGGACGTACATCCTCGGGGTTAAACGTCAGGGCATCGGAACGCCACATTGGTGTCACGTTACCCTTATAATCGAATGCCGCAGCACAGATATAGTAGGAGAAACCATACTCCGACAAGGATGTTGTAACAGGGTCGCAGGTAGCTATCAGCAGGTCAAAGAAGATAATATCCTCGCCATAGAGGTCGTAGGTGCCCGTATCTACAAAGTATGTGAAGATGTCGCTTGTTGGGGTGTCGGTCTTAACCTCCATCCATACAACAAACATATAGTCGTCATAGCCGTCAGGTATGTTGCTAAAGCGTTCAGGATCGAGAGCCTTAAGCTCCGAGGGCTTATATGGGCCACCGTAGGCAACATCTGTAATATTTAGCAGGCACTCACCCTCTGGCTCGGTGGTAAAGAGCCTCTTAAATACGGGTGTTGTGATTACGCCACCGCTATAGCCAAAGGTCACCACGGCATACTCTGTCGAGGGGTAGAGGCTACTAATGTGCGACTCTATCTCGCCACGGAAAGTATATGCAGCGTAGGAGTAGGTATCAAGTACCGCCTCGATAAGATCATCATCCGTATAATCTGCCTCTAAATACTCCGTAGGTATTAGCAACATCTTGTAGGTCTCGTCATCCTTCGATGGTGTAATCTTCAGGTCGCAGACACGCACATAGAGGTTGTCGACAGAGATATCTATGGTCATATCCGAGGGCTGCACCTCCTCGGTTGAGAAGTTTATAACCTCTGGGCGCGACACCATCTGATAGAAGCCATCCACCTCCTCAACGGCATATACTACAGCCGTATAGAGTGTGTATGACATCAGCTCGTAGTGAGGCTGCTGTGGGCCTTTGTAGCATGCAAAGTCGAGAATCTCATCGACCGATATGCCACCATCGAGGTTGTTGCCAAACATCGAAATCCACCCCTCACCAATACTGCGGATATACTCATCCGTTATCTCCTGCGAAGCATCGTAGTAAAGCTCCTCGTTGTAGTCGAAGATCTGAATGGTGTAGTAGCCATCCCAGCCTTGTGGCTTAACATCAAAGAATATGTTAGCACCGTCAATATCGCAGCTCACCTCGAACTGTGCATCACCAAGTTCGGCCATAGGGGGGTCTATCAATTTCCAGATAACATCGGTCACACGCTCGCAGTCCGAGAGGTCCTCGTTAAACTCTATGCCATAGACATAGAGCACCTGCCTTTTTGCAGGGCGCAGGTCGGGCCAATTTGCGCGAGTGACATCCGTAAAGAGCACCTTATTGTTCTCCATATAATCCTTAAGCGTAATGCCATCGAAAGATGCTCCGCGCTTAAAGTAGAACATATCATCCTCAAAGAGCTCATCATCGGTGGTTATATTGCTGTCGTAGAAGTACTGAATATCGGACTTATACATCACGTAGTACATATCGGCATCGGCAGGCGTAACCTTCGTTATACAGTTCGTACCCGTTAGCTCCTCAATCTCAATTTCGAAGACCTCGGGAGCTACGCCAGCCTGTCTTACCATAAAATCGACGCTCTGAGCCTCGCCATAGCCGACCACAACTGTCGCCTCGCGCTGCGAGCCGCTATTTTCAGCCACGCTAAGCTTGATATCACCACTCTCGGCCGTAATCGATGTAATCCACTCAGCCTCGTAGTCGAAACTAAGCTCTAAGCCCTCTACAGGATTTGCTATCGAGTATCGCAGAGTGTAGTTGCCACCCTCGGCAGCAACATCTACGCTCTGCGTGGCGAGCACTATCTCCGACACCTCAGGCTCGGGCGTTGTCTGCTCCTTCTCGCACGATGCCAACACCGAGACGAGTAGCGCAGCTACGATTGTCAATAGATTTGCAAAGTTTCTCATAAACACTAAACACTAAACATTAAAATTACTTAGATACCGATGTAGGTAGCGCACCAGCAAACTCAATGATGCGACCATCAAGCGTTATGAAGTACACATTGTAGGTATACGTGCCATTATCGTTATCCGAGTACTCGAAAGTATACTCCTCGTTATTGATATCGAGCGTGCTACCATCGTAGTTTATATAGGGCATATATACCTTGTTGCGGTCATAGTTAAGGACAAGCTCGTTAGCCTCGGCATCGTAGAAGTAGAAGTATAGACCCGCAAAGCCTGCATCTACCAACTCAACCTTTATAGGCGTAAAATCGAGCTTTGTGCCCGCTACATCCTCATAGATGTAGCCCTCGACAGCACCCGAGTAGCTGATAGCGTACTTTGCACCTTTGTATTCCCACTCTATATCAAATGACGCAGTCTTGTTGTCAAAGTCGTTTGCCACAGTCACCTTCGCAGATGTAATATCACCAAACTCATCGTTGTAGGCATGCTCACAGTGGATACTCGACATTGTACCATCCTCGGTAGAGTATACTCCATCGGGGACGGGCTTGCCCGCCATTATATCGCTATGCTTGAAGTTGAACTTATGTCCAGCATACTCATCATACCAGAATATTATCTCCTTCTCGCCCACCTTATCGTAGTATACGTTGGCACGCAACACCTCTACGTGAGTCACCGTGCCGTCGCCGCTACTCTTGTTGTAGTCGAAGCCTATAACCACGCCTGTCCAGAGGATTGTGTAGATAGTATCGTTGTAGGTCCAGGCTATATCGAAGCGTGTCTGGCCATTCGACGTAATAGCATCAAGCGATGCGTTTAGCATCTTGCCATTCAACGTGCCAGACTCGTGAACGCAGTATCTACTGCTGAGCGTGCCATCTGCCATTGTGTAGATACCATTGGGTATGTAGCCACCGCTAAGGTCTGCGAAGATATCAAAGATATATACCTTACCCTCCTTAGAGGTAAAGTGCAACTCAAACTCGCCACCATAGTCTACGCTCATCAGTACGCTATCAATCTCGATAGCTATAGTATCTGTCGTTGCCTGCTTAGCTGCCTGCGAGATGCGAATCTCGCTTGCCTCGATGCCTGGGTACTCTACCTTGAGCACTGCCTCGCGCACCTCGGGGCTCTCGTTAGGCTCTACCGTAAGGTCTAAGGTGTATGCCGACTGCTTGGCCGTAACCCAGCTCTTGTCGGGCGTTAAAGTTAGCTCCTCACCCTCGATAGCGTTGATAAGAACGTAGCTAATCGAGTATTCGCCACCCGAGGCTGCCACATCCAACGTATCGTTGTTGAGAATTAGCTCGGGCTGGATACGAGCCTCCTGAATAACCTTAAACGACACCTCCGCAGCACCCTCATAGCTTACGACGATTGTTGCCGAGCGTATATCGAAAGAGTCCGTAGCTGCTACATCGAAACGTATAAAGCCACCCTCGGCCTTAAGGTTTGTCACCCACTGAGCCTCTGTCGTTGGTACGGGGAGAAGGCCCTCTACGGGGTTTGTTACGCTATACTTAACCTCGTAGCTACCGCCATCTGCCGACACCTGCACTGGCACACCCTCCAGCGTGACTGTTGGGGCATCGGGGGATGGTCTATCGGCAGGAAGCTGCTTTACGGCCACCGACTTTACGAATGTGTCGTAGCGCACCACTACGGTCGACTCGCGCGACTCGTAAGCGTCGTTTGGCTCCACCGTAAGGAGAATCTTGCCATCCTCGGCATAGGTAGCATCACTCTGCGTTATCCACTCTACCTCGGCTGTCGCCATTACTGAGGCTCCAGACTTAGGATTCTCTATTGTGTACTCTATAACGAGCTGAGCACCCTGTGCAGCCACCTCTACCGAGGTGCTGGATGTTATCTCAAACTTAACTGGCTTGATATCGTCGACAGGGGTCTTGTCGCACGCTACAAATGCCAACGAGAGCAGGGCGATAAGTGCTGAGAGCTTTGATGTTAGATTTTTCATAGTCTATCGCTTAAATGTTATCAATTATACGCAAAGATAGTAAAAATATACAAATTAGAAGTGAGCAATAGGAAATTAGTAATAGTTTTACCATGCGGTGACAGCTAAAACAGATTATCGCAACTCGTGCATAAAGAAATCGGAGCCTCCCGATTGGGAAGCTCCGAAAAGGTTTGGTTTAACAACCAAGAGTTTGATTACATATAATCAACTTCAGTTGCTGCAAGCTGTGCATCAACATTAATTACAGTGCCATCAGCTGCGGTCGCAGAGAACTTGATGTACTTCTGACCTTCTGCACAGTTATAATCGCTAGGTGCCTGGAAGCTATTGAATGTAAGACTCTGTGATACACCTCCGACATTGTACGAGCCTGAAACAACATCATCAAAATCTGTATCGAGATCGCAGTGACAAATAAGCTCAGCATAGTCACCTGCCTCGTTGTAAACCTTTACATAGTACTCAGAGTCGTTGTTACCGCAAGTCTCAAACTTCATATCATATTCAGCACGTACTGGAGTGAAAGCACCCTCTGGAAGTGCGCACTCAACCTCAAGATATGCGCAGTTAGAAACAGTACCATCTGTAAATGCTACGCCAAGAGCAAACTTATAGGTCTTGCCAGCCTCAAATGTTTTCCAAGTAACATCGGAAGGGATAACAACAGGGTTAGAGTTATCCTCAGCCTTGCGATACAACCAGTCGTCGCTGTATGAAATATTTGCAAGCTCCTCCTTAGTCAAGTTCTTGTAGTATGTAGATGTATTTGCAACATCTGATGAGTAGAAGTGAATGTAGTCAATCTCAAGACCCTCGATACCCGAGAAGTAAACCAAAGCAGTACCGTCACCTGGGAACTCAACCTTCTCGATTGCGAGAGTAGCCTCGTTATAAACTGCATCCTTGCTGGTGTACTCCTCCTGCACCAAAGTATACTCGCCATCGCCGTTAACAATCAAAAGACCCAAGTAACGAGCCTCAGCAGGCTTCTCAGCATCTGTAGAAGTAGAGAATGTATAGCCCATCTCGAAGTCTGTACGATCGTAACCATTCTCGATAAGGTCTGCCTTAAGAAGATCAAGCTCAACCTGCTCCTCCTCATACCAACGAGTGTATGCAACTGCGGTATCCTCAGGAACAGTAACGTCTACGCCGATATTTGTGTAAGTACGCTGGTCGTTGTACTCGATAGTGTACTCTGCTGGAGTAGCAGCCTCAACGATGTCGGCAGTTGAGAAGTATACATACTCAAGATCCTCGCCAGTATACTCAGTCTTACCATCCTGCTCAGTGAAGATAGCCATTACATACTCAGTGTTAGGCGCAGTCGCGAAGTAAGGCTCATAGTCCAATGTATAACCGAGAAGATCCATAAGGGCGATATTCTCTGCAACAAGGTCCTCAGATACCTTGAAACCAAATGAGCTCCAATTTGGCTGAGCTACATACTGCTGCATTGCCTGCTCGAAGAACTCCTCGATAGAAGCATAGTACTCCTGAGCGATATACTCCTCAATCTCTGCTACAGCCACTGGGTATAGGTGATAAGCCAAACCTCCACGGAGTTTAGCATTGAAGTAAACGTTGTTGAACTCACGCTCGTCCTCATTCTCTACAACAGTGACATTAAGCTGCTTGAATGGAGCTGCAAGAGCCTGGTCAAGAAGAAGCTTACTACCATTCTCAACGTCAGTAGGGATAACCAATACCATAAATGACTCACCCTCGTATGTGAGGTCGCCATAGTAATCCAAGTAGTCGATAATCTCCTCAACGGTAGCAACTACAGTCCAAGACTCTGTAACGCCCTCCTCATAAACAGTCATTGGGTTACGGTCGTTAAGGTTCATGTAGATGTTGTTAATCCAACCACCTGCACATGGAACATTAAACTCGCCCCAGCTTGCGTTGTAGATAGACTCAAGGTCCTCAGTGTAGTCATCAAGAGTCATTACAGCCAAGTAGTAGTTGTTAAACTCAGTAACAAGCTCAGAGTTACCCCACCAGTCAGAGTAGATATAAGAATCAACCAAGGTGTTGGTGATAGTTACATTACCTGCCTTGTCAACATCCAAAGTAATCTCAGCAAGGTTAACCTGAAGCTTTGCTACCTTGCAAGCACCTGAAGCAGTGTTGAAGTGAACAGATACGAAGCCCTCCTTATCAGCGTGGCCTGAAGCTACGAAATCAGAAGCTGGAGCAGTAACCTTCAAAACGAAGTTAGCACCACCAGCAGCCAAGACACCCATATCTGGTACTACGTTCTCGTCACCCTCTGGAGTCTCCTCCTCGTCACCCTCTGGAGTCTCCTCCTCGGCAACTGCTGCCTCAACAGTAGCCTTCCAACCAAGTGGCTGGTTCATAATGTTGATATCAACAACAGCATCGTTTACAGTGAATGGAATCTCCTTAGTCTGGCCAGCCTTAACGAAAGCCTGAGCACGTGTTGACTCAAACTCAATAAGCTCAGCCTTAACTACGGTAAACTCCTCGCCATTTGCCAATGTGATAGTTACAGTGTTATCGTCGTTAACAACAACCTCAGCAACTACGCACTCAGGAGCAACCTTAACAGCAATCCAGTTCTCGCCATCGGCACTAACCTCCAATACACCGTCAACAACACGGTACTCGAGAGGATCGCACTCACATGGAGTTGAAGGCTCGCAGTCGCAACCTGCCAAAACAGTTACTTTCTCGCCATTAGACAAGTTGATAACGGTGTTGCCTTCTGCATCCTTAGTAACCTCAGTTACAACAACCTTACCATTGATAAGAGCGGTCAAGGCCTCAACCTCCTCGCCCAAACGCTTCTCAAGAGCAGCAACGCGCTCTGTCAAGGCTGCAAGATCCTTCTCGACCTTGTCGACACGGTTGTTAATAGCTGAATCGTCATAAGAACACGATGCAGCCAATGTCATAGATGCTATGATAGCAAGAGCTACGACAGACTTGAGGGTAGTAAAAATTTTCCTCATAGTGTTTAAAATTAATGGTTAATAAAAAGTTAAATATGTGTCATGTTTTACGAGGTACTTTGATAGTACCTACACAAATGGTTATGCAAATATATACAATAAAATTGTAATTACATATATTTTTTGGAAATATTTTTGCATAAAGAACGATTTTTCTACATATTATATTGCATAAACATAGCAAGTGGCAACCCACTAAACGAGCTGCCACTTGCCTAATATCCACTTAGAAGAGTCCCTAAGCTATGTTTTTGCCAATATGCATAGTTATGCGCATGGCTACATGCTACATATAGAATGGACGAATATACGAGCCACCCAAGATAATCTGATTTACATCGAAGCTCTTAACCTCAGCGTTAACCTCTGCCTTAGGCTCTGCCATTGCCTCAACTACACCAGCCTTAGCCTCTACATTGCTAATCTGGATACCCTCGTTATATACTACCGAGTGAGGAAGTGCAAACGACTGCTTTGATGCCGCATTAAGCTCGTCAACCAAAGCCTTAAGGTCTGCTATATCGCCCTTATTATCGGCCGTAGGCATCGTATAAAGACGACCAATACCTCCTGGCAAGCCGCTGTTATCTACAGCATAGGCAAGTGCTGTCTGAGCTAAGTCCCAGTCAGCTACATAGAATGAGTATGGCTCAGAGGTCTTAACCGATTTCCAATACTGTGCGGCCTCACCCCATAGATAAGAGTCTGAGTAGTTGGCAGTATTGGTTATATCGTCTTCAAGCATAGTAGCGAAGAGTGAACGAGCACCATCGAGGTTAGTATACTTAACAACGGTGATAGCCTTACCCTTAGTTGCATCTGGCTGACCAAATACCGAACCATTCTCCTCGTCACCCGAGTAGTAACCTACAAGCTCAACACCTGGAGTAACAGAACCTACACTCTTAGTAGTAGCAAGGTTCTCGAACTTGTGCAGCTTCAGCACGTGGCCATCCTCGGGGTTGTAAACAACAACATAGCCCATATATGTGCTCTCTGGGTTAAGACCGTTAGCGTCGGCACTATATGCACCACGATAATAGTAGCTTGAAAGAACCATTGCAACGGTAGTATCTGGATTAAACTGCTTAGACTGCTCGAGCAGCATGTCGAAGACCTCGTTCTCCCCTGCTATAATCTTCTCCTCGTCATACTCCTCGGGAGCACATACATTGAACGAGTAGTATGTGGTAGAGTGCGATGGAGTTACACCAATCTTGAAGCTATAAGGAGTTATGTCAGATGCCGACATAGTAAACTCAGTAGTTGCAGGGTCTGGCGCAGGAAGAGTGCGGAATGTTACCATCTCAGGCTCTGTAGTAACACCACCAGCATAACCAAACGCAATGACATAGTAGTCGGTATCTGGCGAGTCGAGCTTATACTTATATGGGCTACCAGGACCACCTGTATAGTCCTGAACACCAGTATATAGCATAGCACCATTATTCATCCAACTGCCATACTGAGCTACAATGCCGTTCATAATATCCTCGGCACTCTGCTCACCATCCCAAACACCGCACATCCAGTGATAAGTCTCCTTAGTATCCGATGGAGTAATCTTGATGGCTGCACGAATCATCTCAACATCTGTTACCGAAATCTCGAAAGTAAGCTCCGAAGCCTTAGCATCACCAGTCTTATAGGTCGACGTTGTAACATCTGTAGCGATAGTTACGCTACCCTCCTCAGTTACGATAAAGCCTGCAATCATATTGATATACTCGGTCTGAGCATTAAGACCCTTAGCCTCAAGAGTCAAAGCACCCTTATGGAAGATTGCATTCATAATCTGGTTGTCAGTATAACCTGCACCACGGTAGGCCTCAATCTCCCTCTCAAGGCAGAAGAGCAAGAAACGCTGCTCGCTCATCTGGTATTCACCAGCAGGATCGGTATAGGCATCGAAGGTCGACTTTGGAAGTGTATAGAAGTACCATACATCGTTGTTGTTAGATGGGGTAATCTGATACTGCGCCGTATTACCATCAACAGTAGTAACTACCTCGAAAGTAACATCAAGACCAACAAACTCTGTAGTTGTAACCTCTGTCTTGCTTACAGCAGTGTTAGCCTCGTAGCCCTTCGTAGCATCAACACCAAAGACTATAATATAGTACTTCGACTCGGGGAAGAGGTTAGAGAACTTACCATCGGTAATAGCACCCTTATCAACAAGCTCGGGCATATACTCCTCCAAGGTCTTACCCTTAGAACGTGCCTCGGCATCGAGCTCCTGGTATAGAGTCTGAATAAGGAACTCGTCGCGAGTAAACTCCTCAACTGTCTCGGCATCGTACAACACACAGAGATATTCTGCCTCAAGGTCCGAAGGAGTTACAGTATATGCAACACTTGATGAAGTAACCTCACCTACCTTAACATCAAAGGTCAACACCTCGTCCTGTGGATTATCCTGTGGATTATCCTGAGGTTTATCCTCCTCATTTGGGTCGGTACACGCAACAAACGACAACGTAAAGGCTGTCATCAGCATTAAAAACCAATTGAATCTTTTCATAGTTTTAAAATAAGTTATTAAGTTGGTAAATATTCTCGCACAACAATCCTCAACCTCCGAATAACAAGAGGTCCATCCAAGTTGCAAAAATATACTATTTTTGTCACAGCACAAAATTTTTTGGCTGTTTTATAAAAAATAGAGGCTGACTAAATCGAAATTTAGTCAGCCCAAGAGCTCTGAGAGCTGTGTAAACGTCATAAACAAGCAAGATAAGTAGATTTTAATCAGCCCCTAAAACTCTCCCTCTTGTGCCGCCGCCTACAACCTGCCTGTCCAATCAAGCGTTATCCTATGCGCTGGCTCAGCATCATCAACAGCATCTATGACAATATGATACGTACCATCCTCATTTTGAGAAATAGTAAACTCTCCACCATAGAGAGGTGCTTGCGCAATGCCCTTACCATCCCTATTTATTTGAACCAACGAGCCCATCATGTGTACACCATCATCTGAAATTCGCATGCCTGGGATATAAAAACCTGGAGCAAAATTGGGCTTCGTAGAGTCCTCTCCCGAGAATCCCGAATAACGATATGTGCCGACACAGCTCGTCGTAGACTCCGAAATAAAGTCCAGAACAAGGTATGTACCATACTTAAGACCCTTGTTGTGAACAAACTCTATACCCCAATTAGTATAGCCACATAGCCAGTAATCGCCATAATTAGATAGCGTGCCCACACACCCTGTTAGGTCTATCTCTAAATCCTCCTCAAGAGTCGATATGTTATCAGAGATAATGTTGGCCGTAATGGTATACTCCCCCTCGAATGTTACATAATAGGAGCTATTCTCGGTATTAGCCTTGAGCGTAAATCTTGAGCCGCTAACCTCAAGCGATGCATCAACAAAGGGCTCGGCCCAAGCCATACCACCATCATCAATATAGGAAAAATCGGTATTGCCAAGGTTCGGGATAGTATACTCCTCAAGCGAGTTTGTCGCATCATACCTATAATAACCATCAGGAATACGTATATTATCCTCATCCTCGGCCATAGGTGCTATTAGGTCTATACGGAAAAACTCCGACCCATTTGTAGCCTCGCCATCCACAATGCCACCGTCAGACATAATAATCCAGTAGTATCCTAAGCCTGGGCAGAGACGCTCACCATAGTAGTTGCCGATAAGCTGATTGGCAACAACCACAACACTATCCATAGGCTCCTGCACAAAGAGGACACTCACCGACTCATCCTTATACTCAATTGTAACGGTGCCCTGACGCTCTGCGTCTGTTTTGTTCGCTGCGACAACAACCTTCACCGTATCCTCCGAAATAACCTCGATAGATGATATCATCTCTGTATTATCCGACGAAACAGCAACCTGAGCATCGTCACTGGGAGAGCTTATGACGTATCTTACGGCAAAGACTCCACCCTGATTACCAACTGTTTCCGTAGGGCTCGACACAAGCTCTAATCCCGATGGTGACTCTACAACAGGCTTATCTTCACCTTCACACGACGACGATATAATGGCAAACAATGCCACAAAACAAACTATAATACTCTTCATAACATTAATTATATGTAACTAACCAGGACAAAGATATAAATTTTTTTCTTAAACAAGCAAAAGTCCATGTTAAAGAGCTGCCAAAGGTGAGGAGAGAGCCACAAATGCCTATGCTCGCTATAAAATTGCAGTGGGCAGTAAAGATTCGTCCACCGAGAGAAGGAGATATCTTAAGATGCACTACATCACAAAAGCAACTGCCGCAGGAGGTACTCTAAAGTACAGCCTGCGGTAGTTAACATTTAGATACGCTGCTAATTGCAGCTCGTCACAAGAGATATTACATCTTCTTGCCTACGTTTGTCTTCTTAGCCTTAGGAGCCGAAGTCTTAGCAGCCTTAGGAGCCTTCTGTACAGGCTTCTTCTCGCCTACTACCTGAGCATCCTCTGCAGCATCTGTTGACTTCTTACGTGAACGACGTGTCTTTGGCTTTGCCTCAGCAGTAACTACTGGAGCCTCAGCACCCTCAGTGTAAGTAGCGTTGAAGTCAACGAACTCGATGATACACATGTCGGCACCGTCACCAAGACGGAAACCAGTCTTGAGGATACGGGTGTAACCGCCAGGACGCTGCATAATCTTTGGAGCGATAGTGCGGAACAACTCGGTAACTGCCTCCTTCTGCTTCAAATATGAAAATACTACACGACGCTGGTGAGTAGTGTCCTCCTTTGCCTTAGTTACTATAGGCTCAATGAACTTCTGAACTGCCTTAGCCTTGGCAACTGTGGTCTGAATACGCTTGTGCAGAATGAGCGACACTGCCATATTCGAAAGCATTGCCTTGCGGTGGCCGGCCTGTCTGCCAAGATGATTAAAATTCTTATTGTGTCTCATAATTAATCTTTATCAAGTTTGTAGATAGATACGTCCATACCGAACTTTAGGTTCAAGGATGCCAACAACTCATCGAGCTCAGTGAGCGACTTCTTACCAAAGTTGCGGAACTTCAACAACTCGCTGCGGTGAAGCTTGACAAGGTCGCCAACAGTCTCGACATCGGCAGCCTTGAGGCAGTTGAGCGCACGAACACTCAAATCCTGATCGGCAAGCTTCGTCTTGAGCAATTGACGCATATGCAAGATGCTCTCATCGAACTCCTCAACACCCTGCTGCTCCTCCTCGTCGAGAGTAATCTTCTCGTCAGAGAACAACATAAAGTGCTGAATAAGAATCTTGGCAGCCTCCTTCAAGGCATCCTTCGGATGGATCGAGCCGTCGGTAGTAATCTCCAAATTCAACTTCTCGTAGTCGGTCTTCTGCTCGACACGGTAGTCCTCGATAGAGTACTTGACGTTCTTGATTGGGGTGAAGATTGAGTCGATAGGAAGTGTGTCAATATCCTTCTCAATACCCTGATGCTCCTCCGATGGAACATAGCCACGACCCTTACCGATGGTCAAGGTCATCTGCATCTTTGTACCAGGAGCGAGGTGGCAAATTACCAACTCTGGATTCAAGACCTTGAAGAACGACAGATAGTTCGAGATATATCCCGCAGTAAGCTCCGTAACTCCGGCAACATTAATCGAGACCTTCTCAGCCTCCTCATTGTCTACGGTGCGAATGAAACGTACCTGCTTTAGGTTGAGAATAATCTCAATCATACCCTCCATCACACCGGGAACTGCAGCGAACTCATTGTTCACGCCAGCAACCTTCACAGAAGTGATAGCATAGCCCTCCAATGACGAGAGCAACACACGGCGCAGAGCGTTTCCGACAGTCATACCGTAGCCAGGCTCCAACGGACGGAACTCAAACTTGCCGAACGATGAAGTCGACTCCAGCATAATGACCTTTTCAGGTTTTTGGAATGCTAATATTGCCATAATATTGAATTGGTTTGTAAATTACTACTTAGAGTACAACTCGACGATAAGCTGCTCCTTGATGTTCTCGGGAATCTCCTCGCGCTCAGGAGTCTGGAGGAACTTACCACTCATTGTGGCACCATCCCACTCCAACCATGCATAGCGGCTGCGTGATGCACCCGACAACGCATCGGTGATAACCTCCAAAGTCTTAGACTTCTCACGTACCGATACAACATCGCCTACACGCAAAGCGTATGATGGAATGTTTACTACATTGCCATTGACGCAGATGTGACGGTGCGATACGAGCTGACGAGCTGCAGCACGTGTAGGAGCAATACCCAAACGGTAAACAACATTATCCAAACGGCACTCCAAGAGTTTGAGGAGGTTCTCACCTGTGATACCACCCATACGTGCAGCTGCCTCATATGTGCGTGCAAACTGCTTCTCCAAAATACCGTAAGTGTACTTTGCCTTCTGCTTCTCAGAAAGCTGCTCGCCATACTCAGAGTTCTTCTTACGCTTGCGAGCAAGACCGTGCTGTCCAGGAGGGAAGTTGCGCTTCTCAAGAACTTTGTCAGCACCGTAAATAGCCTCGCCAAAACGACGGGCAATCTTCGACTTAGGTCCTATATATCTTGCCATAATTATATTTTAGTTTTTTAATGTAACGTTAAGTTTTACGATTATGCTCTTACGACCATCTATAATTACAAGAATTATACTCGACGGCGGTTAGGAGCACGGCAGCCATTGTGTGGCAATGGAGTAACGTCGATAATCTCCATAACCTCGATACCAGCACCATGGATGGTACGAACGGCAGACTCACGACCCTGACCAGGACCCTTTACATAAACCTTAACCTTACGCAAACCCATATCGTAAGCAACCTTTGCACAGTCAGCAGCAGCTGTCTGAGCAGCATAGGGAGTATTCTTCTTAGAACCTCGGAAGCCCATCTTACCGGCCGATGACCAGCTGATGACCTCACCTACCTCGTTGGTGATGGTTACGATCACGTTGTTAAAGGTCGAGTGTACGAAAGCCATACCCTGTGCCGAAACCTTAACAACCTTCTTCTTAACTGTTCCAGTTTTCTTTGCCATAACTCTCTAATATTACTTAGTTGCCTTTTTCTTGTTTGCTACAGTCTTCTTCTTACCCTTACGAGTACGAGCGTTGTTCTTGGTGCTCTGACCACGAACGGGGAGACCCAAACGGTGACGGATACCACGGTAGCAACCGATGTCCATCAATCGCTTAATATTGAGCTGTACGACTGAGCGGCACTCGCCCTCAACCTTGATGCCCATATCGGCAATTGCGCCACGAATGGCGCCGACCTGCTCGTCGGTCCAATCCTGAACCTTGATATCGCGGCTTACGCCTACGCTATCGAGGATCTTCTGCGCTGTAGAACGACCAATACCATAAATATAGGTCAAGCCGATCTCACCACGCTTATTTTTTGGTAAATCAACACCTACTATACGTGCCATAAATGTTTCTTTTCGTTAATTTCGGTTTGTTAAACTAAAAATTATCCCTGGCGCATTTTGAACTTTGGATTCTTCTTGCAAATCACATAGAGCTTACCCTTGCGACGTACAATCTTGCAATCCTCGCTTCTCTTCTTAATTGATGCTCTTACTTTCATAACCGAAGCATTCTTAATTATTTGTACCTGAAAGATATTCGACCCTTACTCAAGTCGTAAGGTGTCATTTCTACTTTTACCTTATCTCCGGGAAGAATCTTGATGTAGTGCATACGCATCTTACCCGAGATATGAGCCGTGATAACGTGTCCGTTATCCAATTCCACCCTGAACATTGCATTCGACAATGCCTCGATGATGGTGCCGTCTCGTTCAATAGCAGTCTGTTTTGCCATAAGATTTAGTTGTTAATAGCCTCCTCGATGATGCTAAAATCCGTCAATATGTCTGGTCCAGTCTTGCCTACAGCAACTGCATACTCAAAGTGTGCTGCGGGCTTGCGATCGTGTGTTCGAACGGTCCATCCGTCGCGCTCGAAAATCACTCTGCGGCTGCCCATAGTAATCATCGGTTCTATGCAGATGACCATACCCTCTTTTAACAATGGTCCCCTGCCTCTTGCTCCATAGTTTGGAACACCTGGCTCCTCGTGCATCTTGCGACCCAAGCCATGGCCCTCCAACTCTCGAACTACACCATAGCCGAAACTCTCGGCGTAGTCCTGCACAGCGGCCGATATATCGCCTACGCGGTTACCAGCCTTTGCCTGCGCTGCACCCTTGCGAAGAGCCTCTTTGGTGACTTCGAGCAACTGTCGTACCTCGTCGCTGACAGTGCCTACGGCAAACGTGTATGCCGAATCACCAACAAACCCCTTCATAATGGTGCCCAAATCTACCGATACTATATCGCCATCCTTGATGACGTAGTCAGACGGAATACCGTGAACAACCTGCTCATTGACCGATATACATGCCGATGCAGGATAGCCCTGGTAACCAAGAAAAGCTGGAACAGCACCATTTGCTCGAATAAAGGACTCGGCAATATCGTTAAGCTCCTTGGTAGTGACACCTGGCTTAACTGCGCGACCTACCTCGGCAAGCGCACGGCTTACGAGGATGTTATTCTCGCGAAGTAACTCTATCTCTTCTCTTGTCTTTAGATAAATCATCGTCTAAACTAAAAAGTTTGGAGGCTGTCTTTATGGCTTAGCCCGCAGGCAGCCTCCATCTTGTGGTAAACTATTAGTAGCGTCCCTGGATACGTCCTGTCTTCATTAGACCGTCATAGTGACGCATCAACAAGTAGCTCTCAATCTGCTTTAGAGTGTCAAGAACTACACCCACCATAATCAGAAGCGATGTACCTCCGAAGAAGTAAGCAAAGCCCTGAGTGATACCAAGTGTCATAGCAATAGCTGGAAGAATTGTGATTATTGCCAAGAACACTGAGCCTGGAAGTGTGATTCTTGTCATAATGTCGTCGATATACGATACGGTGCTCTTACCTGGCTTAACACCTGGGATAAAGCCACCGTTACGCTTCATATCGTCGGCCATCATTTGAGGATTGACGATAATTGCAGTGTAGAAATAGGTAAATGCAATTACCAGCACAACAAGCGTAAAGTTATACCAGAAGCTTGTGATATCAAGCCACTGACCACCCCAGATCAAACCTGGAATGAACATAAGTGCCTGAGCAAAGATAATAGGCATTACGTTGGCGGCGTTGAGCTTCAACGGAATGTACTGACGCACACCACCATACTGCTTATTACCAACGATACGCTTTGCATACTGAACGGGAATCTTGCGAACCGCCTGTACGATAGCGATAGCCAACATAAACACGAGAGCAAGGAAGATAAGCTCTACGAGAAGCATGATGATGCTACCACCACCTGTCGTCTGGAACATAAACTCCTGAAGGAACGACTGAGGAAGGCGCGCTACGATACCGATCATAATGATCAATGAGATACCATTACCAATACCCTTGTCGGTAATCTTCTCGCCGAGCCACATGATAAACATGGTTCCTGCGATAAGAATAATCACTGCTGGCACGATAAACTGGCCATTAGTAATACCGAGGAAGTCGCCTGTTACCGATACTGCACCCGATGAAATCACCTGAGTAGCGAGGTATGCAGGGGCCTGCAACAGCAACACTGCGATAGTAAGGAAACGTGTCCACTGATTCATTCTGCGACGTCCACTCTCACCCTCGCGCTGCATCTTACGGAAGTAAGGTACCATGATACCCAACAACTGAATGATGATAGACGCGGTGATGTATGGCATAACACCAAGCGCAAAGATTGAAGCCTGTGAGAACGCACCACCAGAGAAGATGTTCAACAGACCCATAAGGCTGCTGCTATCGTTGGCGAAGTTCTGTGTCCACTGCTGCAATACTGCGTGGTCTACACCTGGTAGAGTCACAAAGCTGCCCAATCGATATATAAGAAGAAGGCCGAGCGTAAAGAGGATACGCGAGCGGAGCTCCTCGATCTTATAGATGTTCTTGAGCGTCTCAACGAGTTTCTTGTTGGTAGCAAGTAGGGCGACGAGACCTACGAGTATAACACCAACAACGATATACGTATTCATAAATTAATTGGTTTTTTGATTCTAAAACTTACAAACTGTCTTTGAAGGCCATCTGTCCTGGGCTCTACTGCCCAACGTCAAGACTTTAGCACAATACATATATATTATACATCGCACTTCGTGTTTTTCAACGCTCTCAACGTCGGACGATAACCCTTACTCAACAGCCTCTATCACTACAACTTCTCGATAGAACCGCCAGCAGCTACGATAGCAGCCTCTGCGCTCTTAGAGAATGCATTAGCCTTTACAGCCAAAGCACGTGTGATAGCACCGTTACCCAGAATCTTAACCATATCCTTGCTTGATACGAAGCCAGCCTCTACCAACGTCTCGTTAGTAATCTCTGTGAGGTTGTGCTTAGCTGCAAGATCCTCCAACGTAGAGAGGTTGATAGCCTTAAACTCTACACGCTTGATGTTTGTGAAACCAAACTTTGGAAGGCGACGCTGCAAAGGCATCTGACCACCCTCGAAACCGAGCTTGCTCGAATAACCTGAGCGTGACTTGGCACCCTTCAAACCACGAGTTGAGTAACCACCGTGACCCGAACCAGCACCGCGACCCACGCGCTTATCGTGGTGAGTAGCACCCTTTGCGGGCTTAAGATTATGAAGTTCCATTTATTAATTCGTTTTTTCTGGTTATACTTATTTTACCTCCTCAACACGTACAAGGTGCTTAACGCGCTCAATCATACCCTTGATAATCACTGAGTCGCTGTGCTCGACTGTCATGTTGATCTTGCGAAGACCCAGAGCATCGAGGTTCTTGCACTGCTGCTTTGAAGCACCGATACGGCTCTTAATCTGAGTTATTTTCAATGTTGCCATAGTTGTTACCTCCTATTTTTAACCGTTAAACACCTTGGTCAATGAGATACCGCGCAACTCAGCAACTGAGCGTGCATCACGCAACTCGCACAAAGCACCGATAGTAGCCTTTACGAGGTTGTGTGGGTTAGACGAACCCTTGCTCTTTGCAAGAACGTTCTTGACACCTACAGACTCCAATACGGCACGCATAGCACCACCAGCGATGATACCTGTACCAGGTGCTGCGGGACGAATCATAACCTCTGAACCACCGAAGCGCATCTCCTGCTTGTGAGGAATTGTGCCATTGAGCACGGGAATCTTAACCAAATTCTTCTTTGCATCCTCTACGCCCTTAGAGATTGCTACGGTAACCTCCGCAGCCTTACCAAGACCGTAGCCAACAACACCGTTCTCGTTACCTACAACTACGATTGCCGAGAAGGTGAATGTACGACCACCCTTGGTAACCTTAGTAACGCGGTTGATTGCAACCAAACGATCCTTCAACTCAAGGTCGCTTGTGCGTACTCTCTTTATGTTAGTATTTGCCATAATCGCTTAGAATTTAAGGCCACCCTCACGAGCAGCGTCAGCCAACATTTTTACTCTGCCGTGATAGAGGTAACCGTTACGATCAAATGATACGGCGGTGATACCCTTCTCAGCTGCGCGCTGTGCAGCAAGCTTACCTACCAATGCTGCTACTTCGCACTTGTTCTTACCTGCTGCCTCTGCCGCTACCTCCTTGTCCAACGACGATGCCGTAGCCAAGGTTACGCCTGCGAGGTCGTCAATAAACTGTACGTAGATCTGCTTGTTGCTACGGAATACAGTCATACGAGGCTGTGATGGCGTACCGTTAACAATCTTGCGGATACGCATCTTGATTCTCGCTCTTCTTTCAATCTTATTCAATGCCATAATCTTGACTTATTTACTATTTAGCTGCCGACTTACCTGCCTTACGACGGATTACCTCGCCGACGAACTTAATACCCTTACCCTTGTATGGCTCAGGCTTACGCATAGCGCGAATCTTCGCTGCTACCTGACCTACGAGCTGCTTATCGATACTCTTAAGTGTGAGGATGGGGTTACCCTTCTTCTCAGTCACTGCTGTTGCCTGAATCTCGGCGGGCAACAAGAGTGCGATATCGTGTGAGTAGCCCAAGCTCATCTCCAAAAGCTGACCCTTAACCTCAGCCTTGAAACCTACACCAACAAGCTCCTGCTTAATCTCGTATCCCTTTGATACGCCGATAACCATATTGTTGATGAGTGCGCGGTACAAACCGTGCATTGAACGGTGACGGGGCTGGTTAGTAGGACGAGTCACGATCACCGCTGGAACCTCCTTCTGGCTCTCCTTCTCGATGTGTGTTCCAACTTCAACTTTGATGTCTGAGTCAACCTTCTGGCTCAGTGTCCCAAGTGGCCCTTTCACGCTTACCGTGTTGTCAGCTGCAATCTCTACAGTAACGCCAGCGGGTAAGATTACAGGTAATTTACCAATTCTTGACATTTGTAATAGTTGTTTTTGTTAGTTAATCTAAAAAATCACTCTCTCTTGGATGGTCAGACTACCATACGTAGCACAACACCTCACCACCTACGTTCTCCTTACGTGCCTGAGCATCGGTCATGATACCCTTCGACGTTGAGACGATAGCGATACCCAAGCCATTGAGCACACGTGGCATATCAGCTACAGATGCGTACTGACGCAAACCTGGACGGCTAACACGCTTAAGGTCCTTGATGGCATTCACCTTGGTTGCTGCATCATACTTCAACGCAACCTTGATTGAAGGGTGACCCTTCTCGTCCTTGTCAAACTTGTAGGCGAGGATGTAACCCTGATCATACAAGATCTTGGTGATTTCCTGCTTAATTTTTGAACCAGGAGCTACAACCACCTTGTGGTTGGCTTTCACTGCATTTCTAATTCGAGTTAGAAAGTCCGCAATTGGATCTGTCATAATGAATTAAAAGTTAAAAATTAATAATTAAACAATAGTTTATCTCTGCTTTAGCATTTACAACTCTTTTGCTCTCAGTGCCTTATGCCTCACTCTCTTACTTACTTACTCACTCTTTCCCACTACACACTCACTCATCCTCTATAATCTCCACTCACTCCCCCTCTCTCACAGCCTCAATCTTGCTGCACCCCCCTTTTTTCTCCACCTCTTTGGCACCCTCGGAGGGTGAATAGACCGCGGAATTGGGGCCTCGGGGGCGCGCAATGCGCACTAAAAGCGGGCAAATATACGAAGAATTTTCGAATTGACAAGGGATTTTTGGTTATTTTTTAAGTAGTTAGCCTAATTTTTATCCTCTACTCCGCTGCATAGTTATCCGCTTATGCATACCACACAACAGAGATAAGTGCAAAATTAACCATTACACACCTAAAATCTCCCCTTCGGAGGATACGGCAAAAGCGCGACACCTGATGATACCACACTTCCACGCTCCCCGATTTGCACAATAAACCGCATCGTCCAGCCACACTAATAGTAGCTACACACTATGCGCTTTAAAGCACCTCTTTCGAGATTCTCTCGCGTAGTCCACTTCCACAGTAGCACAACCAAGAAGTTATCGCCACAGAACGACACTTTCCTCGGTAGCAACTATCTGCTACTTATGCCCTACGCTCGTATAAGACCCCCCTTGCCTCTATACCCTCGAAGAGTTAAGCGACATACAACCTTGCCCTCTTACCGCCATAGCTGTAAGATGCTACTCAAGCACGCTGCGCCTATGTATTAAGCTAAACATCTATTTTAACTCAACGTCAAGCACTATTCGTGGCCCTTGATGTATGTTCCCCTATCCTTGACCTTAGGTATTGGGCGGCACCTTTTTTGGCACCAAGCAAATGATTGTCTTATCCGACCCCTGCTGTCGAGGTACCCCTTGATGAGATACCTCGCATGGGATCTTCTGCTACGGAACTGCGCTTTCGCCTTACGACGAGCCACACTCCTAATCGGACTGAGGGTATATTATATATAGGTATAGCAGCTATCAACTCATTTCGAGGCATGCCACCACCTATACCCCAAGTCACAAAACCTACCTGTAGTTGGCCCTAAGACTACAAGGAACGACAGCCTACCGCCAGAGGGGTGAGGTGTCGTACCTTGAAGCTACTTGTCGAGCCTGGTATACTACCAGCTGGCCTTCTTAACACCGGGAATCAAGCCGTTCGATGCCATCTCGCGGAACTGGATACGGCTGATACCGAACTGACGCATATAACCCTTAGGACGACCGGTGATCATACAACGGTTGTGCTGACGGATAGGATTCGAGTTGCGTGGCAACTTCGAGAGTGCAATCCATGCCTCCTCGTGATCCATCTCACCTGCCTTAACCTTTGCAGCAATCTCCTCACGCTTGTGAGCATAACGCTTTGCAAGCTTCGCACGCTTTACCTCGCGTGCCTTCATTGACTCCTTTGCCATAGGTTACTAGTTCTTTTTAGCGTTCTTAAAAGGAAGGCCAAACTCACGAAGCAAAGCATATGCCTCCTCGTCAGTCTTAGCCGACGTTACAAATGTAATCTCCATACCGAAGATCTTAGTAATCTTATCGATATCGATCTCGGGGAAGATAATCTGCTCGGTAATACCGAGGGTGTAGTTACCCTGGCCATCGAACTTATCGTTGATACCCTTGAAGTCGCGGATACGAGGAAGAGCAACTGCGATAAGACGCTCCAAGAACTCGTACATGCGGTTGCCACGAAGCGTTACGCGAACACCGATGGTCATACCCTTACGCAACTTAAAGTTAGAGATATCCTTACGAGACTTAGTCTGTACGGCCTTCTGACCAGTGATGCGGGTGAGCTCCTCCTGTGCAATGTCGATAAGCTTCTTATCGGCAATTGCCTGGCCCATACCCTGGTTAACTACGATCTTCTCGAGCTTTGGACACTGCATAACGCTAGTGTAACCAAACTCCTTCATAAGGGCTGCAATGATGCGCTCCTTATACTCTGTTCTAAGTGTAGGTACGTATGCCATTATTTAATCTCCTCCCCTGACTTTTTAGCGTAACGAACTAATTTACCATTGCTACCTACGCGACGACCAACACGTGATGGCTTACCACTCTTTGGATCGATAGGCAAAAGGTTAGAAACGTGGATGGGAGCCTCCTGCTCTACAAGACCTCCCTGGGGGTTCTGCGCGTTTGGCTTAGTGGCCTTCTTGCAGATGTTTACTCCCTCAACTACTGCGCGATTCTTCGCAGCGTCTACCGAGAGAACCTTACCCTGCTGACCGCGGTTATCACCAGCGATAACGTAGACCATATCCCCCTTCTTAATATGCAATTTAGACATATATCAACTGTTTTTTAAATTACAATACCTCAGGAGCCAATGATATGATCTTCATATACTGGTCACGCAACTCACGGGCTACAGGACCAAAGATACGAGTACCACGGATCTCACCCTGATTGTTAAGGAGCACTACGGCGTTGTCATCGAAACGGATATATGAACCGTTGGCACGACGAATCTCCTTCTTTGTTCTTACTACGACTGCCTTTGAAACGGCACCCTTCTTGACATCACCCGAGGGAGAAGCACTCTTTACAGCTACCACGATCTTGTCGCCGATAGATGCGTAACGACGCTTCGTACCACCGAGTACACGGATGCAAAGTACCTCCTTCGCACCACTGTTGTCAGCTACTACAAGTCTACTTTCTTGCTGTATCATAATTACTTAACTCTTTCAATAATTTGTACTAATCTCCAACGCTTTGTCTTGCTCAAAGGGCGGGTCTCCATAATGCGTACAGTATCGCCCTCGTTTACGCTAGCGTCCAAGCACTCTGCTACGAACTTAGTAGTCTTGTTGACAAACTTACCGTAGATGGGGTGCTTAACCTTACGAGCGACTGCAACCACGATGGTCTTCTCCATCTTGTTGCTGACAACCAAACCAATACGCTCTTTTCTAAGATTTCTTTCCATAATGGTAATTTACATTTAGAGTTTCTTCTGGCCGAGAATTGTCAGCATACGAGCGATATCTCTGCGAGACTTCTTAATAATTGATGGATTTTCTACGGGCGAAACCGCGTGCTGCACCTTAAGCTGGGTAAGGTTAGCCTTCTCAGCTGCAATGCGCTCCTCGAGATCCTGCACCGACATCTCCTTTATTTCAGCACTTTTCATAATCTTTAAAGCTCCTTTTTAGAGTGATGACTCGACATAGTCGCGTCGTACAATAAACTTAGTTGTAATAGGCAACTTCTGAGCTCCCAGACGGAGTGCCTCCTGTGCAATCTCCAAAGGTACACCCTCTGCCTCGAAGAGGATACGACCGGGGGTAACAGGCGCAACAAAGCCCTCGGGATTACCCTTACCCTTACCCATACGTACCTCTGCAGGCTTCTTTGTGATGGGCTTATCCGGGAAAATACGAATCCATATCTGACCCTCACGCTTCATATAACGTGTGATAGCCTGACGTGCTGCCTCGATCTGACGACCTGTAATCCAAGTCGACTCCAAGGCCTTGATTCCGAACGAACCGTATGCAAGCTGGTTTCCTCTCTGAGCGAAACCCTTCATACGACCCTTCTGCATTCTTCTGAACTTAGTTCTTTTTGGCTGTAACATAGTTTTTTCGCTTTAAAAGGTACTACTTATTGTTGTTACGACGCTTACGACGGTCATCACGCTTACCATCACGACGTGGCGACTGCTCCTTGCCTGCATGTGCTGATGCACCTGCTGCAAGCTCGAACAAATCACGCTTGCCGTATACGATGCCGTGGCAAATCCAAACCTTGATACCAAGGATACCCACCTTTGTGAGTGCCTCAGCAAGGAAGTAATCTACATCTGCACGGAATGTGTGCAATGGAATACGGCCCTCCTTTATGGTCTCTGAGCGTGCCATCTCGGCACCACCTACTCGACCAGAAATCTGAACCTTGATACCCTCAGCACCCATACGCATTGTCGATGCAATGGCGGTCTTAATAGCGCGGCGGTACGATACACGACCCTCAAGCTGACGTGCGATGTTGTTTGCTACGATAACAGCATCAACCTCTGGACGCTTAACCTCGAAGATGTTAATCTGAACCTCCTTACCAGTAAGCTTCTTAAGCTCCTCCTTGAGCTTGTCAACCTCCTGACCACCCTTACCAATGATGATACCTGGACGTGCTGTAGAGATAGTTACCGTAACAAGCTTAAGGGTACGCTCGATGATAATCTTCGAGATGCTTGCCTTTGCAAGACGGACATTCAAATACTTACGAATCTTATCGTCCTCTACCAACTTCTCTGAGAAATCACGACCACCAAACCAGTTAGAGTCCCAACCTTTGATGATACCAAGACGATTTGCTATAGGATTAACTTTCTGTCCCATCTCTTACTTGTTTTCTGCGGTTACCATTTTATCTACTACGAGGGTGACGTGGTTCGAACGCTTGCGAATACGGTGCGCGCGACCCTGTGGTGCGGGCTGGATTCGCTTCAACATACGACCGCAGTCTACGAATACCTCCTTAACGCAGAGCTGTACGTCCTCAAGACGCTCGCCCTGGTTCTTTGCCTCCCAGTTTGCAATTGCTGATCTGAGTAGGCTCTCCATTCTGATTGAAGCCTCCTTCTTTGAGAATCGAAGGATACCCAATGCTTTATTGATCTCTACGCCACGAATGATGTCTGCAACCAAACGCATCTTACGTGGTGAGGTAGGGCAATCGCGCATAATAGCGATAGCTTTCTGCTTCTTCTCGGCCTTGAGTCTCTCGGCCATCTGTGCTTTTCTTGCTCCCATAGTCTACTACTTTTTCTTGTTACCTGAATGACCACGG
>SUZV01000004.1 GCA_015059715.1 Rikenellaceae bacterium | reverse complement strand
GCGCGAAGCCATCTCCAAGATAAGTTTTCCCTTGAGGGGCGTAGGAGACTACTACGTTGATAGGCTACAGATGTAAAGACAGTAATGTCAAAGTCGAGTAGTACTAATTACCCGAAAGGCTTTCTTATAACACTATCTCATCTTCGGTATATGTCAAGCTTTAGTGGAGTTGGGACCACTGAAAAAAATCCAATTAAAACAAAGGTTCTTTAGGTGGTTATAGCAGTGAGGTTCCACCTCTTCCCATTCCGAACAGAGAAGTTAAGCTCACTTACGCCGATGGTACTGCCTATTTAGGTGGGAGAGTAGGTAGCCGCCTCTTCAAGCCAAGTCATTATGACTTGGCTTTTTTTTGTGTGCTGCGTGGAGATTGTTTCACCTTGCGGTGACGGCTATAGCCGAGAGGGTAGTGCGCTCGCTGTGCGAGCTAAAGGGTAGCTCGCAGCTAAAGCTGCTAAAGAGTAGTGCGCTCGCTGTGCGAGCTCAAGAGTAGTTTAAGGGTTTTCGTTGTTGTGGATTGTTGTGATACCCGACCTCTTAATGTCTTATCGTCTTAAAGTCTTAATGTCCTAAAAATAATTGGGACGATAGGACGATAGGACAATAAGACAATAGGATGATAGGATGGTATGACGATAGGACGATAAGACAATAGGATGATAGGACGATAAGACGATAGGATAATAGGACGATAGGACAATAGGATTATTAAGATGGTTGTGGCAAACCAAGAGACTTTATCAACTCTTTAGCAAACTTCAGTTTGCGAACTACTCTTTAGCTACCCTTTAGCAGGCGAAGGCCTGCGCACTACACTTCCAGCTTTAGCTGTCACCGCAGGGTGAAACAAAGCTTTTGCTGTTGTCGCAGGTTATGGCACAAAAATAGCCTGTCCGACAATATACATGTCAGACAGGCTCAACTTAACATCTACTTAATACCTCTTAAAAATATTACTATCTCTACAGAGGTATCATCGCAAAGCGATAACTTACATCATCTACTCGATGCCCTGCTCCTTCTTGAAGTTTGAGTAGCACACGCCGTCGATGTAGAGCTTTGTACCCTCGATGCGATACTTCTTATCGATGCCATCGCCTACAGCGCATCCAGAATCGAACCACGTAATCGTGATGGTGTCGTCATCGAACACATATTTGAAGTATCGCGACATCGTGTTGCTACTCTTAGGTGGTAGGTTAGGGTCGGTATACTCAAGTGAGTATGTAAAGCCATCGGTAGGGGTAACAAACTGGATATGCTCGTTGATATATAGGTCACCAGCTCGCTTTGTAGTGTCCCAGTCGCCCATAAACCTTAGGTCGATATCTTCGCCCTTAGTAAACTTCATACTAATGCTGCCTTCACCCGTATCAGTACTTAGCGTCAGATAGCGGCTGCCATCGAACTGGTAGTCCCACTCACCCGCCTGGTCGACGTGGGCAATGTGGATGTATAGGTGGCCATTCTCGACATACCACTCGAAGGGTGCGCGGCCATATCCCAACAGAACGTCCTGAGTGCTGTAGGTATCCGAGGTCCGGTAACCCTTACCATTATCCCAGAAGTGGAAAACATAATCTACGTGACTTGTCATCTGGTCACGCTCATCGGCATAGACTCTATATCGCCATATACCAACGAAGCTCTCCTCGATATTTGATAACTTACGTGCCCCAATCTCCTCATCCTGTCCCTGCTCCTCTGTCACATTAGGCAAAGCCTCCTTCTCGCAAGAGGTTGTAGCGACTGCAACGGCAAACGCTAACAACAAAAACAAATACTTTTTCATAGCGTATTGGTTATTAAGTTATGTGAGGTTCTATCATCTCTTTTACATTAACCTGCAACTTGAACCTCATTAAAAGCTACAGTTAACACACCCATTTTTTACAAATTTAAGAAAACTTTTCGGAATAAAACAAGCAATATTGCAACTATTTTATGGGGGGGGGTAAAATACACTATATCAACAAGTTAACGATTTTACAAATTTTAGTAGGTAGCTCTCAGTGTGAGCAAATATAGCTCTATAAACGGCAAGCAACCGAGGGTGACCAGGCTACGGAAGTATGCTCGGCGGCAATATGCACACTTTTTGCCCTTAATCAGAATAACGACACCACTTTTTTCGTACCTTTGTGATATAACATGGGCTGTAGAACATTTTTCTACTCTTCAGTGGTCCAATATTTAGCTTGGTTATGGCAGAGAATATCGTTAAAGAGAGGCTCCTGACACGCAACTACATCTTCGTGTGCATAGCGGCATTTATGATGTCGTTCTCGTTCTTTATCCTTGTCCCCACACTACCCCTATACCTTAGCGACACCTTTGGTATCGGCAAGGCGATGGTAGGTGTCGTATTGTCCTGCTACGTCGTAGCGGTGCTCAGCGTAAGACCATTAGCAGGGTTTATTGCCGATACTCTGCCGCGTAAGAGCGTCTATATAGTAGCCTACGCAGCCTTCGTCGCGGCATTTCTCGGATACTTCTTCATAACCAAGACACTCGCGCTATTTATCCTGCTACGTATCTTTCACGGACTATGTTTCGGTATGCTGACTACGGCAGGCAACACTCTGGTTATCGACGTTATGCCCTCGTCGCGTCGTGGTGAGGGTTTGGGATACTACGGCGTGACAAACAACCTCGCTATGGCCTTTGGACCTATGGTGGGACTCTTCGTCGTGGCATCGGGAGACTATATGCTTCTATTCCTAACATCGTTGGTGACGGGAATCATAGGCCTTGTGCTCGGAGCGTTGGTGCGCACACCGCACCGCGAGCTGGCAGAGAAGGTAGAGTTTAGGCTCTCGGCAGACCGTTTCTTCCTAAAGGAGGGAACGCGGGCATCGATAGCCTTCTTTATGTTGGCCATGCCATATGGTATGACAACAAGCTACATGGCTCTATATGCCGCCGAGGTGGGTATCACACACAACGCAGGTCTCTTCTTCACGGTGATGGCCTTAGGTCTTATAGCCTCGCGCCTACACTCGGGTAAGCAGGTAGATAAGGGCTTTGTAACCGAGACAATACGCTTGGGTATATGCATAGCCTTTATCGGAGCGTTAGGCGAGGCCCTGCTATCTACCATAGCGCACTGGAACATAACGGCAGGATATGTGACATACTTCGTCACAGCCTTCCTATTTGGCTATGGCTACGGCACGATGTTCCCAGCATACAACACTCTATTTATCAACCTTGCACCCAACTCGCGCCGAGCAACAGCAAATGCTACATACCTTACGGGGTGGGATGTAGGCATAGGTGGCGGTATGCTCTTTGGTGGCGTATTGGCCGAAACGGGATATGCACCTTGCTATATTCTTGGTACGCTCTTAGTCCTCGTCGCGCTGGTCTTCTTTACGCGCGTAGTTACGCCCCACTTCCAGCAGCATAGGCTAAGGTAGTGCGTAACTACCCCTTTATCCTGCCGTTGTAGTCGTATAGTGTGACGTTATCGCCTCTGTATGCCTTCGAGTCGCCATCCTCGTGGTCGAACTCTATTCTGTCGTACTCGGGAGCTATGATATAGCGGCCATCCCTATCTATGATGCCTACGCCGCCAGCCTTGGTGGTAACTATAGACCTGTTTTCGTAGAAGTCCGTAGCTGTGAGATATTGAACAGGTATAACTATAGTGTCGCGCTCGTCGACAAAGCCGACACCCTCCTTAGTAACTACGCGCCTGCGTCTTTCGCAGAGTGGTAGCTTGATACCTGGGTACTCGCGGCGCGTAGCGTCGAGAGCCGAGGTGTCGCTCGGCAGCTCCGTAAGGCTATACTCCATGATATTATCCTTGATAAGCCTAAAGGCTGCATCATCTCTGCGCTGACCATAGGTTGCATATAGACAGCGTATGGCGTGCCACTCGTAGCTTTCGTCGACGATGATATTATCGATATCGACATTATTAAGTACTATGTTGTTCTCTTTAAGCCGCCGCCGAAAGGCTCTCATACCTCGAAGTAGATGACTCTGCGTAGAGGTGTATATCGCCTCGCGTAGTGGTGTGCCTGCGGGAATCTCCTCAAGGAATACATCTGTGTATATGTCGTATTTCGGGTCTACGACAATCTCGCGCCTCAGGTACTTGATAGTGCTTATTCTGCTGCTGCACTCCTCGAAAATCAACATCGACAACTTGGCCATGCGCGTAGCATCATATATCGTGGGTGCATAGACCATATAGCGTCTATCCCCGATTAATGCCTCGCACTCGGTGAAGTATTTGCCATATTTCAGTGTCTCCTCATCGAATCGAGCATTGCGCAGCGTGGTAAACCATAGTTCGGGGTGGCGTGTGCTGTCGCGAAATTGTAGTGGCGAGCAGTTACAATACGGTAGTTCATACATATCTATGTGGGGGATAGGGGGTAAGTTATGCGTGGCTATCGGGTATAGGTGCTTATCGAACCTATATTTATAATCGAGAGTATCGAGCAGGGCGAGTAGTTTAGTGCTAAAGCACGATATGGACCACCTCCTCTCCTCGCTATTAAATGCGATAGGTGAGGCTCCAGAACGTTGGGTATGAGGCTCGACATCTTGCACATAAGCTCTCGGTCTCGGTCACACGAGGCGTATAAGTAGTCCTCGGGGTATATCTCACAAGGCTCGTTATGCTCGCCATAGGTCGACAGGTGGAGGGTGATAAAGAGGGCGTTACCATCTGTTGTCGAGATGTTGCGTAGGTCGTAGGATATGTCGCACAGGTCGCGAGGATGGGCATCGCTGCACGCTCCATCGGTGATGTGGAAGATAAGCGGAGGAAAGCTCTTGCGGTTATCGCTATCTTTGCACCACTCATTGACCAGCATCTTGGTGCGCGCCAGCCCGTCGTACATCGGTGAGGCCCCCGATGCCGAAGTCTTAACCCAGGGATAGACGATAATAGGAGCATCGGTCATCGTGCCATCGCGCAGCTGCTGACGTAGGTATATCGTGCAGGGTTGTGGTCTCTCCTCGGCCAAGCGTATGGCCTTGACAAAGCCATCGCCGTAGTCGCCAAGCAGAGAGTAGGACTCCGTACCAGAGTAGCCTATTGCGGCAATATCGAAGTAGTCGCGCATACGCTTTCGGCGTGCGCAACGGATAATAAGCTCCTCGATAATATGGTTCGCAACGATAAATCCCACCTCCTGCTTGCTAAGCACGGTGTTGTGAAAGAGCGTGAGGCTCTTCATCGATAGTGAGCAGTCAACAAGGATGGCTACTGCCCCACGATGTATGTGGGTTATCAACGTGTTGTACAATCGAAGAAATGTTCTATAAATTACTATTCGTTGTCGGTTGATTATATCTCGGGCGAGTGTTGATTATTTGCTCCCTACACTCAACACAGCTTCTTATAACAACATATCGTAGATGCGCGATGCGTAGAGCATGTCGTGCAGACCAAGACCTATGTTGTAGGCTAAGATGCGCTCAGTATCGCTACTGCGCCCCGCAACTTGACCCTTAAGAACCTCCTCAAACTGGTGGTACTCCCTAAACTCGGAGAAGTATTTGAAACCCTTAACATGGTCGGTGTCGTCGGCAAAGACCTTGTCGAAGGTGGTGTCGCAGTTTTGAAAACCTCGGGTATGTACGGGAACAACGAGTACACCAGGCTTGAATAGCTGCTCATTATCAACGATATATCCATTAGCATCGGTGATACACGATACTACAACATCGGCACCGTCAACAAGCTCCTCTGCTGTATCGACAATGGTAAATCGTGCATTGTGCGCCGCGCCAAACTCCTCGATAATCTTTTCCGCCTGATTCTTATATCTAAATAGGCGAATATGAAGAACCTCGTCACTGCATATATCCAGGAGGCAGCGTAGCGTAGCACGTGCCGTACTACCAAGGCCGATAAAGGCGTAGTCGCGTGCGGTGCTGCATCTGAGCGTCTTGATGGCCAACGCTGCGACAGCTCCTGTGCGCATTGCCGTAATCCAGTCGCACTCCACGAGGGCCTCCAATGCGCCACTGCGCGAGTCGAACAACATCATATCGCTCTTAAGTGCTGGGACACGCCCCACGATGCGCGAGACAACCTTAGCTCCAAAGCGGCCATAGCTCAAGGGCAGTAGGCACGGCATTGTGGTGAAGAAGTCGTTACCCGAAGGGTGTACCGACATCTTGGCTGGAAGTTGGCACTCGCTCTTAAGGAGAAAGGCTTCACGCACCCACTCGACACACATCGAGGGGGTGATGTTTAGTCCCTCAATCTCTTGATTTGTTATGCTCTTCATCTCGTCGTCTTCCTATTGAGTCTATAAATTAGCGTTAAGAGGAGATTTACCGTAGGCTACTCAAACTCTTTGAGGGCCGCCACAAGTCGGCTATTATCCCTACGGTCACGTATCGCAAGGCGTATGAAGCTGCGACCACAGAACGAGGCCTTGCCAGAGCAATCCTTGATAAGGATATCATACTTAGCCAAGAGCTTTACAGCGAGCTCATTAGCCGTAAATCGTGGTGTGGTAATCTCGCAGAGGAAGTAGTTGGCCTGTGAGGGTATCACGCGAAGGAACGACACGCTCTGAAGCTCCTCATAGAGGCGTGTACGCTCCTGGCGGAAGAGGCGGCAGGCATCTACGTAGTCGCTGTGGTACTTCTCGTATATCTGCATGTAGAACTCGCCAAACGAGTTGATATTCCATATCGACACCTCGCGCTTGAGCCTTGCGATAAGCTCCCTGTCACCGCTGGCGAGGATGCCGAGCCTAAAGCCTGGTACGCCATACGACTTTGAGATGCTCTTGACTACGCAAAGGTGTGGATTATGGCTCAATAGCTCATCCTTTAGCAGCGAGTACTCCCCCTCGACATCGACAAAGTCCACAAACGACTCATCGATAACAATGTTAATGCCGCGCTCGGCACTCCACGCTATGAGGCGCAGCAGCTCGGTATAGGGAATATAGTTTCCCGAGGGGTTGTCGGGGTTGATGATAAGTAGCGAGTCTATCGGCTTCGTGGCATAGAACGCCATGATATCCTCGGCACTATACTGCATAGAGTCGTTCTCGGGGATATAGGCTACGACGCTCTCCTTGGATACTCTGTTGGGGTACTCCTCGAAGGTGGGAAAGATGATGCCCATGCGTCCTGCGTAGTTCTCCATATATGCCTTGATAAGCTCGGCAGCACCATTTCCAACAACGATATGCTCCTGCGATATGGAGAAGTACTTGGCCGCCAGCAGGCTGTTAACGCGCATACCCGAGGGGTACTCACGAAGGAGTGTATCGAAGCAGGCCTTAATCTCGTCGACCATCTGTCGTGGTGGAAAGTATGGGTTTACCAAGTAGCAGAAGTCGAGAAGATGGGGATATCGCCAGAAGCCTCCAAAGCGCGATGATATCAGGCGGTAACGCTCCTCGTCGCTACGTGCGAAGATGCTCGATGCTATGTCGAGGTCCTGGATATCGTCTATCTCGTACCACTTCTCGCCATCGAGTGAAAGGGCCTTGAGTGGAGAGTCGTCGAGGAGTGTGATGACCTTAAGCACCTGCTCGTAGTATACGTTGTGGCCCAAAGCGTGGCAATAGGCCTCTAAGAAGGGAACATAATGCGTAGCGGAGAACTCCTTGCTAAACTTATATATGTTCACCGTCTTGAAGTAGCTATCTATGTCGGAGTATCGAAATTCGTTCTTTGAGAAGAAGTTCTTTATTCTAAGCTGGTCGTCGAGGGTTACAACGGTGCCATCCATCCAGCTCTCATACTTATCTACAAGGGCGAGGTTCGGATACGGCTCCTCGATGATGCGGCACAGCACGCTCGGCTCGAAGATAAGGTCCGACTCAAGGAGTATGGTATCCTCCTCCAAGAGGTACTCTTTGGCTAGGAAGAGCGAGTATATGTTGTTAGTCTTGTCGTATATGCTATTCTCGACATAGACAATATCGACACCATTGTAGTTGGTACCCACCCACGCTTTGACGTTGTCGGCCTTGTAACCTACGACTATAATGGCGCGCTTTATACCTACGGCAGCTATCGAGTCGAGGGTTCTGTTTATCAGGCGCGAGCCATTCACATTAAGCATACACTTGGTGTTGTCGTTGGTCAACTCCCCAAGCCTGCGCCCCATACCTGCGGCCAATATGATTGCTTGCATATTGCTTTAAGAGAATAGATGTGTTTGGCTTAAATCTTATCAATTAAACGCTGCAAGAAGAGGAATGCCCCCTTGCGCTCGAAGTGTGTTGCGCGGCCCAATCTTCGCAGTATGCGCTTTAATATGTTTTCGTTGTTTGCCGTCTTTGCTAACTGGCTAAAGCCTAAGGTTATAGCTGCGCCAAGACCAATAACTACGTATAGCTGAAGGTCTACAGAGCCTCCCAAGTACCATACGAGCCACTGACATACGATTACCAAGATGTTGAGTGTAAGTATCGACAGCGTAGTTCCCGAGTGTGAGAATCCGAGCTCTAAGAAGTAGTGGTGTAGGTGGGTCTTGTCGGGATGGAAAGGCGATACGCCCCTGAGTATGCGTGAAAGCATAACTCTTAAGGTGTCGAATACGGGCACCGACATTACGGCCAAGGTGAATGGTACAAGGCCGAAGCTCTCGGGGAGCATATCAACCGTAGGGCTGTTGCTGTGTAGGATGTTGACAACAAATGTACCCATAACCACACCCATCACCAGCGTACCACCATCGCCGATGAACATCTTTGATGTCTTGCCAATGACATTGTGCAGAAAGAAGGGTATCAAAGCACCGATAGATACAGATGCAAGGATAAGCATCGGAGCGTTGTCAGCAAGGTAGAAGTATACGCCGAATATGAAGCTGGCCATTATCGAGTATCCTGATGAGAGGCCATTTACGCCATCGATAAGGTTGAGGGCATTTATAATACCTACGGCGGCAAAAACCGTAAGAGGGATAGATATGCCATTGCAGAAAGAGCCTACGCCCCATAGTCCGTGCAGGTCATCTATCGATTTATCTGTAGAGTAGATAAGCATTAGCACCACGCCAATCTCGATGATAAAACGTATCCTTGCCGAGAGGTTGACGATATCGTCCATCGTACCAACATAGAGCATAATCATAAGTGCTGCGATGATGGTTATAAGCGACGAGCAATTTGTATAGGTGCTTGTGAGTGCCAATCCGAGGACTATACCGAAGAAGACTGCCACACCACCGAGTACAGGTACGGGGCTCTTATGTAGCTTGCGAGCATCGGGGTTGTCAACGATATTTTTCATATGTGCAATCTTCACCAGATGTGGATGAATCCATAGGACTGCAAGCATCGAAGAAAACAGGGCAATCAGAGTCGAATATATCATCTCAAACAAAGGGTTAATTATTTATTACTCTACGCTATCGTAACTATATGATGTTTTGTGTGGTATGCCCGAAAAATCGTAATAACGCTTAGTTATCGGCAAATTTACAAGGTTGTCAACATCTGCCTGCACACCAATATTCTCGCATCATATGCAATATCCCTATCGGTTATATATCTAACTATCAATACGTAGCGTAATTAATGAGTGGACATTTAAACCAATAATATGGATATTTAAGTACATCTACTACTTAACAAAGGTAGATAAACTATTTGTAAAATCAAAGCATTCCCCTATTTTTTATGCCATTATCCATATTTTGGGGCGGCACTTCGGCAGAGCGAGGGCTACAGTATACGTCGTGTCGTGCTCTCGGGCGTAAGACTCAGCGTGTGAAGGTCCGCGCCCTCTATCACCACCAGACCTGGACGCTTGCCAACGGCTATAGACCCCTTATGCTCATCAATACCAAGGGCCTTGGCACCGTTGAGCGTGGCGTAAGTAAGAAGCTCGGCCAAGGGTATCGTGTCGAGTAGCTTGAGGTTGTCGATAAGCGACAGACTACGTGCCGAGGCCAATGAGTCGCTGCCAATAGCTATCTGCGCACCCATACTCCGCAGTAGCTCAACGGGGGGGCGCGTACCAGAGATATATCTATTTGACTCAGGACATAGCACCCACGTAGCCTTTGCGGTGTGTCGCTCTATCTCGGCTATATCTTTGGCCGTAGCCTGCGTGGCGTGAACCAACAGTAGGCGAGTGTCACGACCTATGCATCTTACGACGCGCTCGGTGGGTGAGCCATAGTGTAGAAAGTCGCACCTCCACCCCATACGTTCATACCACTCTGCCAGCGAGCCCCGATGGTCATAGAGCTGCTCTTCGCTCTCCGATTCGAGGAAGTGGAGCGATATAAACTCTCTGTTCCTCTGGCATATATCCCTAAAGGGGACCTCCTGAACAGAGTATGTCGAGTGTGGCGTTACGTTGCTTAACGTGTGGCGCGAGGCTAACTCGAAGTGGCCCTCGGTCGCGCTACTCCTTAATCCGAAGAACTCAAATAGCGTGTGATACTCGATGCCAGACCCACTCTTAACCTCCATCGCAAGCTCGTCATTGGCGATGTCGGCTACGGCCTCAACACCCTGCTGCCACATAAGGGCATCGACAGCCTTGGCAGCCTGTACGCGCTCCTGGTCGCTATACTCGCCACGAACAAGGCCTATCTGGCGTGCAAAGCCCCCATAGCCCAAACCCTCGGCTATAGCCCCACGTAGGTAGGATAACTCTAAGTGGCAGTGTGCGTTGACCATACCCGGGATGAGTATCCCCGGGTAGAACTCTACGCCTGCCACGCTATCTAAGGTCGCGGTGCGCCAAATCGAGGTTATAGCACACGTGTCGTCAACTTCGACAACGATATCGCGCTCAAGAGCTCCATCAATTAGCGCGTAGTGCGAGGCTATCCTTCTCTTCATTGCGCGGTTCTGTGATTAGGTCTGTCGTGTCTGGCATCTCAACCTTTAGTGTGTCGGCGACAAATGATGACATAAGCGCATGGTTTATCATCCTCAGGTTGAGCTGGTGATAGTATAGGCTATCTATGCACTGCTCGGTCGGGAGCGTGCGCACAACCTTAAAGTCGCGGATGGTGATATCTGGCTGCTTCGACTCCTCGTTTCGTGGGTGGTAGAACATATTAATATGTAGCTGGCGATGCGTAGTGTCGGTCTTGAACTTACGCGAGTAGTTGCCTTCGCGGTAGCGGCTGAGCATCATCGTATGTCGTAGCATCTCCTGTGAGTCGCGATTTATCACGTAGGCCTCGACGCGCGAGTTACGGTTCTCGTCGAGCGTATCTATCAGGTAGCTAAACGATACGGCATATTCGCCAGGCACAAGGTCGTCGATGGTGATACGCAGCTTTGTGGTATCCTTAAGCCTCTTGACCTGTATCAACGTATCTATATACATCGTGCGCGTATAGGCGCGCTTGGCGATGTTGTCCAAGGTATCCAACACAACCATTTTGCGGCTCTCCTCCTTAGCTTCGGCATCGAGGCGGCGGTTCACCTCATACATAAGGTCACTAAGCATGGCACTCTTGCGCTCGGTGAAGGTCATAATCGTATGTTGCAGGTCCTCCATCGTGTAGCCGTAACGCTCGAAGATGGGCTCGTAGATATAGAGCGAGTCGCTACTCTTTACATTATCGTCAATGTAGGCATTGGCCACGATGGCATCGTGGAAGATGTTGACAAGGTCCTTGTCGGGGATAACCTTGGGCCCCGAGCAGGCAGCAACACCGAGGAGTGTGCCAACAAGCACCACAGCCAAGGTCATATATCGCAAAAACGAGCTCTTCATATCTAATATCTTCTTTTTTTTACTATTGGTCGGTACGTAGCGTATATTTAAGGTATGGTCTACAAATTGGTAAAAAAGTCTTATTGTCGCGCGATTCTATCCTTAAGTTTCGCCCTTACTGTGAGCCACGATACAAGAGAGCCTGTAGCTATGACCACCATTACGACTACCGCAATGTCGCCAATGTTTAGCTCGACGGGGTAGCTGCCTAAGAACTGGTCACCAGGAATCTTGACAATGGCAAAGTGTTGTTGCGCAAGGGCTATCGCTGTGCCGAGGAGTGTGCCGAGGAGCACACCTGCGAGGGTGAGCAGCGCACCCTCGCCCGTAAATATACGGACTATAAGGCTATGCTTAGCTCCTAACGCACGCAGTGTGGCTATGTCGCGACGCTTCTCGGTTATTAGCATCAGCACTGTGCCGACAATCGAGAAGGTGGCTATCAACACTATTAGCGAGCCTATAAGCAGTATCGCAAACCTCTCCATGCGGAGTATGGCATTTGTCGAGGCGTACTTCTCCTCGCGCGTGACAACATCCATATCCTCGCCCACAAGAGCCTCGATTGTATGCTCTAACTGCGCAATCTCTGCACCATCCTTAGCTCTTATGGCTATGGCCGACACCCTGTCGTTGTAGTTTAGAAGGCTCTGTACGCGCCCAATCTCGCCTATGGCCAGCGTTGAGCTGATGTCGTTATTGCCCATAACAGCACCTCCGAGGTGCGTAGTCATGCGCGATATGCCACTCATCGGCAGTAGCGTAGACATTTGCCTACGGTTCAGTGCGTATAGCTCGATTTGGGTACCTATGCCGTAGGCTCCAAGCTCGGAGCATATACCCACGCCAAGGAGTATGTCGCCCGAATATATCGATTCGAGTCGCCCAGCCTGTAGTAGCTCGTCAAGCGCGACAACGTCGAAGTATCGATTATCGACACCACGCAAAACTATCGTCGTGCGCCTACCTGCCGACGAGGCCATAACGCTCTGCTCGATATATGGGGCCACAGCCTCCACCCCGTCACAGGATGCTATCTGCTCGATAGCAACGTCACCAAGTGCGAAGGTCTGGCCTCGCGCAGCGACAACCTCCATATCTGCATCTATGGCGGCGTTGAGTCGCTCGATGGTCGAACTCAGTCCATCGAACATTGACAACAGTATTATCATCGCTGCCGTAGGTACTGCTACGGCGATAAGACTTATGCACGCAATGATGTTTATCACCGAGTTGGACTTCGGTGAGAAGATATATCGACGTGCAAATAGCCCCCAAAGCATACTCTTAGGTTGGTTCGTTGCAACTACTTAAGGAGGTTATCGATATTCTCGATATACTCCAACGAATCATCTATGAACCACTCCAGCTCGGGGACAATCTTAAGCTGGTTGCGTATGCGGGCACCAAGGAGCTTACGCACATACCAGCTCTTCTCCTTTATTGTCTCCAATATCGCTGCGCTGCGCTCGAAGGGGAAGATGCTGATATATAGCTTGGCGTAGGCCAGGTCTGGAGAGACGCGCACCGTTGTCACCGTAACGAGAGTGCCGCGTAGCGTATCGGCAAGCTCCTTCTGGAGTATCTCGGCAATGTCGCGCTGAATTTGTCGTGCAATCTTCTGCTGTCTTGTTGAATCCATATATCTATATTTTTAGTCTATCAATAATTTGTGGGTCATATACATCGGTACTCTGAAAGCTCTATATCTCGGCACTATCGGTGTCGTGAACTGCTTGAGCCCGAGCTACGTCCTCCTGAGCCACTTCCCGAGCCTCCGCCCGTTTGTCCTATCTGCTCCGAGAAGTTGAAGTTGTCGAGACGCTTCTCCCTCTTTGGACGAACTACGAACCACTCGTTGAAGCCTCGCTTGTTGAATCGCCAGCCTACGGTTAACGAGAAGCTGAGGTTGTCGATAGGCGAGCGTAGCGGCGTGTACCAGAATGGATTTTCGTAACCATCCGTAGAGTTTGAGTAGTACTTATTTCGGTTTTTGAGGATGTCGGAGTATCCGAAGTTGTACTTAGCCTTGAAGCCCACCTCCACCTGTCCGAAGAGTAGGGCGAAACCTGCACCTCCCGAGAGTCCGTAGCCAAAGCGATTATCGCGAGGCACCTTCCATTCGTAATCGCCACCTGGTCGTTCATCATTCTCGTAGGAGTAGCTCGACGAGAGGTTGTAGGAGAATACCAAGGCCGCCTCGATGAATACCCTCAGTCGGTTTCTTGCAAGGTAGAAGTGTGGTTGCCACACCAAGGGGAGCATAAGCGTATTTACCTTGCGGCTGTAGAACTTATAGTGACGTATCTCCTTCTTGTCGTCGCCATTATCCACCCACTCCGAGGTGTATGTCCAACCCATGTTAAAGCCGCGCTCCATATACTCAAGGTCGACACCCACAGCTCCGACAAAGCGGGGCTTCTCGCTGTAGTATCGCCATGCGATGCCGAAGTTCTCGCACCCCCACATCCACTTAGTCTCCTCCGAGGGGTAGAAGCGGGCATACGACGCTCCTGTACCTCCCGTCAAGGTTACAGTATGCTGTGCCGAGGCGCGCTGGCCGCACATTAGCGCGACAATGACCATCGCCATGTACGTTATAAAACCTATCCTGCTTTTCTTCATAACTTTAACGCTGTATGTTACCTCCCATCGAGCCGCCTATGCCACCCGACGTGTTACTACGTAGGCCGCCACCGCCGCCGAGGCCGCCACCGAGACCTCCGCCACTGCCGCCGAGGCCTCCCATACCTCCAAAGCCCATACCCGAGCCCTGGTTGTTCTGCTTGTTGGCCTCCTCCCTGCGCTTCTTGGCCATCTCCTCGGCCAACTTCTTAAGACGCTCATCCTCGCGGTCATCGAGCATCTTAACCACCGACTCCATAGTCACAGGAGCAAAGAGAAGGTCCATATCCACGTCGAGGTCAAACTCCCAGTTCTCCTTGGTTGTCAATGTCTCAAGGCCATCCTCATTCTTGTATATCTCTGTGCGCTCGGGCTGACGCATAAGTACCATATCTCCAGTATCCCACTTGCCATTGCCGTTCATATCCTCTACTACGCGGAGCATAACATCGCCTGCGGTGACATACTCGAAGATATACTTACCCGGAGTGACGTTGGCTATCTCTTTCTGCACCTTGCCCTGGGCGTTTGTCAGCTGTAGGATGTAGCGCGCGCGAGGATGTGTGCCACGCACGTTGACGTTGACGATGGCAAACTTCTCGGGGTCGGCACCCGTATACGAGCACTTTATAGTGTCGTTCTGCTCGCGAGCGATATTCTCGAACATACCCTCGGGCATAATCAACTCATACTTAGCCTTAGGCTCCCAGTTAACCCTAAACTCATACCTCTGTCTGTTGAGCGTATCCTGTATTATCGAAAACTCCACATCCTTAGGCTCGCTCTGCTGCTCGGTGGTCATCTTGAGCGTTATCTGCGTGGTGTCGAACTTCGTTAGAGGGTAGTCAAAGTCGAACTCTAAACGCTTATCCTTATGGTAGTCCCCCGAGCTTGGGATATTTATTTTGAAGGGGTTGGGCTTCTCGGGCTCTACCCACTCGTCGCCCGCCTTCTCGGCCTTCTCGCGCTCCTTTTCAAGCTTCTCGCGCTCCTCGCGCTCCTCCTTGCTCTCGACCTTCACCCACGCTAAGCGCAGCTTATCGGTTGACTCCACAAGGTTGTTTACCGAGTCGTGTTTGAAGTATGTTATCTCGCCCTTGATGGTGTCGGGGAGCATCTCTGGCTCGACATCGAACCATATGGCCACCGTATCGCGCCCTATGCTCTTAGGGTCGTATATCACCCTATCCTCGGGGATAGAGTCGAAGCGTATAGAGGTAATCTCGGGGTTGGGGGCTCCGAAGTATATCATCGCCTTATGACGGTTTAGTCGCTCCTGGCCGCTGAGCACCTGGCGAGCAAAACGGCGGTCCATAAACATTCTGAAGTATAGCTGAGGCTCGGCCGAGGGGTAGTGGCGCAGCGAGTCGAACCAAATCCTAAAGCCTGGCATCTGCGAGGGGTTATACGTCGTATCGAGGATGCCTATCTGGTCTATCGAAGGCTCATACTCCATATTGTCGTTCTTATCTTCGAAGGCGTAGATGCGGTACTCTACAGGCTTGAGGTTCTGGGCGATGAAGATACCATTCTTCTCGGCACGTGCTATAACCTGTGGTTTATACTTAAACATTGTCGAGTCCCACTCGGTAGGTCTCTCTACGGAGTCGGCAATGAAGAAGTAGATGAACGACTTACTCACCGAGTCGGCCTTGTACGAGTCGGCCGTATATCCCGACATATACATCGAGTCGATGGTATTGCCCGTAGAGAATACGTAGCGCATAGAGTGCAGTGGGTTGGACTCGTTGTTATCCTGTATCGAAGAGCCGAAGTTTATGGCGTAGGTGGTGTTGGGACGCAGCGTATCCTTTATGGTCACCACGATACCTCTACCGCGACGCACCACCGAGGGCTTCTTCTTCATCGCTGGCGAGGTGTATAGCTCCTTCTGTTGATCCTTAATCTGAACATACTCGTTAAACTCGACATATATCTTCGGTGGGCGCAACGTGTCGACGTTGGTTGTGAAGTTGTCGGGCTCCATATAGACAATCACTGGTGGCAGGGTATCCTTAGGACCTCCTGTGGGTGTCATTGTCGAGGCACACTTGGTCATCAGTGCCGCACCAAACAGCAATATTATAGCTGCCGATAGGCTTCGTGTTATGCCCTTAACTAAACCTCCTCTGTTACGATTATTACTCATATCTGTCAACTATTCAATCTTGTGAACACCAACGCCAATTACGCCTCTGTGCTCTCATTCGTACTATCATCACTATCATCCTCGCTACCCTCCTCGCTATCCTCCTCGCGTGGCACTAATGGCTCGCGCACCTCATCGGGGAAGGGGTTGACCGTAGTCCAGCCGTTGGCGTTGCCCGACTTACGCCAAGCGTAGAGGTGTAGCTGTGTATATACCTCGGGCAGGTTCATCGGCGTGTCGTAGCTACGTGTGGCGTATATCTTGTTTGTCTTGTCGACGATGACAAGGAACGTGTGCTCCTCCCACAGCTCAAAGGTGAGCTGGTACCTCGACTCGGTGTCGTAGGTCGCGATGATGTCGGGCGTGGTGAGCTGCTCACTTGGACGCTCAGTGTTGGTGATGCACCTATTGAGGGCATCCTCCCAGGTCTTAACCTCCCACTTTGTGCCATTATCTATGCGAAAGGCGTAGCCCTCGATGTCGGAGCTGCACCTTGTCACAGGGTCCTCCTCGACATTCTGTGACCATAGCTCGATAAGTAGGCGTGTGCCCTGCTTCTCCTCCTTAAAGCAGCCGACAGCTATGCCCACTGCTACGATTGCGACCAATATCTTTGTTATATATCTCATAGTTAACACGTTATCTTGTCATCTAACATCCGTAACATCTCCTCAGGGGTCCTCTCCAAGGCTGGATGCTTAAAATCTGGTGCCACATCGACCACAGGGCGCAGGGCGTAGCCACGCTCAGCGAGAAAGTGGTAGGGTATGGTGAGCCTCTCATCCGAGAACGTCTCGCTGCCATAGAAAATTATATCTATGTCGATGGCCCTCGATGCGTAAGCCTCGTTTCTCTCTCTCTGAATACGTCGCTCCGACTCTCTGTCGCGCCCAAGAAGTGCCTCGATAAGGTTTATGCGTCGTAGCACCTCGTATGCATCGTATCGCGTCACTATCTGCACCGCGCGGTTGACAAACATACGCTCTGAGGTAAAGCCGTAAGCCTCGGTGGTGTACTCCTTGGAGCACCTAACTATGCGCCCTACCGCAAGAGCGACAATATCTATTGCTCGGCCTACGATGTCACGCGCCTCGGCATCATCCGAACCAAAGAGCAGTACGACGCTGACGCTACGCTCATCTGTCATCTCCAACTTACCCTTAGTCATAGCTATATGCGTCTTATCATCTTCGACACGGCGAGTGCGAAGTGTGTCAATACTATACGTGGTGCGCCATTCTGCTGTATCTGCATCATCGCCAGCTCTATCTGCTCGATGAGTGGTTCGATGTTGTGGTTGCCGATAAAGGGTGCAAATTTGCGACAGAAGGCCTCCTCCTCGCCCCACAGATAGCTTATCGAGCCTAACCCTGCGTGGAGCATATAGCTCTCGCGCAGCAGGCGTACCGAGTGTAGGAAGAACTGTCGCTGTCCCTCGCGCGTGAGGGCGGCCACATCGTCGGCCCACTCGAACAGCTCAAGGTGCTTGTCGCCATAGCTGAGGCGCATAAGTCGCACGAAGAGCTCAAAGCTCGTAGCGCGCATCTCGTCAGTCTCGCCACGCATAAGCTCACGTAGCTCCAATATCGAGCCATCGGCCAAGCGCGCCATGTTGCGTGCCTCGCCACTCGGCTTACCCTCAGCAGCGGCTACGCGCTCTAACGTAGCTACGTCAATGCGCCCAACCGACACCTCCTGTGTACGCGATGTTATCGTCGAGAGTAGCAGCTCGGGGTGCTCCGAAACAAGGATAAAGAGCGTCTTATCCCAGGGCTCCTCAAGGATTTTGAGTATCTTGTTGGCCGCCTCCTGATTCATCGCCTCGGGCAGCCATATAATCATCGCCTTATACTCCGACGAGTAGCTTTTAAACTGTAGCTTGCGGATAATCTCCTCGGACTCCTTGGCCGAGATAAGCCCCTTCATCGTCTTGCCAAGGTCGAGCTGGGCATACCACTCCTCGGCAGAGAAGATGCCACGCTTCTGGCTCCATATCTCGCGCCAGCGGTCGATGAACATATCGCTCAGGATTACCTCGCCCGACTTCTTGTTCTGCTTATTTACCGGGTAGACCATATGTAGGTCGGGGTGTGCCAAGGAGTCTATCTGCTGACACGAGGGGCATACGCCGCAGGAGTCGCCTGCTGTGTGGTGTGGGCAGAATAGATACTGCACGTAGGCTAAGGCTAAGGGCAGTGTGCCGTAGCCTGCATCGCCAGTAAAGAGCTGTGCATGGCTTACGCGCCCAGCATCTATCTGTGCCTTTAGTCGAGCCTTAAGCTCATCGTGACCTATAATATCTGCAAATCTCATCGTCGTATAAACTTTCCTATTACGGCCCTCGCCAATGCCCTGATATCTATCTTCTCGCGCCATACGGCAAAGCATATAGCCACCGAGAATAGCACCACGTTACCTGCAAGGTGAATGCCTTCGCCCAGAGGCTTAAGTGCATACTCCGAGGTGAGGTATATCGCCACAGTCAGGGCGAGGTACTCGCCTATGCCTCTTAGGTCGTAGGGTATGGGGTAGTGCTTGCGGCAGAGCGCATAGCTAAACAGCATCATCGTGGCCTCGGCAACTAATCGCACCCAGGCGGCACCGCGATACCCCATCTTGGGTACCAACACGAAGCTAAGCAGTATGGTTACGGCCAAGCCTAAGAAGGTGATGTAGGCGGCATACTTGGTCTTCTCCTCCCTCTTGTACCAGAACGAGAGGTTAAACCACACTCCGGCCATAACATTCGATGCTAAGACTATGGGGAGTATATCTATGCCCTCGCGGAAGTCGCGCCCCACGATTAGGGCAAAGAGGTCGCTAAAGAGCACTATGCCGAGGAAGATGACCATCGAGGCCATCACGAAGTACTTCATCGAGGCGGCATTTGCCTCCTTAAACTCCTCCTTCTTGAATCCTGCAAGGAAGAAGGGCTCGGCCGCCAAGCGATACATCTGCGTAAAGAGCGTCATTACCACCGCAATCTTGACTATCGCACCATAGATGCCGAGCTGGGCCATAGCCTCGGCAGAGTCGCCTGGGGCGAGATATTTAATCATCTGGCGGTCGATAAACTCGTTTGCTGTGCCCGCGATGCCACTTATGAGTAGTGGCACTGAGTACACAAATATCTGGCGCATCAACCCCCAGTCGATGCGTGGCACTATGCGGTTGGTCGTAGGGAGCAGGGCAAGGAGTGTGACGATGCTGGCGATAAGGTTGGCGATAAGCACCCAGCCGACACCAAAATCTGTGGCGTAGAGCCCTGCGATGCCGAAGCCTATAGCCAGACCAACGTTGAGCAGCACGCTGAGGGCCTTGAGCATGACAAAGTGCATGGCGCGACCCTGCTCACGAAGTCGTGAGAATGGTATCATGGTCCACACGTCGACCATGACTATTGCGGCAACTATAGTGACATACTCGGGGTGCTGAACATATGCCTCGCCCATAGCTCGCGATATGGGCGCGTTGAGGAGGAGTACGGCAAAGAAGAATATCGCAGCATTTAGCGAGGTTACGCCCCATGTCGATGCGAATACCTTGCGTTTGCCCTCAGCGATGTCGCCACCCTGCTCCTCGGCACGTGTCGTAAAGCGGAAGAAGCTCGACTCCATGCCCATAGATAGCAGCACCAGCGCAAAGGGTATAAGGGCGTATATGTCGGTGACGATGCCATACTCGCCCTGGTCAAAGATGCGGGTGTAGTATGGGGTGAGCAGGTAGTTCAGAAATCTGACTACTATCGTGCTTATGCCATATATCGCTGTCTGTTTAGCTAACTTCTCTAACATACTCCTTTGTCGTGCCGAGTCAATTATGGGCTACCACACCCTTACATATAGGCACAGCGCGACAAAGTTAGTATAAAATATACTAACCCCCAAACAAAAAGGCGTATAATTGGCTATTTTGCCGTTGTCCTACCCTTGTTATTAGCTTTGGGCGAGCGATGCTCTCCATTTTGGATTATGAGAATGAGGCTGACTATATTGCCATCACGCCAATTTATCAAGGTGCTGCTCCTTTGATAACTTTTGTCCGAGATTATCGCTACAGCCTATCTAACGAGCGCAGGAGTATCGTGCAGCACTCCTCGATTTCGGCCTCGGAGATTGTTAAGGGGGGCGATATGCGGAACGCCGTGTCGCAGTACAAAAACCAGTCGCTCATGATACCCTCCTCCTTGAAGATATCCATCAGTCGGTATAGGTACTCGGACTGGCCTAACTCGACGGCCAATAATAGTCCCGAACGTCGAATTTCCTTGACGCGAGGATGGCCCTTAAGTCGCTCCTCGAACATCGCACCCTTATGCTCTACTCCATCGACAATATTGTTGTCAACAAGGTAGTTAAGTGCTGCAAGGCCTGCGGCACAGCACACAGGGTGGCCGCCAAACGTGGTGATATGTCCAAGGCAAGGGTTATTGGTAAAAGAGTTTAATATTGCTCTATTTGCCGCTACGCCCCCAAGGGGCATTCCACCACCAAAGGCCTTAGCCAAGCAGACAACATCTGCCACGATGCCATACTTTGCAGAGGCGAACATCTCGCCCGTGCGCCCCATGCCCGTCTGTATCTCGTCGAATATGAGCAGAGCGCCAATCTCGGAGCATCGAGCACGCAGTGCGCGTAGCCACTCCACATCGGGGAGTCTTACGCCCGCCTCGCCCTGCACCACCTCACAGAGCACGCCTGCTGTGCGCTCGGTGATATGTTGTAGGTCGTCAAACGAGTTGAACCTTATAGACTTGACATCGGGAAGAAGGGGCCGAAACTCCGCCTTCCACTCCTCGCCCTCTGGGGCCCCCATCATCGACATAGCACCGTGTGTAGAGCCGTGATAGGCGCGACGCATAGAGATAAGCTCGGTGCGCCCCGTATAACGCTTAGCGAGCTTAAGTGCCACCTCGACAGCCTCGGCTCCCGAGTTGACGAAGTAGACGCAGTTTAACTCGCCAGGCAGGAGCTCGCTGATGCGACGAGCATACTCGACTTGTGGTCGCTCGACCATCTCGCCATAGACCATAATGTGCATATAGTCCGAAGCCTGCTGTTGTACGGCCTTGACAACCGCGCTATTGGCGTGGCCAACGTTGCTGACAGACACGCCTGCCACAAGGTCGAAATATCGCTTGCCCTCGGGGGTGTAGAAGAACGAGCCCTCGGCACGTGCCACCTCGATGAGCATAGGCGCAGGGGAGGTCTGTCCCACATGCTCTAAAAACTGCTTGCGTAGTATCATAATTTGCGTTGTATCAGTGTGTTAATATTCTACTGTGAGCTTTCCGCTCTGCTCGGCCTTGCGGAGTATGCCTTCAAAGTCGCGCACCGAAGACATCGTCCAGCGAGTGAGCAGCTTAAGCTGCTGGTCATCGGTAAGCTCCCAGTCGGTAACGCTCTGGCGTATGCGCTCCGAGAGCATATATATCAATATCGCTGCCGAGGCCGAGACGTTGAGGCTCTCGACCATGCCACACATAGGAATCATCAGGAAGTCGTCGGCAGCCTCGATAACCTCGTCCGAGATGCCCGCATGTTCGGTGCCAAAGACGAGGACGAACTTGCCCTTTGTAACATCGAAGGTCTCGGGCGTAACGCTACAACGGTGCGGTGTGGTAGCTACGATGCGGTACCCTTCGCTCTTGAGTGCGGCGAGGGCCTCGCGTGTGGTCTCATGGTGCTCGACATCTACCCACTTCTGTGTTCCGCGCACGATGTTGACGCTCGGGTCGAACTTGCACCTATCCTCTACGGTGTGTATCTGCTGAATGCCGAAGGCCTCGCAGTGGCGCATGATGGCACTGGCGTTCTGTGGGTGGAACATATTCTCGGTGAGTATGCGCATATAGTGTGTGCGCGAGGCTACGGTGCGTTGCAGCACCTCCTTGCGCTCTTCGGTCAGGAATTGTGACATATACTCCAGACGCTCCTTGAGCCACTCGCGGCTATGCTCTTCGGTGCGCAGTCTACTTGCGATATTTGTCATCTTCGTCTAATATTTTGAGGTAACTTTCATATCTCGACATTGCCACCGTGCCCTCCTCTACGGCCTCGACGACGGCGCAGCCTGGCTCGTGCGTGTGTGTGCAGTTGTAGAAGCGGCAGTTTGGCGATAGGCGCATCATCTCGGGGAAGTAGCGGCACAACTCTCGCGACTCGATATCTATGAGGCCGAAGCCCTTGATGCCTGGGGTGTCGATGATATATCCACCCTCTATGGGGTACATCGTCGAGAAGGTTGTGGTGTGCTTACCCTTGTGGTGGCTCTCGGATATCTCGCCTGTGCGGATGTCGAGCTTAGGCTCTATGGTGCTTACGAGTGTTGACTTGCCTACGCCCGAGTTGCCAGCTACCAGCGTGGTGTGCCCCTTAAGCATAGCGCGTATCTTATCTATGCCCTGGCCCGTTGTCGAGCTTAGGCGTATGATGTCGTAGCCTGCATCGCGATATATAGCCTCGAACTGCTCAGCCTCTACGGCATACTCTTCGACGAGGGTGTCGGCCTTGCCAATGACGATTGTTACGGGCACTTTATAGGCCTCGCAGGTGACTAAGAAGCGGTCGACAAATTCGCGCGGTGTCGTGGGCGAGTGGAGCGTGACGAGGAGCAGTGCGCGGTCGACATTTGCAGCTATGATATGTGACTCTTTCGAGAGGTTTGAGGCGCGGCGGATGACGTAGTTGTGTCGTGGTAGAATCTCGACTATGGCACTGCTGTCGCCATCGGGTTCTACCATCACGCGGTCGCCCACAACTACGGGGTTTGTCGAGCGGATGCCTTTGAGGCGTAGTCGCCCACGAATTCGGCAGTTTATCGTTCCGCGCTCGGTTGCCACCTCGTACCAGCTGCCTGTTGAGCTTATCACTATGCCCTCTATCCTTGTTATGTCGTTTGTCGGTTGATTCATACGGTGGTTGTTACTAATCGATATATGCGCCCTTAAAGCCTGTGGCTATCTGCATGACCTCCTCTTCGATATCCTCAAGACCAGGACATACGAAGTCGCCCAGGGCGGCAAGAGGACCAAAAAGCTTCGACTCGTCGAGTGTTTCGTAGTCTATGTACTTGGGTTCGAAGTACTCCATGACGCTCTCGTCCTTATTTTCGAGCATCTCGGCATACTCCTCAATCATCTCTGGCTTAAGGCCCTTCGAGCCGAGCTCTAAGACCTTGTCGGCACGCATCTCGCCGATGTTGGCCGTAACAAGGAGCGAGCACAATACCGACGTGATGATTATTGTGGTGAGCAGTGCGAGGGCCATGCCCAGTAGCGAGTCGAGCCTAATGAGTGCATCGAAGAGGAGTAGTTTGCGCAGCAGTGGGGCTATGACCCATATCACTAACCATGCGCCGATGATTATCACTCCGAAGCCTATGAGGTATGCCAGGCCAGCATCGTCGGTGAATATTGCGCCCACCTTGTTTGCGAAGTCTGGGGCGAAGAGTATGACCGAGTATATGCCTACGAGCTGTAGCAGCTGCACGATAAAACCCTTGCGCCACCCCATGATGAGGGCCATGATGGCCAGAACTATAAGTATGATGTCAATAACCATAGTGCAACAAATATCTTCTAAAAATCCGACAATAGCGGCCACTAACACCTCGTCATGGTGCGAAATGTCGATTTTGGGCCACTAAAAGTGCTTTTATTTTGCACGAAGATACGAACTTTTTTTCTTTATTCGTATATTTGTACCGATAAAATTGTGCGAGCAAGGGCTACGCACTCTTGTTGTGTGATGTAAATAATAAAATATAGAGCTATGCAGTTTAGAAAACTTTTCATGCTTATTGCGCTTGTTGTGGCAACCTCTGTAGCTACGGCCTCGGAGACTCAGCGTGTCACCTACGATATAAATACCAATTGGAGGTTTTACTGGGCCTCGGAGCTTGATGGTGCCAATGCCGAGTATGTGTCGTTGCCCCATTGCTGGTCGCCTATGTTGGGCGGTGCGAGCTATGTGGAGTCGGCAGCCAACTACACACGCGAGTTGGATATACCTATCGAGTGGCAGACGAAGAGGCTCTTCTTGCGCTTTGGTGGCGTGCATCGTGTTGCCGATGTCTTTGTCAATGGTGTTCACGTGGGGTCACATAGGGGGGGCTTTACGGCATTTACGGTCGAGATTACCAAGCAGCTAAGGTTTGGAGCCAAGAACTACCTGCGTGTCATCGTGTCGAGTGGCGAGCGTAGCGATATCCTCCCCGTCTCTACCGACTTGGAGCATACGGCAGGCATATATCGCGGTGTCGAGCTTATCGCCACGCCACAGAATATTATCTCGCCGTTGCACCACTCGTCCGAGGGTGTATACGTCATCCAGCAGGATGTAAGTAGCCAGACGGCCAAGGGTGTTGTGCGCTGCTACCTCTCGGGTCAGCACCTTACGGATGCTACGCTGATGATGAGCATCGTCGACCCTCAGGGTGCCGAGGTTGAGTATCGCTCGATGCGCATCTCGAAGCTCGCGGCAGGTGGCTCGATAGATATACCCTACGAGATTGAATGCCCCGAGCTGTGGTCGCCCTCGTCGCCAAAGATGTATCGTGTCGATATGTCGCTTCGCGTTGGCGACTTAGTCGATGCTGTTTCGGTAAATACGGGCTTTCGAAGTGTCACTATTAGCGATGATAATAGGCTATGTATCAATGGCGAGAGCTATGCTGTGCGCGGTGTGAATATGCCCCATGACCGCAAGGGTTATGGCTCGGCTGTCAGCGACGCTATGGTGCGCGAGGATATCGCCACAGCCCTCGATATGGGTGCTAATGCGTTGCGCTCGATAGATGGTCCTCACCAGCCGCTCTTCTACGATATATGCGATAGTGAGGGTCTGCTGTCGTGGGTCGATGTGCCCTTCTCGCGCTCGCCTAAGGCCTTTGCCGATATATGCTACTACCCTACGGAGGCGTTCCGCGCTAACGGCCGCGAGCAGCTTACCGAGATAGTCTATCAGAACTATAACCACCCCTCGATAGTTATGTGGGGAGTCTTTAATCTCGTGTGGCAGCGTGGTGACGATGTTACGGCCTATGTCGAGGAGCTTAACGCGCTGGCCCACACCCTGGATAGCTCGCGCCCTACGGTGGGGTGTAGCAATAGCGACGGAGCTATCAACTTTGTCACCGACCTTATCGTCTTGCGCCAGGATGTAGGCCTCTATAAGGGTCGTGCCGAGGATATTGGTGTTTGGTGTAGTCAGTTGGCCAGCGAGCAGTGGCGTATGCTTCGCAGCGGCGTATGTTATGGCGAGGAGGGCGTTATGGAGCATGTTGTAGAGCGTGTCGAGCGAGTCTCGCGCAGTAGTAAACACCTCCCCGAGCGTCGCCAGACCTATATGCACGAGGTCTACTCTGCCGTTATCGACACTATGGGTAACTTCTGGGGTGTGTGGCTCGATAATATGTTCGACTATAGCTCGCCACGTAGGCCCTATGGCCTCAATCAGGCGGGCCTTGTATGCTACGACCACCGCAGGTGTAAGGATGCCTACTACCTCTATCGTGCCAAGTGGAATAGCGAGGAGCCCACGCTACATATCGCCAATCGTCGTTGGGCTGTTAGGCGCGATACGTTGCAGCAGGTCGATATCTACTGCTCTGGGGGCACGCCACAGCTCTATGTCAATGGCGATACTATTGCGGTGTTCCGCGTTGCCGAGGGCCACTATCGTGCCGATTCGGTCGTTATGAGGGGTGCTACGCTTATCGAGGCTCGCGACTCTCTCGGCTATCGTAGCGATAGGGTAGAGCTGCGTGGTGGCGAGGCCTCGATTTAGGACTCAGGAGAAAGTGCCTGTTTGTTTCGGGGGCGAGGATGATAGGACAATAGGATGATAGGACGATAGGACGATAGGACGATAGGACAATAGGACAATAGGACAATAGGACGATAGGACGATAAGACGATAAGACGATAGGACGATTGAGATTTTTTCTCGGTTAGATATATTGTGTTGTCGTGGACGATGTCGATACCCGACCTCTTAATGTCTTAATGTCTTAAAGTCTTAATGGTCTTGATGTCTTGATGGTCTTAAAAAAAATTAGGACGATAAGCGGCACGCCATCTTGTCGGACATTTAAAGCGAAATGCCCTCAAGCGCCCCCTTAGCGTGCTCTGTTTGCGATTCTGCCCTTAGCGTGGCGCGGCGGAGGAGGCCAAGAGCCGCAGGGCCCTCGCACATAACCAAGTCGAAAATAGAGATGTTACCAGCAAAAGGGTGGCGGTCGCTAAAGGTCTGGATATAGGGCTCGGCAACAAAACCCGACACGCGCCCCTTAGTGCGTAGGTCGAAATCATCTGTCGTGGCAACAATATACTCCTCCGAGATGCGAGGCACCGAAACGCGAAGTATCGAGCAGAGCTCCTCAAGAGTGGCCATATTCAAATCTACAAGCCTTGTCCAGTGGTGGTTATAAATCTTCGTAAATCGCTCGCCATAGTAGTCGTAGTAGGGTGACGAGCGGTAGGCCGACTCGATAGTGACGAGGTGCTGGTGCTGCCAACGCTTCGAGTAGTCTATCTGCATCGAGTGCATAGGCTGGCGCGGACGGTTGGCGTGGGCAAGCTGCACCGAGAGCTGCATAACACCCCCCGAGGTCATTATCTCGGTGCGGTTGCGCTCCGAGCGTTTCACATAGTTCTCGCCTATGTCGATGACCACATCGTCTGCACCCTGAACCAACGCGGCCCAATACTCCACCGTACCGTAATATACCGAAGGAAGAATAGTCATAGTTGTTCCGTTTACTATATGTTTTAATGTTCTATATTTATAGGGCCTACCTTAACTCTTTACAAAGGCTAATGCCACCCAGCCATCCTCCTCGCTCTGCTCCGTAAGGCGCAGGCCACGCGCAGTGGCGGCCGAGGTGATAGCCTCGACATCGGCAGTTAGAAAGCCGCTGACAAGAAGCCTGCCGCCACCCTCAAGAGCTGCGACATAGCTGTCGATGTCGGCAAGGATGATGTTGCGGTTGATATTGGCCATAACAAGCCTATAACTGCGTCCCGCAACACGCTCTACGGTGCCAAGCAGGATATCTATCCTATCCTCGATGCCATTGAGCCGCGCAGCCTCGGTGGCACTCTCCGTAGACCAAGGGTCGATATCTACCGCATCGACACGCTCGGCACCGCACTTAATCGCTGCAATAGAGAGTACTCCTGTGCCACACCCTAAGTCGAGGGCGGGCCCCGCAACCCTATATTTAGCTATGAGGCGGCACATCATACGTGTAGTCTGGTGGTGTCCCGAGCCGAAGGACATCTGTGGCGACACCACAATGTCGACAACGCCCTGTGGCGGCGCGGGGTGGTGCTGAGCGCGGATAAGCATCGTATCGTCGACATATACGGGCTCGAAGCTCTCACTCTCCCACGCAACATTCCAATTTTGTGACTCTATGACCTGCTCGCTAACGATGTGGCCATACTCCTCGGCTACGCTACGTGCCGCAGCACAACACTCGGCCCAGGCAGATTCGAGGATATAGCCCCTAAGCAGCACATCGTGGGCGCGCTCCTCGGTGTCGAAGCTCTCGAAGGGGTGGTCTGCAAGGTATGCCATAGCAACCTCGGCAATATCGCCATCGGCACAGGCGATAGTTATCTCGATATAGTTGTTCACGTGGTAGTTTTTTTAGCAGTATGCGTTATTATGTAAAATAATTTTCGTATCTTTACCACAAAAGTAATAAAAAGGAGCGATATTGCATCGCTCGCGAGACGATTTGTGGAGAAATATGTCGGATAAAGCCAAGAGGTGGGAGAGGATAAAGAGAGAGTATAGTCGCTATATAAAGACCGAAAAGCGACTGTCGGAAAATACTGTGGTTGCCTATATGCGTGACTTCGAGGAGTTTATGCACTACATATTGCGTAACTACGGGGTGAGCTACGAGGAGGTCAACGCCGTGATGATAGAGCGTTTTATGGGGTGGCTCTTCGAGCGCGGCCAGCGAGACGAGTCGCAGCGTCCCAGCCTGAGCCGTGCCTCACAGGCGCGTAGGCTCAGCGGCATAAAGAGCTTCTACAACTTCCTCCTCCTTACGGAGAAGATTGAGCAGCTGCCCACCGAGAGTGTCGACGCTCCCAAGGCCGAGCGTCTGCTGCCCGATGTGCTTAGCGTCGACGAGATAGATGCTATGCTCGCAACCTTCGATATGACTACGGTAAAGGGGTGTCGCGATAGTGCCATCGTCGAGGTGTTATACTCTACGGGGTTGCGCGTGACGGAGCTTGTGTCGCTGAGGATTGGCGACCTCTTCTTCGGGGAGGGATACATCCGCATCGTCGGCAAGGGCGACAAGCAGCGTATAGTGCCCATAGGCGCGGTGGCGCGAGATAAGATACAGCTATATATGGAGCTGCGACGCGCCAAGTCACCCTCGGAGACGACACTGTTCCTAAATAATCGTGGTAAGCCCCTCACGCGAGTAATGGTATTCAACATCATCAAGCAGGCGGCCTACGTGGCAGGCATAGATAAGCAGATAAGCCCCCACACGCTGCGACACTCCTATGCTACACACCTCGTTGAGGCGGGGGCCAACATCCGCCAAGTACAGGAGCTGCTGGGCCACGAGAGCATATCTACGACAGAGGTATATACGCACCTTGACCGTAGGCATCTGCGCAGCGTCGTCGAGGATGCCTTTGCAGAGATTGATTTAACCTAAGATGAAGCAAAAAGTTAAACTTGTTGCGTTATGAGAGTCTATAATAGCATTAAAAGGGGATGCATGGCACTCGTGTGTATGCTCGTTATGCTCCCTGCGTTGTGCTACGCTGCCGAGCGCGAGGTGGCGATAGAGTGCAGCTGGGGTAAGATAGCTGCAACGCTGGCCGAGCCGACGTTGGCAAGCGATACGGCGGTGCTCATAGTGGCAGGCTCGGGACCTACGGATAGAAATGGTAACTCGTCACTAAACATTGTCACCTACAGCTACAAGATGCTCTCCGATGCTCTGGTAGAGCGTGGTGTGGCCGTCCTGCGATACGACAAGCGAGGTATTGGTGGTAGCCATATCGCAAAGGAGGATATCCCCAATCTGCTCTTTGACGACTATGTGGAGGATGCTGCGCAGTGTGTCAGGTGGCTACGCGAGTGTGGCTACAGTCGCGTAATTATCGCTGGACATAGCGAGGGCGGAGCTATAGCCTTGGAGGTGGCGGCAAGGGACCTTGTCGAGGTCGATGCATTGGTGCTGCTATGTGCTGCGGGCTACCCGATAGATAAGATTCTGCTGCGGCAGCTCTCGTCGCAACTGATGCCGACGTATATGGGACTTATGGTGCAGTCGGAGCGCATATTGCGCGATATAAAGGCTGGCAAGAGCGTCGCCGAGGAGGATATACCGCGCGAGCTGATATCTCTGTTCCACCCCGTTGTCCAACCATTCCTGCACAACTCTATGCAGTATGACCCTCGCGAGGCTATGGCACGCTGTGAGCAGCCTACGCTGATAATCTCTGGTGGGCGCGATATACAGGTCGCTGTAGATGATGGCGAGTCGCTAATTGCCGTTGCGCGCAATGGCCACCACCACACCTTCGAGAGGATGAGCCACGTGCTTAAGGATGCCGAGAACGCAGAGCGTATAGACCAGCTCGTGAGCGTATATACAAACCCACAGCTACCCCTCACCGAGGGCCTTGTTAAGATAATAGCGGAGTTTATAACAAATATATAATTTTTAAGCATATGTTACTATTTAAGAGAATTTTTGGTGGTAATGACGCGCCAGCCTATCCTACTGACGAGCTAAATATCAACGGTAAGAGCCTTAAGCTCAGCTTCTATGCCCACGCCTCGATAGCTATCGAGTACGAGGGACGTAGGATATATGTCGACCCCGTTATGGGGAATGCCGAGTATGACAAGCTGCCTAAGGCCGATGTTATCCTTGTGACGCACTCGCACTACGACCACTTCGATATGGCCGCTATAGAGCATCTTCAGCAGCCCCATACCCACATCCTCCTCGATAAGAGCTCGGCTGAGGGCTTCGCGGGCGACTGCTACACCATGCTCCCAGGTGCTGTGGCCGAGCCGTATAGCGATATACGTGTCGAGGCTGTGGCCGCTTATAATACCTCGGAGCATCAACTTCAGTTCCACCCCAAGGAGCGCGAGGATTGTGGCTATGTGGTGACGCTGGGGGAGGCGGTGCGCATATATATATCGGGCGATACAGAGCCTACGGCCGAGCAGGCGGCACTCAAAGATATAGACATAGCCTTTATCTGCGTAAACCAGCCATACACAATGACTGTAGAGCAGGCAACAGCGGCGGTAAAGAGCCTGCAACCAAAGATATACTACCCCTACCACTATGGTCAGGTAGAGGTGCCTACCGATGTGGAGGCGTTGGCCAAGATGCTTGAGGGTGTTACCGAGGTGCGCATCCGCCCATTGGCATAGCGTAGGCTAAGAGTTAACGCGGTATGATGACTAAGGAGGATGTGGTGCTGCTTCGTAGTGAAGCCCTGCGCCGAGCTATCGATGAAAATATCGAGCGCGACCCTAATGCCATAGCCTTGGATAGGCATATTCCCCATGCACAGCTCGTCGCCACGCAGGTTAAGTACCTACAGCGTGCGCGGCGTAAGCTGCCACACCTCTACGAGGCGCGCTGCATAATTCCGCCGCGCGCCTTCGAGCAGTCGTCAAGCGAGGATAGTGCCGAGCGTAAGCAGCTCAGTGGCGAGAGCCTTCTAGACCTATGTTGTGGCCTTGGTATAGATGCTATGGCGGCCTCGCGACGCTTTCGGCGTGTTGTTGCTGTCGAGCGTGACGAGGTGCTGGCCGAGGTGGTGCGCTATAACCTTACGCTCCTCGGCATCGAGAATGTAGAGGTGGTGTCGGCCTCAGCCGAGGAGTATATAGATAGAGTTGCGGAGCACTTCGACTGGGTATTCCTCGATCCTGACCGTCGCTCGGAGGAGGGCAGAAAACTGGTGCGCATGGAGGATTGCTCTCCGAATGTTATGGCTATGATGCCGCGTTTGAAGGCTATAGCCTCGCGCGTGGCACTCAAGCTCTCGCCACTCTTCGACGTAGAGGAGGCCCTAAGGCTATTTCCGCATGCCGAGGTCGAGGTGGTGTCGATGGCTGGCGAGTGCAAGGAGTTAAATCTGTATACAGGCTGTGAGCATAGCGTGGTACGTGTCGCCATCGTAGGCCAGGGAGAGTGGCACTACGCACCCGAGGCGATGAGTAGGCCTACGGCTATGCAACGTTTTACGCCCGAGGGTTGGCGATACCTGCTTATTCCCGATGTTGCGCTTCAGAAGTCGCGTCTTGTGGTTGCCGCCCTTGGCTCGTATGCCTCGATATGGAGCAACAATGGCTATGGCTTTGCCGTAGATGCGCCCCCGGAGGATATCCCTGCGAGGGTGCTACCCATAGTCAGTATCGAGCGTTATCGCCCCAAGGAGCTTAAGCGCGCGCTTAAGGGTTTAGGGGTCGATATCCTCAAGCGCGACACTCAGCTCTCGGTGGATGCTGTGCGCAAGGCTATAGGTGTACATGCTGGGGCCGATAGGCGCATAGCTATCACAACTATCGAGCGCGAAAACTGGGTCATAGAGCTGGATGCATACCTATAAAGAGAGGTTTTTATGAAGATATTTCGACGTATTGAACACTTGATACACCATAGCCTACTGCGTGTCGACATTGCCGAGGGTAGTCCACTGCGCCGAGGCTATAGGCTGCTATACTACACGTTGCGCGGTGTCAACGTTCACCGCACCATGGTCGACAGTGCTGCACTGACGCTATATACGCTCTTTGCCTTAGTGCCTATCTTGGCGTTGGTGCTTATCGTTTTAGGCCAGCTTGGCATCCTCGAAAGGGGTGTTACGCTCATATACGATGCAGCACCCAAGGAGTGGTATATCGTCTTGGACAACCTCCTTGAGATGGCGCGTGGCGCGGTGGCGAATGTAGCCCCAGGCTTCCTCGCAATTGTGGGTATTGCTACGCTTATGTTTGCAATATTTACGCTGTTCCGCACTACCGAGACATCTTTTAACCGCGTGTGGGATGTCGCCGAGTCGCGTGGCTTTCTGCATCGCTATACGGCCTATATCATCATAGCTCTCTTTGTCCCCACGATGCTGCTCGCCGCTATGTCGTTTGCCTACGACCTGCTCGCAATGGCGGGCTTGGGCGACGGCTTTAGTGGTGTGGCTGGCAATGCAGTGTCGTTGGTGCTCGCATCGATAGCTATGATGTTGGTATATAAGTATCTGCCATACACACGTGTAGGGTGGCGCAATGCCCTCTATGCTGGCATCTTCTCGGGCGTAACACTCTCGCTGTGGATGTGGGGATATGTCTACTTCCAGCAGCTTATGACCTCGTATAACGTTATCTACGGTAGCTTGGCGGCTATACCGCTCTTTATCGTCTGGTTGCAGGTGTCGTGGAACATAATTCTTGTGGGGTGCGAGCTCTGTGCCGTCATGCAGCATAGCCACCGCTACGAGCGCATAGATAGATGGCGTATTAAGGGCGACGAGGAGGATGGTAAGAGCGTTAGGGTCGTTATCATTGGCTCGGGAAATGTTGCCGAGGCCTTCGCACGCTCCATGGGGCGCATCTCGGGCATTAGCCTCGTACAGCTCTTCTCGCGTAACAGAGAGCGAGGCATGGAGGTGGCGCAGCTGGGGGGATGTAGCTGGGTGGCTGACCCTGAGCACCTCGCCGAGGCCGACATATATATTATCGCCGTCAGTGACCGCGCCGTAGCCTCGGTGGCCGAATCGTTGAGGCTGCATAGTGATGCTATCGTAGTGCATACGGCAGGTAGCGTCCCGCTCGATGCCCTAAAGTCGCATCGCGGAGGTCGGGGAATCTTCTATCCGTTGCAGAGCTTTAGCAAGGGGCGTATCGTCGCGCTCGACGATGTGCCCATCTTCGTTGAGGCCGATAGCGAGGCTACGCGAGAGAGGTTGATGGCCCTTGCTCGTAGGATATCGTCGCGCGTCGAGTATGCCGACTCGCGCCGCCGCAGGGTTATACACCTTGCTGGGGTCTTTGTCAACAACTTCCCAAACCACCTATATGGCTTGGGTGCAGATATAGTCGAGCGCGAGGGACTCACGTTTGATATTTTGAAGCCTCTTATTGAGGAGACGGCAGCTAAGGCTACGGCTGTCGATGACCCCGATGTTGTGCAGACAGGACCTGCCGTCAGGGGCGATTATGTAGTGACCAAGGCACATCAAGAGATGCTTGCCGACGATGAGCTAAAACAGAGAATATACAAATATATAACAGAGAGTATATGGGAAACTTCAAAGAAGATATAGCACGTGTTAAGGCTATAGTTTTGGATGTCGATGGTGTTATGACCGATGGGGGTATTATCCCTACACCCGATGGCGACTTTATTCGCCGCTACAATGCTAAGGATGGCTACGCTATGGCCTCGGCCCTGCGCGAGGGTATTAAGATATGTATTATCTCGGGCGGCAGGGGGCGTATGCTCGAAAATCGCCTGAGGATGTTGGGTGTTACGACTATGTACCTCGACTGTATGGATAAGGTGGCGGCACTTAAGGAGTTTATCGCCGATAACGAGCTCGATGCCGAGGAGGTAATATATATGGGCGACGACATCCCCGATTTGGAGTGTATGCGCTGCGTGGGCATCCCCGTCTGCCCCTCGGATGCGGCGATGGAGGTCGTCGAGGCCTCGCGCTATGTCTCGGAGTATGATGGTGGGCACGGTGCTGTCCGCGATATCGTCGAGCAGGTTATGCGCGCTCAGGGCATCTGGGCTAAGAGCCTTAAGGGTGTCTTAGGCTCGAAGAGTTAGGTGGCTGGCTAAACGGATTAAAATAGGTTAATAGGCTTTATGCGCAAATAGAGAATCCGTTGCAGTTTCGAGCTGCAACGGATTCTCTATTAGTATAGCCGAGGGTTACTCGTGGTCGTGATGGTGATGGTCATCATCGTGGTCATGGTCGTGATGATGGTGGTGATGGTGGTCATCATCGTCGTGGTGGAAGACAACACCATACTCGTTGACATTGCTAAGCTTCTTGCCCTGATACTCGCCTGTGAGCGTGCGCAGGAAGGCTACGATGTCGGCAACCTCAGCGTCGCTAAGCTCCGTATCGCACTGGTAGAGTGCCATATCGCGAACAGCCTCGTCCATAGTCAGGCGCGTGCCATCGTGGTAGTAGGGCCACGTAAGTTCGATATTACGCAGGCCAGGAACCTTGAAGCGGTGGCGGTCACGCTCATCCTTAGTCTGCTTGTAGCGGCCGTTATCCTCCTCGGTAAGCTCCGTGCCACGCTCCTCGAAGTAGTGACGGCGCAGACCCATAAGCTCGTAGGTGTCGCCACCAAGGTTGATGCCCACGTGGCACGTAGCACAGCTATTAGCCTTGAAGAGCTCGTAGCCACGCTTCTCCTGTGCCGTAAGGGCGGTGTCGTCACCACGAAGCCACTTGTCAAACTGTGAGTTAGGCGTGGTGAGCGTGCGCTCAAACTCCTCGATAGCGTTGGTGATGCTCGCCTCGGTGATGCCCTCCTCGGGGTAGAGCGATGCGAAGGTCGCAACGTAGTGCTCGTCGGCTGAGAGCTTGCTTATAATCTCGTCAAACGACGTAGAGGCCATCTCCACAGGGTTGAGTGGAGGACCTGCAGCCTGCTCGGCAAGCGTCCTTGCACGGCCATCCCAGAACTGCACAAAGTTATATACCGCGTTATATACCGTAGGTGCATTTACGCCACCCATACGGCCCTCGACACCGTCAGAGTACTGGTGGTTATCAACACCGCCAGTCTCCAAGCCATGACACGAGGCGCACGAGATGGTATTGTCGACCGAGAGACGTGTATCGTGGTATAGCTCATAACCGAGACGTGCCTTGCGCTCGTCAATATCCGTAGCAGGCACGATAGGGCGGATAGGCTCGCCAGCACGCTCGCCCACAAGACCATCATCATAGTACGCAATGCGGTAGTCGCGAGCCCAAGCAGCGATGATATCGGCCTTAGCATCGGTCATCTGGCTGCCCCAGTGCATAAGGTAGTACTTAGCCTCTGGCATGCTCTTATCCAGAGCTACGCGCTCAACCTTAGCGACATCTACAGGGTTAGGAAGGGTGTCGTCGTTCAACGCCGCCATAAGTGGTGCGATGTCGAAGGCGCGGTAACCATCCTCGATGTCGGCCTTAACAAGGTCGCCTGCCAAGGGGAAATCGGCATAGAAGGGTAGCTCGGCACTGGCCGTATGGCAGCTTAGACAGCCTCCCTCCTCAAGGATAGCAGCCACGCGAGCCTTGGGGCTAAGCTCCTCGCTTGGTGTGCTAAGCATCAAGCGGTAGATAACGATGCCTACAATAACCAGCAGCAACGCTGCGATTAGTAGAATCCTACACATCTTAACTTTTTTCATAGCTTTAGTTTTTTTGGTTAGTATTTACTCTGTATCTATTTGTTAATCTCTGTTGTACGTATGCACGCTCTCGGCAGCCGAGGGTAGGTAGTTTACGCCATACCAGCACATCTGCAACGCCAGAAAGCCAACGATGATAACGACGTAAAAGAGTCGTTTACGCCTATGTGCCATAACGCTCGGGGCGATATGTAGTGCAATAAGGTAGAGGCTCCACGTAGCTACGGCCCACGCCTCCTTAGCATCCCAGCTCCAATAGGCTCCCCATGCATCCTTGGCCCAGAGCGCACCTGTGAGCATGCCTATAGTCAAAAATGCTATACCTCCGTAGAGGAGTCGCTCGATAGCGTTGTCTACGTCGAGCTTCGGCCTTACAAGGGTAGCAATGGCCAACAGCGTGGCGCAACCAAGCAGGGCATAAGAGAACATATATATAGAGACGTGGGGCACAAACCAGATGCTTTGCAGGGCTGGCATAAGCGTCTGGTCGTGTATCTCGGGCTTAGCAAGGTTGATGATTATAAATACCGTTGCCAACATAGTCGAGAAGGTCATAACCCAGCGATAGTGCCAACGAATATAGGTGATAAGGCCCGAAATGAGCAGGAAGAAGGAGTACCATAGGCGTGTCTCGCCCATAGTGCGTAGCGGAGGACGCTCAAGGCTCAGCCATAGCATCGTGATAAACGTTGCCATAGTAGCTATGCCCATTGCGGCGAGCAGTATGGCCATAAGGCTACGCTCCTTACGCAGTAGCGCGATAATAGCTCCCGAGGCCGAGAGTAGTACCACCACTGCCGCCATCCAAGGAAATATGTTCCATCCTGCCATCATATATCTTGTGATTTATATCCAAATGGTTGGTTATTTTTGTTGTACGCCCCTTTTGCGCGGCCCGCGAGCAAAGAGTAGTACCGCACCGACGATGAGCATCACCACTCCCGACGCTGTTATCCACTGCCAAGGCTCGTCGACAATCTCTACGACGGCATAACGCTCTCCAGATGTCGTAGTGCCGAAGTTTACAAGGTATATCTTCTGAGCCATTGTGCGGTTATAGGGGTGGTTGACGCTTAGGCTTACAGTTTTACCCTCTAAGGCTATCGTCGCCTCGTAGTGTGTGGGCGTGCCCTGGGGCGAGTGCTCTATGCGCGACTCCAAAAGTGTGACATCGTATGGTAGCACCCTCAGTGCTCCCTCCATCGTGTATGCCTCGTTTGTGGGCTCTGTGGTTATGGCCATGCGCAGCTGCTCGCGGTCGGGAGCCCCCCAGAAGCCTGCACTTAGGGCTAACCACAACCCTATGTGTGTGATTGAGAATCGCCAGCGTATGCCTCTACTATCTCGCCACCCGCGCATGATGACAAGCGTGGTGTGGCTGAGAATAAAGAGAAGTCCAACGACTACGGGCCAGGCCGTTGTCGAGGGTCGTAGCTCTAAGCCCAAGGCTATGCCTATGGTGGCCAATATGAAGAGGCTTAGATATGTGGCCTCGGGGCTAAGGAGCGCGCGAGCTAACGACGAGCTCTTGTGATTGCGGTATAGGTAGACAAGGAGCATAAGCCACAACGCCATGGTGAGGATGTTTAGCGGAAAGCGAAATAGCTCTACGGGAAACGCCCCTACCCACCCATCGAGGATGAGGGTGATGGCTGCTGTTGCAACGACGGCGAGTATGCCGATATCTCCTACTCTTTTGACACTCATACGATATCACGAATAATCGGCGATAAAGGTAGTGATAATTTTTTATTTAGAAGAATATTTGCGTATAAAAATCATAAAAAAGAATAAAATATCTATAGATGTGTGGCTTTGCTATGGTTATATGGTGAGGGTCTGCGCAAAAACCTCCTCAGCGAGGTGTCGTAGTGGGGTGGAGTGGTTGCATAAGGGTAGAAGGGTTTGTGCTACGGGACCTCCTCAAGAGGAGAAGAGAGTGCCCACTACTCCTCTACAAACATATCTCGATAGCTACTTAGCACCGCACGCGACAGAATATTTATTCGAGAAAGTTTGGCAATTTGGACTATCTGCCATATCTTTGCGTGAAGATTATGTCACAGACATAAGGCGGCAAAAATAGAGATATTGGACCATATTGATAACCAATACATAACAATATTTTTATTAATTTAACTAAATGCTTATGAAGAAACTTTTACTTCTGATGTTTGGTCTTGCCATCGGCTTTGCGGCCTCGGCACAGACAATCGTCACCGGTATCGTTATCGACGAGGCTGACCAACCTCTTGTAGGTGCCTCGGTGGTAGTCCCTGATACGACACAGGGAACAAGTACCGACCCTGACGGTAGCTTTAAACTCGAACTGAGGGCTGGTACTGAGCAGATTCAGGTGAGCTACCTGAACTACAAAACTCAGCTCGTAGATGTTAACCCTACTGCTGCAAGGCTCAATCTTGGAACTATAAAGATGGAGCTCGATGCTATAGCTATGGAGGACGTTGTTATCACCCAGTCGGTGGCTGTGCAGCGTCGTACCCCCGTTGCCGTATCTACAGTGTCGGCATCCGAGATAGAGTTTAAGCTCGGTGGACAGGAGTTCCCCGAGATTTTGAAGTCTACACCTGGCGTATACGTCACTAAGGATGGTGGTGGCTATGGCGACTCGAAGATTAATATGCGAGGCTTTAAGTCGGCAAACATCGCAGTGATGATTAACGGTGTGCCTGTTAACGATATGGAGTGGGGTGGTGTATATTGGTCAAACTGGGCAGGTTTGTCTGATGTTACACGCTCGATGCAGACACAGCGTGGTATGGGAGCTTCGAAGATATCGTCACCATCGGTAGGTGGTACGATAAACATCGTGACAAACACCATAGACGCTAAGAAGGGTGGTACGGTATCTTACGGTATCGGTAACGACGGTGCTAACACCATGTCGGCAAGCTTCTCAACAGGCCTTATGGAGAATGGCTGGGCTATGAGCGTATTGCTGGCTAAGCGTTGGGGCGACGGCTACATCCAGGGCACTGGTTACACTGGCTACAACTGGTTTGTAAACGTGTCGAAGCGTCTCAGCTCTAAGCACCAGCTCTCATTGACTGCCTTTGGTGCCCCACAGAAGCACAATCAGCGTAAGCCTCTCTATGCAGGACTCTCGATTGAGGAGTGGGACAAGGTGGCTAAGTGGACTGGCGAGAAGAACAAGTATCGCTACAATGCCGTTTACGGTTTCGACAACAATGGCAAGGAGCGTTCGTCGATGACAAACGAGTATCACAAGCCACAGATATCGCTTAACCATCAGTGGCAGATAGACCACAAGTCATCGCTCTCGACAGCTCTCTACGTCTCTATAGGTCGTGGTTCGGGCTATTCGGGCCAGGGTCGTACATCGGCATACCGCTCGAAGTGGAATGGCTCGTCGAACGGTAAGCTCCTTACCGAGTTCCGTAAGCCAGATGGTACATTCGACTATGGTGCTATTCAGGATATGAACGCAGCGAGCACCACAGGTTCTAACATGGTGATGTCTAAGTCGATAAACAACCACATGTGGTATGGTCTGTTGTCTACATATTCAAACGAGATTGCCCCAGGCTTGGAGCTCTCGGCAGGTGTCGACGTGCGATACTACGTCGGTGAGCACACCAACGAGATTATCGACCTCTATGGTGGTCAGTACTTTATCGACGATGGTGACCGTAAGAATGTTAAGGTCGAGAATAACATCGCTGCGGCAGATCCTAACTGGAAGAACGAGAAGCTTACTACGGGCGATATCGTATACCGCGACTACGATGGTCACGTACACCAGGAGGGTATCTTCGCTCAGCTTGAGTGGACAAAGAATAAGGTGAATGCCTTCGTATCGGGCTCGGTATCTAACACTGGCTACTGGCGTGTCGACCGCTTCTACTACGACGAGGCTCACCAGCGTTCCGAGACTATTAACTTTATCGGCTACACCGCTAAGGCGGGTGTTAACTGGAATGTGACACAGCACTCTAACCTATTCCTTAACGTAGGTTACATCTCGCGTGCTCCATTCTTCTCGGGAGGTGCTTTCCTTCAGTCAACAACGTCGCACATGACAAACCCCGATGCTGTAAACGAGAAGGTATTCTCGGTAGAGGGTGGCTACGGCTTGCGTACCGAGAAGTTCGCAATGAACATCAACGGATACTTCACTATGTGGATGGATAAGTCGGATGTGCGCTCTAAGCTGATGTCTAACGGCGACTATGCACGTGTAAACCTTACGGGTATCGATGCTCGCCACGCTGGTGTCGAGCTTGACCTTCGTTACAAGCCTGCTCGATGGGTAAACCTTACAGGTATGCTCTCGTGGGGCGACTGGATTTGGGCAAGCAACGCACGTGGTTACTACTACGACTCGCAGGGTCAGCCTATGACGGCAAAGATGGATGGTACGGTAGCCTCGGGCATCATGGCCGATGACCATGCATGGATTGAGCTTGAGCAGAAGGGTGTTCACGTCGCTGGCTCGGCACAGACTACGGCTGCCGTAGGTGCTGACTTCTTCCCTCTCAAGGGCTTGCGTGTAAGTGCAAACTTCAACCTATATGCCAACAACTATGCCGACTTCTACCTTGGCTCGACAGCTGTGGCTAACACCACAACTACGGTTAACGACCCTTGGAGAATACCTGTAGGTCACCAGCTCGACCTCTCGGCAAGCTACGCCTTCAAGATTGGCAAGGTCAACGCTACAATCTATGGTAATGTGAACAACCTCTACGACTACAACTACGTTATGGATGCACAGTGTGCTACAGACTCTAAGGGTTGGCAGGACTGCTATGCTGTGATGTACTCGTTTGGTCGTACATACACTGTTCGTCTAAAAATTAGCTTCTAAGAAGCTGTTTTGAATTTTATTAAATGAGTTAAATCATTGCTGCGAGAAGAGTTTCGGAGTCTTTGAGCCTCTTATAGACTCTCGAAATAAAATTCAAACAGCTCTGAGAACTACATCTAAGATTATGAATATGAAGAAGAATATTATAACAAGGCTTGCTCTGGTTGCGGTTGTAGCTCTTACGGCTATAGGTTGCCAGACGGACTATTTCAACGAGAACTATCTGCCTGGCTACGACAACAACAGCGATATTACCGACGTGCGCGAGGTAGAGCTCACCCTCACCGAGGATGACTATGCAGCTATCGCTAAGAATAGCATTAACAAGAGCCTTGCCGAGGCCGAGGGCGAGGAGGCTGTTGCTGCCCTCGCGGCAATAGGCAAGAACAACTACTTCGCAACGCAGGATGAGGCGGCTGCCTACATCCCTGCATGGCTTGGTGCGAGCTATCCTACATACGACGATGGCTCTCTGGCACTTATCACATACACCATGGCACTGAACATCCCCGAGGAGGTGGCTATGATGAATGCCGCTACGGAGTATACACTCACCGAGGATGACTACAAGGCTATCTGGGGCTCGGAGGAGGATTATGCTGCGGCACTTACTCCCAAGACCGTAAATAAGCTTAAGAGTGTGCTCCCAGTATCGGACGATGCTCGCGAGGGTGACTATGTTGTGGTTACTTACAACTACTCTGACGAGGAGCCTGCTGCCGAGAACCCCGAGACTCCCGAGACTCCCGAGAACCCCGACACCCCAAAGTATACATCTGTGCTTGGTAGCGCAGTGCTTGACGATGTTGTCGAGGTTAAGGGTTATGTATCGGCAGTATCTACTCAGGGTCCTATCGTAACCGATGCTACTGGCTCGATACTCCTTTACAAGGGTGCAGACTTGGCCGTTGGCGATGAGGTGACCGTATCGGGTACTATATCATCTTATAACAAGGGCTTCCAGATTGCTGCTTCGACGGCAACTGTTGAGAAGACGGGTACTACCACCGTAACATATCCTACGCCTGTAGAGCTCGATGGTGCCGCTATGGAGGCGTTGCTCACATCTCGCACCGAGGATGACTATGCTCAGTTTGTTAAGTTTACGGGTACCCCTTCAGTAGGCAACTACATTAATATCATCATGGAGGGTACCGAGGCTGCACAGGGTAGCATCTATGGTGCTACGGACGAGGTTAAGGCTATGTTTACCGATGGCCAGGAGGCTACCATTTATGGTTACTTCGTATCTATCTCAAGTGGTAAGTATATCAACGTTATCGTGGTATCGGTCGACGAGGCCCCAGCTATCGGCGGTGGCAACGAGGATGAGGGCGAGACCTCTGCCTACACCTCGGCTCTCGGCACTGCGGTATTGGGTGACTTTGTCGAGGTGAAGGGTTATATCTCGGCCGTTTCATCTCAGGGCCCTATCCTTACAGATAACGGCGGCTCAATCCTCCTCTATAAGAGCACCGACCTTGCTCTAGGTGACGAGGTGACCGTATCGGGCACTATATCATCTTATAACAAGGGCTTCCAGATTGGCACTGCAGATATCACCGTTGAGAAGACAGGCACTACTAATGTCGTATACCCTGCGGCTATGGAGATTACAGGCGCAGTTGCTGATGAGCTCCTTACGACACGTACCGAGGATGGTTATGCAATATACGCTAAGATGGCTGGTAGTGTGGCTGTTAGTGGCAACTACTACAACTTTACGCTCGATGGTGCCGAGAGTGCCCAGGGCAGCATCTATGGTGCTACCGACGAGCTTAAGGCGCAGCTTAGCGATGGCCTTGAGTGTACGCTTTATGGTTACTTCGTCTCAATCTCTGCTGGCAAGTACATCAATATGATTGTCACCTCGGTAGATACCGCAGCTACAGCGTCGACACTTGCACTTACGGTGAAGAGCGAGAAGCGTTATGCATACTTTAAGTATAATGGCACGGGTTATGAGGCTGCGGATGTCGTAGCTGTTCAGCCTGCTGACTATACATCTATGGGTCAGGGCTATGGCAACTTCACCAATCCTACACAGGATATCTACTTGCCTAAGTTCCTCTCAGAGAAGTATCCTTATGCTCAGGTTGATGATAAGCTCTATGTTGGCTATCGCTGCTATGCTGGTGGTGAGACATCGTGGAGGGTTGACGAGTACGTCTTCAATGGCGAGTGGACTAAGACTATCTACTTTGCGGATAAGTGTGACCAGTTCCGTAAGCAGGAGGGAGAGTGGCTTGTTGACCGCACCCTCGAGCTCGACTTTACAAACACTTCGAGCGCAGATACCAAGGCATTCTATCAGTACTGCGTAAACTGGGTTTACGACTTCAAGGATGTGCCTATGGGTGCCCCTGCACGTGATAACGCTGGTGAGATTGTCTCTACCGAGATAGTCCTTATCAATGGCGAGAAGCCTGCGGGTAACTATTGGGTATCGAACTATGGTAACAACGAGTTCTACACAGGTGCCTCGGCCTACTACGGCAATATGGACTGGCGACCATCGGCCGTTAAGGGTGGCTTTGCCGCTGCTGGCATGGGCGAGTTGTCTGACGACGAGATTTTGGCGAAGCTTAAGGAGAACACCGCCGAGGTATTTGGCGAGGTGCTTAGCTACGTATATCCCGAGATGACCTCTGAGGAGTATAAGAAGGTTATAATCAAGGTGTATGCCTATGGTCCTAATAAGAACTACTCGCTGACCTTCGATGTTGTTGAGACGGGTAAGTTCGCCTACGCTGCCGACTCTCTTGTAGAGTTGTAGTCGATGGCTCTATAGCGTTGGGGGCTGCTTCGCTTGCGAGGCAGCCCTCTTTTTCAATGAGTAATGAGCAATGGTTTCATCTTGCGGTGACAGCTAAAGCTGAAAGGGTAGTGCGCAGGCCTTCGCCTGCTAAAGAGTAGTTCGCAAGCTAAAGCTTGCTAAGGGGTAGCAGAAAGGGAGAAATTTTTGTCCGCAACCATCTTATTGTCCTATCGTCTTATTGTCCTATTATCCTATCGTCTTATTGTCCCAATTTTTTTTAGGACATTAAGACTTTAAGACAATAAGACATTAAGAGGTCGAGTATCACAACAATCCACAACGACGAAAACCATTAAACAACCCTTTAGCAAGCACAGCTTGCGAGCTACCCTTTAGCAGCGTTAGCTGCGAACTACCCTTAACCCACCCTTAGCTCGCACAGCGAGCGCACTACCCTTAAACTTTTTTTTGTGTTCTGATGAGTTTCGATGGGGTCCGATGAGTTTCTATGATAGTGGCAACGCCCCATAGGACCTCATTATATCAATTATAAACAAATAGGCCGCTGGACTCCAGCGGCCTATACAGTGACAATATCTAAGCTGCGTTACTCGGCAGCAACCTCAGCCTCCGTATCAACGATGTCGTTCTCGCCACGCTCTTTGTCGAAGCGGAATGGGATGATATCATCAAGCTCCTTAAGCTCAGCCTCGCTAAGCTCATCTACAGAGCGTCCAAAGGTGCGCTGAGCGATGGTGTTGCGGTACATGTCGAAGCCAGCCTGTACCTCGTCGAGAAGGCTCTCGCGCGTAGCCTCGGGGAGCTGCTCAGTGGCAATGAAGCCTGCTGCGTCAACCTTGACACCCTCGCTAACGGTGATAATCTCGTGGTTCTTGAGTAGCATACCCTCAATAACACGTGCCAAAGAGCCCTCCTCCTCTGGAGTGTCGCCCTCCTCGTCGGTAAAGATGCGGTCGCCCACCTTAACCTGATTGTCGCTAACGAACTCGATAACTACGGGCGATGATGCGGTAGTATAGCGGTCGGCACCACCTTCGAAGGTCGTAGGTGTACCAAATGCCAGGGTGTAGAGCACAAAGAGCCAGTGTGCCGCGATACCTGCTACAAGACCACCGATGGTGTGCGAAAGGATAGCCTTAGAGGTGAGTTTGCGGTAGCCAAGAGCATCGAGCATAGCGGTGTGGGTGCTGAGGTAACCGCTCCAGCACATACCGATAGCTGTGAATACTGCGATGGCGTTACCGTTGATAATACCCTGAGCCGAGAACTCAGGCACGAGGCTCAACGCTGCACCCACAGCACCGAGTGAGGTGATAGGGAAGGCCATCAACGCTGGGTGGCCAAAGCCGAAGAGCCACTCGAAGATGATATTTATCTTGCCGAAGAGCCAAGGAAGGAACTCAACGCCCTCGTATGCAGCACCATCGTAGGTGCCATTCTCGCCTGCACCAAAGGTGAGGAGCATGACGAGTGTAGAGATGATAAGCACGCCAGGGATAATCGAGAGGCCTACATCGACACCTGTCTTACCACCATCGAGCAGCGAGTTAAGGATGCGAGTAAAGAGCGATGTCTCCTTAACCTCTTCCTCAGCCTTCATATCCTCCTCGCTAAGTGTTGAGGCAAACTCCTCCTTAAACTCGGGGTACTGCTTAACCACAAAGTACTGCATGAGGCGTGTCGAGACGATACAGCCGATAAAGGCACCTAATAGGCCGAGGAATGGCTCGACGAAGTAACCCTGTGATATCATAAAGACGATAACCAGAAGACCCATACCGAAGGCTGTACCGAAGTTGGTAAGCGATATAAGCTGGAACTTTCTAAAGTATGAGCTAAAACGCTTATCCTTGGCCAATGAGATAATCGCTGGGTTATCCGAGAGGAATGTCATCACTGCACCGAGTGAGGCTACACCGGGAAGATTAAAGAGAGGCTTCATCAGTGGGCGAAGGATACGCTCAAGTAGGCTTACAACGCCAAACTCAACAAATATACGTCCTAAAGCACCTGTGATAACGCAGATGGCCATAAGGTAGAATACGGTGTTGAGAAGAAGGTCGTGGGCCGTCTTCATGATGGTGTTAAGCATATTTGGAAGACCCATAACCGAGCCTATGCCGCCAAATATGCCGATGACGATGGCGAGGCAGAAGATACCTACGAGATACTTCTTAATCCCCTTGTTTTGATTCTCCATATTGATTTGTAGTTGTTAGTTAAGTTCCGTTATAACTCTGCGCTGCGTTTAGCAATGTGCTTGTCGATAAGCGTTGTGATGCCCTTGATGATATCTATTCTCCACGTAAGACCTACGGTGAGGTACGAACCCTCGTCCTGAGCCGTTCCGTAGGGGTTGGTGTTGCCGCCGAGGTTGTAGGCATAGGCTGCGTGTAGGCGCACGTCACGGTTGCCCCTGCCGCCAAGTGGGTAGTACTCAACACCGCCACCAAAGCGAGTAATATCGGTGCCAGGGAAGAGGCCCGATGCCGTAATCGCGCTTGAGCCAATCTTGTCGTATGTAGCCTTTACAAAGAGGTTTACACGTTTGGCGATAAGATATGAGAACTCACCCATAATCGAGAAGTTGTCGAAGAGCAGGTCTTTTGCCTTTGGACCACGACTCATAAGGTCGAGTTGCAGCGTTGCATCGCCAAACTTAAACTGGTTGCCTAAAGCGACGTACTTGTCGTACTTGCCTGGGGCGTACTGCATAAAGTTGAGTGAGTATAGGGCGGTGTAGCAGCCGTGCGTACCACTCCAGTAGAGGTTAAAGGCGTAGTAGTCCAAAGACTCGGATGTTGTATCATAGGGGCTCTGACACGCCTGGAAGAGGATGGTGTCGTTGCCCTTTGTTGTTGTGAAGGCCACGCTTGCGCCAATCTGATAACAGCTCACGTTGTTCCAGAACTCCGAGCAGAAGTATAGGTCGATAGGTGCGCGGTCATACTCCCAGCCACCAATCATAAGCACCTGCTTACCTGCCGATATCGCCCAGTTCTGCGTAGGCTTATATGTTAGGTGTAGCCAGTCGGTATTCTGTGCGAACTCCGAGAATGAGTTTACGCGGTTGAAACGCTGTCGCCACGAGTAGCTAAACTTTGACGATATCTGGCCATCCATTCTGAGGTTGAAGTAGCGGGCCTTAAGTCCCGAGCCAGCGACATCGTGATTGCCATCGACAGCCTGATTGAGGTAGTCGAAACGGGCCTCAACACCGAGCTTAAAAATCTCGTTAATGTCGCGTTTGTCCTCCTGAGCGTAGAGTGTTGTCGTGGTAGCGAGTGCTACCATAAGACAAAGAATCTTGGTAAACGTTCTCTTCATATTTTAAGTCTTTGATTAGTGCATAGTATGCTAATATTATACAAAGGTAAGAAAAAGTTTGAAACTGCAATAACTTCGAGGCAATAATCGTAATAATGCCCTAAATAAAATGAGGATGACAAAAAGTAAATTTGTCATCCCCATTCTATTTGGTAGGTATTTGAGTTGCTCTATATCCAAGAGCTCCTATAGTCTATTAGTCAAGAGGATAGGCGGCAACAAAGCAGTCGCCAGTGCGCAGCTCCTCCTGATGGGCCTTAAGGTTGGCAATAGACACATCACCGATGATATAGCTATACCCCTCGGAGGTGTACTGCTCGCGTATCTTGCTAAACGTGAGTAGGCTAAGCTGCTCCTCGGTCCTATAGCGGAAGTAGATGCGGAACGTATGGTCCGTAGTGTAGTGGGGTAACACCGAGTCGTTACGCTTCTTATACTCATAGCGGTAGTTATAGCCGCAGGCCGTAATGTCGCTGAGCACTGCCGAGCCTGTGGGGTGGCCACCAGCACCGCGACCAAACATAAACTGCTTGTCGTAGAACAGTCCCTTGATAACTACACCGTTGAACTCATCCTCGACACTATAGATATACTTATTGCGCGAGATAAGCTGTGGCAACACGCACATAATAAGCCTGTCATCGACCTTCTCGACGTGGGCAACAAGCTTTATACGGCGGTCCTTTTCGCGAGCAAAGCGTATATCCGAGTCATTCATTGTCGAGATACCATACGTAAGGATCTCGTCAGGCGATACGTATACTCCAAAGGCGTGTACGGTGATGATAATAAGTTTGTAGAGCGAGTCCCAGCCGTCGATGTCGAGCGTAGGGTTGCTCTCGGCAAAGCCTAACTCCTGAGCCAAGCGCAGAGCATCGCCATAGGACATATTCTCGTTAAATATCTTCGAAAGGATGAAGTTTGACGAGCCATTGAGGATGCCCTTTACAGAGCAGAGCAGGTCGTTGTCGTAGTACTCCTCAAGGTTGCGGATGACAGGTATCGAGCCACAGGCAGATGCGTCGTAGAGCAGTGGCGTGTTGTACTGCTCCTGAAGGTCTATAAGCTCAAGGATATGGTGGCCAAGCATCTTCTTATTGCCCGACACAACAGGGATGCGGCTCTTGAGCGCACGCTTAACGATACTATAGGCAGCCTCGGCATCATCTATAACCTCGACGATAAGGTTTATCTCCGAATCGTTAAATATAGCGTCGGCATCGTCGGTAAACTCAGCATCGACACCACGCTCCTTATTGATATCGCGCACGCAGATACGGCGGATATGTACACTGTCAGACTCTATGCGTCCAAGTACATCGTAGAGGCCTCGACCTACGTTGCCAAAGCCAAAAAGTCCTATGTTTAGTCGTTTCATACTCTGTTTATGTGTTCTATAAGTTAGTAACTATGTTATTCGCTGTTGAGAGGTCTGTTTCTGTCGCCTTCGAGTAACCTTCAAAAGCAACACGACATAATTTATTGGACCCCCCTTAAAAAGTTCTCAATTATCGTGTTTAGCTTCTCGTGCTCCACAAGGAAGCCATCGTGTCCGAACTCCGACTCGATGAGGTGGTACTCGGCATTGGCGATATGCTCCCTAAGCGGTGTGTGTGCCTCGGGTGGAAAGAGTATATCGGACGATATCGCCACGATGAGCGTGCGAGCCTCGATGCGGCGTAGTGCCTCGGCTATAGAGCCACGACCACGTGCTATGTTGTGTGAGTCAACAGCCTCGCTAAGGCGGTAGTACGACAGGGCGTTAAACCTGCGACGTAGCTTCTCGCCCTGATATCGCTGGTAGCTATGTGCGCGACGCTCAAACGATACTTCGGTAGCACCATCTATCTCCTGCTGCGTAGCGTTATATGCTGCACCGCCACGATAGCTTATAAGGGCTATGGAGCGAGCTACGGCCATGCCATCTATGCCAGCATCATCGCGCTTCTGCCCCCACGTGCTGTCAAGACGTATAGCCATGCGCTGCGACTCGTTGAAGGCCGCAGCCCAAGGCTCGGAGCATGTCGTAGTAGCTATAAGCGCAAGGTGCTCGGCAAAGTGTGGCTCGCTGATGGCCCACTCCATAGCTTGGAAGCCTCCTATCGAGCTGCCTATAAGCATCTTGACACGCTCGATGCCAAGGTGCTTAGCCAACAGCTTATGGCACAACACCATGTCGCGTACCGTGATGCGTGGAAAGTCGTAGTAGTACTTCTCTTGCGTCTCGGGGTTTACAGACAGGGGCGATGTCGTGCCGTAGTGCGAGCCGAGAAAGTTGGCGCATATAATAAAGTAGCGCGTAGGGTCAAGAAAGCGACCCTCCTCGACGGTGTGGGGCCACCAGTCGGCAACATCGGAGTTGGCCGTGAGAGCATGGCATACCCAGATGATGTTGTCGTGCGCAGCGTTAATCTCGCCATAGGTGTCGTAGACGATATCTACCTTGGCAAGCGTGGCTCCCGACTCAAGCGTTACAGCCTCGTTATGGTGGTATATGTGGCTCATAAACTCGGCCTAAATATTTTGTAGTGCCTGCTCATAGTCGGCAATAATATCCTCGACATCCTCCAGTCCGAGCGATATGCGCAGAAGCGTAGGTGTGATGCCCGCAGCACGCTTAGCCTCGTCGGAGAGCTGCTTATGTGTCGTCGAGGCAGGGTGCGTAACAACGCTTATAGAGTCGCCTATCATGGTCATATTCCCCGAGAGCTTAAGCCCCTCGACAAACCTTACGGTAGAGTCTAAGTCGCCCTTTAGTTCGATGGTCATGACGGGGGCGGCTCCAAAGCGGAAGTACTTCTGTGCCAAGTGGTATGTAGGGTGCGACTCGAAGCCCACGAAGCTTACGCGCTCGACCTTAGGGTGGTTTTTGCAGTACTCGGCAAGGCGGTATGTCGACTCTACTTCGTGCTTAACACGTAGCGAAAGGGTCTCTAAGCCAAGGAGCATAAGGTAGGCATCGAAGGGCGAAGGACAGCAGCCAAAGTCGCGCATGCCATCTACGCGACACTTGACAATAAAGGCCTGATTGCCAAAGGCATCGTACAGATTAAGACCATGATATCCCTCCGAGGGACCATCAATAGTTGGAAACTTGCCCGAGGCTCGCCAGTCGAACTTGCCACTGTCGACGATAATGCCTCCCATAGCTGTGCCATGGCCATTTATCCACTTTGTCGCCGAGTCGGTGATTATATCTGCGCCCCACTCGAAGGGGTTGCACAGATATCCTCCTGCACCAAAGGTGTTGTCGACAATAAGGGGTATGTTGTTGCTGTGTGCTACCTTGGCCAAGGCCTCGATGTCGGCAACACGGCAGGTGGGGTTGCCCATAGACTCGACGAAGAGGGCGCGTGTGTTCTCATCGACAAGAGCCGCCATATCCTCTGGACTATCGCTCTTGGCCAAGCGACAATCTATGCCTACGTTGCGCAGCGAGATGACAAACTGGTTGTGTGTACCACCATATAGGTATGGCGAGGTCACGATATTTTGTCCTGCCGAGGCTAAGGCCGTTACTGTGAGGAGTATGGCCGACATTCCTGCTGCCGTAGCCAAGGCTCCCACACCCTCGTAGAGTGCCGCTACGCGCTCCTCGTAGGCCGCAGTAGTGGGGTTGTGCAGGCGTGTGTATATATATCCTGGCTCGCTGAGCGTAAAGAGGTTGGCAGCGTAGTCGCATGAGGGAAAGTGGTATGCTGCCGTAGGGTGTATGGCTATACCGCGTGCATTAGTCTGGTCTACGTGGTAGCCTCCGTGTATTTGTCGCGTCTCGAAACGCAGTCTCTTCTCTGACATAGTATATCTTAATTAATGTTATGCAAATAGTTGTGTCGCCACTAATGTTATGGCGTGTAAAAAATATGTGCGGTTGGGTAGAGTAGCACGTAGCTACACAAAGATAATAGGTGTGCCTAACGGCACATTCGCATATACATATACATCGAGGTTGTGGCCACCATACGGGTCGCCGCTCTCGCACAAACCATCGATAGCTCCTGTGCGGTTTGTGGTATGTTAGTTATTGCGAAGTTCATCTTTGGTCAGTAGGTTCTGCAAAGATAAGTAAAAAAATCGTTATATACAAGAGGTTGAGCCGTTAGTCTGCATAACAGCGTAGGGCCTACTACCTCTGCACCACAACATTCCGAGCCTCGATGCGCCCCTCTGCGGTGGTGACAACGTCAAACTCCACGCGCCAGTTGTGCTTGAGGGTGCGGTATCCCTCCTTGACAATCGCCGTGTAGTGTACGTAGACATCCCCATCTGACTCGGAGGTTATAAAGCCGTAACCTCGTTTATCGTCGAACCATTTTACGCGCCCTTTCATCGTGTAGTGTCATTTTGGTAGTCCAAAGTTACAAATTTTATTATACGTGGCAATACCATTACCATAAATTTTTGCGTTATATTTGTAGATTCGAAGAAAAAGCCATATATTTGTGAGGGTAATTGTCTATGTGTAGATATATTATATAATATTACATAATAACTAAAACAACGAATTATGAATATTAAGTGGAAGATGACGCTTTTGGCACTCTTGGGTTTCTCGGTAACGGCTTGCTGCGGAACTAAGAAGGCTACGAAGAGCGAAGATAAGAAGGCTCAGGATATCGTGTCTGAGGAGGAGGATCCACGCATTATGCTTATGTATGGCGTTCCTACTCCCGAGGGTGAGATTGCTCGCCCAATAGAGGAGGGTGTGCCCTTCCCCGATGGAAGTGTTGTAAAGCCTATTACCGAGGAGGAGGCAAAGAAGCGCGTAGAGGAGATACGAGCAGAGAAAGAGGCTGCCAAGGCTGCTGAGGCTGCTGAGGCTGCTGAGGCCGCCGAGAAGTAATATATCTATTGCGGTGAAAGGTAAGAGGTTAGGACTGCGTAAATACATCGGACTTAAGCTCTTTAGGGGCATATACGATGGCGTGGTCGAGCGTCATAAGTTGCGTACACTCTTCTGGGAGTGTACGCTTCGTTGTAATCTTAGGTGCCGCCACTGTGGTAGCGACTGCCGCACCGATGTCGCTGAGCGAGATATGCCTTTGGAGGACTTCCTCAAGGTCCTCGATACGGAGGTTACGCCACACGTAAATCCCGAGGAGGTGCTAATAATATTCTCGGGTGGCGAGGTGTTGGTGCGTCGTGACCTTGAGGAGGCTGGTCGCCAAGTGACACAACGAGGTTATAAGTGGGGTATGGTGACAAATGGCTTGGGCCTTACGCGCGAAAGACTTAAAGCCCTGGTCGATGCTGGTCTTAGGAGCATATCTGTAAGCTTCGATGGCTTTGAGGATGTTCACAACTACATACGCCAGAGTGGTGAAAGCTTCGAGCGAGCACGACGTGCTATAGGCTATATTCGTCAGATTAAGGGCCTAACATACGATGTTATCACCTGTGTAACGCCTGCGCTGATGCCTCGTCTTGAGGAGTGGAAGGAGTTCCTTATTGCCGAGGGAATAACACATTGGCGCATATTTTCGGTATTCCCTGCTGGCAGGGCCAAGCGCGATGCTACGCTACATATCGAGGCCGATGATTTTCGCACTCTTATGGAGTTTATACGTCGCACACGTCGAGAGGGTCGCATCACGCTAAACTACGCCTGCGAGGGCTTCTTAGGGGGCTACGAGACTGAGGTGCGCGACCACTTCTATATGTGTAATGCTGGTGTTAACGTCGCCTCGATACGTGTCAATGGCGATATCTCGGGGTGTACGAGTGTCAGAGGTAACTATACTCAGGGCAATATCTATAAGGATAGCTTCTGGGATGTGTGGCAGAACCGCTTTGCGACATTCCGCAATCGCGAGTGGACGCGCAAGGATGAGTGTGCCGACTGTAAGGTGTGGCAATTCTGTCGTGGCGGCGGCATGCACCTACGCGACGAGGAGGGTAAGTTGATGTATTGCCACTACAAAATGTTAAGGGGTGGACTGTAGGTTAGTAGATATATTGTGACTTATTGGTCAAAATTAGCAGATAAAATCGGGGCAGCTTATCTTCTGTTTTAGAGGGATAAGGCTGCCCCTTTCGGTGGCCAATAGGCCCTTATTTGTTACCCGCGCACGTAGTGGGGCATCTCGTCGGGAATCTCCAACGAGAACTCTACAAGTCCGTTAATCTCATCGCCATCGTACCAGGGGGCTTGGTAGATAAGCTTGCGAAGCGAACCCTTCTGTATGGTATAGGCATTCGTTGCTCCTTCGTTGATAAGTCGCTGGATAATATCGCGAGAGCGTGCCGAGTGGCAGGGAATCATCGAGCGACCACGAACATCGCCATTGACATCAATAGAGCGTTTATTCTGGTAGAGTACAACACCGTCAAGGTCGCAGACCGTAATGGCGCAGCTCTTAAGGTTGTCGCCCCAAGGGCAACTCTTAAAATCAAAATCCATAGTGGTAATCATCTATTATTGTTTCTGTTATAGCTTACATCCTCTACTCCCCTAATTTAGGCGGTAGACATTTCTAACCCCCTTGATGCGGCGCAGTGAGTGCAGAAGCATCTCGACAACACCCGTACTCGGAACCTCGACGATAAGCTGTGCCGAGGCGGTACCATCGCCCTTAGGATTATAGTTTATGCCTCGCACCGAGAGCTTAAGCTCCTTGCTCGCAACATCCATAATCGTCGTGGCGATGCCTGGAATGTCGGCAGCCGAAATCGATACGGTGATTCTAAAGGCCCCAGAAGCACTATCGCGCCAGCGAGCATCGATAACGCGGTAGGGGTAGCGTTCTCGCATACGACGTGCATTAGGGCAGTCGATACGGTGGATGGTGATGCCAGAATTGATAGTCACAAAGCCAAAGATGTCGTCACCCTTGATAGGGTTGCAGCAGCGTCCCAGCTTATACTCTATATTATTGATGCTGTCATCGATAACAAGGGCATCGCTATGTGGCGCAGGTGGGTTATTCTCGATACGCTCCTCGCGTAGGCGTAGCTTGCGCTCCTCGACCTCGGCAGCGGCCTGACGACGCTGCTCATCGGCCTGACCCGAGAGCCACTGCAGGAGCGTCTCCTTAATCTGCCCAGCCTCAATCTTCTGGTCGGCAATGGCAACATATAACTCGTTGCCACGACGTATCTTGAGGTACTTACACAGGTAGGCTACGGCCTCATCTATGCTAACATCGAGTTTCCAGTTCTTTATCTTGCGCTCAAGCTCCTCGCGACCAAGGCGTGCATGCTTCATACGCTCCTCGCGAAGGTAGGCGCGTATCTTGTTTCGGGCCTTTTGCGTAACGCAGATGTTGAGCCAGTCGGCCTTAGGGGTCTGGTCCTTACGGGTGATGACCTCACAGATATCGCCATTATGCAGGGGCTCCTTGATGGGCACAACGCGACCTCCGACCTTGCCACCCGTACATATAGCACCCAACGACGTGTGTATATCGAAGGCAAAGTCGAGTACCGTAGCTCCCTCAGGCAGCTTGCGTATATCGCCCGAAGGGGTAAAGACAAATATCTCGCCCTCCGAGGGTTTGGCATCGAAGCGGTGTGCGATAGACTCCGAGGGTGTATCCTCCAAAAGCTCGCGCAGACGGCCCAGCCACTCCTCGGCACCCATACCTCCCTGCTTAACGCCCTTATATCGCCAGTGTGCCGCAATACCGCGCTCGGCAACCTCGTCCATGCGCTCGGTGCGTATCTGCACCTCCACCCAGCGACCCTCGTTGGTAACTACGGTGGTGTGCAGCGACTCATAGCCGTTGGACTTGGGGATAGATATCCAGTCGCGCATACGCTTAGGATTGGGCGTGTAGAGCGACGTGACGTGGGAATATACGGTCCAGCAGAGCGGCTTCTCGCTCTCTATCGGGCAGTCGATGATGATGCGCAGCGCGAAGATGTCGTAGACACCCTTGAAATCGACCTGCTGTTTCTTCATCTTCTGATATATCGAGAATACGGACTTTGTGCGGCTCTTGATATGGTACTTGATGCCGTCGGCATCGAGAAGACGACGTACAGGCTGTAGAAACTCCTCGATGAAGGCCATACGCTCGGCCTCGCTATCCTTAAGCTCGGTGACGATATGGTTGTATGCCTCGGGCTCGATATACTTTAGCGAGAGGTCCTCAAGCTCGCTCTTTATCACATAGAGTCCAAGCTTATGGGCTATCTCGGCATAGAGATTTAGGCTCTCCCAGCTCTTCGAGAGCCGTTTCTTCTCGGGGAAGATGTCGAGGGTGCGCATAACCTCAAGTCTATCGGCAAGCTTGACGAGGATGACACGTGGGTCTTCCGAGTAGGATACAATCATATCGCGGAAGTCCGAAGCTTGCTCCTTGGACCTCTTAAGCTTAATATCTGAAATCTTGCACAGCGATACGGCGATGCCCAGCACCTCATCGCCATAGTCGTTGCGTATTGTCGTGGTTAGCTCCTCAAGGCGTGGGCTCTGCTCCTGAATGGCGATGCGTACAACGTCGTGGAGAATCGCAGCAATGGTAGAGTTGCGCCCTAAGCCTATGCTCTCGGCAACGATGCGAGCCATTGCCACACCGTGATTCAGCAGTGGGGTATTGTCGTAGCGTCGTCTGTCGCAAAGCTCCTCCTCGGCAAAGAGCAGTGCCTTGTCGACCATACTCTGTGTCTTTTGCGAGAACTGCGACGCTATAAATTCTCGAAACGAGGCATATCTATCTAATACGTTGCTATCCATATATACAATAGTTTCAACTAATCTTTATATACGACAACTATGTCGTCATTGGCCGTAGCGTATAGTGTACGCTCCTCGGGCGTGAGCATATCGCTGCACGAAATGCGCTCGACTCTAAAGCCTGCCTGGCGAAGGCGGTCATCGTAGTCGCATCCATAGATGCGGCGGTGGTCATACTGTCCAAAGAGGGCGGTGCGCTGCTCCGGGTCGGTGATTGTGTCATCCTCGTATGTCGTCATTCGTGACCTATCCTCGGGAACAACCATAATGCCCCAGCCTCCAGGACGCATGATACGATAGAGCTCGCGCATAGCACGACGGTCATCCTCGACATGCTCGAAGAGGTGGTTGCATATCACCACATCGAAAGAACGCGATTCGAGGGGTATATGTTGTACATCGAAGTGCATATCGGCCAAGGGTGACTCCAAATCGGCTGTAATATAGTCGCTCGTGGTGTAGAGCTTGCGAAGGCGGCCCATAAGCGACACCTCGGGGGCGATATGCAGTAGGCGTGGATGGCTATTGAGAAGGTCTGTATTTCTCGTTATCCACAGCCATATCGCGCGGTGACGCTCCAAAGATAGACACCCAGGGCATAGTGCATCCTCGCGCGTAGTGACGTAGCCGTAGGGTAGAAACTTACGACGACGTGTGCCACATATTGGGCAGTGGCGACCACGACCAACGTAGGCAAGGCCCATGACGGGTACGGCCCACCCTGCAAGGCGTTGCAGCCAGCGGCGAGGAATATGGTTTAGTACCCAGCGTATTGCTCTCTTCATCCTGTTGCGTTTGTAAATTGTATCTATCTCGGGGAACCTATGGCTTCGTTATGGCATCATCTATCGAACTACCTAAAGCGGTTGACTCTCGTTGATGATGTTATCCAGCTCCTCGCGTGTGCTGACAAGCTGTGTGCGGCATATCTCGATAAGCTCCTTGGCACGTTTTACCGAGGCCGTAAGCTCGTTGATGCCCAACTCGCCACTACGCAGGCGCGACAATATCTGCTCAAGCTCCCCTATAGCCTCGCTGTAGGGGATATTCTTAGTTGTCTTCTTTGCCATTTATTACTATTTTTTACTCCACGTTACTATCTCTTTGAATATCGCGTACCTCGGCTGTTATTCTTCCGTCACGAAGCTCGATATCTATGCTGTCGCCAATGTCGGCATCGCCAGCACAGGTTATATATGTCGTGCCGCGACGTAGGGTTGCAAAGCCGAGTTTTAGGATGTTATCTACCGAGTAGGTCTCGACAAGGTGTTGCGCCGAGATGATACGTTGTAGCTCCGCATCGAGGCGCGATGTGGCCTCGTTGTAGATAGCCATCTCGGTGCGCTCCAGCTCGCGCAAGGCTCTATGTGTGGCCTCGATAGCAAGGCTATACACCTCGGTGCGATATTGTTGTAGGCGTAGCTCCTCGCTACCTATCTGTCGCGTGGCAAGCGTGTTGATATCGGCAATGAGTCGCTCTAATAGCCCCAACTCAACATCGGCCATCTCGACAAGCGTGGTTGCTACGGCTGTAGGGGTCTTACACTGCATGTGTGCGACCATATCGACAACCGAGGTATCCTTGTCGTGGCCTATGCCCGTCAAGATAGGGAGGGGAAACTGTGCCACGTGCGAGGCTATGCGGTAGGAGTCAAAGAGCGCGAGGTCGCTCTTCGAACCACCTCCGCGTATTATCACCACAACATCAAACATCTCCTCCTGTGCAGCTATTGCCGTTAGGGCATCGACAATGCTCTGCTCTGCGGCATCGCCCTGCATAAGACTCTCGAAGAGCGTGGTGCTAAAGCGGTAGGGCGAGCGACATAGCTCACGCATAAAGTCCTGAAGGCCTGCGGCGGTGGCACTCGACACTATGGCTATGCGAAGCGTAGGGCGTGGCAGCCTAAGCTCGTGGTTTAGGTCCCACACACCATCGGCCTCAAGGCGTGCTATCGTCTGGCGACGGCGACGCTCAACCTCGCCAAGCGTATAGCTCGGGTCGAGGTCTATAATCTGTAGCGAGAAGCCATACACCTCGTGATAGGTGACCACAACGCGCACAAGTACGCCTATGCCCGAGGCAAGGGGCGTGCCCGTAGCACTCTGAAACATCGTGGCGATGGAGTTATACGCCGTGCGCCATATCACAGCACGCGCCTCGGCGCGTGGCTTACCATCCGAGTCGCCCTTCTCTACAAGATTTAGGTAGCAGTGTCCCGAGCGGTTGAGCTTAAGCTCCGATATCTCGGCACTAACCCACTGTGGCTCGCTAAAGCGGCTCTCCAGTGTGCCGCGCACCATCCTCAGCAGGTCGTAGAGGGTGATGCTCTGACGTGGCGAGGTGTCGATATCTATTCTCTCGTTATACATCACAACGGTAGCGATTAGAGTAGGATGATGCCCTGCTCGGAGGGTATCTCCTTGCCCACAGGCAGTTTAAGGTTTACTAAGTGCTGACTCGCAACAGCCTTGCCATTGCGCGATGCTGGCTGCCATGCTGGCGATGCCTCTATGGCGCGAGTCACACGATTAAGAAATTGTCGCGAGGTATACTCCAACACCTCACCTATCGTGGCGCGGCCATCGGTGTCGACAACGATGCGTAGCGACACACGCTCGGCAGGCATAGTGGCTGGCCACTTAACCGTCGAGGCTAAGTAGTCGGTATAGTTATTCGTGCCATTATGGTCGAAGATAGCAGGGGTGTCGTAGCGCAGCGTCACGATGATAACACCATCGGAGGCCTCGGGACCCCACTCGGCTATAGTCTGCTCGTCGGCAGGTAGATGGTCGATGCTCTCGATATCCTCGTGCGGGATATCTCTGATGCTACTGACAACCTTGCCATTAACAACATATATTGGCTCGCGAGCAGATAGCGGTGTGATGCTCGCCATAAGAGATGAAAACAACAGTACGATACGTAGTATGTGTGCTTGAGTCATATATTGCTATGCTGTTATAGTTACTAATTAATAGACCCCCCCCTTATAGCCTATGCCAAGATGTGGCGATGCTCTTTTTCGAGCATATACCCTTTGTGCGTAGCAGCATTACTACTTTTGCTAACGCATTATTAACAGCAATGAGAGTGAATAAAAAGTGTATTTTGTCGTTATGCTCGCCCTCAAAAGCTCATTTACGCTTAAGTAAACTCCGCTTTTTCGGGCTTCGCAGGCCTAAAACTACATCATTTTATTCACTCTCTTAGGTTCAAGAGAAGGCTAAGATACTTTTTAGTCCCCCTCATCGCTATTAAATTTGCAGAGCGTGTATCCAATGCCTTCCGACAACAATATATGCTCGTGCTCCAAAACTCTGTTTACACCAAGTAAACTGCCCCCTCCTCGCACTTTCGGGACTAAAGCTCGCTCTCCTTAAGACGCTCGGCATTCTCGGCTACGATGAGCTGGTCGATAACATCCTGGATATCGCCATCCATAAAGGCCGAGAGGTTGTAGATGGTGTAGTTTATACGGTGGTCCGTGATGCGTCCCTGTGGGTAGTTGTAGGTACGAATCTTGGCCGAGCGGTCACCTGTAGATACCATCGTCTTACGCTTCGAGGCTATCTCGTCGAGGTACTTAGAGTACTCAAGGTTGAAGACTCGGGTACGAAGCTCCTCAAAGGCCTTGTCGAAGTTCTTAAGCTGTGACTTCTGGTCCTGACACTGCACCACAATACCTGTAGGTATGTGCGTTAGGCGTATTGCCGAGTAGGTGGTATTCACCGACTGTCCACCAGGTCCTGAGGCGCAGAAGATATCCTTGCGGATGTCGTTCATAGATATCTCGATATCGAACTCCTCGGCCTCGGGAAGTACGGCTACTGAGGCTGCCGAGGTGTGTACACGACCCTGAGTCTCGGTCTGTGGCACGCGCTGCACGCGGTGTACGCCCGACTCATACTTAAGTGTGCCATATACGCTCTGTCCTGTAACCTTAAGCACTACCTCCTTATATCCGCCTGCTGCACCGTCCGACGATGAGGTAATCTCATATCTCCACCCCTTAGACTCGATATATTTGGTGTACATGCGCAACAAGTCGCCTGCGAATATCGCGGCCTCGTCGCCTCCCGTACCGCCACGTATCTCGACAATGGCATTCTTGTCATCCTGTGGGTCTTTGGGGATGAGCAGAAGCTTAATCTCCTCCTCCATCTTCTCGATTGCTGGTTCGAGTGTTGCCACCTCTTCGCGCGCTATCTCGCGGAACTCCTCGTCCTTCTCGTTTGCGAGTATATCCTTAGCCTCGGCAAGGTTGGCCAAGGCGGTGCGAAAGCGGTCCGAGGTCTCGATGATGGGCTCTAACTCCTTGTACTCCTTGGTGAGCTGTATGAACTGCTTAACATCGGCTATCACCTCGGGGTCGGTCAACTTCTGGCCAATCTCCTCGTACTTGAGCTTAAGTCCGTCGAGACGTATTAGTATCGAATTGTCTGCCATATTCTACGCTTTAAGCTGTATTCTAAAAATTAGTAAATAAATCCTCTGTACGGGTCGGCTCTATCTCGATGGCTCGATGTTTATCTCTATCTTTTTTAAGCCTTTACGCAGTTGCGCGGCATCGCGTAGAGAGGGGTGGAGGGGCCACGAAACGGCCTCTAATAGCATCTTTGCACAGTGTTATAGAACCTACCTATTATATTTTCGCGCAAATATAACGAAAATTTTTTTATTCTCGGTATTTTCTCGGCTTGCGATTCTATATTTCTTCGATTTTGAGCAGTAGTGCCCTCCTCTCCTGTGCTCGTGTGGTGGTGAAAAAATTTTTCGAGCTAAGATATTGTATGTCAAATAATTTAATTTTAGCGAGAAAATTTGTGTAAAAATTTTTAACAAAAACTCTTGACAAAGGCTTTTTGATGTTATATATTTGCACTGTCAAACGTTGCTTAACAGATAGTGAAAAAATTAAGTTATTAACAGTGTAATTTGAGAGGAGGTGTAGTTATTAACATATGTAATAGTTTGATATATAGGGTATAATTGAGGTGTGTCAAAATTAACTAAAGATTAGTGAACATTATTATCAACAGCTGAGCGGGCGAAAGTTGTAGTTAATATTTAGTCTGCACAGAGGAGGTTTTACGTCAAAATCTTAAAATTAAAAAATTGAATAATGAAATTTGTATCTATTCCAAATTATGGTGCTTCGTGGCGCGAGAAGTTAATCTATGCCATAGATACCGAGAGTGATGAGGCGATAGATTTAAATGTCGACATTATCGACTCGGAGAGAGGGGTTGTAGCATCGCTGAACATCTACCAGGTCAAGACCACCGAGATAGATATCGCGCCATACCTCAGAACTCTGGTAGATGAGTCGCCAACAGGCAATATCGAAGCTCTCACCTGGTCGAGTGCTGCGCTCGAAATAAGGGTGGCGGTAAACGGCGTTGAGTCGCCGCAGAGGGTGTTCTATCGTGCCAATCTGGATCTATCTACAGCTAAGGTGCTTAGCAGGCTGCCAACGCATCCAACAGTGTCGCCGGGCGAGACACTGAGAATGACGATATTCTCGCGAAAGAGCGTAGAGATAAAGTTGTTAATGGTGTCACTCGTACCAGAGATAAAGACTTATACGCTGATGACATACGGCCGCCCCGTAGAGTTTACATTGCCGATAGCCGCAGATGCCAATTTTAAGCGACTTAGGGTCACCATAATATGCGATGGAGTCACGCTCGACGGCTATGACTTTATGCTAATAAAGAGCGATAGCTCGGCAAGGCAGGTGGTGTGGTACAATATGGCGGGCGGTGTCGAGAGCTACACATTCCCGAAGAGCGTGCGCCTAAACTACCGCACCGATGTAGCCAAGGCAGCAAGCGGCAGGGTGCGCATAAAGGGTCGCTATGTAACACGCGAGCTTTACTCGGCATACGAGTCCCCCGAGGAGCTTGAGCGTATAATGCAGATGGTATTTGCACCGCAGTTATACATCTCAACCGAGCAGGGGTGTCTGCCGCAGAGCGACTTTACAAGGCGCGTAGCATTCACACCCCAGGGCGGTATAAGCCAGCTAAAAATCGAGATTGAGGAGGCGTGGAGAGGGGGTGAGCTATGATGGTATTGAGAATAGATGGTGTAGATATCCCTTTAGTCGATAGCGATGTTAATCTTCCGCTATTTAGAGCCTCGAAGATGCGTAGCGTGGCGGCATGGCGCGAGGACGAGAGGTTGGAGTTTCGCATCCCTGCTACGGCCACCATAGCGCAGATGTTGGGCCACGCCGAGGAGTTGTATACCGATGGCGACTTTAATAGCGAGCAGCACGATGGCCAGCTCTTTGTCGATGGGGTGCTACTCTTTACGGGTATAGTGTCGCTCGTTGCTGTTGAGCGTGGCCCAGAGTGCGTATATCGCATAGCTCTGCGCTCGGGAGGCGATAGTTGGGCCAACGAGGCTGCGTTAACGTTGCTCAACGAGAGTGGCCTTAAGGGTGAGCGTATGATGACCTTCAGTTCGATATTTGATTCGTGGAGTGATGATGGCGTAGTGAGGTTGCTGCCCATGTGTCGCGATGGGTATGCCGAGGCTGATGATACGGGGGTGTTTGTTCCACAGCGCACGTTGCTGCCACAGGAGTACTTTCCGTTTCTCTCGGTGAAGGCTATTATCGAGAAGTTAATCGAGGGGAGTGGTTACACGCTATGTAGTGACTTCCTGTCGTCGCCACTGGTCGAGAGGTTGATGATTAGTGGGGCATACCGAGGGGTGGAGATGGCGCAGGCGTTGGCCACGATGGAGTTTAAGGCCCTGAGGCGATTCTCGGCCTCGGCCACAGCCTCGCAGATAGGGCGAGTAGATGCCTGGGGTCCTGTGGGTGGCTCGTATGTGGGTTATGTGGTCGATACGGTAGACCCTACGGCTCTTGACGAGAGTGGCGTAGCCTGCTCCGATGCCTTCGCGATGGGTGGCTGCTTCCGCTTCGAGAATGGCAGGCCTAAGTTCTACCCAAAGCGCGAGATACGCACAGCCTTTGACATTCACCTGCGCTATACGACAGACTATCGCATAGCATCATCGACAAGGCTTGTGGGTTTCGATAAGCTATACCTTGGTAATGAGTGTTATGTTAATATCGACCTGATAAACAACTTCCGCGACCAACGCGATAAGGTCATAACAGGCGTAGAGTACACGCTCATAATATTCGACTACGATGCCAGCAACAGCTACTATCTCGGAAGTTATGGGGTTATTCGAGGCAACGTAGCCAAGGTTAAGTTTGTAAATAGTGTCTCGGGGCCTGTCAAGGTATATGTGAAGCCGAGTGGCGAGGATGCCTATACCCACTTTTATGGCGATTGGGCGTTGTACGATGGCTATGTCGAGGCTGAGGGTAGACGCGAAGTTGAGGTTAACATCCGCACACCCTACGAGGTTGTTACCCCCACCTCTCCGAAGGTGTTCGACGAGATATACTTCTATGGCGCAGAGGAGGGGCAGCAGCTTACGCTACACGCAGGGTGTAGCATAGTGCCGAGATTTGGTGGTACAGCTGGCTATGGTGAGGTGATAAAGTTTAAGGATGTTGCTAACCACGACTTTTCGCAGGCCGAGCTGTTGGAGGCCTTGGCGCAGATGTTTAACCTAAGAATCTACTCGCATCGCCCCTCAAAGAGGGTGTTTATAGAGCCTTATGACGACTTCTACCAGGGCGAGGAGGTCGACTGGCGAGAGTATCAGCTCGACGATGACCAGATTATCGAGGAGTGTGCTACGGAGAGCTTCATAGCAACGACACTCGGCTATCAACCCTCGGATGCTGCGACAAAACGCCTCACTTCGGGTGTAGATGGCGAGTTTGGCAGATGGAGCATATCGCAAACAAACTATGCCGCAAAGCGAAGTATCGATAGACGCTTAAATCCGCTCTTTAGTGCTACGGCAACGATGGCTGGTGTGGTGGGCGCGGCACCCTCGGCCGAGGTGCTGGTGGTTGGTAATCGCGATACGGTAGAGCCTGAGGAGTATGTGTCGCCACGTATCGCGCTCTACTACGGCATACAGCCGTTGGGCGAGGAGGAGCGTTGGCCACTGCCGATAGAGTGTGATGGCTACCCGATGCTGGCATTTCATGCTCCGAAGCAGGGTCAGACGCTATGCTTCGAGGATAGGGATGGGTGCGAGGGGCTGCACCGCTACTACGACAACGAGCTGCGTGAGCTACAGAGTCGCCAGTATCTAACGACAAAGATAGCCCTCTCGGCGATACGCTACGCCGCGCTCTTTGACCCCGATGCCGAGGGTGGTAACTTCCGCTCGCGCTTTCGGCTCCGCGTAGGTGAGAATAGCTCACTCTTTCGTCTTGACGAGATACTCTCTTACGATGCTGAGGAGGGTGTGGCACGCTGCCGCTTTAGACGTATGCTGTGTGACTGATACCCCCTCTTTTAATAAACCTAAAACAACTAAGCTATGATGAACGAATTTATCAAAATTAAGAATGAGGCCGATTGTGCCATTATCGACATCGAGGGTACCATCGGAGTCCCCGAGGAGTGCCAGTTCGGTGACCACGAGAGCTATGTGGCGACATACGAGCGATTCAAGGCAAGCCTGATGCGCATTGCCGACATCGAGCATAGCCAGATACGTGTAAACATACGCTCAACGGGTGGTAGTGTTAACGATGCGCTACTCATATACGAGGCGTTGCGAGCTACGGGTGCTAAGGTGATAACCTGCTGTTACGGATATACCGCCTCGGCAGCTACAATCGTGGCACAAGCGGCAAGCCAAGGGTGCAGGCTCATAGCCCCAACATCGCTATACTTAGTGCATAACTCGATAGCGGCCATAGAGGGAAACGTTGAGGAGCTGCGTGCCGAGGTCGAGATGCTCCAAAAAACGGATGAGCGTATTGCTGATATCTACGCTACTCACTCGGGGCGTAGCGTCGAGGAGATGGCCGCGCTGATGGCCGAGAATGGTGGACGCGGTCGCTGGCTCTCGCCCGACGAGGCTATAGCTTTAGGCTTGGTAGATGCTCGCCTTGATGAGGAGAAGGAACAGTCATTGGCACAACGTGCCAAGCGTGGCGTGCAGGCTCTGCTCAGGGCGATAGGCATTGGTGATGATGTCGAGGAGGAGCTTGATGCCGAGGAGTTTAGAGATGTGAACTACACCGCACATCATGCAGTAGAGGTGTCGCAGCCTCAGGCCGTAGCCGACAGCTCGGTCGTAGTCTTCGACGAGGCGCAACGCCAGGCGCAGCCTACCGTAACGAAGAGCGTGCAAGACCCCGACCTTGTTGAGCCGCATCGCGACTCACGAACTATGGCCTACGAGTCGGACGCTCGCAACATGCGCCGCCAGTAGCTACGGTAAAGGACTCGAAGTGCGTAGCCTGGTGCGATGTCGCACCTCTTGGGGAGCAAAAACATATTACCGACAATCAGAGGCTATGAGAGGTCAGACATCGATGCCAAGAGCGCACTCTATTCAAATAGAGTATAATAACAGATTCACTAACAATTAAAATTTTAGAATTATGGGACTTATTGAAAATCCAAAGACCTACACTGGTCGTGACCTTGAGACAATCTTCTTCCGCCCTATGTTTGCGGGCCAGAATGCCGAGCAGCTCGGTATTCGCGTGATGTACAATATGCCTGTGCCCACTACGGTGCAGATGTGGAGCCCTCGTGCCGACCTGCTTAAGAGCTATTCGTCGGGTTGGAGCGGCGGTGACTCGGCACTGCGCCAGCAGAAGCGTATCGACCTGAAGAAGATGAAGGCCGAGGTGGGCTTCTCGGCTTCGGACTACTTCCAGCAGGTCTACGAGCTTATCGTGGGACGCTCGGATGTAAATCTTGACGACCTTACGGGTAGTGAGCTTGAACAGGCCGAAACAGAGATGTTCCGCGCCTCGATAGCCGAGAGCCTACGTGTGTCGATGTGGATAGGCGACACGACAAAGAGTAGTTTTAACCTTATTAACGGCTTCTTTACCTTGGCGCGTATCTATCGCGAGGAGGTCAGTGCCCCCTATGTAGACTTCTCGGAGGAGGGTGTTAATGCCGACAACGTTATCGACCTCTTCCAGCGAATGTGGAGCATTGCGCCGTTGGAGCTTAAGGCCCTGAAGTCGGAGGGTCATCTGGCCTTCTACGTAACTACGGATATATGCGATGCCTATGAGCAGTATCTCGATAATCGCGGTGGCGACAGTGCCTATGTAGACCTCGTGTCGGGCCGTAGAGAGCTCACCTATCACGGTATTAAGATTGTCGACACTGGAGTGTCTAAGATGCTCGCAGCACGTGGCGATGCGGTGCAGACCCACTGTCTGCTCACCGATAGCCGTAACCTTGCTCTTGCGGTAAACACCGCCGACTACCCAGGCTCTGAGGTGCGTATGTGGTACAACCCCGACCTTATGGAGAATCGCCAGAGGGCAATCTTTATGGCGGGTACCGAGATTCTTGACGAGGAGTTGATGGTATTGGCTGGTTTCTAATCTGACTATTAACGATTAAATTGTTGAAGTTATGACTGAGAAGATTGCTACACGTGTGGCCTCTATTTCAAACCGCTCCGAGCCTCTTTTGGGCTCGGGCGGTGGCAGTGCCACCCAGCACTCGAAGGTGTGGCGGTGGGGTAGCGATAATATGCTGCCCTCGGCCCTCTCGCTCTTGGCGCGACGCTCGGTGGCTCACCGCCGAATTATTAACGATAAGGCTGACTATATCGCAGGCAAGGGCGTTGTGTGTAACGAGCGTAATAGGCTCCTTGTTCACTTTATCGACTCGGTGAATGGCGATGGTGAGAGTATGCGCAGCGTTATATCGCGCTTAGCTATGGACGAGGCGATGTTTGGCAACGCCTTTATGGAGGTGGTCACCGACTCGCACCACTCGTTTCTCTCGTTCTACCACATCGATGCCTCGAAGTGCCGCATATCCTCCGACTCGCAGGATGTCGTCATACACCACGACTGGTCGTCGTTTACACCTTCGGAGGCTAAGAGCCTGCCGCTATATCCTCGCTTTGAGGCCTCGGTGGATGGCACATTGCGCACGGTGGTCCATTACAAGGAGTATGAGCCGATGTTTTCGCACTATGGCGTAGCCCCCTACATCGCGGGCCTTGATGCTGCGGCGATAGTCTACAAGACGGATAGGTGGAATATCTCGCGCATAGATAACTCTTTCCAACTCTCGGGAGTTATGATGCTCGACGGTGTTGTCGAGAGCGAGGATGAGGCGGATAGGCTTGTGCGCACTGCCGAGGAGAAGTTTGGCGGTCGCCCGGGGCAGGTGCTCTTCGTGCTTCGTGGCGATAGGTCAACGGATAGCACCTCGCGCTTTATACCGATAGATACAACCTCGGATGGCGACTGGCAGAGCCTGCATACTCAGGCCGAGTCGGACCTTGTGGTGGCACATTCGTGGTTTCGCTCGCTCAGCGGCTTGGACTACTCGTCGGGGTTCTCCACAGACCGAATACTGCATGAGTACGAGGTGGCACTCAATACGGTTATCCTGCCAAAGCAGGCGCAGCTGCTTGAACCCATACGTCGTATCATCGAGGAGGTTATGGGTGTCGAGGCCTCGTCGCTTGAGATTGTCAACCGCCCACCATCGCGCTCGAAGCCTCAGTATATGAGGGTGTGGGAGGCCCGCAAGGCCGATGGCTTGGAGTATGATGAGTCGGACCCCGAGCAGCAGCTATTTCTCGCGGAGCTGGGGCGTAGTAGCTCACGTAAAACACAGGGCGAATAGTGAGCGTAAGGCGTGTGACAGTTGTAATGCTTATCATGCTATGTTTGTTCTGCTCACGTGCTAAGTTTAATTAGGAATATAAGTCTGTTGTTTATAAATGTTTTGGGATGAAGACAATAGTAACACCCGAGGAGGTTATCTCCATAGCCTTTAGTTCCGACTATGTGATTACAGCCTCGAAGATAATGCCTCTCGATATTCTCGTTGCCGAGAGCCGCTTTCTTATGCCTATCGTAGGCGAGCCGTTGTACCAGAAGCTGTTGGAGGGCGACTATCCGCAGTTTGTTGCCGATTATGTTGCTCCCCAGGTGGCTGCGTGGACACGCTATCTTGTTGAGCCTCTGCTTGGCGAGCGTTGTGACTATGACCGCAGTAGGGACTACTCGGAGGCCGACTTTGAGATGAATAGGTTGCTGCTCAATAGGCTTAAGTCTACGGCACAGGCTCTGTCGCGCCGTATGACCGACTATCTGAATGCTAACGCTACGGCGATGCCCGAGTATAATGCCGAGGCTAACCCGATGAATCATTGTGCAATTTATGGAGATATTATTCAAGTATATTAGTGCTGTAATAGCATCGTTATGTGGCCTTTTGTGCCCTATAGCACCCCTTGTAACCACTGCGATACTCTTCGTTGTTGTAGATTTTGTTACGGGTATCATCGCCTCGTGTGTTGTGGCACGCCGCGAGGGTAGACCCTGGTGGTTCGAGAGCCGCAAGGCGTGGCGCACAGTGGCCAAGGCTGGCTTTGTGGCCATAGCTATCGTTATGATGTGGATTATAGACCATTATCTCTTGGAGTTTATGCATCTGAACTTGGCAAATCTCTTTACGGGCTTTGTCTGCGGCGTAGAGCTATGGTCATTCTTGGAGAATGCCCAGACCATAAGCGGCTCGTCGCTCTTCGAGTGGATGGGTCGCTGGGTAAGAAGACGTGTAGGAGAGGAGGTTGAGGATGAGTAGAGGTTTGAGAAACTGTAACCCAGGGAATATACGTCGCTCGCGTGTTCGCTATACTGGGGAGGTGGTGCCGAGCCGCGATATCGAGTTCAAGGAGTTTGAGAGTATGGCCTATGGCTACCGCGCTATGTTCGTGCTTCTGGATACCTATCGCCGCCGCTATGGACTTAACACTATACGTATGATGCTCAACCGTTATGCTCCACCCGAGGAGAACTTTACCGAGGCCTACATCCGCATAGTGTCGCAGCGTACGGGGATAGCTCCAGACCAGAGGATAAACACCCTCTCGGCACGCGATATGATACCTGTGGTGTGCGCGATGTCGGCGGTGGAGAATGGCGAGGAGGCTGTAAGAGAGGATGTCGAGCGCGGCTGGCAGCTATATGTCAGCAAGTAGATTGTTTACGTTGAGAGTGAATAAAGGTGTATTTTGTCGTTCTTTGTTGAGATAAGGCATCATCTGCTGCCGCTAACAAATTATCTTGGCAATGGGCAGTACGTCAAAGTACAGCCCATCGCCTCGAAATTCGCCGAGCGTTGTATCTAATGCCTTCTCCCAACAAATATGCTTGCCCTCAAATGCTGACGCATTTTCGTTTATATATTTACAATCCACCTAAATCCTCCTTTGAAAAGGAGGACTTTAAGGTAGATGCTAAGTAAACTCCGCTTTTTCGGGCTTTGCAGGTATAAAACTACATCATTTTATTCACTCTCTTTTTTTTGGCTATTGTTGTTGAATGTTCTATAAATTTTTCGTAAATTTGCGAGGTTGTAGCACTCTAAAGAGTGCAACACGTGCAAACTGAAACGAGATTACTAATTTTAGAATATATCTTAAACCTTATGAAACGAATACTTGTAACTGGAGCAACCTCGGGCATAGGACGGGCTACGGCATTGCGTCTTGCAGCCCCCGAGACCGAGATTATAATCACTGGCCGTCGTCTGGACCGCTTAGAGAGGCTAAAGAGCGAGGTGGAGGCAAAGGGTGCTATCTGCCAACTGCTCAACTTCGACGTGCGTAGCGAGGCCGAGTGTGTCGAGCATCTAAAGCCCCTCGGCAGGGTAGATGTCCTTATCAACAACGCAGGCTTGGCCGCAGGCCTTGAGCATATAGACAAGGGCGACTCGGCAGATTGGGACGCTATGATTGATACCAATGTGAAGGGTCTGCTCTACGTTACCAAGATTATAAGCGGAGCGATGGTCGAGGCTGGTCAAGGTGGCCATATCATCAACATCGGTTCGATAGCTGGTACAGAGCCTTATGAGAATGGCGCAGTATATTGTGCCTCGAAGCACGCTGTACACGCCATATCGCAGGCTATGCGTGCCGACCTGCTCTCGGCAGGCATCAAGGTAGGCGAGGTGCGCCCGGGTATGGTCGAAACAGAGTTCTCGGAGGTGCGCTTTCATGGCGACAAGGAGCGTGCCGATGGCGTATATCGCGGCGTAGAGCCCCTTAAGGGTGAGGATATTGCCGAGGCGATACACTGGATGCTCAACTTGCCAGCACATATGAACGTAAACGATATGGTGCTTATGCCTACCTGTCAGGCGGGTGCCTACTACACATATCGCAAGTAATAACTACAAACGAAAGTGAATTATGAAGAGAGGATTTATACTGTCGCTTATCACGCTTTTGGGTGTCGCGACCCTATCTTACGGCTGTACGAAGCCTAATGCGTCGAATGACGACACAAAACCACAGCCCGAGCCAGGGCCTATGCCTACGGTTGAGCGTTGCGACCTCTTTGAGGTTAAGAGTGCTGAGGATATACCATATCGTATCCCCTCGATTGCAGTGACCCGCACAGGACGACTTATATCGGTTGTGGACTATCGCCATAGTGGGTCGGATATTGGCGTTGTCAATAATGGCCGCATAGACCTTCACTATCGCACCTCTGACGATAACGGACATACGTGGAGCCAGACACAGGTGCTCGTCGAGGGTAAGGGTGCCGAGGCTACAGACTTTATGAGCGTAGGCTATGGTGACCCCTGCATCGTGGCCGACAGCGAGTCGGATAGGGTGCTTGTGTTGAGCTGCGCAGGTAACGTCTCGTTCCAGAACGGTACGCGCCAGCGTCACCAGAACATTGCTCGTTTCTACTCTGAGGATGGCGGTAATACGTGGAGCAAGCCCGAGGATATCGCCGAGTCTATATACTCGCAGTTCGATGCCTCGTCGTATGGCCCTGTGCGCTCGATGTTCGTGGCCTCGGGACGTATTATGCAGAGCAGCACCGTGAAGGTGGGCAACTACTATCGTCTCTACTGCGCAGTGCTTGTGCGCGATAACTCGGCAACGCACATGAATTATGTGCTCTACTCGGATGACTTCGGAGGTAGCTGGAGGGTGCTCGGTGACATAAACCAGCCGGCGGTCTATCGCACAGCGGACGAGCCCAAGGTTGAGGAGCTGCCTAATGTCTCAATACTCATCAGCTCGCGCTACAGCGGAGGTCGCTACTTTAACATCTATACGTTTGACGATGTGGCCACTGCTACAGGCTCGTGGGATACGGCCCAGTTCTCGGGAGCAAGCAACAATGGTGTCACGGCCATCGACAACTCGACAAATGGCGAGGTTGAGGTAATCCCCGTAGTGCGTAATGCCGACAAGGAGGAGATGTATCTGTTGTTGCAGTCGTTGCCTATGGGCCCACAGCGTGCAAATGTGGGTATCTACTACAAGGAGTTGGCCTCGGAGGTTGAGGACTATCTGTCGCCTTATGAGCTTGCCCGCGATTGGGATGGTGTGTTGCAGGTGTCGACGCTCAATTCGGCATACTCGACAATGATTTGGCAGAGGGATAATAACCTTGGCTTCCTGTACGAGGAGGAGACTTACGGCGTAAGTGCTCATAACTACGGAGGTTATAACATCGTCTACGAGAGCCTGTCGATAGAGGAGATTACCGAGGGCAAGTATAGCTACCGCATAGAGTAATGTGAATATACAAACAAAATATCATGAAAGAGGTACTTAAGTATTATAAGGATTTTCCTAAGGAGGGTATAGTATTTGTCGACATTATCCCCTATTTGCAGAACAAGAGAGTGTTTCAGGAGCTTATCTCGCAGGTGGCCGATGCGTGTAGTGCGGCAAACATCATAGCTCCCGAGGCGCGAGGCTTCCTCTTTGCGGCACCGCTGCTTATCTCTGCGCCCCACGTCGAGAGTGTTGTTCCTGTGCGCAAGAGCGGTAAGCTGCCATTTGCCGAGGGCGACCTCTGCGAGGTGGTTATCGAGAAGGAGTATGGCTCGGATAAGCTCTACTACCGCATTAGCGACATTGCGGCAGGCAAGGCTGTAGGCGACACCTTCGAGGTGACCATCCTCGATGATGTGTTGGCTACGGGAGGTACTGCCGAGGGTCTGGCCCGGTCGCTCGAAAGTCGAAAGATTGTCATCGAGGGCAAGGAATATGGCGTTAAGGTTAAGGAGTTTGTCTTTATCGTCGAGATTGCAGAGTTGGCCGGTAGAGAGCGTCTTGAGAAGATAGCTCCAGTAAAGTCAATAGCTATAATATAGTAGGCTCGTTGGTAGTGGGCTATGACAGGGGTGTTGAATAGAGAGGTTAAGTACCTAAGTGGTGTGGGCGAGGCTCGTGCGCGACTCTTGGAGCGTGAGGTAGGCGTTCGCACTATTGGGGACCTGCTATCGCGCTACCCCTATCGCTATATTGACCGCTCAAGGGTGTTCGCTATAAGCGATATAGATGAGACGTTGGAGAGTACCTATGTGCAGATACGTTGTCGTGTCGTAGGCAAGAGCATCATCGGTGAGGGGGCAAAATCGCGCTTTACTGTTGAGGTGTGTGACCCTACGGGCGTTGCCGAGCTGACATGGTTTCGTGGCGTTAAGTGGATTGAGAAGCGCGTAGAGTTGCAGCGCGAATATATGGTCTTTGGCCGTCCACAGATGTTTAAGGGCAGGGTGAGCATCGTACATCCCGAGATAGAGCCTATCGAGGTGGCCCTATCGCGCAAGGTGGAGAGTAGCTTTCAGGGTATCTACTCCACTACGGAGTCTCTTTCGCAGGCTATATCGGTGAAGATGATGCACACGCTCGTCTACAACGCTTGGCAGCTTGTTGCATCCGATAGCAGTGCCTTCGAGGAGCCGCTATCGGAGGATATGCGTCGTCGTCACGGTCTTATCACGCTGCGCGAGGCGATATATAACATACACTTTCCGCAGTCGGCCGAGAGGCTCAAGCAGGCGCAGTATCGCCTCAAGTTTGACGAGCTTCTGGGAGTCCAGCTGACGATACAAGCACGTCGCACATCGCGACATCAGCGAGGTGGAGGCTTTCGTTTTCTGCGCGTAGGCGAGGCCTTTAACACCTTTTATCGTGAGAAGCTGCCATTTGCCCTTACGGGAGCTCAGCAGCGCGTTATCAAGGAGATACGTGCCGATATGATATCGGGCCGCCAGATGAACCGCCTGCTGCAAGGTGATGTGGGCAGTGGTAAGACGATGGTCGCCTTTATGTCTATGCTCTTGGCCTCGGATAATGGGTATCAGGCCTGCATTATGGCTCCGACAGAGATATTGGCGCGACAGCACTATGCCAACATGGCGCGTATGGCCGAGGGCATAGGTGTTACGGTGGCGATACTCACAGGCTCGTCAAAGGCCAAGGAGCGTCGCGTAGCCCTTGAGGGTATAGCCTCGGGCAAGGTCGACATACTTATCGGTACTCACGCACTTATCGAGGATAGGGTGAAGTTCTCAAACCTCGGATATGTGGTTATCGACGAGCAGCACCGTTTCGGTGTCGAGCAGCGAGCCAAGCTCTGGACTAAGAACCTTGAGCCACCACATATCTTGGTGATGACCGCAACGCCGATACCGCGCACCCTGGCAATGACGCTATATGGCGACTTAGAGGTCTCGGTTATCGATGAGCTACCCCCAGGACGTAAGCCTATACGCACGTACCACTACTACGACTCATCGCGCCTGAGGATGATAGGCTTTCTTCGCGAGCAGATAGCTCTTGGCCGTCAGGTGTATGTGGTCTATCCGTTAATTAAGGAGTCCGAGAAGATGGACTACAAGGACCTATACGATGGCTTTGAGTCTATGTCGCGAGATTTTCCGCTGCCGAAGTATCGTATCGCGGTGTGTCATGGCAAGATGAAACCCGAAGATAAGGATGCTGCTATGGAGCAGTTTAAGCGCGGCCAGGCCGATATACTTATCGCCACGTCGGTCATCGAGGTGGGTGTAGATGTGCCCAATGCAACGGTTATGGTCATCGAGTCATCCGAGAGGTTTGGCCTCTCGCAGCTTCACCAGCTACGTGGTCGTGTGGGGCGTGGTGGCGAGCAGTCCTACTGTATCCTTATGACGGGAGATAAGCTGTCGAAGGAGGGGCGTGCGCGTCTTGAGGCTATGTGTAGCACCAACGATGGCTTTAAGCTCTCGGAGCTGGACTTGCGTCTGCGCGGTGCTGGCGATATACATGGCACGCAGCAGAGTGGCGAGGCCTTCGAGCTAAGCATTGCAAACTTGGCTACCGATAGCCAGATTATGGAGGTTACGCGCGAGGAGGCCTTGGCGATTCTCGACAAGGATGTGAACTTAGAGCGCGTGGAGAATCAGCTCCTTAGACGACTACGCGATAGGTATCGTCGTATGGATTATATCGATTTTTCGGATATATCCTAAGGCTGAGAAAATAGTTTTATATGTTTAACGTTATATAGAATATTCATTAAAAATAGATATGGCACTTATAAGATGTAGCAGTTGTGGTAACCCTGTGTCGAGCAAGTCGAAGCTCTGCCCGATATGTGGCACTCCATTATCTTCGGAGGCATCGCATGAAGTCACAACAATCGCCGACGATGCGGCAAATAGGAGTTCAAGAACGCTTAATGATATCATCGCTGAGCGTAACAGCAGACAGACACTTAACGATATCCACGCCGAGGAGTCAGCCTCGGAGGAGCCAAAGCCAGAGGTGGTCCCCGAGGTGTCGGAGGAGCCCAAGGTACCCAAAATACCTCAGACTACGGAGAGGCGGGAGGATGTTGAGGAGCCTCGCATCGTTTCGGACGACAGCACGGCACACGATACCGAGTCGCCATACGTGCCACATAGTGGTGGCTACGATAGAAACGATGGCCAGATGGATGACTTAAGGGCAGAGCTTGAGCGTAGCGACCGCTCGCTTAAGGGCTATAAGCTGATAGCTCTCATTCTCCTTATACTCCTCATCCCAGCAGCCTACTTCGGCATAAACTATGGTTTTAAGTTTAAGAGCATCGAGTCCGACTATGCCATTGTCGAGTCGGCGCGCCAGCTCTTCGAGGAGCAGAATACGCTTCTTCAGCGCGATGCCGAGAGCCTTGTGTCGGAGCTCGAAAGCCTCAAGGACCAGAATGACACGATGATGGTTAAGTATCAGGAGGCTGTGGTTATGCTTGAGCAGTTGCAGAAGGAGAAGACCTACAACTATAACCAGTTGGCAAAGTATAAGCGCGAGGTGGAGACTCTGCGTGGTGTTATGAAGGGTTACCTAAGACAGATAGACTCGCTAAACACCATCAATAACAACCTCCAGGCCGAGAACGTTGCCTACAAGCGAGAGATTACTACGGCGCAGCTACGTGCCGATGTTGCCGAGGAGAAGGCCGAAGAGCTCGATACCAAGGTGCGCATAGGTGCCGTTATCAGAGCCAGTGGTGTGCGTATGGTCGCGCTAAATAATAAATCCAAGGAGGTGCGTCGCATAAAGCAGGCTACACGCCTCAGGGTAGACTTCGAGCTTACGGCCAACGAGCTTGCCGAGCCAGGTGAGAAGAGTATATATATATGTATCACCTCGCCCGATGGGTATATGCTCGCCTCGAATGATATGATACTCTTTACCTTCGAGGGCGAGGAGATGATGGCCTCGGCAATGCGTAAGGTGGACTACGAAAATCAGTCGGTGCCTGTGAGCATCTTCTACGATGGTGCTGCCTTCGAGAAGGGTACTTACAAGGTAGATATATATATCGACGGTCGTCATAGTGGCTCTCAGGAGTACTACTTCGAGTAGGAGATATAATATAGATAGTGTGGACCCAATATTGACTTTAAAACATACTTAACCTAAATTTACAAGATGAAACGCTCGGATATCTACTTCGCCCTTGTTATGTTGGCGACATTTCTACCATTCTTCATCTCGGCAGACCTCTATATGTGGTATAAGGGTTTTAATGCCGAGCACCCTATGGTTATGGCCTTCCTCAAGTTTGCCATACTATCTACGCTTGGCGAGATGCTTGGATGCAGAATCTCTACAGGGGCATATACAACGCCTACCTTCGGTGTTCTCCCTCGTATGGTGGTGTGGGGCCTGCTCGGTATGGCTATCTCGATGGCTATGACGGTCTTTTCGTCGGGTATACCCGCCTTTATTACCAATATGGGCGGTGGCGAGTTGGTTGCAGCCTTCTATACCGATGGTGTCAGCTGGGGCAAGTTTGTCGTGGCCTTGGCTATCTCGGTTATGATGAATACATTCTTTGCACCTGTGTTTATGACCTTCCACAAGATTACAGATGCCCATATCGCCGAGTGTGGTGGCTCGATTAAGGCGTTGGTGACACCTATCCCTATGGGTAGGCTTATCAAGGCGGTTAATTGGGATGTGCAGTGGGGCTTTATCTTTAAGAAGACCATTCCGCTCTTCTGGTACCCTGCGCATACCATTACGTTTATGCTCCCTGGCGAGTTGCGTGTGCTCTTTGCTGCGCTGCTTGGTGTTGCCTTGGGTGTGATTCTCGCTATTGGTCTTAAGAAGAAATGAAATAGTTTGATAATCAGTGTATATAAGTTTGTTTTATGGTGGTATAAGAAATCGTTAAGCAAAAACTATTGCAGAGAAGAAAAAAGCTATTATATTTGCACTCGGAAAGAGATATAAAACCAATAAAAACAACAACTATATTAACCTATAAAAACTATTAAGATTATGGCAAAGAAGTTTATTTGTTCAGTATGCGGATATATTCACGAGGGTAACGAGGCTCCAGATCAGTGCCCATTGTGCAAGGTAGGTAAGGAGAAGTTTAACGAGATGGCACAGGAGGATGCCGCTTTGGAGTTCGTAACCGAGCACAAGATTGGTGACGGTAAGGTTGACCACCCCGAGATTTTGGAGGGTCTTAATAACCACTTTATGGGCGAGTGTACAGAGGTAGGTATGTACCTTGCTATGAGCCGTCAGGCAGACCGCGAGGGTTATCCCGAGATTGCTGAGGCCTTCAAGCGTTACGCTTTCGAGGAGGCTGAGCACGCCTCAAAGTTCGCTGAGCTCTTGGGTGACTGCGTATGGGATACAAAGACAAACCTTGAGAAGCGTATGAATGCCGAGAGTGGTGCTTGTGCAGATAAGATGCGTATCGCAGCACTTGCTAAGCAGAATAACTTCGATGCTATTCACGATACAGTACACGAGATGGCTAAGGATGAGGCTCGTCACGGTAAGGGCTTCGAGGGTCTCTACAAGCGTTACTTCGGTAATAAGTAGTCCTATAGAGGATATGACGATAGGGGTGGCTTTCCAATTGGAGGGCCACCTTATTTTTTTTCGCAGCAAAGGTGAGAAAAGGGTTGTCCACACGCTCCCTATAGAGCCCTATACGCCAGCCCGACGTAGTGATACAACAGCGAAGAGGGGTATTATCGTGTAGAAAAAGTTGTGATGAGTGAAAAAAATTAGAAATTTTTTAGTACCTTTGAAACGAGTATGGCCAATGGCGATGATATATAGGCCCAAGCCGTACAACAAGAGAGAGATTAATGAGATAAACTGTATAGACTATGAACACAAAGTACCAACTTCCGAAGGATGGCGGATTGATAAAGGATAAGGCTCCTAAGGATATCATTCACCGCTACGAGCGTATGGCAACACGAGTATTCAAGAGTGAATATTACGGAGTGCAGTACGTGGCAGATACGATATGTCGTATGGTGAGGGCGCATAGCGATAGTGCCTCGGCACGCGACATATACGAGGAGCTGCCCCCATTTGTGTTAGGACTGACAACAGGACATACGCCCTTGGGTCTCTACCGAGAGTTGGTTAAGCGTTATCAGTCAGGTCAGATATCGTTTGCCAATGTTGCGGTATACTCGCTCGATGAGTTCTATCCTATACGTCGCACCGAGCAGCAGAGCCGTAACTTCAGAATACACGATGAGTTCCTGAAACATGTAGATATACAACCCGAGAATGTCCATATCCCCGATGGAATGGTCCCAGAGAGCGAAATCTCGGAGTATTGCGCAGCCTACGATAAGTCTATCCGCAAAATAGACCTTATGATTATAGGCTTCGGCGAGCAGGGACAGGTGGGCTTTAACGAGCCTGGCTCATATGCTAAGTCGCACACCCGTCTTGTCGAATTGACGCATAACTCGCGTAAGGCGCAGTCGGGCCTCTTCTTCGGCCTTGAGAATACGCCCAAGATGGCTATCACGATGGGTATCGGCACGATTATGCGTGCTGACCGCATAGTGCTGATGGCTTGGGGCGAGGATAAGGCTAAGGCTGTGCAGCATATTGTCGAGGGCGAGATTTCCGATAAGGTCCCAGCCAGTCACCTGCAGGAGCACCCCAACATCGAGCTTGTCATCGACGAGAATGCCGCCGAGGAGCTCACACGCGAGCAGACACCTTGGCTTGTAGGCCCTTGTAATTGGACTCCGAAGTTCGTGCGTAAGGCTGTAGTGTGGCTCTGTGGTGTGGTTAACAAGCCTATACTTAAGCTCACGTATAAGGATTATATCGAGAACTCGTTGGGCCAGCTACTTGAGAAGTGTGGTTCGTATGACCAGATAAACATCCGTGTATTCAACGACCTACAGCATACCATTACAGGGTGGCCAGGAGGTAAGCCCAATGCCGACGATTCGACACGCCCAGCACCATCGACACCCTACCCTAAGCGAGTACTTATCTTCTCGCCTCACCCCGATGACGATGTGATATCTATGGGAGGTACGTTTATACGCCTTGTTGAGCAGGGTCATGATGTTCACGTGGCATACCAAACCTCGGGAAATGTTGCCGTACACGACGATGTGGTGTTGCAGAACATAGATACGTCACGCGAGTTGGGCTTGGGAGATAACTTCGATGAGGTTTGCTCGCTTATAGCATCCAAGAAGCGCGGCAAGCCCGAGCCACGTAAGCTCCTCGATATCAAGGGAGCTATACGTCGTGCTGAGGCTAAGGCCGCAGTGCGCTCGTTTGGCCTTAATCCCGAGAGCAATGCCCACTTTTTAAATCTGCCATTCTACGAGACGGGAGGTATCAAGAAGGGTGCTTTGACATCGAAGGATATAGATATCATCGTTAAGCTGCTGCGCGAGGTGCGCCCACATCAGATATATGCAGCAGGCGATTTGGCCGATCCACATGGTACGCATCGCACCTGTATGGAGGCTATACTTGAGGCTTTGGACATAACTAAGGATGACGACTGGCGCGAGGAGTGTCACCTATGGCTCTATCGCGGTGCGTGGATGGAGTGGAACCTCGGTATGGTTGATATGGCAGTGCCACTATCGCCTGACGAGATGCTTAAGAAGCGTCACGCCATCTACCGCCACCTCTCGCAGAAGGATATCGTGCCTTTCCCAGGCAGCGATACGCGAGAGTTCTGGCAGCGTGCCGAGGAGCGCACGCAGAATACGGCGAAGCTCTACGACAGGCTCGGTATGGCGGAGTATCAGGCTATCGAGGTCTTTGTAAAGATGTTTTAAAGGCTTGGGTATATAGATAGAGTATAATTTATACACAAATATATATTATGAGAGTAATTATTAAGGATCAGTCGGCAGAGGTTGCTCAGTGGGCAGCGCGTTATATCGTCGACGCTATCAAGGCTAAGGCCGCAAAAACGGATGCCCCCTTCGTGCTTGGCTTGCCTACAGGCTCTACGCCTTTGGAGACATACAGGGAGCTTATACGCCTATATCAGGCTGGTGAGGTGTCGTTTAAGAACGTCGTTACGTTCAATATGGACGAGTATATCGGCCTTGACGAGAAGCACCCCGAGAGCTATCACTCGTTTATGTGGACAAACTTCTTCTCGCACATCGATATCGATGCAAATAATGTGCATATCCTCAATGGTAATGCCAAGGACCTTATGGCCGAGTGCGAGGCCTACGAGGCAGCTATTGTCGCGGCTGGCGGTATCGACCTCTTTATGGGTGGCGTAGGCGAGGATGGACATATCGCCTTTAACGAGCCCTTCTCGTCATTGCAGTCGCGTACTCGTATCAAGACCCTTACGCCCGATACTATCGCCGTAAACTCGCGTTTCTTTGGTGGTGACATTTCGCAGGTGCCTACACGAGCCCTCACCGTAGGTGTGGCTACCATCCTCGACGCTCGCACAGTGCTTATCTTGGCTACGGGAGCAAAGAAGGCGCGTGCTCTGCGTCACGCTATCGAGGGTGGCTATAACCACCAGTGGACGCTGTCGGCACTTCAGACACACCCCAGAGGCATTATCGTATGTGACGATAGGGCTGCCGAGGAGCTTAGAGTATCGACATATCGCTATTTCAAGGCTATCGAGGGGTAGTCACACAGAGGATAACTAAAAGTAAATAGTCACCCTCGCTTGTTTAAGAGGTTGAATAAAAAGATGTAGTTTTAGGCTTGCGAAGCCCGAAAAACCGCAGTTTACCCAGCGTAAATGAGGATTTTGAGGGCAAGCATAACGACAAAAAACACTTTTTATTCAGCCTCTTCTGCTTTGGGAGCTTGTTATGTTCCTACCTAATGTCCGTAGGGGGCTCTATCCCACGATTTTAGATTGTCCGAATCGGTAATGGGGCGCACGACACGACAGGGGTTGCCCATAGCCCCCACATTCGATGGGATATCCTTGACAACCACCGAGCCAGTGCGACGAGCATACTCCTTGGCAAGGTCGTAGTGGTATGGCGCACCCTTGAAGACAAAGCCTCCGCCATGCAGAAAGAGTATCGCAGGGCGTGGAGCGGCAACCTCTTTGGGCGTGATAACCCATGCGCCAAACTCCTTGCCGTCGACAGTTGATGTAATCTCTATTTTGTCGATTGTTATCTCGCTATTGGAGCGCATACCCTTTGGCATTGCCGCTAAAAAGGCGTTGCCTATACCTAATGCACCATGCCCGAGAGGTGCGGTGATACGACACGCAGCGCGGAAGTCCTCGTGTATGGGATAGTTAGTCTGTGCCATAGTTGCAAGCGGTGCTAAAGTGAGCAGCAGCAAGCCAATCAATCGCCACATGTCGTTTTTAGGCTCTTGCCATCGGAGAAGGCGTTGCCAACGACATTGCCAAGCTCGATGTAGTGGTGATTTATAGGGTCGTAGGTTATGGGACGTAGTTTGCGGTAGTCTATCTTACCATCGGTGAGTATATTCTCGTCGGCACTTATATTCACTATGCGACCTACAAGGTGGTTGCTCTCCTTGTCATACGACACCACCTCGCACTCCAAGGTCATCGGCAGCTGCTCGATAATCGGAGCGTTGACCACTGTCGAGCGCACCGCTGTAAAGCCCGCCTTAGCGAATTTATCGACGACGTTATTTCCCGACACTATACCGACATAGTCGCACGCCCTAAGCTGCTCTACGGTGGCCATGCTTACGGTGAAGGCCCCAGTCGCGAGGATATTCTTGGTTGTCTTGTGCTCCTCGGATATGCAGATGCCTATATGGTCATCGGTAAATATTCCGCCCCACGCTGCGTTCATGGCGTTGGGTCTGCACTCTGCATCATACGCAGCGACAATAAGTACGGGCATAGGATATAGCCAGCTCTTTGCTCCAAAACTCTTTCTCATAACTATCTAATATTTATACTTATACGTTTATATTCTTGTGCTTCGGGTCGTATGCTCTATGGCCTGATATATAGCGAGTTGTCGTGGGCGAGGCTAATGAGAAGGCCGTTGCAGTAGTTGCCAATCGTGTATCGTGCTGCATGGCATTGTCAGCAGTATTATCATATTGTCATAACAGCGCGATGATATGGTTTAGCCTGCTAAATTCTCTGTAAAGGTATTAAAAATTCCATTAAATAATAAAAATAGTTTTTCCATAATTTTGGCAGTTCACTAAAATTTTGCGTATCTTTGTAATACTTATAGAGGTTGCTTAGTTATTAACCTATCTAAACCAGAGGCGATATGGATATCATCGGTAAATCATTCAGTACTACACAGGGTAATGCAAGGGCCGCTTGCGCAACAATAGATAGCTACCTTATAGGTTTGATAACCAAGGGTGACGATGCCGACGAGATTATCGCCACATTTAAGCGTGCTGCCGAGGAGGTTACCGAAGGGGCATGGGACCCAACGAAAGAGATATGGGATAAGCTCGTAACAGACTCGCCTATACTGATGTACTGTCGCAACAGATGGCACGAAGAGTATGGCATAGGCAAAATCTACTACCGAAACATCGACTTTGTGAAGGGTAGCTATCCAGATAGTGCCCACCTTCTTGAGTCACGGATGTTTGGCCTTATGGCTGATATGATGTCTGTGCGCCGTGAGCTCTGTAGCAGTATCGACTTTATCGAGCTTGACAAGTTTAACCGATATCCTGGCAGGGATGTTATCTTGCTCTCGACGGCAGACTACAATCGCGAGCAGTGGGAGGGGATAAATATATCCCTTGTAGAGGCTATTACCCCTCTCTGCTGCGACAATCCCGAGGAGCACTGGAGCGAGGTGGAGGAGCTCTTGCGCGAGGCTATCGACCCTTGCGAGGCCTATGTTGTCATCGTCGATGGCGATACGTGCCGCGCGAGGATGAGTTGGAATATTAAGGAGGGTGAGCCTACGGAGCATAGAGTGAAGATAGATTGGAGCAAAGTCGGATGGGTCCTTATGAACTCCAAGTGGAACGAGCACACCAGCGATACGATACAGGCAAAGTGCGGAAGGCTCGCTTATGAAGGGTTTGGTGATTTGTCTATCAAGGAGATAGCTGACGATAGGATGGTGTTTATACTCGGCGAAGACCAGCATATACTCACCCGAGGTGAGAGGTTGTCGCTACGCTATAACAATAGCTTCGAGGATCACGAAGGTGTCGAGTGGCGCGATATAAACTACAGCTTAGATATTACGTGGTTAGACGACAATGCTGAGTAGGGCATAGTCGTTTCACTGGTGGTGCTCTATCGGCACTTCGGATAGGCCTATTCGAAGTGCCAGGTGTAGGGCCTGAACCTATTCAAGAGAACTCTCGAAAGTCTCTCTTGAAAATGGGGTCTATTTCACATCAATAATTTACAATATTCAGTAGAGGCAAAAAAAAATCCTATAAATTTGCAAATTCGCAATTAATTACTACCTTTGTATCAAATTCTAATATGTGGTATAACTCTAAGAATGAGTTTTTTAGTCACTTATTGAAAATAAAAAACGAAAATAATACCTGTCACTAAATCTGTTTGTTTACTCTTTTAGTGTTTTGGTATATTCTACCTATAGGACCCTCCACCGATAGGCTTCGAATTTGGAGATATTATATTTACGACACTATTTACGACCTTAGAGCTTAGTCAAACGGACAGATTAAAGCTCCTTGTCGCCATAAAATTATTAACGCAAAATTATTAACGCAAAATTATTAACGCACAATTATTATGAGAAGGGACTTTTTACACACTTTTTCCATTAAGATGCTACTTGCATTTGTAGTAGTGCTATGTAGCTACTCTACATCCTATGCGCAGGAGGATAACGCATCAGAAAAGACTATCTACACTTATCATCAGGATCAGTATCCTACAGGCTTTGACAACTATATGATGGCTACCTACTACTACAATGGTCGTAAGGTGTATAACATCCGCGGCTATGTGGCCAGCTATAGCAAGGACCTTATCTCAAGCCTTAAGATTAACCCTTCGGGCACATCATACGCACTGCTTACGGAGAATGGGGATGAGTCTAAGATTAATATTTTTGACCTCTGGAAGGCCGAAAGATTGCTTGGCAAGGTGAAGAAGGTGGAGAATGCAACGGCTATAGCCTATACGGCCGATGCTCGCAACCTTGTAGTTGCAACACCATCGGAGATACTTGTTTGCGATGCTCGTACATTCGAGGTGTTGGAGAGCTTTGCCACCCCTATCGTGGCCAATAAGATTGTCCTCTCGGCAAACAACTATTACATCGCCGCATCAAATGGCTCTCGCCTGATAGTATGGAACTTCGACAATAAGAATATACGTAAGGAGTTTACATACAACGCCAACGTTAACGATATGGCCTTCTCGGATGATAGCCAGCGTTTCGCAGTTCTTACTGACGATGGTAAACTCTCGATATACAACACCAACAGCTATCTTGAGGACCGCACTTATGACGCTATGGGCTACGCCTTGGATTGCGACTTCAACACCGATGGCAAGTATATCTCTGTAGTATGCAGTGGCACACGTATCGCTATTATCAACCTCCTCGACGAGACCGACCGACTCTTTCTCTCTGAGGAGCAGGGTGGTATCACCGAAGCACACTTCGTGCTCGATGGTCACGGCAAGCAGTTCCTTATGTATAACACTGCCGAGAACCTAATCTACAGAAAGATGGTCGAGCTTACGCCAAACTACTCGCGTCTGTTGGCCGACGAGCTCGATACCAAGATGAACGACTGGATGAAGCAGATGCCCGACGAGTCACTTGAGGATTACCGTCTACGTGTAAATGACGAGACTCGCGTAGAGCAGATGAAGTTATACGAGCAGGAGATTGCTACACGTATGGCCGACGACATCGCTATCAACAGCCTTACGGACATCACCTTGGGTAGCTATAATACAGAGTCAAATATGCTCTCTGTAAACCTCGGTGAGCTGCCAACCATCTACCTTGAGGTGCCTTCGGAGGATGTCGGCGACTTCTCGAATACCGAAGACCTTGAGTTTATAAACGTAAAGTATGGTCTTACGAGCGATGATAAGTTCGAGCTTATATATGCCGACGTGCGTAATAAGACAACAGGTAAGGTCTACACATATAACAATTTGGAGCGTCGCTCGTTAGAGTTGTTGGAGCTTGAGGAGGACTTCGTGCCACTTGAGGTTATCCAGCAGTCTAACATCCAGGAGGTTAAGCTCCAGGAGATTAAGGAGACTGTGATGGCCGAGGCTAAGGAGCAGAACACTATCTCGGACCACACCAACATCGCTGTTAAGACCCGCGTGGACTCTACGACAAATGCTGATGGCGAGAAGATTATGAACTTCGTGACCGATGTGAACTACACCGTAGAGAAGGGATTCTCGGCACAGGAGGACTTTGGTCCAGGTAAGTACAAGGCCGAGGAGTCGGGTGCTGCGATGTCGATGTTGAAGATTATCAAGCAGGCTCTCGAAGGCGAGTTTGCTTCATACGTCAAGAGCGGCAAGCGACTTATAATTAAGATTCACGGTATGGCCGATGCAATGCCTATTCATGGCAAGATTGCTTACGACGGCAGCTATGGAGAGTATGTTGGCGAGCCTATCTACAAGGGCGATATCGGCAGCAACACACTCAGCAACCTCTCACTTACTAAGGCTGATGGTATTACCCAGAATGAGCAGTTGGCCTTCGTGCGTGCTTTGGGCGTGAAGGACTACATCGCAAAGAATATCGAGGGCCTTGATACTATGGATACGGACTACAGCTACTACATCGAGGTTACATCTGGTAAGGGTGGTGAGTATCGTCGTATTAGCGTACAGTTGATTTTTGTTGATGCATTTTAATCAAACACGATGAAGAGGATTTTATTAGTCATACTTGTTAGTCTGTTTGCAGCGGTACACTCCGATATCGCTGCACAGACTATTGACCAGGCTCAGGAGCGACACCGCCAGCTCAATATGATGCGAATGGGTGGTAGCTCCGAGAATGAGATATTTTCGACGCTCCACCAGTGTTATAAGGATTATATGGCGGTGTTGGAGAGCGAGATGCCTGGGAGCATGGCCTACGAGGCGGCAAAGTCGGGAATTTTGGATATACACCCACTATTTATCAATGGTGCAGCCTTCTACCAGAAGAGTGGCATCAAGCAGAATATGGCTATCTTCGCTCAGGCCTATGTCGATGTTGCTATGATGGATGCATTCCGCAGTGAGCAGCTATTCATGGATGAGCAGTTCTCAAGTGTTGCCTATCTTGCAGCCTCAACGGCATACAACACTCGTCAGTACGAGAAGGCTGTTAACTACTTTGCTGCATACTTAGGTACGGGAGATAAGCGCAACAGAGAGGATGTATATGTCTTTATGGCCAATGCCTGCTTGGGGATGAATAACATCGACCTTGCTCTGTCGGTATTGGAGGAGGGTATCTCGCAGTATCCACAGAACTTCGGTATGTTGTCTACGGCTATCAACTGCTGCATCGAGCAGAAGGATGATGCTGGTGTTCAGCGATACCTGACCAAGGCTCTTGCCTTAAGGCCTAACGACGAGCAGTTGCTCAAGATGCAGGGTAAGCTCTATGAGGATAACCAGGAGTTTGACAAGGCGTTGGATGCATATGTTAAGCTAAACGCTCTGGACCCCAATAGGTTATCTACTATGGAGCATATCGCACTCAACTACTATAACTTGGGTGTGATAAACTTCAATAAGGTGAGTTTGCAGGATAAAGAGAGCGATGCTCAGCTATATTCAGCACAGGCCGATGCATACTTCGGCTCTGCGGTAAACTATATGGAGCATATCATCTCTACCAACCCCACCTCTGTTAAGTATCTTCAGGCGTTGGCAGTGTCGTATGACTGCTTGGGCAAGGTTCGCGAGTTCGAGATGACCAACCAGAAGTTGGCAAACTTGGGTGCTGCAACCGTCGAGGCAAATGTGACACCTACGCTCACCACGCACTCGGCCAAGTCCCTTACATCGACCAAGGCGCACAGCAACAAGACGAATATCAACAATAGTGCAGCCAACTCTAACGTGCTGAGGATGTTATCGCAGCAAAAGACCGAGTATGAGGAGATGCCTAAGTACTCTGTATATGCAAAGGATTACGTAGAGTCGAGTATCAAGGCTTGGCAGGAGAAGGACCCATATGAGACCGTTGCTGAGTATCAGAAGCGTGTAAATGAGGATACACGTAATGCTAAGATTAAGGAGCTTCTTCAGACTGCCGAGAGCAACTATATCAAGACATACGCTGGACGTGTGCGCATCGAGGATATGACGCTTAAGCCATACGATGCCGACCACGAGGTGTTCTTGGTAGAGTCGCAGTATGGCGAGATTATCGTTCCTGTGCCACGCGACAAGAACGAGGCCCGTATCTTCGAGAGTAGCTGGAATGGTATGCAGATTAAGGACCCCGAGTTCTACATCAGCAACGATATGATGCTCCTCTCGGGCCTAACCTTCGTGACACCTACGGGCGTATCGTATCGCTACGATGGTAAGAAGGATTTGGACTATACCGAGACCGTTATTGACGTATCATTCGACGACCTCGACTCGAATATGTTCGCCTCGTCAGCAAAGAAGGCTAAGTCAAAGGTTAAGAAGCAGACACTCTCGGTTGAGGGTATTATGTCGGATGTAGATACCAACATCCCCGAGATAGGCATCGTCAACGAGAACCGCTACGCGCTTATTATCGCCAACGAGAACTACGAGCGTGCTCCATCGGATGTTAAGTTTGCCATCAAGGATGGTGAGACCTTCGCTGAGTATTGCGAGAAGACGCTGGGTATACCCAAGAACCAGGTGCTCTTCGAGAAGAATGTTGGCTACGTGGGTATGATTGGTCAGATGGATAAGATTAAGAACTTGGCACGTGCCTCGAATGGCAACATGGAGCTTATCTTCTTCTACGCTGGTCACGGATTTCCCGATGAGGTTACTAAGGATGCCTATCTGTTGCCTGTTGACGCAAGCGAGACACAGCTACGTGGTTGCTATCGCCTTAAGGATATCTACAACGAGTTAGCTTCGCTAAATGCTAAGTCGGTGACCGTATTCCTCGATGCATGCTTTAGCGGTGGTACGCGTGACGGCGGTATGCTTATGGAGGCTCGTGGTGTGGCTATCAAGCCTAAGGATGATGTCATCCCAGGCAACTTGGTTGTCTTCAGTGCTGTATCTAATGCTGAGACATCTATGGCGTACGACGAGAAGGGTCATGGCTTGTTTACCTACTTCTTGCTTAAGAAGATACAGGAGAGCAAGGGCGATGTAACTCTGGAGGAGCTGAGCAAATACCTCAAGCAGCACGTTACGAAGCAGTCTATACTTGTAAATGATAAGCCACAGAATCCTACGGTGATGTCATCATCGTCGATGAGCGAGCTGTGGAGGAATATAAAGCTTGGTGGTGAGTAATATTGCAACTTGTATATCTGATTACTAAGACTATGGGAAAGAGAGTCTACATAACACTTATATTGTTGCTAATGCTTTTACCGCTCACCGTGTCGGCCCAGCGAACACAGAAGGTCGAGGGTGAGTACACCTACTATGCCACTAAGGATGAGTCTATCGCTACGGCTAAGGCCAAGGCTTTGGAGTTTGCAAAGAATCAGGCTATAGGTAGAGCCTTTGGTACGGTAATCTCGCAGACGACGACGCAGACAGAGTCTTACGACAATGGCGAGGAGCATGTACACTTTGCACAGCTTAGCCAGACTGAGGTCAGGGGCGAGTGGATTGAGGATACTGCTACGCCAACCTACAAGGTAGAGCTCATTGGCGACGAGATTGTCGTACATTGTAAGGTTAGTGGCGTTGCGCGTGAGCACTCGAATAAGGCTATAGATTTCGAGGCTATAGTGCTTCGCAACTACCCCGAGCTTAAGGATGCCAATACGAAGTTCAAGGATGGTGATGATATGTACCTCTATTTTGACTCGCCAGCTACTGGATATGTTGCGGTATACCTTGTTGACGAGGAACAAAAGGCCTACTGTCTGTTGCCCTATCGCCAGGATACGGATGGTCAGCAGAAGGTCTTGGGAAGTAAGGAGTATACCTTCTTCTCGATAGATAAGGCTCTATCCGAAAAGAACATCGTCGACGAGTACTATCTGCCTACCGATAAGGCAATAGAGCGAGATAAGATATATGTCATCTTCTCGCGCAAGCCCTTTACCAAGGCCGTCGACCACCAGCTAAGGGAGGATATTCCACGCGAGCTGAGCTACAAGGATTTCCAACACTGGTTGGGCCGTCAGCGTGCCAACGACCCCGAGATGAGCGTAAAGGTGATACATATTGAGATAACGAAATAGAAAATAACCCAAAAAAATTTAATGTTTAACCAATCCTAATTTTAGGATGCAAAAAAAACTATTAATTATGAAAAAGCTAGTATTGTTTTTGATTGCCATCATCATGATGGTTCCATGTGTTGAGGCTGATGCACAGAGCAAGGCACTTATCAAGGAGCGCAAGAAGGAGTACAAGGCTAAGATGAAGGAGTACAAGAAGGAGAAGTGGGACCTTTTCGGTAGCTCACGTACCCTTGAGGTTGCTCTTCTTACACACTATGATAAGCTTAACAGTCTTGGTGAGGATGGTCACGAGGTTGTAGGTATTGCAGCTAAGTTCCAGTCTAAGAACGTAGGTAAGCAGATGGCCATTAACAATGCTTGTGTTACCTATGCTCAGGAGGCAGGCAGCCACGTTAAGGGTCGTGTTGTATCGGATATGGCAGGCGATGGCATCGAGGTAGGTGCTGAGTTCGACCACTTCTACGCAGCTTATGAGCGTTTGGTAGAGAAGGAGATTAAGGGTGAGATGCAGGAGTCATACGCTATCATCCGCGAGCTTGGCAAGGGCTACTACGAGATGCAGGTTTACTACATCGTAAGCGAGTCTGCAGCAAGCAAGGCACGTATCCGCGCTTTGGAGAATGCTGCTAAGGAGAGCGCAGCAGCTCAGGCCTATGCAAACAAGGTCTCTGACTTTGTTCGCGAGGGTTTCCAGGAGTAATTACAAACGAATAACGCAAAAGTATTATGAAAAAATACTTTTTTGCACTGTTAATAGTTGTAGCCGGTGTAATGCCGGCTACAGCTCAATCTGGCAACGAGTCATTCGACGAGTTTCGCAAGAGCATAAAACGCGAATACAACTCATTCCGCAAGGGTGTACTCGACGGCTATGCCGACTTTTTGGATGGCGTGTGGAAGGAGTACAACGCCTTTAAGGCGAATGAGCGTTACTCGACACCAAAGCCTACGACACCACCTGTAGCGGATGATAATACCCCCATTGTGGCAGCTCCGCTACCAGACTATGCCGGCGAGGAGAGCCCCATAGCCGAGGAGAGGGTTGATGATACACCATCTATGCCCACACCCCCAGCACCAGATGCTACACCTCAGCCCGTAGCACCCAAGCAGGTCGAGAAGCGTAGCTACAACTACCACAGCTTAGCCTTTGAGGTTGCAAAGGTAGAGTGGGCAGCACTGCCTCAGGGTGTCGCGCCAAAGGATTTTGCACAGCTGTGGAAGGCCTATAGCGCGCTTAAGGTCGAGAAGGTCGTTTTGCCTGTACTCTTGGGCGTAGCGAGTGACTGCCACCTTAACGACTGGCTCTTCTGCGAGTGTCTACGTAGCTACGTCGATAGTGAGATGAGTGGTATGACCCCAGGACAGCGACTCTCGCTGACCCACTACCTGCTATCGCATGCAGGCTACGATGTGCGTATAGGTCTTACATCGGAGAATACCCCTCTGTTGATGTTGGCCCTTAAGCAGAATGTCTATAGTCGCGGTTTTGTCACTATCAACAACACCAAGTACTATATCTTCTTCGACAACCTCGATAGGGGCTCACAGAAGGCACCTTTCAAGTTTAGCACTTGCGACATCCCAACCGATGTGGATTGCGGTAGAGGTCTTGACTTAGTTATCCGTGAGTCGTTGCAGATACCTTATAAGGGACATAAGTACGCCTTTAGCTATGGAGGTATCAACATCGAGGGTGAGGTGAATGCCAACATTATCCCTATGCTACACCACTATCCACAGATGGATGTGGGTTGTTACGCACAGTCGGTTGTTAGCCAGAGCACCGAGGAGGCTGTAGCCAAGCAGATAGCCGCGCAGCTGACATCGTATTCGAAGCTTGAGGCTGTAAATAGGCTATTGCAGTTTGTTCAGAGTGCCTTTAGCTACGCTACGGACGATGAGCAGCATGGCTTCGAGAAGCCCTACTTCTTCGAGGAGATGCTCTACTACCCCGATTGCGACTGCGAGGATAGGTCTATCTTCTACTCATACCTGCTAAAGCGTGTCTTGGACGTTGAGAATCATCTTATTATGTATCCAGGCCACGAGAGTGTTGCCGTATATCTCGGCAGTAGGATTGAGGGTGCTGGATATGTCTACGATAATAAGAACTTCTATATCTCAGACCCAACATATATCGGTGCGGTTACAGGTATGTGTATGCCCGACTATATGGGACAAATGCCAAAGATTGACTACAAACGATAGTAGGGCGATGTAGAGTGATAGCAGTCGCTAATAAGATAAGTGTTTCGGCCAACTGTATATATATCGGTTGGCCGAAACTCTTTTGTCAATAATCGCCATTTATCGGCTCTGGGTGTACGAAATAGCGACGTTTTTTGTACCTTTGCTCTATGGAAAATGTTAAAATTGTAGTGCGCGAGGCTGCGCATAAAGATGCTCCACTTATAGCTACGGCCGTATGTATGGCTGTAGGCTACGATACGTCACACCCGATATACCCTGTATTTCTTGCCCTTGCCGAGCGCGAGGTGTCGCAATATAGCTATCGCAATGCCCTTATAGGCGAGGTTGATGGTCGTGCCGCAGGTGCTATCGTTGGCTACGATGGTGCTCGCCTTAAGGAGCTTCGTCAGCCGATATATCCACTCCTTGAGCAGCACCTTGGCTATGTGCCCCATATCGAGGATGAGACCGACGGGGGCGAGTACTACTTGGACTCTATAGGCGTTCTTGCGGAGTTTCGCGGTGAGGGCGTAGGTAGGGCACTCCTTATTGCCGCTGCGCAGAGGGCCTTTGCCGAGGGTTACAAGCGTGTGGGCCTTATTGTCGACTATGATAATGTGGAGGCTGAGCGTCTCTATGTCTCGCTCGGTTTTCGGCGCGTAGGCACACGCCTATTCCTTGGACATCGGATGTGGCATCTGCAACTTGAAGATATAGATTGTGATTATGAGACGTGTAAAGATTACCGTTAAGCGTATTACGGAGTATCGCGACCTTATGGCCGAGTACGAAAACCCCATTGAGCACACCTGTGATATGCACCTCGGGCAGAGCTTTATAGTCGAGGAGGCTACAAAGCCCGAGGGTATGTGCCAGAGCGCGTGGGAGACGCTTAGGCCCTTTGTCGAGGAGCTTGCCCAGGGGCGAGGCAACTTCTTCGATGGGTGGATGCGCAACCCCCTCTCGGCTATGCTGTCGTGTAATGATGGCTTTAGGCCCGTTAGCTTCTATGTTGAGGTTATAGATTGACAGATATATGTGCTACGGCGAGTTACGTGATAAAATAGTAACGTCAGAGGGTCTTAGTGATTTTCAGCGACGGGTATATTTGGCTCTGCTCGACATACCTCGTGGAGAGACTATCACCTATGGTGAGCTTGCGCGGCGCATAGGGTGTCGCAGTGCGCAGGCTGTGGGTCAGGCGTTGAAGCGTAACCCCTTTGCTCCCGAGGTTCCGTGTCATCGTGTTGTCGCTGCGGATGGCTCGCTCTGTGGCTATAACGGCAAGCGCGAAGGGGCAGAGTTAGAGCGTAAGCGCACACTTTTGGCATTAGAGCAGCAGGATGAGTAGCCCTCGATACAGGTGGCCTACTACAAATGCCACCATATGGTTAAGCGTAAATTACCGATTTTTTACTACCTTTGGCATCTGATTAGATGCTATAAACTAACGATACTTGCTTATGAAGAGGATACGTATTTACATACTTCTTGTCGTTGTGGCCCTCGTGGGCATGGTGGCCTTTGGCCTTGGCAGCAGGCCCCAAGTTGAGGGCGCGGAGAGCGACACCTTCTCGGCAGAGCGTGTGGTTAAGGATATAGAGGTTATATCGCGCCAGCACCACTCCGTCGCTCACCCCGAGGAGCGCGGTAGGGTACGCGACTACCTCGTAGATAGGCTCAAGGGCCTATGTGCCGATACCGTTAAGCTGTACGAGTATAAGTCGCTTGTAGGGCCCGAGAACAAGCATGTTGTCTACACCTTCGATGCAACAAATATCCTTGCAGAGTTCCACCCTGAGGGGTGTGATGGGGGCGACAACACTTCGCTGATGCTTATCGCCCACTACGACTCGCGCTACTCTCAGCCTATGCCCCGACAGGATACCGTATGGTCATACGGCGCAGCAGATGATGGCTATGGCTTAGGCGTAATCCTCGAAACAGTAGACCAAGCACTTAAGTACCGCGACGAGTGGAGACAGAGTGTCAAGGTTCTCTTCACCGATGCCGAGGAGGTGGGGATGATGGGTATGAAGGCTATGTGGCAGCACAACCACGAGGTGTTCGACAACGTGGGCCTTATCATCAACCTTGAGGCGCGTGGTCCCTATGGCCCAGCCCTCCTGTTCGAGACCTCGCCAGGCAATGCCAAACTTATGGAGCTATATGGTGCAGAGGCCAACTACCCATACACCTACTCGCTAACAACGGTGGTATATGGCTTTATGCCCAACTTTACGGACTTCACCATCGCCAAGGATGATATTCCAGGCCTTAACTTCTCGACTATAGCCGACATAAACCACTACCACACCGACTTGGATAACTTTGCGAACATAAACGCCAGCTCCTTGCAGCACTACGGCGCGCAGATAACCCCCATAGTGCGTAGATACCTCACCGATAGCGGCTATGCTGACCGCGACAGCCTCAAGTCCGAGGAGGATACCATAAACTTCACGCTCCCTCTGCTCGGCCTGATGAACTTCTCGGCTACCACATATGGCGTAGTGAATATCGTTGTGTTTGTGCTGTTTCTCCTTATCCTTGTTATTGATAAGCTACGTGGCCGCATCGACCTACGCAGCACCCTACGCTCGGCACTATGCACCCTCATAGTGGCACTATCTATGCTCATTGTCGGCGAGCTTGTGGCATACATCGCAAGCCTCATTGCGGGGGCTAAGTTTAACCTCTTTGGCATCGTTCAAGGAGTTGCGGGTGATAACGCCACGATGATATGTTGTGCTGTGGTGATGGCTATCGCCGTAGTCGTTATGTATGTCCGCCAGCTAAAACGCTCGCTTGCAGCAACTCAGGGCTCGATACGCAAGAGTGCTACGGAGAGTGCCTCGCTGCTCTTTATGACCAATAAGCTCTATGGGGTGCTTATCGTTATGTTCCTACTTAGCGTGATGCTGCTTATCATCATCGGCGAGAACCTAATGTTCTTCATCCCCCTCACGGCTGCTACTTTAGCACTGCTTCTTGTGCGTATCACCACGCTCAGGGGTTGGTACGTCGTGGCTATCGCTCTTGTGCTCCTACATACGTTGTCGTTCCTCTACGCCTTGGCTATGGCACTGACAATAGGTGCTTATGGAGCAGTACTTATGCTTGCATACCTGGATTTTAGGGTTATGTTGTCGCTCGGACACCTCTACATACGTAGATGATAAGCAAGGCTGACTATGAATTGGATAATGCTTATAGTTGCGGGGTTGTGCGAGGCAGGCTTTGCTTTCTGCCTTGGCAAGGGTAACCTCTTACGAACAGCCTAAGTAAACGACACTTCTCCAGCCAGCGAGTAGCTGCGAAATAGCATATATTATAGACCTACAGCAAGAGGGGAGTGCCTAAAAACTTGTTCGGCACCCCCCTCTATAACTATATATGTGTATTACTACTCGTAGCTTAACCTTCCCAGTCGCTTGGCAACAGCCTCGCGAGCTCCGATACGTGTATCGTTTGTAAAGAACTCCTCGGCGGGCGAGCACCCCTCCTTGCTAAAGGTTATCTCCTTAGATGTCCACACCTGAGTAAAGTTGCCATCCACGTCCTCTGCCAGGCCGAAGAATACGTATGGCTCGTCATACTCAAAGGCGTAGACCGAAGATAGCTCCTCAAGATGCCCCTCGGCTGTAAGACCTGCTACAATCTGCTCATACTCGTAGTATGGGAAGTCAAGGGCATTAGCAGCGTTAAAGTAGGCATTGACAGCCTCAGCATCGACATTGGCCGTTATGCGCACAAAGATAGAGTCCTCGTAACCAGCATAGTCTGGGTCGATAGCCGCAACCTCTGCACCACTGTAGTAGTCGCCTATCGTAAGCGAGAAGTCAAGGTCGGCATACACCACCTCCTCGGTGGTAAACCTCAGACGCTTAAGATTGGTCGTTGCAGCACCTGCCTGAGCACCAAAGACAAGGAGTTCGTAATCGGTATTGGGTGTAAGGCCTGTTGCCGTATCCGACATTGTGCCCTTGGCATACTGAACCTTAAAGTTTGTGAGTATGTAGCTCATAATCTCCTCGTCGGTATTGCCCTCGAAGCGGTCAGCAGCGACAAGCGTTGCTACATAGGTGTCGTCATTCGTCGTCTCAACCTTAATCGTTGCCTTACGTGGGTATAGCTCCGTAACCGAGAGCGTAAACTCGTTCAGGGATGCCGTAACGCTGCCAGTCCTAAACTCGTAGAACTCGGGTGTGGTATTGAGCAACGCCTCGTCGTTCATGCCGAAGGCCCACAGCACAAACTCGGTGTCGGCATCTAACTCTACGGATATCTCTGTGGTGCCTGTGTATGCCAACTCGTTGAATATGAAGTGTAGACCCTCCTCTGGTGTGTCGAAAAATGAGGAGTAGATGCCCTTATACTGCTCCCAGTCGGCCTCGCAGAAGCCACGTAGCTCATTGTCGGTAGCACCCTCGATATCCCTCTTCCAGAAGACTCCGTAGAAGTAGTAGCCATCGTAGCCCTCGGGGGTAATCTTAATATCAACGTTCGGACCATTGACCGTAACGTCGAAGTCGAAATGCAGCGTATAATCATGCACCGTAGCGGTTGTAATCTCAAGGCGTGAAATCTCGGTTGTAGGGGTCATCGTCTCGCGGTCAAAGCCGTAGGCATAGGCAACATAGGATGTGCCAGGCGTTACACCTGTAAACTGGTGAGGCGTAAGGTCGCCCTCATACATAAACGCCATTACCGCCATCGATACATCGCCATCAAAGGCATCGGCAAAGCTCTGGAAGACCTCCATGTCGCTCTTAAGCAACGCCTCATCGTCGTACATAAGGCCGTTATCCTTGATATACTGCCCATTACCGAGGATAAAGACGTAGGGCATCTGCTTATCCTTAGGGATGACATTAAGTGTGATGGTTGTAGCAGCGGCCGAGATAAGCTCCAGCTTTATGGAGTGCTCCATGCCTACGCTCTGCGTAATATTGATTGTAGGGTTGGGATATACCCCAGGATAGATAACCTCAAGGCGGCAACTGCGCTCGTTGGCCTCGTAGCTCTCGGCAACATCAAACTTTATAACACCTGCCTGCGTAGTATCTATGTTATTTACCCAGTTGTGCTCGACATTTACCTTAAGTTCGGCCCCCTCGGTGCCATTTATGAGTTCGTAGTTAAGCTCGAAGTGTCCACCCTCGGCCGTAGCCTCTACTTGGGTGGTTGCAAGCTTAAGCTCTGGTGTCGCAGGAGTATCCTCGACAACGGGCTCGTCGCCCTTACACCCCGTAAAGAGTGTAAGAGTAAGAGCCGCACACATCATTAACCATATACTATTCATAACACTGTGTATCTATAGTTTATACCGCTGACCATAGCTCCATTACTCGGCTGGAGTACCCTCAATAGCTCCCGAGTATGTGCCCTGAAGTTGACGACCATCAGTTAGTGTTGCGTCAAACTCTACGTCGTACTCCTTGCTATCCTCATGGTAGGTAAGCTTTAGCGTCGCCGCAGTATAGGCACTCTTCGAGCCATTGAACGTGCTGTAGTATGAGTCGATATATTGTCCCGAATCACCGAGGGTGTAGGTGCCCGATGGGATGTAATCTATCGAGCTATCTGCGGTGCGCATATCGAAGACGATGTTGTACTTAGACTCAGCATCCGAGATTGATAACTCCCAGTTATCCGAGTACCACTTCTTGGCCTTGAACGTCGTCCAGTTGACAAGGCTGCCTATATCCTCTGTCTCGGTAATCTCCATACCATCGACTGCGCCTGTGTACGAAAACTTGAAGGTGCGGCCATCGTTTATCTGGAACGAGATATCGAATGAGTAGGTCTTTGTCGCCATGTCGATATTTACGTTTGCACGAGCCTCAGTGGCGTTATATTGGCCCTGGCCAGCTACGCGCAGTGTGGTGCCATCAATATTAAGGCTACGACCATCCTCTGCCACCTTTGTTGAGTAGTAACCCGCCATAAGGTACTCCGATGCTGGGCAGAAGGCATCGAGAATAAGACGATACTGCTCTACGCCGTCAACCGTCTGAGTAAATGTTATATACCAGTTTGTGTTGTTCTCGAAAGAGCGCGCTGTAGCGGTGTCAAATACCGCCTCGATAATCTCATCGTTGGGCGCAAGTGATATACCCTCGATAGCTCCCTCGTACTCGGCCTCGATAACGTAGTTGTCGGGTAGCGTGCCGTAGAACGAGAGTATATACTTCTGATTCTCCCAGTCGATATCTACGTGGAGAGTACCCGTGTGTAGGTGCTTAGCCTCCTGGCCTGCAACGGTGAAGGTCGAGGTCTGGCCATCGAACTGACCCGCCTCAACGGCGCGCGTAGCAAACTCCTCGGCCGAGGTGCTGATGGTGTATGAGTTATTTACGATATAATCGGCCTTGAAGGCATTTACGATGTCAAACGTTGCGGCGTTACCTAGGCCATCTGCAAGATTTAATCTCCAATTTATGCCATCGGTAGATGTGGCAGAGGCCTCAGTAAAGGTGGTATTTACCGTAACGATGTCGATAACAGGCATGCCATCAACATCGCCATTATATGTTGCCACCAAGTGACGGCCATCCTTGAGCATAAGATCTATGTCGAATGTGTAGGCCTTCGTCTCCTCGTCAATAGATACCACTACGCGGCCGCTCGATAGCTGAACACCATTGTCGTAGCCGTATGTTGAGTAGCGGTACGAGCTCACGCAGTCGGGCTCGGTAGACTCCTTAACCTCGTATGTGCCTGCAGGGAGGTAATCCTTATTGGGGTCGCCATAGATGTCGAGCGAGAGGGTCTTATCGTTGTAGGCGAAGTTATCCGCCTCGTTGGCATCCTCGTAAGAGAACATTATAAAGTAGCTCGAACCATATTTCGTGCCACGAGCCCGTGTGTAGTTGTGCTCCACCACATTCTCGGGGTCATCCTTCGTGGTGAACATCTCGGGCTCGGCCATCACTGTCTGACCTTGGCCCGTAGCTACTACAACGAGCTGATACTCCTTGGCACACTCCAGGCCTGTAACCGCCACAGACTCCTTCGAGCCAACCTCAAGCTCTTCGCCATTGGTAAGGACGTATGATGCCTCGGGGGTCTGCTTTGATGCGTAGAGCACAAGGTATGCTATCTTCTCGGCATTTGCCGAGTTAACACGGAAATTCATCGACTCGTGCGTAATCTGAACAATCTCCACGTCGAGCTGCACCTCGGCCTGCGCCGTAGTAGTCACATAGAGCGTGTTAGAGCCTGCCAGCTTAGTTACGTTCTTTGCCGCAGCTACAATCTTGTAGCTTGTCTCGGCCTCAAGACCCTCGGCCTTAACCTCGGCCTTGCCGTCGCTAAGCTCTACGGCTACACCATCGGCCATTATGGTCTCAAGCGCAGGGGTAGAGTCAGTGTCGCCCAGAACCATATAGCGAGCCTCCGTAGCGTTTGTCGTTGTGAGTGTAAAGGTTACTGCGTTGACATCCTCGATACCCTTATCAAGGGCGATGGTAGGCTGTAGTTCCGCAGGTCTTTCCTCTTCTGTCGATGTGGTCTGGCAACCTACAAGGCTTAGGGCTGCCATACAGAGTAGAGCAAGTCTTTTCATAGTCGTACTGATATTTAAGTTATTATTGTGTTTCTCTGTAAATCTATTTGTTGCGTGTCAGCACTATGTCCGACATACCGTAGAAGTTGGCCATCCATCCAAAGCCTGTAAAGTCGTAGGCCAGCGATGGGTAGCACTCGGCCTGAGGTGACGATATCGTTATGGTATTGCCATCTTCAGATACCTCTACACTCAGCGTTGTTGTTGTATCTATAGTCTGTGTGTTGGCATTGGCACTCACCATAAAGCAGTTGCCGTAGAACATCCAGCCGATAACCGAGTAGCGTGCCTGCCCATCTATGGTGACCACATCGCCCTCGGCGATATCCAACACCCACTTAGGGCCAAACTTCTCTTCGGGGTTCTCAATACCCTCATCTATAAGGCCCTGAATGCCATAATATTTGATGTTGTTCCAGCCATCCACCAAGGCAACAAGTTGATTATTTGAGCGGTAATCGAAATCGTAATCCTCGACACTCTGTACTATGGTCACCGTAAACTCTGACGCTGTAGGCTCGCTGTAGCCGTCGAAGAGTGTCTGCACGCCTCTCCACTCTCCCAGTAGCGACTCAAATAGCTTGGACTCAACGCGCTGGTTCTGCTCAACGGCCGTCGTAGAGTGACTTGCCATGAGCTGCTTACGGTTGCCGTTGTTGTCTATAAGCATTACGATAGCCGTATACGCTGTTTCGGGCTTCAGGCCCTTCTGCTCAATTGTCTGCTTGCCACTATACTTTACGCCTACGTTCATCGCCTGGTACGATAGGAAGGCATTCTCGTCCTCAAGCTGCTCAAGCATCGCCTCTACCTTTGCACTCTCGGCAAAGTAGTAGTAATACTCCGATACATCGGCCGTAGGCTCGCACTCTACGCTCATCGCATAGGCCTCGACACCGCTAAACGATATTGCTACATCCTCGGAAGACTCCACCTGCGCAGGGGTGGTAAACTCCGCGCAAGAGAACTCACTCTCGTTAGCATCCCAATAGAAGGCGAAGATGACAAACTCGGTATTTGCGCGATAGCCGGCATTGCTAAGTAGACCCACGTTGTCGCCCTTGAAGAGCATCTGCTCCAGCACCTCGTCATACGTAGCACCTGTCATCTCTGCGAAGTTGCGTAGTGACTCGTCAAACTCGGCCCTTATACTACTAAGGTCGGCTGTTTCCCATCGAGCCTTAGACATCACGTCGCAGTAGTAGTAGGCCTCCTTATCGTCGGGATATAGGCTATATACAACTTGAAAAGCTGTCAAACGCTGGTTATCTACCTCGATGGTTATACCCGTTTCGGGTGCAGGAGGTGGTGTAGGGCCATTATCGTTTCTCGCTGGAGTCTTCTCGCATGCGACAAGCGCGATAAACGCGATAAATGAGATAAAGTAAATGAGTGCCTTTTTCATAGTAGTTTATTAGGTTTTAAACATTTTTGGCTCAACCGTTACACAAAATTAAGCTAAAGTGTAGCATGGTGTGTGAAAATATCTATTATTTTATTATAACAATTCGGAAAAATTATATTACATTTGTATAACAATTTTATTTAATAAGCTGATAGTATGAAAATTAGTCAATATAACAAAAGCAGACAATCGTCACTCATTGTTTCTATTGTAATACTGCTCATTATCGGCTACTATATGCCAAGTGTTTCAGCTCAGCAGGTTGGCTCTATCACGCTCAATCGAAATATCGAGAAGTTCAAGGAGTATCGCACCCTAAACCGAGAGAGAGCCTTGGACTACGCTAAGCTTATCGTCGACGACCTCGACTCTACGACGATAACCTTGGATGCTGCTATCGTCTACGACTTTATGGCCGAGTACAGCGAGACGAGGCTCTTTCGCTATAGCGAGGCTCTAAATTATCGTCTGCGCTCGGCTAATATCTTCGAGAAGCTCGACAACCGCCCCTGCGTAACGCGCACAAATGCGCTGCTCGGTCGACTATACCTACGCAATGGCGACTATCATAATGCCTTCAGCTACAGCATCAAGGCCCTCGGCGAGGCGCGCTCGATAGGCGACTCTACCTCGGTGCGCGAGGCATACCTTGCCCTCGAACAGATAACCTACTTCTACCACAGCGACGACAGCCTCGCTATGGAGTATAATCGTCTTGTTGCAGATAGCTGGGATAGTCGCGAGCAGGCACATCAGGCGGTACGAGCTCTAAACAACCGTTTTAACTACAGCCTTTCGCCCGAGAAGGTGCGCGATATCATAGAGCGCAGTGAGAAGATATGCAGCGAGTATGACTTTGACGACCTGCTGATAAACATCTACCTCAACGCTACGTTCCAAGAGCTGAGTTTCGATGATGCCGAGGCCTCGGCACGCTACTTGGCTAAGGCCGAGCCACTTATTAGCAACTTTAAGGAGGAGGGGTACTACTACTCGGCACGGGGGTTCTACTATATGAACATCGGAGATAGTCGCGAGGCTATAAAATCGCTGAAGCACTCTATCGGGCTACTTGGTGATGGAGATTTCGACTCGAAGAACGTACACTCATACTTCCTGTTGCAGGATATATATTACCGCGAGGGTCGCTATCGCGAGGCATACGATGCACTTATGGCCTTTGCCGAGACCTACACACGTCAGCACAATAGTGGCAATATCGTCGAGCTGTCGAGGCTCATCAACGATATGGAGCTCGAACAGGCTGCCGAGGAGCGACGACGACTTGAGGAGGCACACGCCCTGCGCCAAAGGCATGGCCGCACGGTGATATACTTCTGCATATTCTGTCTTATGGTGCTCATCTTTATCGGTGCGCTCATCTACTCGCGCTATCGCCTTGAGCATAAGAATCGCCTGTTGCAAAAGAGCCAGGCTGAGCAGGAGTTAAACCATAAGAACGAGATTATCAAGATTCAGCGTCTACAACAGTTTCAGGAGCAGAACAATATCGACAGGTTGACACAGGAGCTTAACGCCGCTATCAATATCTCCGATGGTCGCGAGCTGCGTCTTGAGCTACGTCGCCTTATCCGCCAGTTGCAGCAGAGTGGTGGCACTGGTGGCGACTGGGCCGATGTAGAGATGACGTTGGTCAACTCCAACGACCTATTCTTCGAGAATCTACTCAGGGAGTATCCCAACCTTACCAAGAACGAGCGCAAGCTATGTACGCTCATACATCTTAACCTCTCGACAAAGGAGATTGCCAGCATTACACACCAGAGCACAGGGAGCATCAATGTGGCTCGCTCGCGCCTACGTCAGAAGTTCGGACTTACGGATAGCGATGTGTCGCTCATAGCCTTTCTGGACCGCTTCGACACCGCCCGCGAGTAGGTCTATATGGGGTATTCAGACAATTATGATACACCGAGGTGTAACATTGTCCGAATTTTAGAAGTTGTTTGAATTTGTTCGCCAAAATAGATACAATAGCGACAAAAATATAACCTCTTAGCAACGTATTACGTCGCTGCTAATTTATAGAACACCTCTTAAATTTAAAACAGCCTTTTACATTTGGTAATTTTTTCCTATCTTTGCACGTTATATATCATCATAGGCGCAAATGAGACGTGTGGTAACGATATTGGCTCTGATACTCTGCGGACTACTCTCCTCGGAGCATCTCAGCGCGCAGTACTACAGTTGGGGTGTTGACCCCCCAGCCTATAGGTGGCGACAGATGAAGAGTGACGACTACCGCGTCGTATATCCCGATACGGCCAGTGTGATAGCCGCGCGAATGATGCACTACCTCGATGCCGTAAAGGATGATATAGACTACGGATATAGGTATCCCCAGATGTCGATACCCTTCGTAGTACACCCCTCGAACTTCCTATCCAACGGTTTGGTTATGTGGATGCCTCGTCGCGTAGAGTTCCTCTCTACCCCCGATGCTGATGGCTACTCTATGCCCTGGACAAAGCAGCTCATAGCCCACGAATATCGCCACGCCGTGCAGTATAACAACCTTAATCGTGGCGTTGTCAGGTGGCTAAGCTACATCCTCGGGCAGCAGAGCTCGACAATAGGACTCCTCTTTATGCCGCTGTGGATGATGGAGGGCGATGCCGTAATGTCCGAGACCGAGATGTCGACCTTTGGACGTGGCCTGCAACCCTCGTTTACGATGGCATACAGGGCATATGGTAACGTGGCTAACGAGTTTAAGAGTGTCGACAAGTGGTTCTGCGGCTCGTACAAGGATTATATCCCCAGCCACTACAACCTCGGCTTTCTGATGAGCCGTCACGGCTACAATCGCTTTGGGCGCATCATGGGCGACGATGTTGCTGAGCTGACCTCGCGCCGCCCCTATATGATTGTCTCTAACTCGTGGGTCCTCAAGCGTCTCTATGGCACGACAGAGTCGCAGCTATTCTACGACACCTTCCATACGCTCTACTATCACTGGAGTCCCCTTGCCGAGGTTGTGCAGACAACAACACCACTGCCTGTTGCCGAGCCAAAGTTCTACACCACATATGCCCACCCTATGGCTGATGGCGAGGGTAGGCTTATCTACCTTAAGGAGAGTCTTGACAATACCACCTCGTTTGTGGAGATAGATACGCTCACAGGCAAGGAGCGACAGATAGCGCGTACAGGTATTATATCCACACGCCCACAGCTGAGTCCTACGGGCCGCATATGGTGGACCGAGTATCGCCAGAGTGCCCTATTTGCCGAGAGGGTTGACTCGAAGCTCTGTTACTTGGACCTTAGTGACGCGAAGCCACGCACACTGCGTAAGTATCGCAACATCCTCTATCCTACACCCACCGAGGGTAACGGCATCGCATGGGTGGAGTATACCCCAGATGGGCGTTATACGGTCGTGGTAAATGGTCGCTCGGAGCTTAACCGCCGCACCACCATCACCGAGGGTAGCGAGATACACGGTATGGCGTGGGACGACACCATTAAGGCTCTATATCTGCTTATAACGGACGACTACGGCATGCACATCGCTCGCATGCACCGCGACTCGCTCGAAAGAGTGACGAAACCAGCCTATACCACGTTGAGCGACTTAAGGGCCAAGGGGGGCAAGCTATACTACGGCTCTATAGCCTCGGGACGTGACGAGATGCACACCTTAGACCTCGCCACAGGCCGTGAGTATCGCCTCACCACCTCGCGCTATGGCTCGTTTCAGCCGCAGCCGATAGATAGCACCACCGTAGCTGGCGTTTCCTACGACCGAAGAGGATATATGCCAGTATTGCAGCGCATAACATACGATAATGAGGTGCGCTACGCTCCGCACCCTCCCAAGATTATGCTTCCAGAGAGTAAGCCCTGGGGTGTCGTAAATCTCGACACGGTACGATATACCGCAGCAGCAAGCGAGCAGCTGCACCAGCAGACTCCGCCCAAGAGATTTCGTCGCGCACTGCACGCGATAAACATACATAGCTGGGCCCCAGCGTCATACGACCCATACGCCATCGTCGAGGAGTCGTCGATAGCCTTTAACTTGGGAGCCACGATAATGTCGCAGAACATACTCTCGACACTCGAAGGCTTTCTGACGTGGGGCTGGAACCCCAACGAGGGCTCGGTGTTTAAGGGTACGCTGCGCTACTACGGCTTAGGCGTGAACCTATGGGTGCGAGGTACATATGGCGGTAGCCAGAAGATATACAAGATTGCAGCCTACGATGCCGAGAAGGGTGAACTGGTATACTCGCCCGACATTCAGCTGGGTAAGTACTACTCGATAGGTGCAGGGGCGACACTCCCGATACTCCTGCAGCGTGGCTACCACACCAGCCAGCTGGCAATATCTACCTCGTGGAACTTCTCGAATGGCATGGTTGCCAATGTCGATAAGCTCGACATCGAGAACTACCAGGTGACCAACATCCGCACCATAGGTTACTCCGAGGGCGTACACCAGCTCTCGATGGGTATAAGCTTTCAAGACTTCGTGCGGCAGTCGCATCGCGACTTTCTGCCCCCTTGGGGTGTTGTGGCCTCGGCAAGCTACACGCTCAACCCTACATCTGACAAGATGGGGCACCTGATGGTCCTCTATGGCAAGCTATACACCCCAGGCTTTGCCAAGCACCACTCGCTATCGTTGGCCGCCTCGTACCAGACATCGCTCGGAGGCTTTCACTCAGACTTGGTGTTGTCGCAGCTTACCTTTAAGTCGACACGCCTGCTACCACGTGGTTTCTCCTCATACGACATTGTCAACGACAACTATGTCGCCACATCGTTAAACTACCAACTCCCCGTATGGTATCCCGATGGTGGATGGTCTGGAGTGATATATTTCAAACGTCTTAGGGTCAACGTAGGAGCTGACTACGCCTCGTTTCAGCACCCCAAGGGCTTCAACCAGCAGGGAGCACTCATCGATGAGCGTCGCCACATAGGCTCGGCAGGCATAGACCTCGGCGTAGACTTCAACCTATTCTCTATGCCCGAGGCGGCGACAATATCGGCGACATTCTCGCTATATCAGAAGTTTCGACTCGCACCAGGCAAGCGCGAAAAGCTACACTTCTCGTTTAGCCTCGGACTACCATTTTAAGGAGCAGTACATTGAAGAATTGATAAAAACTAATATATAACCTAAGCATATGGCAAAGAAGAGTGAGAAGTTAAGGCGCGTAAAGGGCTGGAAGAGATGGCTCATAATCGCAATGTGGACAGTGATACTCATAGGCGTAATATCGCTCGTTGCCCTCTTTACGATGGCCAAGACGGAGGTGTTGGGCCCTATGCCCACATTCGACGAGCTGGAGAACCCTAAAACCAACCTCGCAACGCAGATATACTCAAACGATGGCGAGGTGTTGGGTACATACTTTATCGAAAATAGAACATATCTATCCTACGAGGAGCTATTCCCTGCCGACCGTACCAAGTGGCTCGAAATAGATGGACACAAGCTGCCCACGATAGTCGCGGCACTGCTTGCCACCGAGGATGTCCGATTCTTTGACCACTCGGGCATCGACTTCCAAGCTACGGCACGTGCAGGCATCAGGACGGTCATCCTACAGCAGTCGGGACAGGGTGGCGGTAGTACCGTGACGCAGCAGCTGGCCAAGAACCTATACAAGACACGCCGTAACAAGGAGGGTATGGAGGGTAACGCTGGCACGCTGGCCGCAAAGGCTCAGGAGTATGTCATAGCTACGCAGCTGGAGTACAACTACACCAAGGAGGAGATTGTGGCCATGTATCTGAATACCGTAGAGTTCTCAAACTCTAATTTCGGTATCAAGTCGGCCGCTAACAACTTCTTTGGCAAGGAGCCCTGCGACCTAAACATCGAGGAGGCTGCGGTTATCGCAGGCCAGGTTAAGGCCCCTGGTACGTATGCTCCGTTAAAGCGCGGTGAGCCTAACGAGAGAGCTCGCGAGCGTCGTAATACGGTGCTCGACCGTATGGTTGTCGCAGGGGCGATAAGCAGCGATATGGCCGACTCGCTCAAGCAGCTACCCATAGACCTTACGCGCTATCGCCGCGCAGGAGATGCCCACAACGTCGGCAAGGCGACCTACTTCCGCGAGATGGTGCGCCGCACGATGATGGCCAAGGAGCCTGAGCGTCGCAACTACTACACCGAGTGGGACTACCTCCAGGCACTCAAGGAGTATGAGGAGAACCCAATATATGGCTGGTGCTACAAGAACCATAAGGCCAATGGTGAGCCATACGACATCTATCGCGATGGTCTGAAGATATATACTACTGTCGATGCACGTATGCAGCAGTATGCCGAGGAGGCCTTCCGCGAGCATATGGCCGAGGTTGTTCAGCCACGTATGAATAGCCAGATTAAGAGTCGTGGTGGCTCGCTCTTCCCAGACCTAACGAAGCAGGAGTCCGACGAGAAGATTGCAGCCTCGATGCGCCAGACGGAGCGTTGGAGGAGTATGGCCGCAGAGGGTGCCTCCGAGAGCGATATCAAGGCGGCATTCAACACCCCTGTATCTATGCAGGTGTTCACCTTCTCGGGTATGCGCGATACGGTGATTACGCCACGCGACTCGCTCATACACTACAAAAAGACTATGCGCGGAGCCTTCGTTGCCGTAGACCCAGCTACGGGATATGTGCGTGCCTATGTCGGAGGTCCCGACTATCGCTTCTTTAAGTACGATGCCGCAAAGCAGGGTAAGCGTCAGGTGGGCTCTACGGCCAAGCCCTTTATCTACACCTTTGCCATCGACCACCTTGGACTTACACCCTGCACACCAGTGCCCAACGTGCCTGTCTCTATCGAGACCCCAGCAGGCATATGGTCGCCTAAGGAGGCAAGCCAGGTAGAGTATACGGGCGTACACCCCCTCTATTGGGGCTTGGCAAATAGCCGTAACAACTACTCGGCCTGGATTATGAAGCAGGCAAAGCGTCCCGAGGCTGTTGCCGAGTTTATCCACGACATAGGTATTAAGAGTTATATAGATCCCGTCGTGGCACTCTGCATCGGCTCCTACGACAGCAACCCCTTCGAGATGGCCTCGGCATACTCTACATTCGCTAATCAAGGCGTTCACGTCGACCCAATCTTTGTCACTCGCATCGAGGATAGCCAGGGTAATGTGTTGGCAACATTTACACCCAAGACCGAGGATGTGCTCTCAAAGAGGGTGGCCTATACGATGATAACCATGATGCAGCGCGTAGTAACTATGGGTACGGCACGCCGCCTGCTCTACGAGTTTAAGTTCAACGACGTGGAGATTGCCGCAAAGACGGGTACCACAAACGACAATGTAGATGCTTGGTTTATGTGTACTGTGCCCAACCTGGTTATGAGCGTCTGGGTAGGTGGCGAGGAGAATGGTATACACTTTACGCGCAATGCTGATGGCTCGCGTATAGCCCTGCCTATAGCTGGTAAGTTCCTCACCAAGGTCTTTGAAGATGGCTCGCTGGGCGTAGACCGCACCGACCGCTTTGAACGCTCCGACGAGGAGCCCGACTACAGCTGCGAGGTAGATATGGCCCCCGAGAGTCAGACAGCACCCGAGGAGGATATCTTCTTTGGTGGCGAGGATGACTTCTTCTAAGCGGTGTAAAAGATTTAAGCATATTTATATAATATAGTCAATCAGGTTAAACACACAAAATAGATAAATTATGAAGATTGCAATTGTAGGCGTTAGTGGTGCCGTAGGCCAGGAGTTTCTCTCGATATTGGAGCACCACCCAATGCAGATAGACGAGCTTCGCCTCTTTGGCTCGAAGCGTAGTGCAGGACGTAGCTACCGTTTTCGTGGCGAGGATATCGTTGTGCGCGAGTTGCAGCATAACGACGACTTTAAAGATATAGATGTAGCCCTCTGCTCGGCAGGTGGTTCAACATCTATAGAGTTTGCCGAGACAATCACCAAGTATGGTGCCTTTATGATAGATAACTCAAGCGCGTTCCGTATGGACGAGGATGTGCCACTGGTAGTGCCCGAGGTAAATGGCGAGGATGCCTTCAATGCACCACGCCGCATCATCGCTAACCCCAACTGCACAACTATACAGATGGTCGTAGCCCTTAATGTCATCGAGAAGCTGTCGCACATCGAGCGCGTACACGTCTCTACCTACCAGTCGGCCAGTGGCGCAGGAGCTACAGCGATGCAGGAGTTCGAGGAGCAGCACCGCGCGCTTGTCGAGGGCCGAGAGCCTAAGGTTGAGAAGTTTGCTTACCAGCTGGCCTACAACCTTATCCCCCATATAGATGTATTCCAGGAGAACGACTATACCAAGGAGGAGATGAAGATGTTCCACGAGACACGTAAGATTATGCACTCCGATGTCCGCACCTCGGCAACGTGTGTTCGCGTCCCAGTCTTACGTGCCCACTCTGAGGCTGTATGGGTTGAGACCGAGGAGGAGCTCTCTGTTGAGCAGGTGCGCGAGGCCTTCAGCCAGGCTAAGGGTATTGTCCTTGTCGATGAGCCCTCGGAGAAGCGTTATCCTATGCCGCTCTATGTTCAGGGTAGCGACCCGGTATATGTAGGTCGTATTCGCAAGGATATAGCCTCGGAGCGCGGCATCACCTTCTGGTGTGTTGCCGACCAGATACGCAAGGGTGCAGCTCTGAACGCTATACAGATTCTTGAGCTCCTTGTGTCGAATAATTAGGCTAAACCAAGAGGGCTGCTTTGTACGTCAAAATATTTTGTAAGATTAGTTTGGAATTGACTATATTTTTGCGTACCTTTGTAGCGCAAAATGCGTAAAAAGCGATATTTTACTACTTTAGCGACAATAAAAAAGAATAAATAATTAAACTAATAGATAACCTAAAAACTACAATTACTATGGAAATTCCATTTGCAGAAGCGTATCGAATTAAGATGGTTGAGCCACTTAAGAAGAGCACACGCGCAGAGCGTGAGCAGTGGCTTAAGGAGGCACACTACAACCTTTTTGGCTTGAAGTCTGAGCAGGTATATATCGACTGCTTGACCGACTCAGGTACTGGCGCGATGAGCGACCGTCAGTGGGCAGCAATGATGACAGGTGACGAGGCTTATGCTGGTTCAAAGTCATTCTTCCAGCTCAAGGATACCATCCTCAACATTACAGGCTTCGAGTACGTTATCCCTACTCACCAGGGTCGTGCTGCTGAGAACGTGTTGTTCTCGCACCTCGTAAAGGCTGGCGATATCATCCCAGGTAACTCGCACTTCGATACCACTAAGGGTCACATCGAGTTCCGTAAGGCTACAGCTTTGGACTGCACAATCGACGCAGCTAAGGATACTCAGCTTGAGATTCCTTTCAAGGGTGAGGTAGACTGCGCTAAGCTTGAGAAGGCTTTGGCCGAGAACGCTGAGAAGATTCCTTTCATCATCGTTACCATTACAAACAATACCGCAGGTGGTCAGCCAGTATCAATGAAGAACCTTCGTGATGTACGCGCTATCGCCGACAAGTATGGCAAGCGTGTAGTATTCGACTCGGCACGTTTCGTTGAGAACGCATACTTCATCAAGACTCGCGAGGAGGGCTATGCTGATAAGAGCATCAAGGAGATTTGCAAGGAGATGTTCTCTTACGCTGACGGTATGACAATGTCATCAAAGAAGGATGGTCTTGTAAATATGGGTGGTTTCATCGCTACACGTCACGAGGATTGGTATGAGGGTGCTAAGCGTTTCTGCATCCCATTCGAGGGCTTCTTGACTTATGGTGGTATGAATGGTCGTGATATGGCAGCTTTGGCCGTAGGTCTCGACGAGAATACCGAGCTTGAGACTATCGAGACACGTATCAAGCAGGTTCAGTACTTGGCAGCTAAGCTCGACGAGTATGGCATCCCTTACCAGCGTCCTGTAGGTGGTCACGCATTGTTCGTTGATGCTGATAAGGTTCTCTCTAACATCCCTAAGGAGGAGTTCCCAGCACAGACCCTCGCTATCGAGCTCTACCTTGAGGCAGGTGTGCGTGGTTGCGAGATTGGTTACATCCTTGCTGACCGTGACCCTGTAACTCGCGAGAACCGCTTCGGTGGTCTTGACCTCCTTCGTTTGTGCATCGCACGCCGCTCATACACTAACAACCACATGGATGTTATCGCAGCAGCGTTGAAGAATGTATACGACCGTCGTCACGAGATTACACGTGGTGTTAAGATCGTATGGGAGACTGAGTTGATGCGTCACTTTACTGTAAAGCTTGAGCGTCTATAATTTATCGAGATAAGGGGTTATTTGACCTCTGAGTTATCGGCCCGAATAGGAGATACACGTAGTATGTGCCTATTTGGGCCTATTTTTTGTCGATGTCGCACTCGGTATGGGAAATATAGGTCTATTATACGATTTGCGAAAGGAGGAGAACTGTGATATTGTATCGTAGATATCCTATGATGTTGCGATATCAAAAATTTCCCCTGCGCGAGCAGCAGAGTATGACTTTTGTTGTCTATCTTTGCAATACGTAAGCTGAAATGCAAATGAAAAAACTTAGTAAAAACGCTATTATAGGCTATCCAGCAGGTATTATCACTGGTGTCACTTATGGTCTCAATCCGTTGTTCGCTGTGCCTCTGATGAATAAGGGTGCGGCTATCGAGTCTATACTCTTCTTTCGATACTCGTTTGCCGTTGTTTTGCTTGGCGCGTTCCTTCTACTAACCAAGCAGAGCTTTAGGATAAACGCAAAGCAGGCGGGGGTATTGCTTGTGCTTGGCCTATTGTATACATCGAGCAGCCTATTCCTCTTTGAGGCCTACAACTATATCGCATCGGGCTTGGCTACCACGCTGATATTTCTCTACCCAGTGCTTGTGGCGATTATTATGGTCTTTCTGCGTGTGGTGCCGTCGTGGCCCGTGTGGATGGCAATTGCCGCGACATTCGGTGGTGTGCTTGTTATGACGCAGGGTAGTGGTGGCGAGGCGATAGACCCTATTGGCGTTGCACTGTCGCTTGGCTCGGCATTGGTCTACGCGCTCTTTATTGTCGTCATCAACCGCAGCAAGGCTATCGCCGAGATATCTAATACGCTGCTTACTTTCTATGCCCTTACGGTTGGTGCGGTTGTTTTCTTGGGAAAAATAGCCTTCTCGGATACCGCAATAACAGCAGGTATCACCTCGGGCAGCGACTGGCTAAACTTGGTGGGGTTGGCACTGCTGCCGACTATCGTTTCTACAGCAACGCTCGCCATAGCGACACGCAATATAGGAGCAACGAAGGCCTCGGTGCTGGGCGTTTTTGAGCCTATTACCGCCATCCTTGTCGGCACACTGATGTTTGGCGAGCCACTTACCACAAATATCCTCCTCGGCATAGGCATCGCCATTGTCGCTGTAACCTTTATGATTTCGGTAACAAAGAGGTAGTATTTACACATTCACTTCGTCAATCTCCCTCTGCAGGATGTCAAGAAACTTCGCTGCGTGAGCACCGTCCATCTGGGTATGGTGGAATTGGAAAGAGATTGGCAATGTTTTCTTAAACCAACTCTCTCTATATTTACCCCACATTACCATAGGATTAAGGAACTTATCGGTGTATTGATTTACAATGCAATCAAGCTCTGTTGCAATCATAGCCGATGTTCCGACAACCATATACTCCTCTTCGAAGATACTCTGGCAACTCTTTGCCACACTGCTTGTGCGAGTAGCGTAATCTTTGCAGAACTGCTCTAAATTCTCACTGTAAGGTATGTCGCACGAATTTATACCGCCCCTAACGTTGGGAACAATAACATTGACAGCGAGTTTGTCAAAACGGAATAATTTACCATCTTTCGGTAAGGTATAGAACTCTTCGACCTGACTTGCCGCTTTACAAATAGCCCAACACAATAGCATATTTAGTTTTAGTCCAATCTTCTTGCTGGTTTTGTAGATATGAGTAATGTTGAATGTCTTTGTCAGGGTTACCATCGGCATCGGCGAACTCATCCACATCTTAAATGCAGAGGCACGTGTGGTCTCTTGGGGATTTATCTCTCTCATAGCTGTAATTTTTTTGATAAAGGGCCGCAAAGGTAGTAATTTCTTTGCAAAGTCCGCAAAAGGTGGGGTTCTATGTGATGCTATTTAATATAGAGGCTGAATAAAAAGTGTATTTTGTCGTTACGCTCGCCCTCAAAATGCTCATTTACGCTTAGTAAACTCCGCTTTTTCGGGCTTCGCAAGCCTAAAACTACATCTTTTTATTCAACCTCCTGATAAAATGGGGATGACAAATTTACTTTTTAGTCATCCCCATAAGCTAATTTATAATCTTATCAAATAGATCGCCCTTAACATATCCCCTCTTAACCTTGTTGAACGCTATTTCTCTTAAGATACCTCTCTCTACCAAACCAATAATGTCATGTTTGGCAGTTGTTGGAGATATATAGAATTTCAATTGCAAATCCTTTACCGTAACAACTATTTTGGGATCGTCATTAAACATTTGGATTATTTGAGCTTGTCGTTCATTGATGTTTCCTATATGTAAGTATCTTGTCGCAGCTTGACGTTCATCTTGTTTGCGCTTAATATACTTTTGTAATGCCTTAAATGCCTTTTCTAAGACCTTAAGGTTGTAATGGATAAAGTAGCCAACATCATTGCCATCAGACTCTGTATAAAGAAATGCTCTCTCATATGATTTCTTAGATGATGCAATAATTCTTGATACAGACAAATACTCTGTTAACCAATAACCTTGTTTTAACATATACCAATAAAAGAGCGCACGTGCAGTACGGCCATTGCCGTCCACAAATGGATGCACATAGGCAATCATAAAATGAACTATTATACCCCGTATTATTGGATGTATAAAAGTTGCGGAATTGGTATCATTAAAAAATCGACACAGGTCTGCAATAAATTCGGGAATCTCTTCATGCGATGGTGGCGTGTGAACAGTTTCATGTGTTATCGCATTTTCCACTACAACATCATTGTTAGTTCTAAACCTACCTGCATCTTCCTTATTATCAAGCGTATTTTCTGTCATTAACCTATGTATTGCACATAGCATCTCCACAGACAATGGCTTATCTTTATTATCAACAATATAATGTATCGTTTGATAATTATTGAAAATCATCTGTTGAGATTTGTCTTTAGGAGTCAGGTTCTTATGCAGCATATCCTTTGCCACTTTGCGCGTGGTTGATGCACCCTCCATTTGGCTAGACGATATAGCCTCTTCCATTATGGAACTGATTAAATAATGCTTTCTATTTTCATCTGCAATTATAGAATCTGTCCCCCAGGAGCCTCCAAAATTCATATCAAATTCATGGCATAGGCGTTGCATTTGATTTGTTAATGTTAATGATACCCCATATTTCTCCCAAATAATCTTTCTCGATAACAATCTCGAAGCTTTAACACAAGCCCACAAATCAGCATTAGTAATACCATTAGGTGTTGGGATATATTTTACTTTGTCCCAATATGCATACTCTTCATTGATTTTGTCTACAATCGCAACTACATCTGTACTAAGATTCTTTGCAAAAATCTTCAACAATTGTTCTTGGTTATAATGCGGAGGACATTCTATCATAACTATAATTTTATTTCTAACCCGTTTATTCCTTTGAACAAAGGTATGTAATTCTTTCCAATTTTGCAAACACTGGAAAGAATTTGTAATAATAATTAACATAAACTATGCCATGCCGACCAATAGAGCCTCACCGCTGTTTTTATAAGAAAATTAATGATAAACATTAAATAATTAATGAAAAAGTTGCTGCTTTAAAGTTTTGTTATTACTTTTGCATAACGATTAACGATAAATTATTAATGAAATAATATAATTAACCATTAAAACCGTTATGTTATGAAGATTTCAAAATCCACGCAGAAACGAGTAATTGCTCTCTTTGTTTTGGTATGTTTGATGTTATTGCCCGATTTGATTCTTTCGGTCTTGCATGTTGTGGTTGACGAGAATTGGCGCACGACAGATAAGGTTACGCTTGTCGGCACGATGGATGTTCGCCGTCCAAGTTATATGCTTGATGAGGGCGAGCAGCAGTTGTGCGCTCCGACAACCCTCCGTGAAGCGACAGAAGATTCTCCTGCAATTATGGCCGAGCCGTCGCAATATATAATCTACGCAGCCGAGGGTGATTATGTTATTGACACTCCTGCCAACAGTGTGCGTAAGGTGATGTTGTGTATCTCAATGGTAGTGGTGTTCGTCTTGTCGATATTGCTTTTTGGTGTTGTATACCAGGCGATTAGAGGATTCCGCACAGGCGATTTTTTCACTCGTAAGTCGGTTGTTATGGTGCGTGTGATGGCGGTGGTCTATTGCATAGGTAGCCTAATATGGTCGAACTGGGGTGCGTTAGAGGCGAGTGTTGCAGCAGAATTTTGTGGAGCGTTATGCCCAGAAGGTATGGGCGGAGCATATGTGCTGCGTACCTATTCGATAGTGATTCCGCTGGTTATGTTGGTCATTGCCGAGCTGATGAACATCGCACGTATGTTGAACGAAGAGGAGAGTGCAACCTTGTAAATATGTAAAGCTATGATAATTACAAATTTAGATGTTATGCTTGCGCGACGTAAGATGTCGTTACAAGAACTTTCCGAGCGCATTGGTATCTCGGTAGTGAATCTTTCGAAACTCAAAACAGGGAAGGTGCGTGCAATACGCTTTTCGACGCTCGATGCCATTTGTCGCGTGCTCGATTGCCAGACTGGTGATATCCTCGAATTTCGTCCCGACCTCTCCGAGCCAAAGGAGTAAAGAGATTGAAAGGGAGTGTCCAACAAGTTTTTGGATACTCCCTTATTGCTGGAAGTTGTTCAGCAAGAGCTACTTTGCAGCCGCTCATAGGCTGAAAATGCGTCAGCATTTTAAGGGCAAGCATAAAGCATAGAATTGGTGCAATCTCAAGGTCGCCAAATCGTTACTAATAACTCTATGCTGTACATCTTCCAAAGAGGTTGGTCCTTTTTGACGGGCAGACCATTTTCGACAAATTCGCAAGTACGTTAAGAAGCTGTTTGAATTTTATTTCGAGAGTATTTGAGAGCTATTATAGAACTAATTTTATATTGTAAAATGCAGGTAATAGCGGGCTATTTCCAAATTTTGCAATTAGAAAGAAGTCTATAAGAGCCTCAAAGAATCCGAAACTATCTTTTGCAGCAGCTGACAAACTCTTTCAATAAAATTCAAAACAGCTTCTAAGTCTTTTCCAAACTTTGAGCGTTATATATTCGGAAGCGCGTTTCCAATAAACGAAAACAAATTATGAAACTAACAACCGAAAACAAACAACTTACTCGCCTCGCCGAGCTAATGCAGTCCGAGCGCGACAATCTGTTTCGATACGCCTGCTATCGGCTGGGGTCTGCCACCGAAGCTGATGACGTGGTGCAAGACCTATACCTGCAACTCTCGAAAAAAGGCGCACGACTTGCCGAGATTGAAGACCTGAAAGGCTATGTGTATCGCTCATTGACAAATAGTTGCACCTCAGCATTGCGCTCTCGGCGACGGTTTGCGACCACCGAAACGCTAGATACGTTGAGTAGCGACGACCTCGCTCCGAAAGATTTCGAACAGGAGTTTCGATTGATTGAACGACTTATGTCGCACCTGCCCGATGAGCAGAGCGAAGTGATCCGATTGCGAATCTATGGCGGTCGTCAATTTGACGAGATTGCCTCGATTTGCAACATCCCTCTCACAACGGCCAAATCGCGTTTTCGCTATGGCATTGACAAGTTACGCGAAGCCCTCGAAAAGCGTGGACTGATTTAACTCACTGTAAAAAAGACCAACATTATGAAGACTAACGATAATTTTGACAATTCTTCGGATATTCGCGTTGAGAATCTACTCACGCCACGTTTCGCCCCCACCACCTCACTTTCGTTCAAAGCACCCACGCCGCGCCCACGTCCGCTATGGCAGGCAGTACGCATTGGAGCCGTTGCCGCTATGGTAGCAGTGGCTGTTGTTATCGGCATTGGTAGTGTGCAGACCAGCACCGCCCGCGAGGTGGTAGAGCGAGCAATTACTCAACTGCTCGAATCGGATAGCTACCTCGTTCAATTCACCGCAAATGTTACCGAGAACAAGAACTCGCCAGAACTCTATAATATTGATTTCGAGGGCACTCCGACGAAGGGCACCGTCGAGATTCGCAAAGAGGAGTCGAAGGTCAAGATGGCTATCAAATGGCAGGACGAGGCACGTACTATGGAACTCTACGACGGCGAGAGCTATCGACGCTACCAGAACGGACAATTAGTACTTGAACGCCCCGACGGAGGAGTCGACCTCACTCCGCTTGCCTCACTCGAAAATTTGAAACCGTATGCAGCTGCAATGGGTTTGATGCTTAAATTCCGCGAGGAGGGCGATGTAATCTTAGTCAGCACCAGGGGCGACAAGGTCGAGATTGTTGCTCGTTTCTCAAAGAGCGAGGGCCGCCTGCTCGGTGCCGAGTGTTCAGGGCCATACAACGGACAGCAGATTACGGTGTTCACCGTCGATAGTATCGACTTCGATGTGCCACCTGCAGAGTAAGTGCTGCGTATCCTTTTATAACAATCGCCGACCCCTCGCATGAAGTGACCCCAAAAGTTTGGACAAAAAACTTTTGGGGTCACTTCATTTTTATGGGACACTAATGAAATGGGTTTATAAAGTGAAAATTACTCCTTATAGTCGTCATATCCGCAATCTTTGCGCTTTAACTCTGGCGAGAGGGTTAGTTCTGTGCGGCCATCGATATGTTTCGCTATAAGCTCGGCAAGGCACTTGGCAACGGCTGTGCGGCGAGAGTCCCAAAAACTTACGCTCCACGCAACAAGAATGGCAAAGCTGTTTATATTCGCAGCATTTGCAAGTTTGCGGGTATATAGTTTGTGGGAGTTGATACCTACACCGTGATAGCGTTGGAAGGCACTATCCAACTCAAAGTCCTCCTTTAAGCGCACCTCCGTATCATCTATAAGAGCCTTGAAGCGAGCCGTGTCTTTAACGGTCAAGCCATCTTGTTCGAGCGACTCATTGCCCTTTTCTCCACCCGCTGTAAATTCAATCTTTGCAGGGTACGAAGGCTCGTTTGCTCCCGAGGAGGCAAGCATCGTTATAACCCACGAATCTTCGCGTGAGGTTAGGCGATTAAGGTCTGCCATATACTCAGCAAGTCCCTCCACAGCGTTTTCGTCGTCAAACTTATAGAATGAGCGATAAGGGCGTGTCGCGCCAAGCTCTCGACTAACAAAGTTAAAACCTCCGATTTTTGCCAAATAGTAACCGAAATGACCTATTACAGGATCTACGATATTGCTTGGTGACACGATGGTTACCTTTGAGCCTCTATCTATACAACAACCATAGGGACGATTAACTAAAAAGTGCTCCACAACAAGCCTATCTTGCGGGTGTTCATCAACGGTCTGCATAACAGCTGTATTTGCCAAACGGAAACGGTCAGAGTGTTCTACGGCATCTATAATATCATCGACCTTCATATCCATACGGGCTTGAATGTCGATAAGCGACAGCACGGGTGGCACAATCTGAAATCCCGAAGGGCGGTCAAGTTTGCGTTCAAAGGCTTTGTGGAGTTTTTTGATATTCTTGTCGGTTATCTCCTTGTGCAACTCCTTGTCCATAGCCTCCGAGAATCCTGCACCGATAAGACCTGCTGGAACGGCAAACAGGGCGATACCCAACAGACCAATAATGCAGGCGATAATGCGACCAACCAATGTTACTGGCGGAGTGTCGGCAAAGCCTCCAGGGTCACCGATATATTGTGCAAAGGCCCAAACAACCGAGGTGATACCGTTGTTATAGACTTCGGGTTGTGCTGTGTGCTCATAGAAGAAGAGAATAAACGATAGGATGAGCGTTACAATCACAAGGAACTGCAACGAGATAAACATCTCCTTTGACTTGGAGCTAATCGCACTCTGCAACAAGCGGAACGAGCGCATATAGCGGAAGACGCGCAACAGACGAGCTACACGCAGCACTTTTAGCATCGCATAAGGTAGTGGGATAAAAAACGCAACATAGAACGAGTAGGTCGATAAGATATCTATCAACCCGTAAAAGGTTAAGCAGTAGCGCACGCGCCCCAAAAAGCCCTTATATTTTGGACTTATCACATCGGCTACCCAAATGCGCAAGGATACCTCAACCGTAAAAATAGCGACCGTTACAATGTCGATAATGTGCAATATGCGCTGGCACATGGGCGACACATCGAATGTCGAGATAAAGACCGAGAGCGTACTCAACACAATCAGTCCTATGATGATGTAGTCGGGGATATTCTCCCACTGCTTGGTGCGCAGGTCGCTGTCGAAAACTCTTGCTAACTGCTTTCTAAATCGTTCCGTTTTAGTCATTTTATCTCTTCAATTATAGTTTGTATTGCACGGCACATATCGCCCAGTGGCATAGTTTTTTTATCTCTATGGGGCGACTTTTGCCCCTCGTATAGTGGCAAGTGTACAAATATTGCTCTTGCACCCCTTTCACGACATATACGCAACCCTTCGTAGTAGGTGCGGTTGCACACATACAACCCTGCCGAGTTCGATATCTTCACATTTATACCCTTTGCCTCGATAGCCGAGCGTAGTATTTTGATTGGTAACGAGGTAAGCAGTGCTGTTGCACCATCTTTGTCTATAGGCTCTTCATCGGGTTTTGCGCCATCGTTGTCACCCATTGCCGAGTCCATCATATTTAGTGCTACACGCTCCAACTTTATACGGTCTGCTGTGGCCGACTGCCCTAACATAATCACAACGTCGGGCGTATGTCTATATATTGCCTCGCGTATAGTCATTGGCGCGCGCACAAAGCTCACAGGTAAGCACTCGGTGGCAATATCCACATTAAACACACCAAAGGAGGCAACCTTTTTAGCCGCCTCCCACGATGAGTTTTCTACATAACCACCAAATGGTTCAAAACCTGTAATTAAGATCTTGCGCACGATTATTGTATGCTATACTTTGTTGTGTAATACTCTGTCGTTGGAACTACTCCCACAGCCTCGGCACATAGATAGTGGCATAACGCTCATTATCGCGCTTCTTAGCCTCGCGCTCTTTGGATATATCGACACAAAGACATATAAGCCTCTTCGTGTAATACTCCTTAAGAATAATATCTATTTTTTCTTCTTACCGCCAAACAAGCCTTTGAGTATCGCACCACCAATCTTACGTTCCAAGCCTTGCTTGGTGGTTGGAACACCGACTTTACGGGCAATCTTGGTCTTCAACCCACTGATGCCTAAGGCACGCTTAAGCGAAAATGATAATCCTGGAATCTTCATAATGCAATATTTTTATCAGTGATATACTCTGTTACATTTTGTCAATTATCACGCTCGCCAGATATACCGAAGAATGTCCAGAGCCCATCACCGCCAATGCTCTGCCAATGCAGATATTACAATTTTGTTGTAAACTTAAATGTTCCTATCGTTGCCTCCATTTTACCATTTGAGGAGTGCATTATATTATCGAATACGAAGGGGACAACAGTTTTGCCTTTATTATCGATAATGCCCCATTTGCCACTCTTATGTTGGGCTGCAGCAAAACCTTTACGGAAGGGGGTCGCAGAGCGAAATTGAGGTTTAACAATCTCTTTAAGTTGCTTGTTTACGAAACCTATACCACTTGCATTCCAAGTTGTGATAATATCTTCGATCCACTCTTCTTCTATACCAGTATATGTTGGCTTAATCTTAATTTCGCCTTTGGCATCTGCAAAACCCCACTTGCCACCCTTTTTTATACTAAATACACCACCATCATCAAACACTTCATCATATTTCTCTTTCAGCATAGCCAAAATCTCTTTTGATGATAGTTTCTTTGCTACGGAAGCCTTAGTTGCAGCGGCCTTCTTCGTAGTTGTAGTAGTCTTTGCCATAGTAGTAAAGTTTTAAGGTTTTTGTGGTATGTGGGGCGATCAAACCCCACATACCTAAAAATGGTGTCGGCAATTATTTGCCTGCGCCAACCAAGGTTGCGCTGTTGTCAGCCAACTTAGTATCGTCAGCGTTAGCAACCTGAACACCGATACCGTACATCTCGGCAATCTTCTTCTCGAAGTTACCAACGCGGAGGTTACCACCAACAACGAGCTCACCACCCTTATAACCCTCTGCACGGAGTGCTGCCAATGTCTTCTCATCATCAGCGGGAGTCTTGCAAGCAACAGTTGTGTAAACGCGCAACGATGCACCAAACTCTTTCTTAAAATTAGCCTTCAAGGTCTTTACCTTCATACGGCCATCCAACTTAAAATCTGCCATAATCTTTTAGTTTTTAATGATTAATAATTGTTAAATTGTTACTATGCAGTAATAAAATTCTACTTTGTCAATCTCTCTTGTACGCCACTCAATGCTGTACTCCCTCTCAACTTCAAAGTTCGGGTGTGTTTTGGCACAAGTGCTTTCGGGGTTTGCCCAATGCTTCTTTGTTGAGCGAGCGGCCTCACCAGCCATACCGAAGAGGTAGTTGTTTGAGGACTCTTTACTGCCTTTTGTATAAAATCCATCATTGGTAACAAATACAGCCAACCCCCCCCTTCACTCGCTCAAATCGGTTGCGTACCAACTCCACACGACGAACATCTTTCCAAAAGTCGTACATACCCAAATCCTGTGCGCCTTGATTTTTCATTACGACAACATTGCTTGTTAAATCTTCATCAAAGCGAGAGATTTTACGCGCTACCTTTCGGGTCTTGTATTTCAACTCTATGGGGCAATACTCGCCATCTTTTTTTACCACAATATCGAGGCGAAGTTCGCTCTCCCAAATGTAGTTATCGAGTTCTTGGCGTGGCACATAGTACTCCACATCCACATCGTCGTAGTGATTGGTGGAGTTACGCAACCAAGTGGCGAGGTGCATCTGAAAATCACGCTCATTGAAGAGCAACTCATTGTTGCTCTCCAAGAACGCGAATACATCATTGCGAACTATGTCAATTAGCGTAGTCATTGTTTAATACTCTCCACGGGCTGCCTGACCAAGGGTAATCTCGTTTGGAACGAGCTTCTTGCCCTCGGCATCCTTAATCTGCACAGTTACACCGAAGTTCTTGTCGAAGAGTTTCTCGGCATCGCCAACCTTCATACTCGCCTTAATCTTCAAACCATTGGCTGTGGTCTTCACATCCTTGGTGGTCTTTTTGTTCAAGGCAGCAAGGGTCAGCTCGCCATCGGCAATCTGCGCCCCCTTATAGAATACAAGCGAAAGGTTAAATGCCTTCTTAAAATCGGTTGAAATAGTCTTGAGTTTCTTGTTAGGTGCAACGGTAAATTCTGCATTCTTGAATTTATCCATCAAATTGTTCAAAAGACCCATAATATATTATATGTATTAAAAGTTTATTACTCAACAATGATAAACTCGGTGCGACGATTAACTTCTGGGTTGCTCTCATCAAGTGGCTCGCTTGAACCCTTGCCGACAGCCTCCAAACGCTCAACTGCAATACCGCCGTGTCCAACCAAGAAATCTACCGCCGCCTGTGCGCGAGCCTCCGACAACTTCTGATTTACCTCTACGTCGCCCTCTGCCGAGGTATGACCTACGATCTGCAACTTTACCTCTGGGTGCTTCTGCATCTCCTTTGCAAGGTCGTGCAACACAAACTTTGCATCCTCCGATAACTCTGCCTTGCCCTGCTCAAACTTTGCAGCGTTGAAGTTCTTCTCGATCTCCTCAATGCGATCAACATAGACAATCTTCTCGACCTCCACGACCTTCTCAACCTCGACAACCTGCGGCTTGCGCAATGCGAAGAATGCTACTACACCACCCACCAAAAGGAGCAGGAGCAACCATACCCACCACAACGACCTCTTCTTTGCAGGTACCGGTGGTACATAGCCGTTGAGGTACTCCAAGCGGAAACCGCCCTTCTTACCGCCCTTGTCAGCGGCTTCGAACTTTGCAATCTCGATATCGTACAACTTTGCGTGCGAAACCATACGCTCAAAACTTGGCTTGGTCCACATCTTCACAATCGACACCCTCTTGCCGTCGCCCATCAAAAGCAACTCGTCCTCTGCTTTGAAGTAGCCGTCCCAATCAGCAGTTGTGCCCTTATCATCGGCATAAACGAAGTTCTCCTTCACGCCACTATCAGGGTTTAACTCATTTGGAAAAGCCTTGCGCAAATCCTCCAATGTTGCCTGTGGGTACATCACCATATAGGCGTGTGCAATACCCAATGCGGTACGGTTTTGTGCCTTACCATAAACTCTTACTTTGCTTGCCATAATTTGTCTATCTTTCAGTTGAACAATAAGTTCGGGTTAATACTTGCTGCGTTTCGGGGTACAAAAAAAGAAGCGCAGACTAATTACTTAATCTCCGCTGATAGGTCCTAGGAAAACCTGTGGTAAGAAGAAAAAGCAACAGCCCACGCTATGACCGTACATGTCGAAAGACACATACGAACGCGCAGCAGGGTTCGTCCTCTCTTACCGTAAATGAATTTCCTAGGTTCATCAGCGAGATGGACAAACACTTGCGTGTTTATCGTTTATTTTCACAAATGTAGTAAAAAAAAACAATAAAAACACCCAAACCTGCCATTTTTTTTGCAGGACTGTTGCTTATGACAAAGATACAAATAAAATGGTAGTTAACGACTCATTTAGCCGTTGTCTTTTGTTGTCTTTTGACTATTTGGCCCGATATGGGCGATAGGGTATATCCTCGTTAAGAAGTTGATGGTAGAACTCTTGCTCCTCACTCTCAAGGTCTAAATATACACTTGGGGGTGTGCCTGCACAAACTCAGCAGCCAGTGAAGTCCAACGATGATTCATTGTGCGATGCTCTGCGACAAGGGCATAAAACTCAGCCATAGGCTCCTGATAATCCTCTGCGCCACTATTGTATGCAGCTATCCACTCCTCATTTTTGCGCTGTAGCAAGTGATGGTTGCTCCATAATTCGCGCTCCAACTCACCAAATGTGTTACGATACTCCGCCAACTCATTATCGACAGACAATCCTTGCAGCGTGTAATCGTATAGAGCGTTGCGCTTTGATTTAAATGCAATCCTTGCAGGTTCTATATAAAGATTCACGTAGTCCATATTTGGAAATGAGAGCGATGCCGCTCGTAGGTCATCAACGCAGCCTCTGAAGCAAAAGCGTTCTTCGCTAATGTAGGTTGTGTCGTACTGCCATTTCCATATTTCTCCCTGCTTGATAGGATATGATAAGCATATCATTTCGCCCTCTTCTGCCCCATCAATGCATCCATCAATTGTAAACTGATTATCTATATTGCTACGACAAGATGCAAGCAGCATAATCGCACAAATTACAAAGCATTGTCTCATAATTTCTAATAGATATTTAATAGATTTAATCTCCTTTGTGGTGCCCTCACTTACAACGCAATAGGGGAGAAAAAATTGTGTATAAGTACTCTGGAGGGCAAGATGATATTGCTGCAATACGAATAAAAAAAGCAAAAAAATCCTACTCCAATAATAGTCTAACTACAAATAGCTGCGCAAATTATACGTGGAAGTTTAGAAGGCCGTGCAAGGTGCTTATATTCAATGGCGCAAGGGTGTTGGTGGCGATTGTTTGCTCGCTGCATAGTGCCGCAGAATTGACGCACGAAAATAAATCGGCAATAAAAGAGAGAAAAAGCCGAAACTTTTTCTCTCTATCCCATAATCGCGACCACCACCACTTTGGGAGAGTGAATAAAAAGAGGTAGTTTTAGGCCTGCGAAGCCCGAAAAAGCGGAGTTTACTCAGGTGTAAATGAGCATTTTGAGGGCGAGCATAACGACAAAATAGACTTTTTATTCACTCTCACTTCGCCATCTTGCGACCGGCATCGTACGCCCGTTGCAGGTCCTCCTCCCAATGGGCATCGCGCCAAGCGTGCTTCGCCTCCTCGGAGAAGCTGCCGAGTTCGTAATTGTCGTATTTAGCCACCTGGCAAGTGTTGTAGCCGATGATACGTTCAGGCTCACCGAGGGCTGTTGTGAGGCACCACTCCATCGTGCCGAAATGGTTGCTATTGTTGCGCTCGGGCGTGCCGTTCATCGTCTCGACAAGCACCACAGGCATACGCTTTGGCGCGGTCAGACTATAATCGTTGTACGAGAGCCACGGGAACGCTAAACGCTCCAAGAAGGCACGCATCTTGCCCGTCACCTCACCGAAATAGATGGGTGAGCCGAGCACCAAGCCGTCAGCCTCGGCAATATCGTCCAAGAGGGGCGAGAGTGCATCCCGAAAGCGGCAGATGTTCGAAGCCTTGCCTTTGAGTTTGCAAGCCATACACGACATACAACCCTTATAATCAAAGTCGTAGAGTCGCACTGTCTTTACCTCAACATCCTCACCAACCGACTTCGCCCCCTCGGCAACTCGCAGCAACAACTGCGCAGTGTTCATATCCCTTCGCGGACCACCATCTACAATCACAATCTTTTTCATATCGCAATGTTTTTATTTCGTCTACATCCAATTTTCTCGCCACACTACTCCGCAAACCACATCTCGTTCGCTCGGTGGGTGGCGAAGGCGGAGTTGAAACGAGCTGCTGCGAGGGAGTATTTTATGCCGTAGAAGCGGCGTGCTTTTGTGGGGCAGACCACAATACAGCGACCACACTTGATGCACTTCGTTTTATCCACGCTCTTTGGCGAGGTGGGGTCTATTGCGCCAGTCGGGCATAGTCGAGCACACGCTCCGCAGGCAGCACATTTCTTCGATGCAGTGGGCCAAATTGGTATTCCGCCAGGCACTTTATAGGGTCGGTTGCCTGGGAGTGATATCTTGCCAAAACCTTTTGCAATCAATTCGGCACTCCTCTCTGCAAAGAGCTTAATATCAGCCATATCCTCCGCGTCAGGACGAGCCTTGCCAACCTTCGGGAAGATGGAGTGTTGGGCAATGAGAGCAGCTGCTGATACGGTGCGGAACCCTTGCTCGGTCATCAGGTCGTGCAACTCCAAAACGGCATCGTCATAGTGGCGATTGCCATAGACGGCCACGACCACTGCAGGGGTATTGTCACCCCGAAAACGTCGCAGACGCTCCGCTGCCATCGCTGGTACACGACCTGCATATACAGGCATGCCGACAACGACAAGTTCGTCGGCAGGGATTGCGACCGCGTCGGTTGATGCTTCGTTGGTTATATCGTAGGCTGTAATCTCGTCGGAGAGGTTTTTTGCCACTGCCTCGACCACACGCTTGGTGGTGTAGGTGGCACTAAAATATATGGTTGTTATCTTCATATTGTCGCCTGTTTACTCTTATATTTTAATATCCACACGATTTATCAAATCGTAAATAGCGATCATAGAATCTTTCGAATGTTATTTTGTATTCACCCGTGCTATAACTTATTAATCTAC
>SUZV01000020.1 GCA_015059715.1 Rikenellaceae bacterium | reverse complement strand
GGTTGAAGAGGGCACTACAGTTGTTATCGAGGACAACTCTAATAATCAGAGTGGTAAGGTAGAGGCTGGCACAGATGCAGGTTTCGAGAATAACGGTACTATTAACATCGAGGGTGGTACTATCGGTAAGGGTGCTATCGAGAATAATGGCACAGCAAACCTTAATGGTGGTGCATACGAGAGCGGTGCTATCGAGAATAACGGCACAGCAAATGTTGATGAGAAGTACGCAGACAAGATTGATGATATCGTCGAGAATGGCGCGAATGCAGAAGGCATCGGTATCAAGGTATCATCTGTAGATGCTCTCAAGGCGGCTATAAAGATGGAGGGATATAGTGTTTATGTCTACCCTAACCCTAACACGGAGGATGGCTCATACGATGTCGAGAGCAAGCTATCGTTGGCCAAGGGTGTACGCCTTATCGGTGTGGGCGATGAGCAGGTTAAGATTAACAATAGCTGGTCATCGAATCTCTTCGCCAATCAGGCTAAATTCACCGATACATATATGGAGAATATCTGTGCAGATAATAACCTCGTTATCGACGCTGGTATCGCCAACGGCAACGTAGTATTTAAGAACTGCACCTTTGGTGGCAAGAATGCACATCAGGGTGTTCACTTCGATAGCGGTAACGGCACTATTACCTTCGAGGAGTGTAGGCTCATTGGTCGTAATATGCTTGGCTCATCTATCGAGAAGGTCACCTTCAACAAGTGCTACTTCGAGAACAAGCGTTCTTCGCTAACTGGTGCAGACAAGTGGACAGGTGTTAATATGTGGGGTAAGTATGAGTTCAACGAGTGTGTATTCGGCACCGAGGCCCACTGCAACGTTAAGTGTGACGGTGTGGTTGCGGCATTCAACGACTGCTCATTCGACGACGAGCGCGACATCACCACTCTTATTAACTATGATGGCCAGTTCGAGGCACAGATAACATTTGATGGTAAGACATATACTCCTGGAGGCAATGACAACACTGAGGAAGAGGAGGATAAGCTTGGTGACCCCGATTTCCAGGCGGCCATTGGCAATAATAAGTTTGTCACATTGCAGGAAGCTTTGGACAATGTGGAGGATAACCAGACCGTTAAGCTTCTGAATCGCGTAGATTTGGTGTATTACGGAAACTACTTGAGATTACACCGCGCCGTTAATTTTACTCTCGACTTGAATGGTTATAAAATTCATAGTTATGGTAAAGGAACTCATTCGGGTGGTCCGTATAACGGTGAAGGAATGATAGATATAAACCCATCCAAAGATACTGAGATAAAACCTGTAACAATTACCATTAAGGATGGTTTCCTTACTTATGATAGTTTCCAATTTATAAAAATATCTGGAAATGCAGATGCTTCAACCACTGTAAATTTTGACAATGTCAAGATTTCGGGCGCAGTTGGTCCAAGCTGTGATCATGAAGGGACACATGTGGTAAATTATAGCATGGGCACTACCATTTTTATCGATCTTGGAAATGTAACGGTAAACCTAAACAAAGGTACAAGAATCTCGAACGACAGAGAGTATGCAACTCCTCATATAAATGTTTCTCGCAATCCATTCATCGAGGTAAAATACGACAACACACTTAATATTTATGAAGGCACAGAATTTATCTACAAAATGGTAGAACATGGACACAATCTTAATTGGTGTGATATCGTAAGGGTTAGCAAAGGCGGAACAGTAAATGTATATGGCGGCTATGGCTGCACGACTCACTCTTGTTTTAAGATGGATCATGATGGAGGCTTAATTAATATCTACGGTGGCGAATGGATAGCTAATAGTGATGGTACATTGGCAAGCAAAATTGCAGAATCTTCAAACTGCGTCTTAAATATGTACGGAGCTTGGGGTTATGGCTTCACTCAACAGACCAATATATATGGTGGCACTCTTCGTGGCTCGTTGCAAGCATTGGGAAGTGGAGGTAGCGGTTCGGGCTCTGAACTCAATATCTCGGGAGGTAATTTCAATGCTGATCCTACACAATACGTTGTTGATGGTTGCACAGCAACACAAAATAGCCAAGGTTACTGGGTTGTTGAGTAGCAGCAGTCAAACATTATATCTGATGAACACACCGATAGGGGTATGCCTATCGGTGTGTTCGCATATAGAGCACAATGAGCAAAGTGCCTTATCTGTAGGTCATGAAGTGGTGAATTATAAATTTTTTTGCATCTACTACAGCATCGCATCACATAATATACCGTCACACGTGGTGTAAATTCCATACTTTTTAGTATCTTTGTGCGATATATCAATAAGGATAGGTAATTAAAACAAGATATAAAATGGCAGTTGAATTAAAAGACCTCACCAAGAGCGACGAAAACTACTCGCAATGGTATAACGATTTGGTTATCAAGGCTGGCCTCGCAGAGAACTCTGCAGTGCGCGGCTGCATGGTTATCAAGCCCTATGGCTATGCTATATGGGAGAAGATGCACGACGTCCTGGACCGTATGTTCAAGGAGACAGGCCACGAAAATGCATACTTCCCCCTCTTTATCCCAAAATCATTCTTCTCGCGCGAGGCAAGCCACGTAGAGGGCTTCGCTAAGGAGTGCGCTGTAGTCACTCACTACCGCCTAAAGAATGACCCCGAGGGTAAAGGTGTGGTAGTAGACCCCGCAGCCCGACTCGAAGAGGAGCTTATAGTGCGCCCTACATCCGAGACAATCATCTGGAATACGTACAAAAACTGGATTACCTCGTACCGCGACCTGCCTATCCTCTGCAACCAGTGGGCAAATGTCGTGCGCTGGGAGATGCGTACACGACTATTCCTGCGTACCGCCGAGTTCCTATGGCAGGAGGGACATACAGCTCACGCCACAGCCGAAGAGGCTATGGAGGAGACCGAGCGCATGATAAACGTATACAAAACATTCGCCGAGGAGTGGATGGGTGTGCCTGTTATCGTGGGCCACAAGTCGCCTAACGAGCGTTTTGCTGGTGCTGTCGACACACTCACTATCGAGGCTCTTATGCAGGATGGTAAGGCCTTGCAGAGTGGTACCTCGCACTTCCTGGGCCAAAACTTCGCCAAGGCATTCGATGTGCAGTACACCTCAAAGGAGGGTAAGCAGGAGTATGTGTGGGCAACATCGTGGGGCGTATCTACTCGCCTTATGGGTGCATTGATTATGGCACACTCAGACAACAATGGCCTCGTGCTGCCTCCAAAGTTAGCACCTATTCAGGTTGTTATGGTCCCTATCTACAAGGGCGAGGAGCAGCGTTTGCAGGTCGTAGCACGCCTTGAGGAGATGGCCAAGGAGCTACGTGCTAAGGGTGTATCTGTTAAGGTTGATAGCCGCGACAATGTACGCTCGGGCTTTAAGTTTGCCGAGTACGAGCTTAAGGGTGTACCTGTGCGCCTTGCTCTCGGACCTCGCGATATGGACAATGGCACTATCGAGCTTGCTCGCCGCGATACACTAACCAAGGAGGTGGTTTCGCAGGAGGGACTCACCGAGCATATCGTAAATCTGCTCGACGAGATACAGCAGAACATCTTCCAGAAGGCTCTCGACTACCGCAACTCTATGATTACTAAGGTCGATAGCTGGGAGGAGTTCAAGCGCGTGCTCGACGAGAAGGGCGGCTTTATCTCGGCACACTGGGATGGCACTCCCGAGACCGAGCAGGCCATCAAAGAGGCTACAAAGGCGACAATCCGCTGCATACCTATGGATGTCGAGGAGGAGGAGGGCACTTGTGTATTCTCTGGCAAGCCTTCGAAGTTCCGCGTACTCTTTGCTAAGTCGTACTAATATATAGCCGAAAATAAGCTACATCGGCTGAGCATATAGCTTAACAACGAGGGTGACTACAATCTATATAGTCACCCTCGCTTTTATTATCTTATCGTCCTATTGTCTTATTGTCCTATCGTCGTATCGTCCTATTGTCTTATTGTCTTATCGTCCTATCGTCCTATCGTCCCAATTATTTTTAGGACTTTAAGACTTTAAGACGATAAGACATTAAGAGGTCGAGTATCACAACAATCCACAACGACGAAAACCCTTAAACCACCCCTTAGCTCGCACAGCGAGCACACTACCCTTTAGCAGCGTTAGCTGCGAACTACCCCTTAGCAAGCTCTGCTTGCGAGCTACCCTTTAGCTCGCACAGCGAGCGCACTACCCTCTCGGCGTTAGCCGTCACCGCATGGTGAAACAATCTCCACGCAGCACAACGCCTTCACACCGCTCTGGACCCACTCTCAACGCAGCACACAAAAAAAAGCCAAGTCATAATGACTTGGCTTGAAGAGGCGGCTACCTACTCTCCCACCTAAATAGGCAGTACCATCGGCGTTAGTGAGCTTAACTTCTCTGTTCGGAATGGGAAGAGGTGGAACCTCACTGCTATAACCACCTAAAG
>SUZV01000017.1 GCA_015059715.1 Rikenellaceae bacterium | reverse complement strand
AGAAGCACGACAAAAGTGCGACAAATTAAATCGCGCTGTTTCAGAGAGTTATGCGCGTTGCGCTTGTAACTTATTGATATAAAACAAAAAAGGGAAAACCTTCCGATTTTCCCTTTCAGTGATCCCGGCGGGATTCGAACCCACGACCCACAGCTTAGAAGGCTGTTGCTCTATCCAGCTGAGCTACGGAACCAACATCTCATCTATCTGCTTATACTCGACCAGCATCTATCTGCTCATCTCGATCAGCATCTATCTGCTCATACTGATCAGCATCTATCTGCTTATACTCAATGAGCGACTAAAGACCTGCAAAAGTATACAAAATATATCGATTTGCAAAATTTTTTAATCCCTATAATATAAATTTTATAAATATTCTCAATGTCATACCCAATAATTTGCCCTGTGAAGCTATGCCCCTGCTTGGGATAACATATATCTCATACATAACCTCACACTATATATCACTCCAAAATATAGCTGCGGTGTTCACAAGAGCAAAATCATAAATCGGTGATTTGTCGCTATTCGCTATTATGTGCGTAATTGTTGGGGCGTGGGGTAGCGCAGTAGGGGGGCGTAGGGGAGGGGGCGTAGTGCAAAGTAAGGGCAGCATTAGGAAGTAGCGCAGTGGGGAGGGGGCGTAGAGCAAAGTAATGGCGGCATCGGGAGGTAGTGCAGTGGGGGTGTGAGGTGGCGCAAAGGTGGGGGTATAGAGAAGTAGCGCAGTGGGAGTGAGGAGTAGCGCAAACGGTGTTAGCAGGGCGGTGTGAGGTAGCTCAAATAGAGGTGCGAGCGAGGTGTGGAATGCCTCAAAAGTCTATTTTGTCGCAATAGGTCCATATCATATTAATTTCAGTCCAAAATACTATTTTATATTAAAATTTGTTTGACAATATATATAATTTGGATACCTTTGTTATAGCGAATGAGTGTAAAACAAAAATAAACAATAATAATATAGTGTATGCGTGACAATAGTAGCAGTGGTTACGAGCTGCATTGTGAGGATGATTACGACGCGCGCGGTGGTGCGAGTGATTATCGTGAGCTTAGGTATGAGTCGAGTGTGAGTGTGGCGTTAGCCGATGATAATGCCACGACGACCATAACGAGCAAGTTATTAAACCATAAGGAGTTGGTCATCGAGTATGTCACTCGACTTAATGGCAAGATGTCTATTGTTGACGAGCGCGAGGAGGAGCGTTTTGCGCGAGTGCTTCAGTATGGCATCGAGCACCATGCCACGCTTGTCGAGCTTGCTGATATGTGTTGCTTGTCGTTATCGACGTTCAAGCGACGTTTCCGCGAGCGTATGAGTATGTCGCCCCACGAGTGGTTTATCAAGCAGCGCATGCTGCTTGCCTACCGCATACTTTGCGAGGTTGATATCTCTACCAGCGAGCTGTCGCGTCTCTGCTGTTTCAGCAATGCTTCGCACTTTATCACTGTTTTCAAGCGACACTTTCATACTACGCCCAATAGGCTTAGGCGTTCTATCGTGCGCCAGCGCAGCGAGGATGAGGAGTAGGTTGCGAGGCTTGCTGTTGCGCGTTTAGTCCCATAGTGCTCTCAATGGTCCTGGTGGTCATCGTCTTAAGACCACCAGGACCGTTGTGTGGTTGGGAGGTGGGATGGCTTTGGGAAGATAGGACATTAAGACGATAGGATTTTAGGACTTTAGGACGTTAAGACTTTAGGACGTTAAGACTTTAAGACTTTAAGAAATACGCTGCCGATTTTATCCTATTGTCTTACCGTCTTACCGTCTTATTGTCCCCGAAAAAACAAAAAAAATCGGAGTCTTCTTGCGAAGACCCCGAAAAAGAGTGTTATTACTCAAACTATTAGAGAGTACCCTGATAGTAAAGATTGTATGTTCTTGCTCCAGTTATAAATGTCATCAAGAATGTGTAAACATCACCATCCTTTGATACCTCTACCTTACTACCTGAATTGCCAGCCATACCAGAAACAGAGATATTGTATAACTCCTTAGTGTCCATGTTTGCACCGTTGTTGTTATTTACGTACTCTCCAGGCTTGATGTTCTTGTTGTCCACCTGCATTGCACCATTGAAGTCACACATTGAGAAACTTATTGTTGCTCCGTCATAGTTGAATACGAAGTCACCCATCCAATTGTATGCTCGGCCATAATAAACACCTTTTGTTAAAGAAACAAACTCACATTTGCTATAACCTTCTGGAATGGACTCATCATCGCCACCTGTGCTTGCAGCCGAGGTTTTAACGGTGGTAGTAGCTGCTGTTGAGTCAGTGTAGTTAGTGCCATCACCAACAGCTACAACGCTTACGTTATATGTGGTATCAGAAACAAGACCCTCGAATGTAGCAGTAGTAGCAGGATTAGGTACGTTCTGAGTAGTTGTTCCGACTGTTACATTGTAGCTTGATGCATTCTCAACAGCTGTCCAAGTAATGGTTGCTGTATCAGCAGTAGCAGTAGCTGTAAGAATTGTAGGCTGTGCCAACTGTGTCTTTGTAGGCTCCTCTGGCTCTGGCTCTGGAGTTACATCACCACCGCCTGCAGGTGCGTTCCAACCCTCGGGTACACCCTCCCAACCAAAGGTGATAGGATTGACATCTCCAGCAGTAATTATAATTCTGTACTGACCATTTACAATAGAGATATTCATTGAGCCACCATAAATACTGCCGCCGTATACTGTACTACCAATATTATATCTATTAATAGAGAAAACTCCTGAATTTGGGTTGGTATTAGATTGCTCGAATGTATAACCACCTGTCTTAAAAGCGTTATCTGCCATATCATTATCGTTCATATAGATACGAACATATGGAGCTGTACCGTGACTACCTGTAGAGAACTGCCAATAGCCACTAGTATATTGTGCGACATCTAATGTATAATCAACCATCATAACATCTGCGGCACCCTCCTCAGCAGCGATACCATCCATATCTACACCGAACTCAGCAACACAACCCTTAGAGAATGGAAGGCCCTTGCCCTTACCTGCTGTTAGGTCAAGAGTCTTGGTATAGCTCTTCTCATCTGTAGTGTTTACAGCAATCTTAACAGTCTCAGGATCCTCATTTGCCTTGCAACCAAACCAGAATACGTTGCTGGTAACATTGTCAGCATTGAGTACATAGCTCTTGGTGTCAATAGTTACAACAACATTATCAATCTTACCATTGAAGTTCTTCAAGGTCATCTTACCATAAGCTGCTGCGTGAACAAACTCTGGCATAATAGTCTTAGAGAATGAACCCTCGTAAGTAGCGGTAAGGATATGAGCTGCAGGGTCTACAGAGTTCTCAAGTGGAGTCTGCTCCGTTGGAACATTAACTACAAAACCTGGCTTATCACCATCATAGTAGTAGTTACCAGCCTCAAATGTAACTGAACCATAAGGAACAGCAATCAACATTGTGCCATAGGTCTGTGACATACTATCCCACTCAAGCGTCAACTGAGCAGTCTGAGTACCGCTAACAGCTACAGTTGCCTCTTTAGACTCAACAACATCTATAAAGTCAGGATATGTGCCAGACTGAAGGATAGCAGCCTTAACCGTCTCGCCGCCATACCAGTATGATGGGTAGGCGTTGCCGCTCTTCTCACCGAAAGCAGAACGTGTCTCCTCAAGGTTAGCGATAACATCAATAGTAAACTTCTCGGCACCAGTCTGTGTAGGAAGCTCCTCCTTCTGACATGATGTGAAACCCATTGCAGCTACTGCAACAAGCATCAAACTCTTAAATAGATTCTTCATAGTTGCAATAGTTCTTTAGAATGTACCATAATCATCTGCCTCTGCCTGCTGGATAGCACCAGATGACAAATCAACACCGCACTCAGCAGATACTGAGATAACCTCAAATGCTGGAGCTACATACTCCTCAGCAAAAAAAGTCTTTTTCATAGTTAAATTGTTAGTTAATAAATTATTAAATGTAATTAGTTTAAAATGTCAAATACTACAAATGCGAGAGCATATCTCCAGCTCACAATACAGAACGCACATAACATTTTGAGAAATACACACCCTAACAGGGCGCAAATGTAGAGTATTTTTTTTTGAATAACAAGCGATTTAGGGATTTTTTTTACTTTTTTGTCCTGGTTGTATCTATTTTTTTTTAGGACTATAGGACTTTGGGACGTTAGGACTTTAAGACGATAGGATATTAAGACTTTAGGACTTTAAGATATACACTGCCGATTTTATCCTATTGTCTTATCGTCTTATTGTCTTTATTTTTTTAGGACATTAAGACTTTAAGACCATAAGACATTAAGAGGTCGGGCATCACAACACAACACGCCCACTCCATTTTGTTAGGGTGGGCGTGTTGTATATATTTATATATATAGGTATGTCGACCTATCGGCGGCGTGGAACACCTCCGCGCTTCATCTGCTTCATGCGCTGCTGTAGTCCTCCACCTGCTACACTCTTCATCATCTTGCGCGTCTGCTCAAACTGCTTCAAAAGACGATTGACATCGGCAACAGTAGTGCCCGAGCCCTTAGCAATACGCTCGCGACGACGTGCGTTGATAATCTCGGGATTCTCCCTCTCGGCAGGTGTCATAGAGTCAATGATAGCCTCGGTCTGCTTGAAAGCATCATCGGGGATATCTACATCGCGAAGAGCCTTACCCATGCCCGGTATCATAGAGGCCAAATCCTTGAGGTTACCCATCTTCTTAATCTGGGCAATCTGCTCGCGGAAGTCGTTGAAGTTAAACTGATCCTTGATGAGCTTCTTCTTGAGCTTGCGTGCCTGCTCCTCGTCGAACTGCTCCTGTGCGCGCTCAACAAGCGAGACAACATCGCCCATGCCCAAGATACGATCGGCCATACGCTCGGGGTGGAAGACCTGCAAAGCATCCATCTTCTCGCCCGAAGAGATAAACTTAAGCGGCTTGTTAACAACCGAGCGGATAGATATCGCTGCACCACCACGTGTGTCGCCATCAAGCTTGGTCAAAACAACACCATCAAAGTCAAGACGATCGTTAAACTCCTTAGCCGTATTAACCGCATCCTGACCAGTCATCGAGTCAACAACAAAGAGCGTCTCCGAAGGGCGGATGGCGGCCTTGATATTCGTAATCTCGACCATCATAGCCTCGTCAACAGCAAGACGACCCGCAGTATCGACAATAACAGTGTTAAAAGAGTGCTGGCGAGCATAGCTGATAGCGTTGGTAGCAATCTCCACAGGGTTGTTGTTCCCCATCTCGGTATAGACCTCCACACCTACCGTCTGGCCAAGAATCTTAAGCTGCTCGATAGCCGCAGGACGATATACATCGCAGGCAACAAGCAGCACCTGACGACCCTTCTTGCTCTTGATAAACGAGGCAAGCTTGCCCGAAAAGGTCGTCTTACCCGAACCCTGAAGACCCGCAATGAGTATCACCGCAGGGTTGCCATCAAGCGATATATCCGTAGCTGTGCCGCCCATAAGCTCGGCAAGCTCGTCGCGAACAATCTTGGTTATCATCTGGCCTGGCTTGACCGAGGTGAGCACATCCTGGCCCAAAGCCTTCTGCTTAACCTCGTCGGTGAACGTCTTGGCCACCTTATAGCTTACATCGGCATCAATAAGCGCACGACGTATCTCCTTAAGAGTCTCGGCAACGTTAATCTCGGTGATGCGACCCTCGCCCTTAAGAATCTTAAACGAGCGTTCTAATTTCTCGGTTAGATTTTCAAACATACTCTTTATCTTTATTTTCTTTAATTATTCCCTTTAATAACGCGCAAAGATACAAAATATATCTCAATTTTCCTACTCCCACACCGCTTTATACCAGTTTGTCTCTTGCCACTGCGCAGGATAGGCCTCGCTCGGTGCCGACGTGGTAACGCCAGAGTAGACATCTACATCGATATCGTAGGTGCCATAGGTACCATAGGCCGAGTAGAACGTGGGAAGTGTATACTTGGCAATGACACACCTGTCGAGCTGGGCATTGAACGCCGCTATAGCCTCTGCATCGGTAGCTACAACATTGGCCCACTGGCCAAAGTCGTAGAACTGGTGTATGCTCTGTCCCTCGTATGTCTGCAACGTCGTAATGTCGTAGTCGCCCTTGGCCGTAGCCACAACATCTGCCGTAGCCTCGGCCAAGGCATCAATCTCGCGGCAGTCATATACAGCGACAGAGCCGCAGCGCGAGTTGCCACTATACTCGTCGCGGTAGAAGATATAGTAACTCTCGGCAGCTCCCTTATAGTCCGTAGACTTGCCATAGTCGGCAAAGAGGTAGGGGAGTGTACGGTGGTAGGGGAAGCCCTTGCCCATAATCTCGCAGGGCGAAGCGATAATATAGTTGGCCTTGTCGCGAAGCTCGTAGATAGACTCTATGTTCGACATAAAGCAGGCATCGAAGAGTATGTAGTCAAGCTCTATGCCCGAATGTTCTATGCCCTCGGCCATCTCCGTGATGTCAACCCTAACATTGTTCTCGCCAAAGGCTCGTGTAACATCGGCACCCGAGGCGGGTATCCACACGTTGCTGCTCGTAGAGAGCGTCGAGAAGCTATCGCCACCCTCGAGTATCTCGCGAGTAATCCATCCCTGACCATGACCTGCGAAGATGATGCCGTAGCGTTCAGCAGGTGCTGAGGCCGCCATCTGGGCGATATAACCTCCCATATCCTCGGGCAGAAGCTGTGGACCACTGAGCGTGATATCCTCGGCAATAACCCTATCGATACATTGACCACTGGTGATGTCGTAGCTTAGCTCGCCAATATAGGCCTCGTGGGCACTCCTCTGGCGGAAGTACACCACACGGTTACTATTACCAAGGATGCCACTCTCGATGGCACTCTTAGCATCGTCGATATTGGTGTTAAAGTATCGACCAAGGCTTGTGCCAAAGAAGAAGTACATAAGCGTATGTGTCGCAACGGCTGGAGGAGCACTAAACTGCATAACCTCGACATGAGCTGTAGCGTGTCCCGTAGCCTTGATGGTGATGGTGGCGGTGCGGTTATCGCCATCGTTATGCGCAACACCAACCTTGATAATGCTCGGGGTGGTGGTGTCGATACTCGTTATCCAGCTCGCATCCGAGGTGGCCGAGATGCTTATGTCGCCCTCGACAGCCTCGTAGATAGCGTAGCGGATATCTATGACCTGCTCATCGAAGGTACACACTACGCTACTCTCAATGTCAAGAGGATATTCTCGATTAGACTCTCTATTACAGCCAAGCACCACAAGGGTAACGGCAATAGTTAGGATGGTATGTACAAATCTCATTATAGGGATATTCTATAAATTAGTAAATATTATACTTTATACTCTTTTCGTTCCTGAGGATATATTTTTCGGTAAAGTTATGAAAATATTCTTAGAAACTGTTTTGAATTTTATTAAATGAGTTAAATCATTGCTGCGAGAATAGTTTCGGAGTCTTTGAGGCTCTTATAGACTTCTTTATAATTGCAAAATTTGGAAATAGCCCGCTATTACCTGCATTTTACAATATAAAATTAGTTCTATAATAGCTCTCAAATAATCTCGAAATAAAATTCAAACAGCTTCTTAACTTCAACAATTTATGGCTCCAACCAAGCGATTATTTATATTCTCGTGGCGCGAGGTTGTTAAACTGCCACGTTCTGTCGCGCTTGAGGACAACATCGTCGGGCTTATTCCGATATACGCGGCTATAGTCGAAGTAGAACCCCTTAATCTTGTTGCCCGTCTTGCGCACTAATGGCACAAACTCCGTAGTGCGACTAATTATACGCGCCTCGTTATAGGCATAACCCTTAGCAGCTACTACATCGTAGGCGTGCGAGAACATGAGCACGTGCCAGGGCGACTCCTCCTTAAGGCCTGTGCCCGAACTCTCAATGGCGCGTAGTATGCCGTTTAGGTGGTCGTAGTAGAGCCTCTCGCGCTCAGGGTCGTCCAACGCCCCGTAGGCAAAGGCCATGATGTTTAGAACCTTAGGATTGAACGGGTCAAGCTCCATAGCCTCGATGCCATACTCTATGACCCTTTCGAGCTGCCCAACGGTGGGCCTCTCGGGATTGATGCTCGCCATCACTGTGAGCATATCGTCTAACGCGTTATTCTTAACAAAGGGCCTATAACCCTCCTGATAGGCGTAGCCGTAGTAGAGGTAGTAATACTCCATATCGCTCAGAGGCTCTGTGCCATTTCGGTACTTGAGCATAAGGTTGGTGTAGTAGTAGGGCGACGATGTGGCGAGCGTCTTATCTAAGATGTCATCCTCGTCGGGGAGTATAACCTCCACGCTCGGTGGTGCAAATGTATCATCCTGCTGTGCCTCTACCTCTGTCGCAGATAGCACACCGATAAGTGTGATGATGAGTGTCGTTACGATGTTTCTCATAGTTCGATGTTTACCACACAACGCAGCTATGGCCTTAGTTGGTATTTGTCGATGGCAATTTTCATATCCTCGACAAGACTATCGCTACCCTCGGCAAGGGGTAGGCGAACCTCGCGTGTGGTCAGACCCAATACCTCGGTCATGCTCTTTACGCTCGTGGGGTTGCCCTCCCTAAAGAGTAGGTGTATAGGCTCGTCGAAACGCTCGGCCATCAACCTCTCGGCCTCCGCAATATCGCCATCCATAGCCTTGTGTACACACGCGCTGAAGGCCTTTGGAAAGGCGTTGGCCGCCACCGAAATAACGCCATTGCCCCCTCGCTTTACAAGCTCTATCGTTATGCCATCGTCACCCGAGAGAATGACAAAGTCCTTGGGACGACCATCGATGATGCGCTGCATCTGCTCAATATCGCCCGAGGCCTCCTTGACTGCTATGATGCGCTCTGTGGCGTGGGCCAGGCGCAGCGTAGTCTCCGAGGTCATATTAACCCCTGTGCGGCCAGGTACGTTATATACGATGACTGGCACAGGTGATGCCTCGGCAACAGCCATATAGTGGCGGTAGATGCCCTCCTGCGATGGCTTGTTGTAGTAGGGCACCACGCTGAGGATAGCCACAGCCCCCGAGAGATCGAAAGAGCGCAGCTGCTCAACAAGAGCCTGCGTATTGTTCGAACCCATACCTGCAACGATGGGCACTCTTCCTGCGGTACGCTCGACGATAAAGTTGAGTACGCGCTGACGCTCATCGAGCGATAGCGTAGCAGTCTCGGCCGTAGAGCCGAGAGCGACGATGTAGTCCACACCACCCGAGATGACATGCTCGACCATACGTGCCAAGGCCTCATAGTCTACATCGTAGTTGTTAAATGGGGTGATGAGTGCTACACCCACACCCTTAATCTTATCCTGTATCATAGTGTAAACAGTTAAATCTACATAAAGTATTGCCCCTACTTATAGAGCCATATCTAAAATAGGCTGCCCTGAACCACCTCTTGTGGTGTGTTGCTCTCTTGGATATCACCCCGAGCAGCACTCTCCTCTGCGCCCTCTGTGATACCCTCTTTTGCTGCGGCACCGCTCCTCTTATCCGCAGCACTAATCATCGCGAAGAACTCCTCCTCGTTAAGGATGGTGATACCGAGCTTCTCGGCCTTCTGTCGCTTTGCAGGGCCCATATTCTCGCCTGCAACGATAAAGTCGACATTGGCCGATACGGCAGCGATGTTTCTGCCGCCGTGAGCCTCGACTAAGGCCTTCATGTCGTCACGTGAGCGGCCTATGAACTTGCCCGAGATAACAACATTTTTTCCATTTAGGACATCAGAGTGTTGCCTGCGCTCCATAGCCACAAATTGTAACCCATAGCTACGTAGTCGCTCTATAATATCTCTGTTTATTGGGTCGGCAAAGTATTCGATGATGCTCTCAGCAATCTTATCCCCAACCTCCTCGGCCTCGGCAAGCTCTTGGCGTGTGGCAGCCATTATTGCGTCGAGAGTGCGGAAGTGTGAGGCTATATACTTTGCCGTAGTCTCGCCCACGAAGCGTATGCCGAGTGCAAAGAGTACGCGCTCAAAGGGTACATCCTTCGAATTGTTAACCCCCTGCTGGATATTGGCTGCCGACTTTGCCCCCAAGCGTGGCAATGCCGCTATTTTGTTACTATCGAGAGCGTATATATCGGCTATGTTGCTAAGAAGGCCACTCTCCCAAAGGAGCTCTATTGTCTCGCCTCCTAAACCCTCGATATCCATCGCTTTGCGGCCTACGAAGTGTACGATGCGCCCTATAATCTGTGGCTTGCACCCCTTGCTGTTGGGGCAGAAGTGCTTGGCCTCGCCCTCGACACGTACCAACTCGCTACCGCACTCGGGGCAGTGGGTGATATACTCAAAGGGCTTGCTATCTGCCTTACGCTCCGATAGCTCCACATCGGTAATCTTAGGGATTATCTCGCCCCCCTTCTCAACGTAGACCATATCGCCTATGCGGATATCCAATGCGGCTATCTGGTCGGCATTGTGTATTGATGCGCGGCGTACTACGGTGCCAGCCAACTGTACAGGTTCGAGGTTGGCAACGGGGGTTACTGCGCCAGTACGACCGACCTGAAAGTCGACGCTTAGGAGTTTTGTTAAGGCTCGCTCGGCCTGAAACTTATAGGCTACGGCCCAGCGTGGTGACTTCGCCGTAGAGCCTAACGTGCGCTGCTGTGCATAGCTGTTGACCTTGATGACGATGCCATCGGTGGCGTAGGGCAGCTCTCTGCGCCTGCTATCCCAATACTCTATAAAGGCCTCAATCTCGTCTCGTGAACGACATATAGCCGTATGGCGCGAGATATTAAATCCCCAACTACGTGCCGCCTCCAAACTCTCGGAGTGTCGCTCAAAGCTGAGCTCTTCGCCAGCAAGCTGATATAGCGTACACTCTAAGCCTCGGTGTGCCACCACCTGCGACGACTGCTGCTTGAGTGTCCCTGCTGCTGCGTTGCGTGGGTTGGCAAGCAGTGGCTCACCTGCCGCCTCGCGCTCGCGGTTAAGCCTGTCAAACGAGGCGTATGGCATAATTATCTCGCCACGTATCTCAAAGAGCGTAGGGTAACCCTCACCCCGAAGCTTTAGGGGCACAGAGCCTATGGTGCGCACGTTGTTGGTAACATCGTCGCCACGACGACCATCACCACGAGTAACGGCACGTAGCAACGCGCCATTTTCGTATGTGAGCGAGATTGCCGTACCGTCGAACTTAAGCTCTACGACAAACTCAACCTTGCCAATATCGTTTGTGATGCGCTCTATCCACTCGCCTAACTCCTCGGAAGAGTAGGTGTTCGAGAGCGACATCATAGGGTAGCGGTGCTCGACGCTCACAAACTCCGTCGTAAGGTCGCTACCCACGCGCTTTGTAGGTGAGTTTGGGTCGGCCTCGTTGGGGTACTTAGCTTCGAGGTCCTGAAGCTCTCGAAGTAGCTCGTCAAACTCCCTATCCGATATCTCGGGGTTATTCTCAACGTAGTATTTGTGGCTATGGTAGTCGAGCAGGTGCTCCAGCTCGCGCATCCTCAATATATCGTGCTCCGTATTCATAATTTCTCATTCGCGCGTAATATCGGGTAAAGGTACACAATTTGTTTGTAACGACGAAGAAATTTGCAAAAAATAAAAAAAATATTGCGCAATGCTTGCACATTATCAAAATGTCGCTACATTTGCGGAAAATTTATGACTCCTTGATGTGGGAGAGTTGAAAATAGGAGAATTTTTGCAAACTCGTTGGATAAAATAGATAATTTAATATGACTACTGAGAACAAAAAGAGACGACTAATTACAAGTTTCCACAATTTGTCACCCGAACAGCAGGCAGAGGTTAAGGCGTTGTACCCCCTCGGCTTTAGCGAGGTTATGATGCGATACGATAAGCCAGATGGAACATTCTTCTACACCGTTCCATACGAGACCGAGGATACATACTATATGGTCAAGATTGATGTTAAAATCGATGATGGTCAGGATGACGAGAACGATGGATACTACGACGATGACGATCTAAAGGGTGCTGATGAGCTTGCAGATGCTCCATCGGAAGACCCTGCCGACGACGATTTTTAGTCCTGTAGAGTAGCGAGTATCTTATGATAACAAAGATTCAGCAGACTCCCTTTCGGGGTCTGCTGCTATTTTGTGGACATGTGCTTATGTGCTTAAGTTTTTATCATATTCTCGGGAGATGCTACGCTGTGGTATGAGCCGCAAGCACAGCACACTCTGGAGATTATGTTGCAGGTTAAAAGTAGATGCTTAAAACCTTAGAATATCAGAACTCGCCAAACGACAGGGTAACTATCGTTAGTCTCGAAGAAGCTCATCGGGGGTAAGTCGTACCACCTCGCCATCGCGCATAACGACTAAGTCACCATTATCTCGGCGCGTGCGCTCGATAAGACGACGTTGTGCTAAAAGGATTCCCGCATCTATACGCTCCTGAAGTTCTCTAATCTCAAACTCACTCATAACTCAATATTTTCTGATATGCTAACGGGTCAACAACCTCTTTTATTTCGCCCTTAGAGCCATAAGCAATCTTTTTTACACCTTCGGCAGTAGAATTGTCGTAGATGACCCAATAGTCGCAGATGGGCACGTAGAGCTTAGTTAGATTACGCATACTACTCTCGTAGCGACGACGTATGGTGTTGGTTGGGATGTTGTGACCTCCGAGGCTTACGCGCTTAGCTACGCGCTCGATAGCCTGTTCGGGGCTTGGCAACCAGAAGTATAGCAACGATACGAAGTAACCACGCTCGTGGGCTCGCTCGATAAATTTCTGATATGTACGTGTCGATAGTGTGGTCTCAAATGCAAAGTCAGACCCCTCCTCAAGCAGGTCATTTATTCGTCGTAGCATAAGGCGGCCAGCCTCGATAGCCATACTATCGGGATTAAATGGCGATAGACCGCGTGCTATCTCGTCGGCATTGACAAACTCGTGGCAATGTAGTAGCTCAGGCAACATGGTATATGATGCCGTAGTCTTGCCTGCGCCGTTGCAGCCTGCTATGATGTAGAGTTTCTGCATAATCTATAATTAAGCCGAAAAGCTATGTGGCAAAGGTAATAATTTTTAGAATAATAAACAAATTTTACCAATCGCTAATTTGTCGCTAATCCCCAGTCTCTACTGCTGTGAAGAAAGGAAGAGCATGGTATCTATACCATCGGCATAATCGCTCAAGGTGGGGTATTGTGCTTCACCAAAGGGTATTGCTCCACAAATATCGGTATGTGTAACAATGCATTGTAGCGTATCGCGGTGCTTGGCTATCCACTCCTTCACCTTGGAGATATCGCCATATCGCTGGATGCTAACCTCGGCGAGCGATTGCGGAAACTCCTCAGAGGCTACAGCTATGAAGGCTCCGAAATCTTGGTAGTCGCGCTGTTGCATAGTGAGTAGGGCACGGCGCGTGACAAGCGTGTTGCGCAGCTTGCGGTTTGCTGGCTCGCACTTCCGAAGTTTAAGGGTATATCCCTCGGGAATAAATAGCATCGATACCGAGCGGCAGCCGAGTCCCGAGTATGCTGTGATATCGCGAACTAACCCATTTAGCTCCTCCTCATTCTCCTTGCCATCGAGTACGGCAATCGAGTGGCGCGTGCCACGTAGCAGGTGGCGTGTGCCAGCAAAGTGTTGGCGAAAGTACTCGTTTGCCTGCTCACCACCCGTAGCTATAGCAATGTCATAGTGCTCATCGGGGTTGTATTGATATATTGGTATTGTGCTATCTATGCACCTAAGCTCCTCGATAACATACTCCATAAGCACTCTATCCTTGCTCGAAGGCTTGACATAGGCGCGATGACCGCTACATACGACACACAGTAGGTCGAAGAAGCCGACGAGGGGAATGTTGCCAGCCATAATGATAGCTACGCGCTCCGAGTGCGTCACCGTAGGGTAGTGCGTAATCCAGCTATGCAGCCTATCCCTATCGAGCATCGTAGTGCGTATAGCCTCTACGGCTCTTAGGATATCGTCGTAGGTGAACCAACTGTTGTGCTCTATAGCCGAGGCGATAACCTCCTTGCTACGCTCCGTATGGCCAAACTCCGAGAGCTTAGTGCCCAGCTGGGTAAATATGTCGATAGCGTTTGTCATATACGAGCTATTGCACCTCTAATAAGGCGATGGCATTCTCTATCTGCTCGACACTAACACCATCCTTTATTATCACGCGCTTATCCTTGTCGAGAAGATAGAGCGACGGTATAGCATTGAGGTTATAGAGCCTCTTTTCGGTGATAACCATACCCTTATCGTAGGCGTTTATCCATTGATGTGGCATCTGGTGCAGATATTCTCGCCACGCCTCTAAGTCGGCATCGGGATATATCGTAAGAATCTTTATACGCCCCAACTCGCCAAGCTCGTTGATAAGTGGCGAGGAGGATAGCTTCTCGGTTATCTCGCTACACATCGGGCACCCAGGGTTGCTAAACATAAGTATCGTGTAGTCTGCCTGAATATTGCTAAGTCGCCCAGAATTTCCGTTACTAAGCGTATATACAAAGTCGTTAGCCGTTGTGCCTAAGCGATTTTTACTCACCACATCGAGGTCATAGGCAGGGACCATACGGTCATACTCATCGAGCAGAGGGGACTCAACCAAGACCTCAAGGATGGGGGTATAGTACTCATCGTTGCGCATAGGTGAGTTAGGATTGTGGAGCACTATCTCGGCAACCTTACTAAAGAAGTCGAGCACCTCGCGACTTGTCGAAGCACGTAGCATTAAACTCCTAAGAAGTGAGTCGGCACTTTGGGGTGGAATGATGGCGACATAGTCGCTCATAGCGTAGATGATATCTACGGTGTCGTACTGTGCAACGCGCTCGCCACAATTAAAATCGAAGTCATCCCAGTAGCGAGCTACCATATCCTCATACTCAGCAGGTGAGCTGATTGTCGAGATATCCTCGATGCTGCGCCTCATAGTGCGCCCTCGAAGCTCTTGGGAGGCGGTCTCCTTAGAGGCCTCCTCCGTAGAACTTCTATGTTGTGTGCCGCACGATACTGCGATGAGCAGTAGTAGCGTAAGTAGATACTTCATAATGTATGCCTATGGCTTACATACGCTCAGGTACGTTGATGCCGAGCAGCGACATTGCCGAGCGTATGATGCGTGCTACCTCCGCAGCGAGGGCAAGGCGCAGAGCACGTGTCGTGCTACACTCCTCCTTGAGTATCGAGTGGTCGTGGTAGTAGCCGTTGAACTGCTTAGCCAAATCGTAGGCATAGGCTGCGATAACCGAGGGGGCAAACTGCTCACCTGCGGTACGAATAACAGCTGGGTACTCCGTAAGTGTCTTGATAAGCTCAATCTCCTCGGGGAGTAGTCTTGCCTCGCTGAAACCATCGGTGCTGATGCCACTCTCGCTAGCCTTGCGCAGGATAGAGCGTATACGTGCGTGGGTATACTGGATAAATGGACCTGTATTGCCATTAAAGTCGATAGACTCGCGTGGGTCAAACAGCATGGTCTTCTTGGGGTCTACCTTGAGTATGAAGTACTTGAGTGCTCCCAGACCTACCATCTCCGAGATTGAGTTAGCCTCCTCGTCGGATACGCCATCGAGCTTACCGAGCTCGGCCGACATCTCGCGTGCTGTGCCTATCATCGCAGCAATGAGGTCATCGGCATCAACTACCGTACCCTCGCGCGACTTCATCTTACCCTCGGGTAGCTCAACCATACCATACGAGAGGTGGAAGATGTTGTCGCTCCACTCGTATCCGAGCTTCTTGAGTACAAGCTTAAGTACTTGGAAGTGGTAGTTCTGCTCGTTACCCACGACATATATCATATCGTCGAGTTTGTTCTCCTCGAAGCGGCTAAGTGCTGTGCCGAGGTCCTGCGTCATATATACAGACGTGCCATCGCCACGAAGTAGTAGTTTCTGGTCAAGACCATCGGCCTCAAGGTCAATCCATACAGAGTTATCCTCCTTGCGGAAGAATACACCATTCTTAAGGCCCTCCTCCACGAGGCTCTTGCCGAGTAGGTATGTCTGCGACTCGTAGTATACCTTGTCGAAGTCTACGCCCATAGCCTTGTATGTCACGTCGAAGCCCTCATATACCCAGCCATTCATCCTCTCCCAGAGAGCATATACCTCGGGGTCCTTAGCCTCCCACTTGCGAAGCATCTCCTGCGCTGCAACCATAACGGGGGCACTCTTCTTGGCCTCCTCCTCGCTCATGCCGCCTGCTACAAGCTCCTTAATCTGCTGTTTGTAGTGCTTGTCGAACTCGACATAGTACTTACCTACGAGGTGGTCGCCCTTCATGCCCGATGATTCGGGAGTCTCGCCACCGCCATAGAGCTGCCAGGCGAGCATCGACTTGCAGATGTGAATACCTCGGTCATTTACCAAGTTTACCTTGATGACATTATGGCCATTGGCCTTGAGGATGGTAGCTACCGAGTAACCGAGTAGGTTATTGCGAATATGTCCTAAGTGGAGCGGCTTGTTGGTGTTTGGCGACGAGTACTCAATCATTATCGTGCGTCCCGATGCTGGTGCTATGCCATAGTTCTCGGTCTGGACAATCTCGGCAAAGCGTGCCGACCAGAATGAGGCATCTACCGAGAGGTTTAGGAAGCCCTTGATGACGTTGAAGCTCTTAATCTCGGGTGTCGACTCTACAATCTTCTCGCCCAACTCCGTAGCCGTAGCCTCGGGTGACTTCTTCGATGCTCTAAGTAGTGGGAATACTACTACGGTGTAGTCGCCCTCGAACTCCTTGCGAGTCTTCTGTATCTGTATGTTGTCGCCTGTGCCATACAACTCTTCGGCTGTACGCTTTACGACGCTTGCAATAAACTCTTCAATATTGACCATAGTTACCTATAATTATATATTCAGCCAGCAAAGGTAGTAAAAAAATAGTAAATATCAATTAGCTATTAGCAATTGTTTCGCCTTTCGGTGGCCACATGAGCGGATGCGTGGCCAAAAGTGTCGACGAAAGCCAATATCGGGGGACTACCACACACGACATCTCATCCTGAAGCACTGAGGAGTATATTTCGGAGCTATGCACAAAACAATACTTCCAGAGGCATTGCCCCTGGAAGTATTGTTATCGTAGTTATTGCGTAGAACTACTTCTCCTCGATGTAGGTGTAGGTTGCAATATCTGCAGCGTCGCTCTTATAGAGGTATATCTCCATCTTAAGCAGCTTACCGATGTTGCCGTTAGCATCCTTGGCTACTGCAATGAGATTATACTCCTTCTCGTAAGGAATCTGGAAGTAGGTGTTAGAGTGTACCGTCTGGCGATAGAAGTCGTTAGATGTAAGGTCACGAATCCACTCATCATCGTAGTTGTAGTAGTCGGTAGGCATCGTGGTAAGTGTCCAGAAAATCTCGTCCGTAGGCTGCACGCCAGAGATTGTTACAGGGACAAGCGCGTAGTCTTCGTAGCCTGCATAAGTACCCCAATGCTCTGGGTCTACCTCAGCAGCCTCGTCGAGGTTGAAGTGCGCACCGAGTGTCACCATGATATTAGAGCTACCTGCTACGTTATCCTTAGTTGTGAACTCCTTAGTGAAGATCTTGGTATTAGGATTCTCGCCATCCAAGCCATATGCAAATGCTACATATGTCGTGTTAGGTATCAAGTTCGAGAGGTTCATATCTGTATAGCCTGTGGCGGTGTAGAGCGAGTAGTTAGCATTGATGAATGCAAAACGCTCCTCGTCGGTAGTGCCCCAAGAGTCATATTCGGCCTTGGTGAATACCGAGCGAGCAAATCTACCATTAGGGTCGCTTGCAGTCCAGTATACGTTTGCCGTAGTTGCATATATATCCTTAACCTCGATGTTGATGGTCATGCTCGACTCCTCAACTGACTGGGTCGTAACTCTGTCAATGAGTATGTCAGAACCGACAAATGCTGTGTCGGGGTTGATAGCAAATGCATAGAAGAAGTACTCGGTATTGGCCTTTAGGTCATCGCTGATGATAGTCTGCGAACCCTGCTTGCACCACTCCTCGATAATCTGGCTTGGGTAGTAACCCATATTGAGCCAAACGGATGTCTGCTCATTCCAGCGAGCGACAAAAGTCTGCTCGGGGTTGGCATCTGAGCCAAAGTATCTGTAGAAATCATCTACGCTCCAGTGCTCGGCATAGAAGTATGTGCTCTCATCCTTGGTGGTGATAATCTGCTTAACGGTTGCGCCCTCAACCTCCAGAGTCATCTCTATAGCGTCGTTCACCTTTGATGGGGTGTCGGTACGGATAACCTCGCGATATACCTCGCCAGTCGAAGAGTTGCCGTTGTCGAGGTCGATGTGGTAGGTGTATACAACATAGTTGGTGTCAGGGATAAGTTTTTCGAAGGTAATATCGAATGCCTTGCCCTTGTGAGAGATATTCTGTAGGTAGTTAAGCGTCGTCTGACCTGCGCTGTATGCCTCATTGGCTATGGTCCCAAGGTCGTACTCTATAAGAGCATTATCATCCTCAAGACCAAATGCCTTGATATGCTCCTCGGTATAGATTCGGCAGATGTAGGCTGTCGCAAGGTCCGCAGGAGTTACGTTCAACGAGATAAGGGTAGGGTCGTTGATGGTTACCTCGTACTCGAAAGTTGGGCGTGTTGAAGCCTCCTGCTTTACCAAAATCTCGTACTTGGTATCTACAGCGGTGTAGCTCACCGTAATCTTGGTCTCGCGTGCCTGCTGCTTGTAGTTTGGGGCTACGCTGAAGGTGATAGAGCCGTAGGTTGCTGTGCTGAGCTCCTTAATCCAGTTGTCTGCGCAGTTGGTGAGCACTACAGCACCGCTCTCGGGGTTCTCGATGGTGTACTTAACCTCCTGTGTACCACCCTCAGAAGTTACGGCAATCTCCGTAGTGTCAAGCGTAAAGCTTGCTTTGCCGCCCTTATTCTCCTCGGGACTCTTCTCGCAACCCGTAAGTGCAAAGAGTGCTACGGCTGCGAGGATGCTAAAAATTCGTTTAATAGTCATAGTTATACGTTTATTTATATGTGTTCTGTAATTGGCTTGTCGCTATCTAAAGTTGTATCATTGGTCGTTAGACTATTTATACTCCTGCGGTGTACCTGTCCAAGTGCCTGTAATCTTATTGCGTAGGTCGTCGTAGGCCTCTATGGTGAAGGTTACCGTGCCATCGCCATTATCCATAATCGACATATTGCCCTTGCGGAATGGTGCCAACTCGCTCTGGTCAACCGTGAAGTACCAGCTACAGAGCAGTTGACTCATATTTGTCCATCCAGGGATGAACGACCACTTAGCCAAGTAGTCCGAGGCGGTGTAGTCGCCACAGAAGCCGCTCTCCTTGTCGCTATAGCCTGTGATGATGTCGAGCTGGAAGCAGTCGCCACTGCCCGAGTTTGGCGAGATGATAAGCATCCAGTTGTAGTAGCCAAAGTCGTAGTAGTCACCCTCGCATGCGTATACCATATTGTGGTCCGAGAGGTCTGCCTCGTAGTCGCCATCGAGGGTTGAGTATACGCTCACCGTGCCACGACCATCTGTGAGGGCTACATTACCATTGTATACTACGGTGTGGCTCTCTCCAGCGACCTTTACCTTAAGAGTCACCTTGCCATCCTCGACTATGAGTGTACCCTCCTCAAAGGGGGCAATATCATCGCGGCGACCATTGACATCCGTAACCCAGAAACCACTATACTCGGCAGTGAAGGTCCACTCGTCGTAGGTGTTCTCGGTGTCATACCTATATGTGCCGTTAGGCAGAGGTATGTAGTCAACGGCAGTAGATATAGGACCGTAGGCATCGATACGGTAATATGTGGTGTTGGGTAGTGAGTTGCCATCGTCGCTGAAGCCTCTATCGGTGAGGAAGAACCAGTAGTTGCCTACGCCTGGGGTGAGAGCATCACCGAGGTACTCACCTGAAAGCATGGGGGCCTCGAAGAGTATCTCGCCATCGCCTGCCTGACGTAGTGTTGTTGTTGCTGTTGCCTCGCCATAGCCAATGGTTACTACGGTCTGTCGTGCTGCACCTGTGGTGTTGGTAGCTATGCCTAACTCCACCTGACCCTCGGTCTGGGTATCCATCGAGTAAATCCAGTCGGCCGAGCTCTTAACGTATATATATCCCTCGGGATTGGCGTTTTCGATGGTGTATTCGATAATGGCCATACACCCTGTGCGCCCAACATCGATGCTCTCGCCCGAGGTTATTGTTATGTTGGCCTCCAACGCCTCGCCAAGCTGGTTGACAACTACTGAGGCGCGCTCAGAACCTACCATAAGGGTTACGGCAGCCATGCGAGTGCCACCACTCTCGTTGTTCTCCGCCTGGATGGTGATGGCGTTATTGTCGTGGCTGTGTAGGCGCAACCACTCCGACGATAGTGTCACCTCAGCCTGTGTTGTGGCTGTGTAGGTGATTGTAAATTCGGTAGCGTACTTGCCGATGGTCACCTCTGTGGGTGATGTAATGGTAATAGACCCCTTGCCACCATCTTCGCTGCCGCTCTTCTCGCAGCCTACGCCAAGGAGTAGGCATACGATAGCTAATGACATAGATAAAAGTCGTTTCATATTATAGTTATAAAAAGTTAATTATTTGCAGAGCATGTGCTATGTCTAAATTTGCCACAAAGGTATGTACATTTTACTTATGGTGCAAGTTTTGGATTTGGTATATTTCTTGATTTTGTCTGTTGCACCTTAAAGGTGGGCATAACCATAATTATATCCGATGTTCGTTAAAATAATAAATATCCTTACGCTTGTGGCCAGCATACTGCTTCTGGCCTCGCTCTCGGTCGAGATTATCTACTCGCGCCAGTTAGCCTCGTTTGCTGCGGTATATAGCCATGCGATGTTCGTCGTATGCCTTATATTTATTATAGACTTCTTCGTCCTTATGGCCCATAGTCAGCATCCTGTGCGTTTCCTCGTCCGTAACTCCATCATACTCCTGCTCTCGGTTCCGTATCACACTATCGCCCAGGTTGCAGGCATCGAGCTGGACCATACGTGGCAGGTGGTGATGAGCGGTGTCGTTATGCTACGTGGTGTCATGGCTATATATTTCACCCTGCGCTGGCTTATCGCGCGCCCCTCGACACGTCTGCTGTGGGCCTATGTCGCTACGGTGGTCGTATGTACCTACTTTGCCGCTCTCCTCTTCTACGAGTACGAAGCACCTGTAAATAACGATGTCAAGGGGTTTGGTGATGCTCTGTGGTGGGCCTCGATGAATATGACTACGGTGGGTGCGGAGATTTTCCCCGTTACCACCATTGGTAAGGTTATCTGTGTGGTGTTGCCGATTATAGGTATGGCGATGTTCCCAGTCTTTACGGTCTACGTCACCTCGCTCTATGATAGGCCCAAGGAGTAGTATATTGCGCCTGCTGCGGCTCTGGCACAAGAGTTGCACAAGAGAAGACAAACCAAAATCAAACAGATATGATGAAAAAGAGTCTACTATTAGTTGCGATGGCTGCGATGGTCGTAGCCATGGGATGCTCAAAGGAGCGTAAGTGGGGTGCTAAAGAGCGTGAGGAACTTCGTCAGGAGCTTCGTGCCTATCGCGATATGGTCTACTTGGATAACCTTGCCGAGGCAGAGTTTGACCTCTTCTCGGGCGATGTTGTCGAGGCTATAGAGATTGACTACCCAGTCTACACCACCTTTATCGAGATGCCCGGACGAGGCGATACCGTCGAGGTATATGTGGTGTCGACCATCGTCGAGGAGCTGAATGCCAATCCGCACAATATGCGTAACATCTACCCCTATCCCTACCTTGTCGAGCAGGGTGTGCTGCCCTCGGGTCTGAACCATCAGGCACAGCGAGCCTTCTACGACTGCCTTTCGCATAAGGTTAAGCGTTACTACCCCTCGACAGCGGCCTTCTTCGATGCTATAGTGTCGAGTAGCGATACCCCTATGCCTATTGTCGAGATGCAGCAGGAGTGTGCGGCAGGTCTGTTCGATTGGGGTGTCGAGATTGACGAAACGGTAGTAGTGGAGTAGTGTACCCCGTAAGTATTGCGATAGTATGTACGTGTTAGTATATATATATTACTCATTGAACAATTAGAAACCACATAGCATAGTTAAGTATAAAGTTTTGCCGAGTGCGCTCGGACCAGAGAGGGTCGTATAGTATGTTTGCTGTATGCCCTCTCTGTGTGTCGTATTGCATAATTAAAAAATTATTTATAACTTTGCCATAGTGAATATCTGTGTGATGTATCTTTGCGACACAACAAACTAACTAAAATACAGTACTATGGGTCTAATTCAAGAGTTTAAGACATTCGCCCTCAAGGGTAACGTTATCGATATGGCTGTCGGTGTTATCATCGGTGGTGCTTTCGGTAAGATTGTAACATCGTTGGTTAACGACATCATTATGCCCCCTATAGGTGTGATTCTTGGCAATAAGAATTTTACCGATTTGGCCGTAACGCTTAAGTCGGCACAGGCTGAGGTTGTCAACGAGGCAGGCGAGATTGTCACCCCAGCAACGGCCGAGGTGTTGTGGAAGTATGGTTCGTTCTTGCAGGTATGTATCGACTTCCTTATCATCGCCGTGAGCATCTTTGTGGTTATCAAGGTTGCAAATAAGCTTATGTCGCTACGTAAGAAGGAGGAGGAAGAGGCTGCGGCAGCTGCACCAGAGCCAGCACCCGAACCAGAGCCAGTACCTACGAAGGAGGAGATTCTGCTTACGGAGATTCGCGACTTGCTCAAAAATAATAAGTAACAATATAGATTAATCAATCGCTAAATACACGTGTGGGGGTGACTACAAAGCAAATAGTCACCCTCACACGTTTTTTGCCACTTGGGAAGGTGCAATACAGCATAAAAAGCATAAAACAAACAAGTTATAGTGCTCTATTAACCTATATTAGTGAGTGTTATTAGCTCAATTTCACTCTTTTTGGGGATTGTCTAAATTGGTGGTAACCTATACCTTTGCCGTAGAAAAATAAAGCTAAACTATGCAGAAGATATTGGTTAAACTATCGCTCTACTCCTTATATATATTTGCCGCGATAATCTGTGGCATCTCATCAGCTTCGGCAATAGCGATATATCACACAACAGAGCCACCAACACACAGCTTAGCAACTATCAAAGGTGTTGTGCTGGATGACTCGGCAAAGCCTATACCATACGCTACGGTATATATCGATGGCACAACACGTGGTACAACGACTGATGCCGAGGGTAGATATGTCTTAACGGCAGAGAGGGGTAAGGTGGTAGTTGTAGCCTCGTCGCTTGGCTACACCGCGCAGCGTCATAGCGTAGAGCTCGGTAGCGGTATGCACACCATAGATTATACCCTCAAGGAGTCCTCGATGGCAATAGATAGGGTAGAGGTGTCGGCATCGGGTGTAGGTGTGGTGAAACGCTCACCGTTTAACGCCATAGCCATAGATACCGACAAATATGCCGATGGTGCAAAGTCGCTCAGCGATGCCCTATCTAAGGCTCCAGGCCTTAAACTCCGCGAGTCGGGAGGCGTAGGTTCCGATATGTCGATAACGCTCGATGGCTTCACGGGTAAGCATGTCAAGGTCTTTATCGATGGTGTGCCTCAGGAGGGTGTAGGTAGCTCCTTCTCGCTTAATAACATCCCTGCGGGCTATGCCGAGCGTATAGAGGTATATCGTGGCGTTGTGCCCGTAGGCTTTGGTGCCGATGCCTTGGGTGGCGTAGTTAATATCGTAACCTCGAAGCGTCACCGTCGTTGGTTTGTCGATGCCTCATACTCGTATGGCTCGTTTAACACTCACCGCTCGACAGTGAATGCTGGTCAGACACTCGACAATGGCTTTATGTGGGAGATAAACGCCTTCCAGAACTACTCGGATAACGACTACGATGTTATGGCTTCGGTCGAGGACTTCGAGACAGGGCGCATAGATAAGAGTACGAAGTATCGTGTGCGCAGGTTTCACGATAGATACCATAATGAGGCTGTAGTAGCTAAGATAGGTGTTGTGGGTAAGAGTTGGGCCGACCGCTTGGTCTTTAGCACAACATATTCGCAGATGCATAAGCAGATACAGAATGGCGTGCGTCAGGATATCGTCTATGGTGCTAAGTCGCGTCACGCGCGTTCTCTGATGCCCTCGCTGGAGTATCGCAAGCGTAACCTCATAGTTCGTGGCCTTGATCTTACGGTGACGGCAAACTACAACCGCAATGCTACATACAATGTCGACACCTCGCAGTATAAGTATAACTGGCGTGGCGAGACTAAGCGTCTTAACTCGCCAGGTGAGCAGTCGTACCAGCATACACGCTCCGATAACGATAACTGGAATGCTACGGCGACGCTCTCGTATCGCATAAGCGACAAGCACGCTGTGACGCTCAACCACGTATTTAACGCCTTCAAGCGTTCAAATACCTCGCTTCTGGCCTCGCAGCCCGAGGAGGATGCAATCAAGAAGCGCACGCAGAAGAATATCTCGGGCCTACAATATCGCTTTACACCCAACGATAGGTTCAATATCTCGCTCTTCGGTAAGTATTATGACCTTGCAGTTCGCGGACCTATAGCTACGGATGCCAATAGCACAACATTTGTCGAGACCTCGCGACACAACAATGCTCTCGGCTATGGTGCGGCAGCAACCTACTTCCCCATAGCCTCGTTGCAAGCTAAGCTCTCATACGAGAAGGCCTATCGCCTGCCTACCATCGAGGAGATGTTCGGTGACGAGGACCTTGAGATGGGCGATATAGGTATACGACCCGAGTATAGCGATAACCTAAACGTTAGCCTTAGCTATAGCGGTGAGTATGATGGTGGTCACAGCCTCTATCTTGAGGGTGGCTTTGTATGGCGCGACACCAAAGATTATATTCAGCGCAACATCGTCGACATGAGTGGTGGTAAGGCTGCGGCAACATATATAAACTATGGTCGCGTAAGGACCCTCGGAGGAAATTTTACGGCACGCTACACCTTTGCGCGTTGGCTCTCGGTGGGTGGTAACGTTACCTATATGGATGTGCGTGATAATATGCCCATAGCCATAGGTACTACCTCGATGCCCAACCTCGGATATGGTGAGCGTATGCCCAATACACCATACCTCTTTGCCGATGGTGACATTACCCTTACGTGGCACGACTGCATCTGGCAGGGGAATACGCTTACGGTTAGTTACGACAATAGCTATCTTATGGGTTTCTACTACTACTCGGCGCGCGTAGGTACAAATAAGAGTGACTATATGGTCCCCTCGCAGTTTGCGCATAACATCTCCGTTGGTTACGCCATAAAAGGGGGACGATATACGGTGACTGCCGAGTGTCGAAACCTTACGGACGAGGCACTATACGATAACTTCAGCCTTCAGAAGGCTGGCCGCGCCTTCTACGTTAAGCTGCGTGTAGCCTTTGGTGGACGATAAAGATAAGATAAGTATTATATAAATTAAATATTAATATTATGAGTGCAAGAATGATTATGAGTGTAAGAACAATTTTTATGGCTGTAGCTCTACTAAGTGTGGTAGCCTGCCAGAAGGATGATGCATCGCAGAACAACCCCAACAAACCGAACCCTAATGTCGAGCGGCCATACGTTATCGCCTCGCAAGGTACATTCTCAAACACCACAACCAACGCGCTGCTTACGGCCGAGTCGCTATCGAGTGGCACAATAGGTATGGGTGATGGCTTGGTTAACGATGGCGCGTCGTACTGGGTATTCTGGGGAGATAAGTACCTCTATGGCCTTACCTATAACCAGGGAAATGCTGGTACAACTCGCTCGTATATAATGAACGACGACTACACGCTCTCGGCACGTCCTTCGGAGTATGCCGTGCGCCGCTTCACCAATGTGGGCGTGTACGATAAGTATGTTATGACCACCTCGACAGGCGATGGCCCTACAGAGTGGGCCGATGCGAATGGATACTTGCCAAAGTCTATCCTCGTCTCGCTGCTCGATGTCGTGAGTGAGACATATACAACGAATGATACCCTTGAGGAGCACTACCTCGCCGAGAACTTCTTGGGTAACGGTGAGTTTGTAACCTTGGCAGGTATCGAGCAGGTCGGAAGTAAGATATACTCTGCCGCTGTGCCTATGGGTCTTAGTCAGTATGGCGTTAAAGCTGGTGATGGACAATGGATTCGTGAGGGGTATGCCGACTTGGTTAAGACCGAGGCTGGCGGCTCAGGCTCGGGAGCCTATAAGGAGGGTGAGCTACAGTGGACACAGTATCCCGATGAGTGCTGGGTGGCTATCTTTGACGACCAGACGTTAAGGAGCAAGAGGCTCATCCGCACCGACAAGATTAGCTACGCCTGTGGCCGTAACAAGTCGCAGTACTACCAGATGATATGGACTACCGAGTCGGGCGACGTGTATGTCTTCTCGCCATCGTATGCTAAGACTATGGCCGATGTGCGTCAGCAGACAACGCTCCCAGCTGGTGTGGTACGCATTAAGGCTGGTAGCGAGGAGTTCGATAGCAGCTACTACGTTAATATCGAGGCTCTGACAGATGGTCGTTCGTTCCTACGCACTTGGTATATCGGCGACGATAGGTTCCTAATGCTTATGTACGATACTCCACTTACTCCCGAGAGGTCTATGAAGGCTAACCAGCTCGCCATCTTCGATGCCAAGACATCATCGCTTAAGAGTGTCGAGGGACTGCCCTCGCCAGAGGTTATCTCGGGCTTTGGCAATACCCCATACGCCGAGGGTGGTAACGCATATATCGCTGTGACTACTACAGATGGTTATCCTGCAATATATATCATTGATGGCGATACGGCAGTGGCTACAAAGGGCCTTACTGTCGAGGCTACGCAGATTGGTGGTGTGGGTCGTCTTACGCCACTCGGTAAATAAATTTGCGAGTTATAGTCCCGATACGGCAAAGTTTTTTGTAACTTTGCCGTATCGGTAATACAAATTCGATTCAGAGATTATGAAAAACTTTATTAAGCAGCTACATATATGGCTCTCAATCCCCTTGGGAGTGGTATTTTCGATAATCTGTTTCTCGGGAGCTATGCTTGTCTTCGAGAAGGAGATAACGCCACACCTACAGTCGGAGTACTACTTTATTGATAGTACGGAGGGTGAGCCTTTGCCTATTGAGAGGCTAAGAGAGGCTGTCGAGGCTACGCTTGCCGACGACGAGGAGATTAAGCGCGTGGAGATATCAGAGGATGATGAGCGTAGCTATATATTCCATCTTAACAAGAAGCGCACGAAGGTGAGTGTCGACCAGTACAGTGGCGAGGTGTTGGGCCGCGTGGAGCGTCATCCATTTTTCGCCACAATGTTTAGGCTCCACCGCTGGCTTATGGATTCTCCCGAAGGTCATGGTAAGATGTCTGCTGGCAAGCTCGTTGTGGGCATCAGCACCTTGGCGATGATTATCGTGCTTATCTCGGGTATTGTGGTGTGGTGGCCTAAGAGTATCGCCATGCTTAAGAATCGCCTTTTGGTGTCGATTAACAAGGGGTGGCATCGCTTCTGGTACGATATGCATGTGTCGGTAGGCTTCTATGTCGCCATTCTGCTGCTTATTATGGCCCTGACGGGTTTAGTGTGGTCCTTTGGCTGGTATCGCGAAGGTTTCTACGCTATCTTTGGTGAGGGTGCTCGCGCGTGGCTACGCGACCTACATACGGGAGCTATTGGCGGTATGGTAACACGCATACTATGGTTTGTTGCCTCCCTTATAGGTGCTATACTCCCTCTTACGGGCTACTATCTATGGATTAGGCGTAAGTTTATAAAGCGTCGCTAAGAGTCTGCGTAGGCGCGACTTTTTGCTGAGGTGTTGTAAGTTATATATTTTATTCTTATATTTGTACTACCAAAGTGCCGACCTGGTGCTTTGGTAGTGTCGTTATTGAAAGTGTCCCACCTCGGTAAGATATTGCTCTCTTACCACGATAGGTGGCTCAACTCCACACTTTTTTGTATGCTTATCGCCACTTGGGAGTTGTGTGGTAAAAAACCTAAACAAATGAAGAGATTATTGTCGTTGGTGCTCTCGCTGGTACTCTTTGTACCAGCCCTTTTTGCACAAGTAGAGGAGGGCGTGGAGAGCTATGAGGAGACTGCACAAGTTGCAGAGAGCGTTACCGAGCCAGTAGCCGAGCAGCCAGTGCCTATCATGCAGATTGTTATCTTGGTGCTTGTCTGTGCTGTTGCCCTCGCCATCATTGTCCACATGTTGTACGTATGCATCTTCCGTAAGAAGCTGCGCGAGGATTATACCGTAGCGGAGTTCGAGGCTCAGCGCATCGCCGAGGGGCAAAGTCCAAAGATGACGGACGAAGATATGGCGATATGCGAGCGTTTAGACCAGATTCGTCAGCTCTGGACCGATGTCCCCACAGGTCCAAACGAGACCACGCCTATGCCTCTCAAGATGCGACATATCACCAAGGCTCGTGAGCTGGTCGATGCAGCACTGGCGACTAAGCCTACAGACAAGGATGTCGTAGAGATGATTAACGGCGTTAATATCATTATCAACGAGTCGCTCAAGCGTCAGTTTAATGGTTCAAAGACGATGATTGTTATCTCGGCTCTTGTTGCGGCGGCTCTTACGTGGATGATGGGCGACCCTGCACCTGCAATACTTATTGGCTCGGGCATCTTGCTCTATATCTTTGCCAGCCGCACTCCAATATTTGTGCTTGTGCGTAAGGAGATGAAAGGCGGAGGCAATAGGCGCAGCTTCCTCACACTTATCTTTGGCGGTCTCTTTGCTGCTGTGGCCACTGCACCTACATATAAGACTACGACATACTATAGCGATGGTAGCGAGGAGACCGAGACGGACAATTCGCATACTTGGTTCTCGCTGATATTAACCTTTGTCGTTGCTGTTATGTTGGCCATATTCTTGTGGGCCATAGCACTTATAAACTACTTGCGTAACTACTGGCTATATGTCTAAGTAGCCTGTTGACAATATCTTTGTACCCTAAAAGAGGGTTTCAATCGAAGTTTTATAGACAAGCATATAGTTGGTATATTATCCGCTGTCGATGTCATACAAACTCATTGAACCCCTCTTCTTTGTGCTTTTAAGTAGTAGGGTATAGGGTACTGCCTCTGTTAGTAGCCTTTATAATCTCTTATCTGAGTGGTCAATAGCTAAGTCATGGCTATTTATACCACTTCGACAGTTTGTCAATATCCCCTACACCGATAATGCTCTTGTCGTAGCCACACTCTACGCAATATATCATAGCTCGGGCAACCTCCTCGATAGTGTTTGAGAAGCCGGGTATCCAGGTGAAGAGCCAATGATATTTGCCCCAGCCTTGCAGTCGCTTCTGACCTATGTATGGCTTCATACCTCCAGGACGAAAACAGTATGCCGCCTTGAATGGCAATTCGCGAAGGTCGCGCTCGGTCTTTGCCTTTGTCTGCGACCAGAACTGGCGCGATGTGTCGCTCGTTCCTGCACCGCTGACATAGATAAATACAAAATCGCGCTTAGGACCGATAGCCCTTGCGAAGTGCATCGTAATCTCGTATGATAGGTGGTAGTACTCCTCGCGCGACATGCCTATATTACTCTTGCCTGCACAGAAGAGGCAGGCATCGTAGCCTTGTAACTTTGGGTCGTCTATGGGCAGGGTCATAAAGTCCTCTGCGATATACTCTTCGAGCTTTGGGTGCGTAATCCCACACGTGCGTCGACTTACGCTTAGCACTCTTTCGACCTTCTCGCTATCGAGGCACGCAAGCAATATACCCTCGCCAACAAAGCCTGTTGCTCCTGTAAGTATTATCTTCATATATATTTTACTTTTTGAATGTTTGCCTTAATTGTTGCAGATATCTCCTCTGTAACTTTTGTGTTTAATCATGCCAATTAGCTGCTCTTGCTGCATTGATGGTGGAGACACCGCAGAGCATCCCCACCGCACCAAGTATGCAAAGGCATACGATGCGGGTAGTTTTAGTCATAGAATGTGCTGATATAAGTAAAAATAGCAACTACGGTTAATTAATGTATAGTTTTATTTTCTCCATCATAGTTGACTGATTCCAATGTCCAGTCAATTAGCACCTCCTTTACAAACGCCTCAAAGTTAGGATATACTACCTCACACTCATACTCTTCGTGTCTATCTTGGTAGTATGCCGCTAAATTAAACTCCCAGAATACAACGACATTATCATTGTTATTGTCGAAGCAGTAGTGGTTGCCGGCACCATCAGGACAAAATGGAATAAGATGATGGGGCATTTTTGCATAGAGCTCGTTGTGTTCTACACGATATACCTCATATAAATCCTCTTGTCTATTCTTAATACCAAATACCATATCGCACATCATCTCAAAGCCATTGGTTACCATAAGGAACTCTTTGAAATCTTTAGGCAATGTTACTCCTAAGCTCTGTTCAAATTCCTCGATATCTTCACGCTTTGCAGGGGGATACCATTCGGTTAGTCTATCTGAGAATTTTCGCAATTCTTCAATTACATCTTTAATCATGATTAATCAGTGTTAGTAGGAAACTCGTTATTCCAATATTCTCTTCTATCATTATTAAACTTTTTTCTATCTATAGTGCTTCTCCCAGAAATATGCTCGTGGTTCTTTTTGAAATTTTCACCACCGCGATGATCATACTTATGCATCTCTTGTAATTCACCATCCTTTCTATGATGAATTTCAACTGAGGTACCATCGGATTTAAAAGTTGGAGCATTTCCTCTTTTTGTGGGTGGATTCAAAAGCGATCTATCAATCTTATTTTCTGGTTTTATATATAATCCTGAACTTAGTACATCATCACTTTTAGATATAATTGAATTGAAAAATTCACGTCCAGCCTTCTCTCCTTTATTATTAAACTCTGTACCTATTATTAGGTCTGCTAATGCTCCAACTTTATCCCAAAATGTTGTGTCGCCAGAAAATATGGTATGTAGATCTCCAGCAATATCAACTAATTCAGACAATCCAGCATCTTTTAATGTTTTAGAAGTAATTTTACCATATTTTTTGTATAGACTTACTAATCTTTTACTATACTTATATGCGGTAATAATTGCTTTAGGGGCCTCTCCATCTGGATCCACCAAATTCACTGGATCGCCCGCACAGTAGGTGTAAGGCGAGATATGGTAAAACTCCTCCGCCTTCGGGTCAATCGACATAAAGCGACCATAGGTGTTCTGGAAACGAGCAAATGAGTCATAGATACTATTGTTGACCATACTCTGTCGCTCCTTACCTGTAAATCGGTAGTCGGTTGTGGCGCTACTTGTTGAAGAAATTTCGCTTCCATACGGCATATAGTCGAAGGTGTCGAGCACCTCACCATCTGAATCTGTAATTGCACGCACACTGCCTAAGTGGTCGGTAATATAATAGTTAGCAGCCCAACCATTGCTTGAATATGCCGCACGACCACCAGTGATTGCTACACTTTCGGGAGTAAATAGGCCATTCTCTACACTCCATCTCAAAGAACCAGTATAGACAAAACCTTTGCCTATATCACAAAGTTAATAAAAAAAGAACGAATAGCAAAAGAATAAGATGTTTTTAGTTATTATATGAGGCTGGGTATTTTGAGTATTGTAAATTCTGTGCTGTTTACTCAGGTTACCCATTATCCCCAGTTTGCCCAACCCTCTTTGCTTCTCTGCGTTGCGGTTAGATAAATAGATAGCCGCACCGAGTATGCAAAGGCATACGATGCGGGTTGTTTTAGTCATAGGATGTGAATTAAGATTTTTTTATGGGTGTTTCATATGGAATACTTATATGAGTCACATAAATAATGCTCCCCAACAAGCCGTGTTGTTGCTCGTTGGGGTATATAATTAAAACAATATTGGTGTAATAATACTTGCAACGATGCTAATGATTAGCGGTACTAAAATTGTCCAAAGAATAATACCCCTATATTTCTCTTTACGCTGTATATGTCTCTTTTGTTCTCCAATGCAAAAGCACCCTTCAGGAAATATCCACGATACAAATCGTCGACCTAATACTACCGAAAGCAAGCCACAGGTGCATGCTATCATCAATAGGGTTATAAATGTGAATGCTTTATCTGTTTCATTTGCGAATAAATCATCAAGAAAAAAATATGTTAATAAAAAATATATTGTTGTACTAACAATACAATAAAAGGCAGGCTTATGACACCACCAATAAGGTGCTTTAATTTGTCTTGTAAAGTCTTCAACTTTTTGGGAGAAGTAGACTATCTCGGTATCGTCCAACCCTTTTATGTCAAGGACGCATGCCTCTTGATATATGGAATTATCATAAAGAGAGATAGATATATTGGGTAATATAAAACTATCTCGTTCATCGCGGTTTCCTTTAACTCTAAACAATACAATCTTTCTATAATCATGATTGTCGTAGTTTAGTATGTCATCTAAGTTGTCAACACAATACTCTGCACCATCTTTTGTTTTTATTTCATATTTAACAAAAGCAAATTTAGAAGAAACAAGCGTTGACAAAGACTTTAAATCACGTTCTGTTATTATAGTCGCAAATTCGTATTTCTTGTGTAGATTACCTTTCATCTTATAACACGTTTACTCCAATTGTCTCCTATAAACCGAATCTAAAGTATTACCATCCTTGTCTTTCCACACGAGCCACCCGTTATTACTGCTACCGATGCAGAAGTCAGCGGCTGTGCTTGGACTTGCAAATGTCTTGTCAGAGGTCATAACAAGTTTGTCGCCCTCCATTGCCGCGTACTCACCGACTAAGTTATTACGCTTGTCAGACCATTTGAGAGATGGTACAGAGGTTTTAGCTATCACACTACCTTTCAGCACAGTGAAACCATTTGAACTATAAAAGCCTTTTGCATCGCAACCACGACCTTTGGTATAGAAGATATGCTCTATCTTTGGCTGAGATACCTCAAAGATATTACAACCTATAAACGATGCCAAAAATTTGACATCCTCGAAAAACTCATCCATTGAGTCCTGCTGATATTCGGGCAGATTGGGAGCCTTGGGTGTCTGCTTATTGTCGCTCAACACAAAAGCATTCGCTTTCTTTGCCTCTGCTATGGCTTTATGTTCCAAGTATTGCACATCTGCCTTGGTCATATCAGCATATTTTGATACGAATATGAGTGCCTTTTGCCAAAACGATTTCTTGCTATCGTGGTCTTTTACTCGCTCACGGAAATTCTCAGTTTCTCCGATATATGCTTGTGGTTTGGTTGCTTCATCTTCACCGAGAAGTATGTAAAACGCAGGCTTCTGCAACTTCTCCTGCGTATTCAGATATGCAAGATTTGAGCGTGGCACAACGAACATCTGGCAAATCTTGTTGCTGATGAACGCATATTGAGTTCCCTTCGGATCTCCGTCAATTAAGTACGTGGTTACCGTTTTGCCCATAGATATTATATCAAAGATTTATTTATCCGCAATAATTTGTCATAAAGATATGAAAAATTTTGCTATAATCATAATATGGGACAAAAAAGACGGCAAAAGCCGCCTTGACAAAACGCTAATGAGTAATACGCAAACTGTTATCTGCGATTTCTATAACGCCACGGGTTGTGAGTCATAAACTTTTCGAACTCCTCCATATTGGTGATGCACTCGATATTTTGTTTCTTCTTGAGCCACTTCTTGATAGTCGGTCGGTCGAAGTACAACCTATTACCCTGGCGGATAAACGGAATGTCGTGACATCTGACCGTTCGGTACACCGCAGATTTTGATTTACCAAGCATCTTGCAAACATCCCCCACGCTCATCAACTCCCCTTCGAGTGGCTGTGGCTGTTGCTTCTCACGAACAGTCTTTTCGAGTGCTTCGATTCTCTCTACCAGATTTTGAATGAGCTCCAGCATCTGCTAAAATGATACAACTTTCGTTTCCATTTTGTTATTGTTTTTTAGTGAATTCATATTAAGTATAGAAGGGCGATTGTGATAAGGTTTGAGAAGTAGTGATTTTTTTGTGAAAAAAGTTATTAGCGACACTTTCGCCACCGACAACCAATGCCTTTTTAGTAGAAAGTACAATTCTCTTCGCCCTGTTATTGCGGCTCGTTGCAACTCATTGCACCTCATTGCACACCATTGCAAACTTGGCGAGATGTTTTTGTTGAAGATATTAAGGCATAAAAAATCCCGAAAGTCGAGTCTAACTTTCGGGATTTATTCGTCTATTTTTGTAGGATTTTCTGTCGCTATTTGTAGGCGTTAGCGTTTAGTAGTGTGCATTAGAGGGCGTTAGTTACTTTCTAACACAGAAGGTAAATCCTCCGATAACCAGATAGTTACAGACTTGTGGGTAGAATAAGGGAATCAATTGAGCCTTGCAATTGTGACTAATGGCGGCTGCTCGGTTGAGTAGTCGCCATTAGTGTGTCTGAGGGTTTATCGATGTTGTTATCTAATATCTTAAACCTCTTTGAAACTCTATGATCGGTTTTCTATGGTATTAAATTGTATGCTTATTGTTATTTCCATAGAAGAGATACGTCTGCATTTAGAATAATAGATCAGTCATTATTTGTTGTCTGTAAGATACTTTTCAACATCAGCTACCGTTGGATCGATTTTAATTACTACACCATCTCTGCTAACTAACACAGTTCTACCCGCCATATTGGGTATACCATATTGAGCCCATATATGATGATTTTCTTCCATAGCAACCATATTTGGCCAGGGATACTGATCAACTTCCAAAACATTAAGCCATTTGTGTATATCCTTATATTCACGTGAAATACCAACTATCTCAAATCCTCTATTTTTGTATTGTTCGTATAGAGGTATGAATGATTTAGCATTAACTCGACACGACTTACACCATGATGCCCAAAGTTCAATTACTGCAATCTTGCCGTTAATTAGCTCAGACAATGTCTGTGCTTTTCCGAATTTATCAGGCAAAGAGAAATCGATATATGGTATACCTTCTACCATGGCTGCAGCATCTCGCTCTAATGAGATAAGAGAGTGTATCTTATTACTTGGATTCACTAGTTTGTAATTATCTTCGTAAATATTCAACCATTTAGAAATGTCTTTATTTCTAGATTTAGATATACGGATGTTATCCATAATGATAAGCAGTCCCACATTGTCATGTTTAATTGATGATAAATAGTTGTAATCATAATCCTGTTTGTCTGAACGATATTTATTCCATTCCTGCAACCACAATTGTCCAGCAGGTGTTCGATTAGTGTTGCTCATTGCAAGACTGTTAACCTCAATAGTAATGCTGTCTCGAACTGACTGGGGTAGATGTTCGTTATTCTGCATATTGCACATTTCTAACCATACTGGATCGTACATCTCTCCGATGTTATTTAGGCTATCCTGCTGCTCCATCAATTTCGTATAACGGTCCATATATAAACTATCCCTACGATTCTTATAATCATAGTATTTGTAATTGTCACCAGATGGATTGGTAAGTGTAATTCTTTGGCCGTCTATTGCAGAGTCTATTCCAAATTGTACTCCATCTTTCGAGTAAAAGAAAGCTAAAGTTTTGTATGCGGCATATCCGTATTCTGGGTCAGGAACGCATATCTCATAGACCTGATTTGTATCCAGAACAACATCTGATTCAAATCGACCTTTTCGAACTTTTATTTCCTGATAATCATCTCCGTTTCGCATATCTGTCCTGATTAAGCAAATTCTTACATCTCTTACATTGAAACCATCTCCAGATATGTGACATATAGCTTCGTGCTCAGATATGTTGGAAGCAGAATTACACGATATAAATAGGAGTGTTAATATTAGATAGAATAAGTGTTTCATTGCCTTTATGTGTGTTATTTGTTTATTCATTTTAAGAGTATTACATGCATTCAACATCAAAGATATAGAAATTTTCTCAAATCGAATAATTTTGAATGGTGATTAGTATAACTAAATTAAAGTATGCAATTGTAATTTTTGTAACAGGATAATTTTGCAAAATTCTTAAAGTGTTAATTACCAACTATTTAAGATGCAAATCTACTTGTTGTTTTTACTTTCTACTATAGTATATAATAACTGATTGATTTTTAATGCATTATGAATGGTTGCTTGCCGATGCAGAAAGTGTAGATGATTATCAATCAGTCATTTAGCACTCTAAAAGGTACAACCACTCATTTGGCAAGTCATTGAGAATGTGTAAGTTAGTGATTTTCAACGCACTTTTCGCCTTGTACCTCCATTTTGGAATGTAAAAGTAAGTGTAATTTCTTGAATATCAAAACTCGAGGTACAAAAACTTTCAAAAAATCGCATTTTTCACCCCGAAAAGGTACAAAACGGCTCTGAAACCGCAGTTGGAATCAGAGCCGTTTTACTATTCTATTTTGAGCTGTTTTTGATTCTTTTAATGTGGGCTACTATGGAGTGAAGAACTTGCGGGTGCTGGGGAGTACATAGGGGGTGCTTAGGGGGCTTGTCCTGCAACTTGTCCTGTTACTTATCCTCAAACACGAGAACATAGTTCGTTCATTGTCTCAATGACGCTATCGGTTGTTTTTGCCGTTTTATCCTATACTCACAGTTTAGAATCATAAAATTCCTCCTGATTTTCTACAATATAAAGCAACTCCATCTACAGCATCCTCAAAACTGAGAGTGTGCATTATATCATAATGCTCTTCAATGAAAGCAATGCCCTTATGTATGCGAATATAACGGTAGGCTTGTTTTTCAGTCAAGCCATATCGCTTGGAAAATTCGTTTACCAAGGCAATAATATACTCTATTATATCCCTTTTGCTATATTTCATTGTGTATTACATATCTGTCATCGACAAGCCCTTTTGCGACAGAGTGTAATCCTTAAACTTGCCTGTGGCGCGAGTAAATACATCCACTTTCTCATTAAGAGCAATAGCATCAAAGTTATCCTCTTTTCTCTTTACCTCAATGAATACTGCTTCGTCGTTCAATTCGTTC
>SUZV01000003.1 GCA_015059715.1 Rikenellaceae bacterium | reverse complement strand
CCCAATAGCGTGTTTCTCCTGCATCGATGATTACGGGCAGATACTCGTTGTTGGAGCATAGCACGAATTTGGCGAAGAACGCTATTTCATCACGGTCTTTGCCTTTGGCTTCCACCTTGTAGGATAATGTGGTACTCAGATTCTTCAATCGTTCGCTGTCCTCCCTGCGGTTGAGCAACACCTCATCCACCACAATAAGCAGTTTTCCTGCCCAATCGGAATTGAATTGACTGCGAAAATCTTCATTGGTATTGAATGTAACATTGTTCTGAAAGAGGGCTTTCAGAAAGTTCAGAAATGTGCTCTTGCCTGTATTGCGTTCCTCCGATACCAATAACAGGATTGGCAACTTCTGAACGGGTTGCAGGTAGAGCAGTTGCAGATAGTCCATTCCCAACTCATATTGCTCACCGAAGATATGTTCCACCAATGAACGGATAGAGGGAAAATCTCCCTCTTGCGGTCGGTGGTCTATCGGTTCATAGAGGTTAAGGAACTTACCGATTACAGGGCGATAGCCAATGTGTTCGGGTACGGTACAGAATCCGTCATACTTGGGAACGCTGCCGATGTAGTCCTTGCCATAGTCTTGGCGGAGCGTTTCGTTGTTCCAAGGGATACGCTTCTTCACATATCCACCGCTCAGTCTCGGTTGCTCCACAATCTTGTAGAGCGTTGTTCCCACTCGGATAAATTCTTCTTTTGCCATACCACCATCTGATGGCGGTTTATGGCTTGCGATTACTTTATTAGCTTCCATTTTCAAATGCTTTTAAGTTCAAAAAATGTCAGCTACAAAAATATAAGTGACTGACGGATAAGTTGCTACGCAAATTATAGCAGAATAACGAATAAAGTACTATGGGGATATGAATTTGAGGGGTACATAAACAAGACAAGCCCGAAAACCTATCTTCGGGCTTGCTTTTGCTGACTAATCAGCCGATATGCGGACTTACCGACTTATCGGCTTACTGATATGCTGATATTACGACATACCTATTAGAGAGTTGGCAAGCGAAAAGAGATAACATACTTTCTCTTTTCGTCCGCATATTCTCTTTAATACCTCTGCCCGTATCTTCTCCGCACCGTATGAGTTGATGCGAAAAGCAAGAGCGACAATCATATCCATATTATATAAAGTTGCCCAATAGGTATATGGTATTACTTCGCAATGTTGAGTGTGTTCCGCTATCACTCCGCTTTTATATATGGTTCGGATTGCAGCCTTTAATGTGGGTGCTACTACATCGAACAGCCCCACAAGTTCCGAAAACGACATCCATATATTACCGTCGGGTATGTTCACCTTGCCCGATTCGCTGATTGTTATTATTGCTCGTTCCATACCTTATGCCATTGTTGTGTTACCGAATGATTGATTAAGTTGGTTTCCAAACATCGTCAAATCCTTGTCGATTTTCTCTGTAGTAATCTTTGCATAGAGCTGTGTTGTAACGATGTTCGTATGTCCTAAAACTCTACTTACACTCTCGATTGGCATACCCTTACTGAGGGCGAGGGTAGCGAACGAGTGCCTTGAGCAATGAAATGAGATTTCCTTATCGATTCCGCACTCTTTTATCATCTTTTTCAACGGTTTACAGATGTTCCAATAGTTCAGATTAGGGAATACCAACTTGTTCTCTTGGAATGGTTCGTAACGCTTGATTATCTGTAACGGAATATCTAACAACTTAACTTGGAACGGTATTTTTGTTTTGTGTCGCTTGGATAATATCCATTTCTCACCGTTTATCTCCACAATATCATCAGTGGTTAGCTCCTTAATATCCACGAAAGACAATGCGGTGAAACTTGCAAACACAAACAAATCTCGGATATATGCCAATTTGCTATCCGTAAATTCGTGCGACATTACCGCTTTCAGTTCATCTTCGGTCAGAAACTCCCTCTCCTTGACATTGGGGCTGATGTGGAATTGTGCAAACGGATTTCTCGGCATCAATCCATTGTAATGGGCACGCATAACAACGCCTTTGAGCCACATACAATTTGCCCAGATACTGCCATTCTGCAAACCTCTGTCGGTGGCGAGGAATACTGCAAACTCCTTGATAAAATCGGGAGTAAGCTCAATCATCGACATATCGTTACGCTTGTAATTCGCCTTGATGAACGCTGCAACGTGATTTCTTGCCCGTACTCTTGACATATAGGTAGCCATCACTCGGTCTGTGCCGACACGCTTTTTGAATGTAGCATTATCCTTATCAAATGCACCGAGCAGGGTTTCATACTCCGTACCGATACCTTGATAGGCATTGCGTACCATTTCGGCTGTTACATAGGCTTCTCTATCCGACAGGCGTTGATAGTGCTTGATGATTTGAGCTTTGATGTTATCCAAAGCAAGGTTTATATCTCTTGCTTCCTTACTCTTGCCTTTGGCTCGGTTGCCTTTCACATCCCAAAGCTCTTTCGGAATGGTACGCTTACAACTGAATTGGGCTACTGAGCCGTTGATTGTCACTCGTCCCATAATGGGGACAATACCGTTTTTCTCCTTGCTTGCGTTCACGTAGAACAGCACCTTAAATGTACTTCGCATAATCCAATCTTTTTTTTGTTACAAAATTATGTATCAGCGAGTTATACATTGCTACGCAATATGATGCAGAACTATGAAACGTGACGACACAAAGAAAAATCTTACCCATTTTTCGGGTAATGATTAGGCAACCGTTCTATTTCATTACCTTGCGTTTCTTTGCTAAATTGCCATTTCCGCTATTTCCGAGATTTTCGGCGTAATGCACTAATAATCAGTTTTAGATGTACTATTCTTCCGTTTCCTGTCGATTTATTCAGAGTTTTTATTTAATTTTGTAATGTCGAAATTATGGCTATTTGAGTCGCTTTTTCGGCGGACATATTTACGAAAGTGTATTTCGCAGTCCAAATCTGAAAATGTGGAAGTTTTCAAACTGAGGGACGAACGAATGACACTCATCTCTTGTGTAGCTATGCGGCTATGCACGGTCTGTGCATATACCCCATACTATCCAAGTGTGGGGCATTATATCGTTTATCTCAGTTAGGTCTTTCCACAACCTTCAGATTTATAAACGAAAATCAACTCCACACTTTCTTTGTTTATATACCCACCATATTGGAGTTGTATGGTTTTGAGCGACAATTTATTAACTCAAAACATAAACAATTATGACAAAAATTACAAAGAATGACTACCTCACTCCAGTGGTAGAGGTTATCGCAGTTGCCTTCGAGGAGGGTATCTGCAACAGTGAAAGCACAACTCCTGAGTACAAGGAGGATGACGATGTTATTGTTATCGGATAGCGACAATCATTTAATCATTTAATACACCAAACAATTATGAGAAAACTTTTCTGGTCAGTACTATGTGTTACCGCCCTCTTCGCATCGTGTGCGGAGGCTGACATTGAGGTGCGCCCCGTAATGGGTGGTGAGGATTTCACCGCAACCATTGCCGAGACACGCGCCGAGCTCGATGGTGTTGCCGTTCTTTGGAACGATGCTGACGAGCTTACAATCTTTACCAAAACTGCTCACAACCGCCACTACAAGGTTAAGTCGTTGAGCGATGGCAATCGTAGCGCAACCTTTGGCTATGTAGGCTTCTCGGGCAGCGATGGCTCGGCTATCGAGAATAACTATGCCGTATATCCCTACGATGCCGATGCAACACTCGCGGGTGAGGTTATCACCACCAAGATTAACGCCGAGCAGGTTTACAATGCTGAGAAAGTAGATTTGTCAAATGCTCTTATGGCGGCTAAATCAACATCTTCGGCTTTGCAGTTTGTAAACTCAACTGCTCTTATGCGCTTCGATGTTGCGAATAATATGCCCGATAGCTATACCTTGAGCTCAATCAAGCTTGTTTCGGCAGCTAATAAGATTGCAGGTGAGGCAACTATCAACCTCTCAACGGATAGCAAGGCAGTGGTAACTGAGAACGGTGTAAACGAAGTAACTCTTTCGGGTATTGATACACCTATTACAGCGGAGAAGCAGGCTTTCTATGTAGTTCTTCCCGCAACCTCGTTTGCAGCAAAAGATCTTACCGTTACATTCACTTATGCCGAGGGTGTTGAGAATTCGTTTGCTTTGCCCGCATTTGACCTTGAGTTGGGCTCTATCAAGACTATTGCCTACACAATTAACGAGGGTGAGGACTTTGAGGGCTCTACCCCCGATATCGGTGAGGACTTTGAGGGCGATACTCCCGGCGCAGAAGCCAAGCCTGCAAACAACGAGATCTGGTATACTACATCGGATGGAAATGTCATTGAGACATCTAATAGTATTAATAATTTCGGCGCAAATATAGTTTCTAATACTTATGCTGATGGTAAGGGTGTTATTAAATTTGATGGTGATGCAACTAAACTTTTTGAGGCTTTTGAGGGCGATGAGACTCTCTTAACTGTAACACTTCCTGATAGCATTACCACTCTTGGTGGGTATTCATTCAGTGTCTGTCCTAATCTTACGACAATTAATTTTGGTAATGGTATCACAACTGTTGAGTCAAACGCAATTTACGATTGCCCTAGCTTGTCAGAATTCTCAGGTTGCATAGTCTCAGATGATGGCTATTGCCTTGTTGTTGAAGGTGTGCTTTTCTATATGTTGCCTATTGATGTGAGCGTTACATCTTACTCTATTCCCAATGGCGTTCAGTCGTTTAATTTCTGTAATGTTGGTAGTTCGCCCAATATTACTGAAGTTTCATTGCCCGATAGCCTTACTACTTTAAAAGGTTTCGGTAGTTTCTATAATAGTTTCTCAAATGTAAAACAGTATACCGGAAAATTTGCATCAGCAGACGGCTCTTGTTTGATTGAGAGTGGCGATTTGTGTTATTTCGCACCTCAGGCTCTAACTGGTCTTACATTGTACAGTGTGCCCAATGGTGTAACGAAGATTAGTACAAAGTTCCTTTCTTCATCTACTCTTACAACCGTTACTTTCCCCGATGGTATTACAGCGGTTGTATATGGTTTGCTCGATAATTGCCCTAATATGCAGAGTGTTGTGGGTGATATAGCAACAGAAGATGGTAAGTGTATTGTAGTTGATAGTGCCATATTTGATTTTGTAGATACCAAGCTAACATCATATACTATTCCTGAGGGGGTTACTGCAATTGGAGACGAAATATTTGCTCAATCTAGCATTAGTCTTACAACAATTACTGTTGCCGAGAGTGTCAATACAATTGGTAATAATGCCTTTAGCAATGCTAATATAAAGGAAATCTATTTTAAGTCGACCACTCCAGCTACAATGAAAAAAGAATTGTTCAATTTCTATGTGGTGGATGAAAATCTTAAGTTGTATGTTCCAACAGAGGCTGTAGATGCTTACAAGAGTGCTTGGGGTCAATATGCGGCTTATATTCGTTCTTAAATTATAACCGTCTAATTACTAATAATATGTGAGGCTGACTAAAAGCCCTTATGCACTTTTTAGTCAGCCTCTTAACATTTAATACCACTATACTACTGGTGCGATAAATTTCGCCTTGTAACGATTAAATTATTAAATATAAATTAGTTACAATCACTCTTTGGTTTTTTGGTTTACAACGACACCTTTAGGTGTGCAAGGCAACGCCTACTCCGCCGCGAGCTTTGCGATAATCTCCTCGACCTCAGCAATAACGAAGTTACTACCTCCGATAAAGATGGTGTCGGTGGCCAGAGCCAAAGACTTAGCGCGTGCTACAGCCTCGCTAACCGTTGCGACGCACTCGAAGTCGAGGCCTAAGCCCTCGGCAGCAGCGGCGATATCCTCCACGCTACGTGCGCGGTCAATAGAGGCGCGTGTGAAGATGTAGTGTGCTCTTGTAGGCAGAAGCTTAAGTATCGCATCAAGGTCTTTATCCTTGGCAAAGCCCATAACGGCAAATATGCGGTCCGTATCGAGGTTGTTGAGCTGCTCGGCGACATATCTGATGCCATCGGCATTGTGGCCCGTATCGCAGACGGTATATGGCTCCGAGGCTATCACCTGCCAGCGACCCATAAGCGAGGTGTTGGCTGCGGCATGTGCCAAGCCCTCGCGGAAGGCGCGGCGCGAGATAGTTAGTGGCGTAAGCTCGGCCAAGTAGTCGGCAGCGGCACACGCAGTGATGATATTATGACGCTGGTAGTCACCCAAAAGGTCTATGTCGAGCTCGAAGGTGCGGTTGTCGCGCATGCGCTCAACGCTAAAGTGCTGGTTCTCATTGTCGAAGTGCTCGATACCACGAAGCACGAACTCATCCTCGGCATATATAACGCGCGAGTTAAGCTCCGCAGCGCGACGCTCGAAAGTAGCGTTATAGCTCTCGTTGCGCTGACCAATAATAATTGGTATGCTCTTCTTGATTATGCCCGCCTTCTCCGAGGCTATCTTCTCGATGCTATCGCCAAGGTACTCGGTGTGCTCCATAGCTACGTTGGTGACCACGCTCACAAGAGGTGTGATGATGTTCGTAGCGTCGAGCCTACCGCCTAAGCCCGTCTCTATAACTGCCACCTCGACATCGCTCTGGTCGAAGTAGTCGAAGGCCATAGCTGCGGTCATCTCGAAGAACGAGAGGTCGAGCTGCTGCATCTTCTCGCGGTGCTTATTTACGAAGTTGGTAACCCTCTGCTTGGGTATCATCTCGCCATCGACACGTATGCGCTCGCGGAAGTCGACAAGATGTGGCGAGGTGAATAGTCCTGTGCGGTATCCTGCCTCGCGGAGTATCGAGGCGAGCATGTGCGATACAGAGCCTTTACCATTAGTGCCTGCTACGTGTATGGTGTAGAAGTTGCGCTGGGGGTTGCCTAAGTGGTGGCAAAAGGCGGCTACGCGCTCCAATCCTGGCTTGTAAGCATCGCCGCCAACACGTTGGAACGATGGCATTGCCGTAAATAGAAACTCGAGAGTCTGTGTATAGTTCATAATGATGAGATATATGTTGTTATCGTTATCTACGTTAATCTACTAAATAGTTGCGCTTACGCACTCGATAGGCGATGTAGTAGAGCGTAGCTAATATAGCCACGAGGGTTGCTGTACGTGCTATCCAGTCGCCATAGAGTGTATATATGGTCTTCTCGGTGCGCAGCTCAAGGTCGGCTGTAAGTCTCCCCTCCTCATCCCACTCTAAGCGGTCGCCTATAACCTGACCAGTGGGGGATATAAACCCTGAGATACCCGTATTTGCCGAGCGAGCTATGGCGCGGCGTGTCTCGATAGCGCGCAGGCGGCAAAAGTCGAAGAGACGACGGTGGCCAGGGGTGTCGCCCCACCATCCATCATTCGAGATAAGGGCCATAACCTCGGCACCGTTGCGAGCAAAGCCTGCAAAGTAGGCTCCATATAGGCCCTCGTAGCATATCGATGGACCTATGGCTACGCCACTATTGCGGAAGATTGTGTGTTCGCGTCCCCAGCCAAGCTGTCCTGAGACACCTCCGAGGTCTATCTCGAAGAGGTCAAATAGGCTCTTAAGCGGTACGGCCTCGACACCTATGACCAGCTTGCCCTTGTGGTATATATCCTCGACAAGGCCGTCGTCGTTGACTAAGAGAGCACTATTATACTGGTCGTACCACCCGAAGTTGGGGTAGTAGTGTGCTGTATCTGTTGTGTGACTATCGCCATAGCGCACTATTGTCGAGGCCCCTGTGATAAGCTTCGTGTTGTTGTGCTCGCCAGCCATAAGTGCCCTTAGCTCGGGCGAAAAAAACTCTAACTGTGCCTCGTCGACAGAGCCAATGGTGGGTATATAAGCCAAGGCCGACTCGGGCATAAGGATATAGTCTGAATCCGAGGGTATGCCCTGCATCAACTCCTTAATATCCTCGCGTGGGTCGAGCTTATTGGCTACGAAACGCTCCTCCTCATAGCAGGGAACGTTGGGCTGAATGACGCTTATGCGTGTTGTCCTATCTGAGGGTGTGTAGCATAGTAGCAGCGTGACAGAGAGTGCGATAGGCAGAAGGAGTATCATCAAGGCGCGCACTATGGCTGTGGTGCTACGCTGTCGAAGTATCTCGAAAATGGCTATATTGGAGCATAACACCCATAGCGAGCCTCCGAATATTCCGGTGTACTCATACCATTGTACGGCCCAGCAGTCGCCCGAGAATCCGTGACCGAGGAGTAGCCAGGGGAAGGTCATCACATCGGCCGAGTTGTAGGCCCACTCGGTCGCAATCCATATAGTCACCAACAGGGTGTAGGCCAAGGCGCGAGGTGCGCGTTTCGAGGTGTAGTGGTAGGCCATAAAGGCGCAGAGGTTGTAGAACGAGCCCACAATGGCGGCGGTGATAGGGCCGATAGGTGTCGCTATCCACACCCACCATATTGTCGCAGCATTCCACAGTAGGAAGGTGATGGCTGCATATAGAGACATACGCCACCAGTCGCGCCTTGACTCCGATAGGTTCTCGCTGATAATCATGAGCGGTATGAGTGCAACGAGGAGTGTTAGTCCCGTAGCTCCGAGCCATCCTGCCGAGAGCAGGGCTACGCTCGTTAGGGCGAGTAGTAGGTAGTGTTGTGGAGAGTTTTGTTTCATCGTCGTCTAAATTACAATGCGCAAAATTACTAAATTTATGCAAATAACAATCCTCAGAATCACATTTTGGAGGTCAATATTGCAACAAATTTGGAGTATCTATATATTTTGTGTACCTTTGCCGATTATGAGTTACGATGTCGCAGCAGCTTACAGCGTTGAGATAGAGGACTCTAAAACGACGATATATGAGTAGCAGGGATAAAGATAGGGAGCTTAGTTGGTATAAGAGGGTGGCTTTGGAGCTATTGTGGGCTATAAGTTGGCTTATAGGTCGCTCGCCACGATGGTTTCAGTATGGTATGCTAAGGCCTCTGTTTACGTTTCTGCTTCGTATGGCGCGTTACCGCCGTAAGGTTATAATTGAGAACTTAACGCGCTCATTCCCAGAGAAGAGCGATAAGCAGATAAGGGCCATCATGCGCGACTTCTACTACACGTTAGGCGAGGTTGTAGTGAGCACTATGGCCTTGGCGAGTGCTAAGCCAGAGCGTGATGGCGACCTTTTAGAGTGGGTGGCCTATCGCGAGCATATCGAGCGTAATAGGGGGCGCGATTGGGTGGCTATGGCCTCGCATTTTGGTTGCTGGGAGTACTATCCTTTGTGGTGCTGGCTCGATACAGAGTGCCACTTTATGAGCGTCTACCATCCGCTTAAGAGCGATATATTTGAGCACTTCTACCGACGTATGCGAAAGTTTGCCCCCAATATCACAACGGTAGCTATGGCCGACACTGTGCGCCACTATATCAAGAGTCGTAGTCCAGAGTATACAACGGTGCTGGGTCTTATCTCGGACCAGAGTCCTCGTCTTATGGCCGATAGTAAGTGGCTCGACTTTCTTGGTCAGAAGACTACGTTTATCGAGGGCGGTGAGCGTCTTGCACTTAAGTTCTCGATACCAGCCTATTTCGTATATGCCGAGCGCGTGGCACCAGGCAGGTATAGAGCGCGTTTTATAGAGTTGTACGATGGTAAGGAGCCTCTTAAGGAGGGAGATATCGTGCGTCGTTATGCCGAGACTCTTGAGAAGATGGTGCGCGAGCACCCCGAGCTATGGATGTGGTCACACAAACGCTGGAAGCATACGCCAGAGAAGCAGCGTAAGAAGTTTGGACGCTCGACACTCGATGTAGAGGGTGGCCAGTAGGCTCGGCGTTAAGAATTATGTAAAAGAAGTAACGATGGATATTGTAATAACCTATGTTAATGGACTCGACCCTGTGTGGCAGAGCGAGTACGAGAAGTTTACCAATACGCCAATCTTAGAGAAGCGTTTTCGCGATTGGGGAACACTAAAGTATCTGTTTCGCGGTATAGCCAAGAATATGCCCTTTATACGTAAGGTACACTTGGTGGTGTCGGGCGAGAGTCAGGTGCCCGAGTGGGTCAACTGTAACGAGGTTAATGTGGTGTTACACAGCGAGATAATTCCTCGACAGTTGTTACCTACGTTCAACTGTAATCCTATTGAGATGCACCTCCATAATATCGAAGGGTTAGACGAGGAGTATCTCTACTTTAACGACGATATCTTTCCGTTGTTGCCTTGCCAGCCTACGGACTTTTTCCGCGAGGGTAGGGGTGTTATTCGTATGAGTCGCCACCTCTTAGTCTTTGATATGTTCAAGCAGATATGCCGCAACTCTAATCGTGTGGCATATGAGGCGTTGGGTCTACGGCCATCGCTGCTCTTCCTCAGACCGCAGCACGTATGTACACCGATGCTACGTAGCGAGGTGCAGGCTGTCTACAATGCTGCTAAGGATGAGATTCTTGGCTCGATGACCAAGACGCGCACGGGTAAGAATCTTAATCAGTACCTCTTTCTCGACTATATGTATCTGAAGGGTAAAATTATAAGCGAGCGATTGTCCAAGAAGCACCTCTCTGTAGGTGTTGTATCGGCAAGTAAACTGCGCCAAGCTATTGAAAAGCCTACGCATAAGCTTGTATGTATCAACGATGTGCAGCTTAGCGAGGAGCGTTACACAGAGCTCCGCACCACACTGTTGGAGGCCTTTGAGAATCGCCTGCCCGATAAGTCTAAGTACGAGATATAGAGTAGCAGAAGGGGGATGACAAATTTACTTTTAGTCATCCCCCTCTTGTTGGTTACTTAAGTAGAGAAAAAATCTTTGTTGCTATCTGCGCTATAATCCACACATCGGCCTTGCCACGAATCTTGGCGCGGCGGATAGCCTCAGCTAACCAAGGGTACTCCCTAAAGAGGTCAAGGCCGTAGAGTATAGAGTACCATCCTGCCTGAATAACTATATCATCGAAGATAACGGCTACGGGGTTCTTCTCCCGAGGCACATCGCGATACTTCTCGTAAAGGTCTATAAAGTTAAGAGCATACTCACGCTTACGTCTCTTGCGCTGCTGCTTAGTCAGGGCATTGGGGTTACCCTTGCGGTAGTGGTATAGGTAGCCGTCAAGGTGTGCTATGCTCCTTGAGTAGCCGACAATTTGCGACATAAGGTAGCAATCCTCGGCATAGCCATATTGTGGCGTGTAGATGGTGTTGTCTGTGTAGAGCGTGCGACGCACACACTTATTCCATACGCTGGCATAGGAGCGGTGGTTGTACATATTACGCACATACTCCTGCTGGTCGTCTGTGCGGTAGTCGCGCTCACGCTTAGCCTTGGTGCGCGTAGGATACTCCTTGTAGAAGTCGAAGTATACGATATCGGCATCGCTCTGGGCAATCTTTTCGGCCATCCTCGCTATAGCATCTTCCGATAGCCAGTCATCCGAGTCGGCATGGTATATATAGTCGCCCGTAGCGTGGTCGAGGCCTGTGCGTCGTGCTGCTGGCAGACCGCCATTCTCCTTATGGATAATCTTTATCTGGGGCTTTAGGTGGCTATACTTGCGCTCGATAAGCTCCTCAAGAAGCTCTACCGAGCGATCCTTAGTACCATCGTTTACGAAGATATACTCGATATGGGGGTATCGCTGCGAGAGGAGTGACTCGGCAAAGTGGACGATGTAGGGTTCTACACCATACATCGGAGCTATTACAGATATCGTTATCGGAGACTTCATAAATTTATAATATGGGACGTTCTGTGGTTATCATCCTGCTTGGGCGTTCTATTTAAAGCTGTAGCCGCCACTTAGCTCTATTACCGAGCCGTTGACAAAGGCGTTACGTATGCAGAAGCGTGCAGCGTCGGCCACCTCCTCGGGCGTAGCAAAACGCTTTGTGGCACTCTTGGCATATATATTTTGACGTATATACTCGGGTTTGGCCGCCTGCCACTCTGTCTCGACAAAGCCTGGGGCTATGGCATTTACCGTAGTGCCTGTATCCTCGAAATACTTGACAAGGTTGAGTGCTAAAGCGTGAACCGCAGCCTTAGATACACCATAGGCCAGCGATGTGCCATGGGGGTGTATGCCCATTAACGAGCCGATAAATATAATGCGGCTGTCGTGAGGAATGATGTCGTAGAGGTCGCGGATAAGGTATAGGCTGCTGTTTAGGTTAACCTGCATCGTGCGCTCCCACGCCTCGTCGGTAATCTCTGTAAGCGAGCAGCGTAGCGTAGTGCCAGCGTTGCACACTATGCAGTCGATATGCCCCTTGTGGCGCATAGCCTCCGTAAAACACCTCATCGCCGCCTTATCGGACTGGTCGGCGCGGAGCACCTCGAAATTCTGAGATAGCGCGCCCAGCTCCTCTCGGCACTTTGTGGCTGAGACCTCATCGTTGGCGTATGTTATGGTCACAAAGTAGCCCTCGCTAAGTAGCATCTTGGCGATAGCGAGGCCTATACCCTTTGTTGCTCCCGTTACAATGGCGTTTTTCATATCGTAAATATATTTTTGCGCTCGGCAAATTGCTGCATAATGCGAGCCATAGCTATGCTCTGCTTAGGGGTTAGGCGTGCCGAGGTGCGGTGGTTGACGATGCACGACACGAACTCCTGAATCTCGTACCTAAGGCCTGGCTCATCCCACTTGTAGAAGTACTTCTTATTGCGATTTTGGTCCTCATATCGAAGTTCGAAGTAGTCGGTCTTCCACCATGGCGAGGGTACATAGGCGTAGCCTTGCGTGCCCGAAATGACAAGGTTGCCCTCGGTCTTAACTCCCAGGCCGAGCTGGAACGAGGCTACAGCACTGCGAAAGCGCATAATACCACGTGTATATACATCTACGCCGTTGTCATTAAGGCGGCTATATATGTTTATATTTTCATACTCGGTGCCAAGGAGCTTAAGAATAGGCAGTAGGGGGTAGGAGCCCATCTCGTACATTGAGCCACCCGCCTCGTTGGGGTCTAACTCGCGACGTAGTTTATCCTCGCCCCAGAGCTTCGACTCCGAGGCATCGATGCCGACAACATCGCCGATAAGACCACTCTTGATAAGCGATATAAGGTGGTTAAAGGCGGGGCAGAAGGCCGTCTTGTTGGCCTCAAGGAGCACTACACCGCGCTTTGCAGCGAGCGAGTATAGCTCTTCGGCCTGGTTGCCATCGAGTACCATAGGTGTCTCGCACAGCACGTGGCGACCGCGCTCCAAGGCGTACTTAGCTTGGTTGTAGTGGTGTAGGTGTGGGGTGGCGATATATATAGCGTCGGACCTGTCGACTAACTCCTCAAAGCTGCTGCATATTAGGCTGTCATCCTCGGCCAGGGCCTCTGCAGCAGCACTCTTAATATCGTACAGACCACATAGGTGTGCCGAGTCAACGCGGCCCAGTTCGCCTACAAAGCGCGAGGCTATACGTCCGCAACCGACTACACCGATGTTTATGATTACCTCGCTCTCGGCACGTAGCATCGTCGACGATACACCCTCGGTGCGGGGCAGGTAGACAACCTCGCAATACTCCTTCAGGTAGTCGAACTTACCCTCCCAGTCGGAGCCCAAAGCGAAGATGTCGACATCGTACTTGATGATGTCGTCAATCTTTTGCCCCACGTAGTCCTCTATGATTATCTTGTCGGCTATGCCCGTAGCGCGTATCGCCTCGACACGCTCTAAGACGTTGTCGCGCACGTTGAGCTTCCCGCGCTCGCGGTCGAAGCTATCGTTCGTAACGCCCACGATAAGGTAGTCGCCTAAGGCCTTAGCGCGACGTAGTAGGTTGAGGTGACCCTCGTGGAGAAGGTCATAAGTGCCGTATGTTATTACCTTTTTCATTGCTTGCTACCATAAATCTCCTCGATATACTCCTCGGAGTGTATTGCCTTGCGTATCTGCTCTTCGGTAGGGAGTCTACGCCAGTTGCCATATATATTGCTTAGGTATGCATCGGTATCCTTCGGTGCTGGGAAGTGCCTACCCTCAAACTCGATGGTCGTTAGTGGGAAGATATCCTTTGCGTAGAAGGTGCTACGTGGCCAGGCATTGCCGAGCGTGTAGTGGTACTCACCCTTGGGGTTTATAAGGCCTATAAGCCTAAATATGGGGTTTAGGATGCCTAAGCAGAGCACCTCGATAGTGCGTATCATCATGTGGCGAAGCCAGCGATGCTTAATGTATAGCGTCGGGTGTTGCAGGTTCATATATACCACACGCGCAGCGCGTGCGGCAATGTAGCTGGTCTTCTCGATGCAGAAGATATCTATGAAGAGCCCTTTGAAGTTTAGGTATCTGTACCTTCCACCACTAATCTTTACCTCGCCCTCGCGCTTGCGGAACTTGCCAAAGGTGTTGACATACTCGATATCGCTACGCATCGATTGGTAGACATAGTCGTCGCTATGCATATTGTGCAATATACGCTCTAAGCGACAAAAGTCCTTACGTAGCATGACGATGTCGACATCATCGTCCCAGGGTATAAAGCCTCGGTGACGTGCCGCGCCGAGCAGTGTGCCCGAGCTGAGCCACCAGCGTATATCGTTTCGGTCGCATATATCGGCCAAATCCGAAAGTATCTTTAAAAGCTCGTGTTGAATATTTCTCAGCTTCGAGCCTTCGGGGTTGTACCGAGCTTTAAGTTCTTGGTCTGTAGGCATATATCGTGGTGTGCGTTACTACTTGGCCCTATCGCCGTATATCTCCTTTATGTACTTGGGGCTATGGATGTTCTTACGTATCTGCTCCTCGGTAGGTATCTTTCTCCAGTCGCCATACACCTGTGTTAGGTAGGCATCTGTATCCTTAGGTGCTGGAAACTCCAGACCCTCGAATGTGGCACTACTTAGTGGGAAGGTGTTCTTCGCGAAGAACTTGTGCCGTCCCCACCCCGTGCCTAAGACGTAGTGATACTCGCCACTCGGGTTGATTAGGCCTATAAGGCGGAGTAGTGGAATTATAATGCCGAGGCATAGCAGGTTAACTAAGAGAATTAGGGGTCTGCGTAGCCATGACCTCTGTACGTAGGAGGTTAGGTGCTGCAGGTTGTTATATATGATGCTCGATGCACGTGCTGCAAAGTAGCTGGTCTTCTCTATGGCGAATATATCGATAAATGCCCCTTTGTATCTATAATACTGGCTACGTCTGTGCTCCTCGCCAGCATCGCCTTTGCGCTTGCGAAACTTCGAGAAGAGGTATACATACTCTATATCTGTCGACATCGATTGGTATACATACTCCTCGTCTTTGTAGTTGCGCATAATCTTATTAAAGCGTATGTAGTCCTTACGCAGCATGACGATATCGATATCATCGTCCCAGGGTATGAAGCCTTGGTGACGTGCTGCACCGAGTAGTGTGCCCGAGCTGAGCCACCACTGTATATTGTGTTTTTTGCATATATCGGCGACGACCTTGAGTATCTCAAGTAGCTCTAACTGGGTGCTACGCAGTGCCGAGCCATCGGGGTTGTATAGTGCTCTTAAGGCATCGTTATCGAAATTGGCATTATCCATTATTGTCTATAGGTCTCTGCTATAAGTTAGTAAAAAGTTAAAACCGCTATTGGTAGGCTCTACGTCGGCCGCTTTGGGGTGTTTTTGGCATCTTTTACATTTTTATTCAGTTGCGATGCTTGCGCCGCACCTCTATAATAAATAAGAGGTATATCTAAAGTAACCCGCAAAGTTATCTCGACCAAATTTAATGGCCTACCTATAATTTATGCAAATTTATGAAATTTTTCTCACATATAGAACTATTTGACAATAATTAACCGCATTGGGCGACTATTTTGTAGCAGGCGATGCCTTCTAACAACAAATCTTGTTATTTGCAGTGATAAGGGTGCATCCCTGCTCTTTAAGTTAAATAAACGAGGGTGACTAATTTACTTTTAGTCACCCTCGATATATAAGGTTATCTGTTCTATTAGCGATAGAAAATCGATGATATTGATTTGTAGTTGTGTACGCGCTCGATAACGTCAGCAAAGATAGGTGCTACGCTAAGAACTGTAAACTTCGACAAATCCTCACCCTCCTTCAAAGGTATAGTGTCGGTGGTGATAACCTCCTGAATGGCACTCTCGTTGATGCGGTCGTAAGCCTTGCCCGAGAGTACTGGGTGGGTCACTGCCGCACGAACACTCTTAGCACCCTTATCCATAAGCATATTAGCTGCCATACAGATAGTACCTGCCGTATCAATCATATCGTCTACGATGATGACGTTGCGACCCTCAACCTCGCCGATAGCGGTCATCGAGCCTACGACATTAGCCTTAGCGCGCTCCTTGTGCGAGATGATGATAGGTGCCTGGAAGTGCTTGGCATAGGACGAGGCACGCTTAGCACCGCCCATATCTGGTGAAGCAATCGAGAGGTCGGGAATCTGGAGCTTCTGGATGTAGGGCACGAAGATACCCGATGCGTAGAGCGCATCCATAGGCAGGTCGAAGAAGCCCTGAATCTGGTCGGCATGGAGGTCCATGGTCATCACACGCTGTACGCCTGCTGCGATTAGCATATTGGCCACAAGACGTGCGGTGATAGGTACACGTGGACGGTCCTTACGGTCCTGACGAGCCCATCCAAAGTAGGGGATAACGGCGATAACCTGGTGTGCCGAGGCGCGACGTGCAGCATCTGCCATCATCAGCAGCTCCATCAGATTATCTGAGGGTGGGAATGTAGACTGAATGATAAATACGGTGCAACCACGAATAGACTCATGGAAGCAGGGCTGGAACTCGCCGTCGCTAAATTGCAGAACGTCAGAGTCTCCGAGCTTGATGCCATACTCGGCAGCAATCTTCTCGGCAAGGTAACGTGAACCTCGGCCTGCAAAGAATTTTATTTTATGGATCGCCATAGTTGAATTAAGTTAGGTTAACTTGGACAAAGTTAGGTCAAACAATCTTAAAAAACAACTTTTTTTACTCTTATTTTTTACTCCTGTGCCAGACACTCGTCGATATAGGCGAGTATCTCCTCGCGGCCGCGTCCCTTCTCGCTCGACGAGATAAACATCGGGGGTAGCTCCTCCCAACTCTCCGCGAGCGTGCGTTTATAGTTGGCAATGTTGCGGTTAAGCTGTGCTTGCGAGAGCTTGTCGGCCTTGGTGAAGATGATACCAAAGGGTATGCCATTGCTGCCTAAGAGCTCGATAAAGCTGAGGTCTATTTTTTGTGGTTCGAGGCGCGAGTCTACAAGCACAAACAGAAAGTGTAGCTTCTCGCACTTAAGAACGTAGTCGGTGATAAGCTTCGAGAACTGGCCGAGTGTGCTCTTCGACACGCGGGCATAGCCGTAGCCAGGCAGGTCGACAAGATACCAACTGTCGTCTATTATAAAGTGGTTGATAAGGCGCGTCTTGCCAGGGGTGCCCGAGACCTTGGCGAGGCCCTTGATGCCTGTGAGCATATTTACTAATGACGACTTGCCTACGTTGCTACGTCCGATAAAGGCGATATCCTTGAGGTTGTCCTTGGGTACTTGCGATATGCGCTCGGAGCTGCATTTGAACTTTGCTTTGATGGTAATAGCCATATATGGTGGTTATTAATTTGGGACAAAAGTACGAAAAAATGGAAAATTTCATTACATTTGCTATACATAATAGGGTCATAAACAATAAAAAAATGAAAAAAGTGAACATTTTACCAATCTTAGCCATAGCATTTATGGCGTTATGTGGCTTGGTATCGTGTGAGAAAGACCCCATTACCGAGGGTGGTGATATTGAGGTCTATGTGGATAGGCTTGAGCTAAGCCCGAGGGTGAGGAGCTGCGCTTTAGCTTCTCGATAGTTACGCTTCAAGGAGTTATAATTTTAGAGTTGCTTATCCTGTTGGATGGGCAACTCTCTTTTTCTGTTTCTATGTTATAAATAAGGCTGTTCGTTGAATTTATTTTTTCAACGAGAAAGTTTGTTCTATATTTGCCCCAAATTTTATAAGTAGTACTGTTTTTATTATGAAGAATCTTATTAAAATAGCCTCTTTAGCACTTGTGGCCGTTGTGGCTGTATCGTGCATTAGGGAGGAGGCTTCAACCCCATCGGTATCATTGCCTGAGGCTGAGGTGGGATTCTTACTACCAGAGGATGTTACGCGCACATCGCTTGACCCCGACGGCAAGACTACACGCTGGGCACCTGGCGATAAGTTGGCTGTGTGGGCTCGTGGAGTAGATGGTAGCTATGCTTTTGAGAATACGCAGTTTATGTTGCACCACTACTCTGAAGAGTTCTCTAAGGCCTACTTTGCATCTACTATTGCGCCTATGGCCGAGGGCGAGTACACATATATGCTTTCGTACCCAATGCCTAATTCGGTCAATGGCACCTTGGCAACCTATACTATCCCTACGACGCAGACGGGAGAGTATGATGGTCGCTACGATATTATGCTTGCCGAGCCAACGGTAGAGGGTGCTCTCACTGCTGAGCCTAAGGTTGAGCTTAATACGATTATGCGACATAAGATGCATGGTATCAAGATTACCGTTCCCGAGGGTCGTAACCTCTATGGACAGCGTTTCTATCGCCTTGAGGTTGTCTTCCCAAACGATGTTGTGGGTGATATGACTATCGATGTTAGCGACCCAACCGAGACTCCTATATACACCAATACGTCGAATCGTATTGTGGTGGAGAGTGCTACGGGTTTCGATGCAGGTGACGATATCTGGATTTTTGTGCTTCCAGGCACTGTTGATGGCGATGTTAGCTACTATGTACGTGGCGAGCGTCGTAAGTCCAATACGGCGACATATAGCCTCACGCGCGAGATGAAGGAGGGCCATGTTACCCCTATTAATATGGCGATACCTGTAATCTACCCCTACTACACCTCGCTTATGCTCTCTGTGGACCAGAATAACCTTGGCGAGGATTTCAACTTCTTCGATGTCTACGACTCGAATGGCACCCATATGGGTAAGTTTGAGCGAAACGCTAAGAATCAGTACTTTATCGACTACGAGGGTGAGTTTGATGCCGATCAGTACGATAATACGACTTGGCGAGTGGTCTTTGACTCGGACCACGCTATTGTCGAGACATCTATCAACCTTGGCGATATGACCGACTACTCGGAGCATGCACGTTGGATGAATGTGCCATATCTCTTCTCGGAGAACTTTAGCTCGTTGGCTAAGTACGATGGTGATTATACCGGTGGCCCTTATACATCTACCAGTGCAGCTTCGACAGCAGGTCGTGATTTGTCTCAGTATGGTGTTACTTCGGGTTGGACAGGAGCACGTACAGGTTGTGATGCAGCTGGAACTGCAATTCTTGTTTCGGGTAGAACAGATTACGTTATTGCGGGTGCTACACGTGCCTATGGTCGTCTGGACTCTCCTGCTATGTCGGCTATCAAGGAGAATAAGGATGTAAATGTTACGGTAACATTCGATTATGGCGGTAGTCGCTCAGGTGGTAGTTGGGCCTCTGCAGTAGCCAGGGCAGGATATACAACGACCCAGGGTGTTCTCAATGGCTATGCTACGCAGTTTAACAATAATGCAGCGTTCTCGGGCATTGATGGTGCTGTTGAAATTAAGAATATACCTACCTCGGGTTCTGCTTCGTCTCTTACGCAGTCGATGACATACAATATCGAGGCTTGTACGTCGTCGCATCGTTTATCGTGGCACATTGGTAGTTTGGGAAAAACCTTTATTGGTAATGGCTACCAGTGGATATATGTTGACAACATCAAAGTACAGATATCAAAATAAAATAAATAATTATAAATCAACAAATTAAAACAAACAATTTATGAGAAAGTTTTTTACAATCGCTTCGCTTGTTGCGTTGACGCTTTCGGCTTGCTCGAAGGAGTCTGCAAAGGGTGATGAGAAGGGTGAAGGACGAGTAACTTTCAGCTGTGTGACAACAACAGAGGTTGATGACACTCGTGCGAACGTTAGCTGCACAACCCCAGCAGCAGAAGATTTCTCGCTCCGTATCGATGGCGTGGGCCACACCTACAATGCCGATTATGCGACAATCGCCGAGTTTAACGATGGCGACAACTACCTTAAAAGCGCAACCTACAAGGCTACAGTGACCGCTGGCGATATCGCCGAGGAGGGTTACGACAAGGCTACATTCGTAGGTAGTGCTGAGTTTGCTATTGAGCCTCGTAAGAATACCGAGGTTGAGATTAAGGCATACATTGCCAACGCTTTGGTTAAGGTCGAGGTGACCGATAACTTCACGAACTACTTCCCTGGTGGTCACACGCTCAAGCTCACTACCGCCGCAGGCAACGAGTTTGACGTAACAGAGCAGACTGAGCCTCTGTTTATCGCCCCAGGTGCGTTTACCGTATCGGGCAGTGCCGTAAAGCAGCCTAACCAGTCGGGTGCTGAGGGTACGACAGTGACATTGCCTGAGTACACGAACAACGAAGCTAAGGCTCAGACCTACTACACCGTAAAGCTCGATGTTAAGAATGCAGGCAGTGCAACGCTTACAATCACGCTCAACGATACGCTCGTAGAGTCGATAGATATCGAGCAGGAGCTTAATGATAACTCTGAAAACAAATAATAGGGTAAAGATATGAAATCAATAGTAAGAATAATTAGCGTAGCCTTTGTTGCGGCACTTACACTTGGTGCTTGTAATAAGGATAAGGTCGATTATACTGGCAAGGAGGATAATGTGCAGGAGAATATCGGCTACCTCCAGCTCGGAGATTTGCAGGCCTCAATTATGGTTGAGACCGAGAATGTTACATCACCTACTGAGACACGCGCCGAGGGTGATAATAGCGAGAGCGGTGATGCTGGCGAGGCAGGTGATACAACAACCCCAGCTATCGATATCAACACCTTTGATGTTGTTATTACCAACGAGGCAGGCGTAGAGATGGCAGCATTTACGTATGGCGAGCGTCCACAGGAGCCTATAGCTTTGGAGGGTGGCGTATACATAATCGCCATGTCGTCGGGTGCTATGAAGGGTGCTGATTGGGAGAGCCCAATATATGCTGGCGAGAAGGAGGTGATAATCACACGTAAGCAGACTACAGAGGTTAAAGACCTTGTATGTAAGCTTGCCAATATCAAGGTTACAGTAGCCTACTCGGCAGACCTCGCCGAGCAGCTCGACAGCGATTATACCAAGATGACCGTAGCGTTGGAGGATAACGCTTTGGAGTATGTATACTCTGAGACACGTGGAGGTTTCTTCGCACCTGTGGCTGCTGAGAATACCCTTAAGCTCACCTTTAACTGCCGTTACAAGGACGAGACTAAGGATATCATCATGACAAACGAAATTAAGGGCGTTAAGGCTGCTCAGTGGCGTAAGATTAACGTTGTTGTACAGCACGCTGCCGATGGTACAGCTACTATTGGTATTGTTTGTGATACTTGGACATATGACGAGGAGGTGACCTTCGACACATCGGCTTCGCTTATGGAGGAGGTTATTCCAGATGATACAGATGCTCCAGTTATCGTATGGGAGGGTCACGACCTTGGCCAGCCATTTGAGCTTACAGACGAGATGTTCGACGCTGAGGGTAACTTCACAAAGAGCATTAACCTCGACGTTACGGCTAAGGCTGCTCTTAAGTCGTTGGTAGTTAAGGTGTCGTCAGATAACTCCGACTTTACTAAGGCATACTCTGAGATTATGTCTTTGGAGGAGGACTTGTGCGCCCCTACTGCATCGAATGCCATCCTTAAGATGATGGGTTATCCAACAGATGCTAAGGATGCAACAACTACACGTATTAAGCTCGCTTCGCAGGCAGAAATGCTTAAGTCGTACGAGGGTACTCACTCTTATGAGGTTACTGCTACCGATGTAAATGGCGCACACACTACTGCAACGCTTACTGTTCAGTATGGTCAGAACGTAGCACCAAAGATTGTATGGCAAGGCTACGATATCGACAAGCAGCAGACATACGCTCCAAGTATGACCTGCGATCTTATGGTTACAGCACCTCTTGCTATCGCAGACCTCAAGGTTAAGATTATTTCTGAGACTCTTACTCCTGAGCAGCTTGGTGGTGTAGGTCTCGCAAGTGAGTTCAGCCTTGTAAATGATACGGACTATTTTCATGCACTTGGTGGTAATACGGAAGATGATGATCCAAGTAATGATGACGGTCTTGGTTTCCCTGTAGGCGACGAAGTAGCAGGTAAGACGGAGCTTGAACTAAGTATTACAAAGTTCCTTGGTGTGCTTGGTATGCTTGGCTCTGGTGAGCATAACTTCGAAATCACAGTAACTGATACTGAGGGTAACGCAACAACAAAGACTGTAATGATGCGTTTCGAGTAGCATAATTAATGTAGATAGGAGATTATGACTATGAAAAAGATATTTGCATTACTGAGTGTGGTACTCGCTGTAGTTGCCTGCTCAAAGGATATAGATACAAATAGCGGTGTTGAGTCGGCAACAAAGATGGGTGCAATGCGCTTTGCCCTTGCTGCTCAGTCGGATGTTACTGCTGACGATACCGTAGTTATCAAGATTTATAAGGTCGAGGGCGAGGATGAGTCGCTTATCCGTAGCTACGATGCAGTAAACGATGTGCCCGACCACTTGTCGCTGCTTGCAGGTAACTACAGAGCAAAGGTGCAGGTGGGTGAGCGTCATGCCGTATCGTTCGATACTAAGTACTACTATGGCGAGTCTGATTTCGAGGTTACGGCTGGCGAGGTAGCATCTGTTACTGTAGATTGTAAGCTTCAGTCTACTATCGTAGCTGTTAATTACGATGCTACGGTAGCTGAGAAGCTCTCTGAGGGCTACTTTACAACTGTAGCTATTGCAGAGTCTTACGACAAGGCTGCTATCGCTACTGGTGACGTGTTGTCGCTTACCTACGAGGAGTCTAAGGATGGCTATGTGATGATGCCCGAGGGTCAGACATCGCTCTACTGGCACTTCGAGGGTACTCACCCCGTAGAGGGCGATATCGTTAAGGAGGGCCTTATTGAGAATGTCAAGTCTGCGGCTCGCTATACCATCACCCTTAAGTACTCTAAGGATGCTCCAGGTAACCTTGAATTCGAGGCTACGGTGGATGAGACTATGGAGGAACATGAGGATGTCATCATCTTCTCTCCAGACCCAACAATCCTTGGCGATGGCTTCGATATGACTGAGCAGCAGCAATCGACCACACCGTCGCGTACCTTTAACGTAGCGTCGTTGGCTGCTATCAATAAGATGACAATGACTGTCGATGGTACAGAGTATGACCTTTTGGTTAATACATTAGCTGAAGCTGGTACACCTGAGGGTATTACGGTTCAGAAGATAGATGAGCTTACCTATAAGGTGACTATTGCGAATACCTTCTTTACTCAGGTAGCAGGTGGCGAGCAGGTTCTTTCATTCCATATCGAGGATGTTGATGGTGGTAAGGTAACCAAGGAGATTAACTACCTTGTTGAGGGTGTTATGCCTCTTGCAACTTCGGACTACGACCTTTGGTTTGGTAACGTGACGTTCAAGGCAACGGTGATCAACACTTCGGCTTCGTCTGTAAAGATTGCATACTCAGCAGATGGCGCAACCTGGACAGAGGTAGAGGCCGTAGCAGGTGATGGTGGCACTTATACCGCTACAGGTGCCGACTTTGCCGCCGAGAAGAACTACTCATACAAGCTCGTTCTCGGTAGCGTAGATACAGGTAAGACTCTTACTCACCAGACCGCTGCAGGTGCTCAGATACCTAACGGCGATATGGAGTCGTGGTCAACTTCGGGAGGTATAGTCTATCCTTATGCTGAGGGTGCTTCACCATTCTGGCTAACAGGTAACGAGGGTGCTAATAAGGCAGGTGCTACACTTACACAGTCATCTACTGATGTTCGTCCAGGCACTACAGGTCAGTATTCGGCACACCTTAAGTCGCAGTTTGCCTCTGTTTTTGGTATCGGTAAGTTTGCTGCAGGTAACCTCTTCGTAGGTACATTCTCGATGAGCGGTCTTGATGGTACTGTAAACTTCGGTCGTGACTTTAAGTTTACAGCTAAGCCTAAGAGCCTATCGTTCTGGATGAAGCATAACGAGGGTACTATCGATAAGGGTGCAGGTACTCCTGCTGAGGCTACAGGTACAGATAAGGCTACCATTATGTTGATTATCACAAACTGGGATACCCCATATGCTGTGAATACCAAGGATCAGTCTACTTTCTTCACTATGGCAGACCTTGAAACTATGGAGGGTGTTATCGGCTACGCAAGCCTTGAGAAGCGTGAGTCGGCTACCGAGTGGGCAGAGTATACAATCGATATTACATACCGCGAGGATATGAAGAACGTAAAGCCTAAGAAGCTTGTAGTATCGTTCACCCCATCGGGCTTCGGTGACTACTTCACAGGTTCTACCGAATCGTGGATGTATGTTGATGATATTGTATTAAACTATTAGTAACTAAACGAGAGGGTGGTGGCCAGAGTGGTCACCCCCCTTCTCGCTATCTTTTATTGATGAAGAAATTTTACACTCTAATCCTGCTCCTCGCTACTACACTATGTGCCGTAGCTCAGGAGGTGGACAGACCAGAACAGAGTACCCAGGCGGAGAAGAGTGCCATGCAGCCAACGCCAAACGAGGCGCGTAAACTGCGTGGTTTTACCTCCGACACAAACTTTGTGCCCAAGGGTCAGTGGATATTTGGCGGTACGGCATCATACTCGACACATCATAATAACGGCTACAAGTTGGCCATAATAGACGATATCGACTCCGAAGGCTACACCGTAAAGGTGAGCCCCATGATAGCCTATGCCCCATGGAAAAATATGGCTGTCGGTCTGCGCTTTAGCTACGGCCGCTCGATGCTATCGCTCGATAATGCCGCGTTGGCATTCGGCGAGGGCGACACAGGCATAAATATCAACGTCGACTTCTACCACCAGGTAAAGCACTCATATACGGGCACACTATTCTGGCGACCATACATACCGTTGGGCCATACAAACCGCTTCGCTATCTTCGCCGAGGTGCAGCTTAACTTCACAACCTCACAGTCAAAGCTCGTGGCCGAGGATGGCATAATAGATGGCCATCAGAACTATCGCGGTAGGTATGCCAACTCATTCGGTGGCTCGTTGGCCCTACAGCCTGGTATCGTAGCCTTTCTGACAAACAACACAGCCATAGAGCTATCTATAGGTGTATTTGGCATAGGCTATGAAAAGACAAATCAGGTGCGTAACCAGATTGAGAAGGGTAGCGTCGTGTCGAGTGATATGAATTTCAAGGTCAACCTGCTCTCTATTGGCTTTGGCTTCTCGTTCTACCTATAAACCTACAGCACTATGAAGAGATTACTATTATTTATGGCGGCTGTAACGTTTAGCTTAACGTCAGCCTTTGCGCAGGAGAGTAGTGTAGATGCTGCATCACAAAATGGTGCCTCAAAAGCATCGATAACAGATAAGATAGATGGCAAGGAGGCCCCAAAGACACGATTCCTGCCAACATCGCGCCGCGTAGATAGAAATATCAACCTCAATAAGTTCGTCTATAAGAATGAGTTTATGCTCGGCATTGCCGCCTCATACGGTACACTCGATGTTGCCGATACAGATATTATGCTCCTTGTCGACGACATCAACTTAGGCCTACGTCGTGCTGCTGTGATGCCCTATTTCGCCTATGCCTACCACGACAACCTCTCAGTAGGTATGCGTTTCGGCTATGAGTACCTTACTGGCGACCTCGGCAATGTGGCCCTCGACTTAGGCTCGGCAGCCGACCTGTCGTTCTCGCTCTCCGATATAGGCATTAAGAGCGAAAGCTACGCATGGTCGCTCTTCCATCGCAACTATATAGGTCTTGACCGCCGAGGTATCGTGGGTGCCATACTCGAGGCCGAGGTGCTTGTTAAGACTGGGTCATCGTCAATGTACACAGGTGTGGGCGATGCTCGCAACTACTCAGTAAGCAAGAACTTCGCCGCAAAGCTGAATATCAACCCAGGACTTGCGGTATATGTATTTCCTGAGGTGTGTGTGACTGTGACCGTAGGCATCGGAGGCTTATCCTACAAGCAGGTTAAGCAGTATGATGCTGCAGGGGTGCTTACGGGCGAGCGTTGGAACTCGGCACTTAAGTTTAAACTCAATATCGCCGATATACAGATAGGTGTAGTGGCCCATCTGTGGAATAAAAAGAAGAATTAACAGTTATGAATAGGATAATTAGAGCTTTTGCCGTAGGCGTGGTGCTACTCCTTGCGGCTATGGGATGTATACGTAACGATATCCCTTATCCTGTCATTAAACTCGATATCCTCACCTTCGAGGCTGATGGTCTGCTCTCTCCGGCAGCAATAGATAATACGGCACATACCGTAAAGCTTACCCTCGAAGAGACTACCGATATCCGCAAGGTAAATGTCACCTCGGTGACTATGACCGAGGGTGCTAAGTCGTCAGTGTCGTTCCCAGGACGCTTCGACCTTCGCCACCCCCTATATGTCGAGCTGTCAAAGTATCAGACATTTGAGTGGATTATCTCGGCAGAGCAGAATATCGAACGATACTTCACTGTAGATGGCCAGATTGGTGAGTCTGTAATAGACGATGAGCACCATATTGTCACTGTGAACGTCCCTTTAGACCACGATATGGCAAATGTGCAGATTACATCGTATAAGTTGGGCCCTAAGGATATATCGACATATACGCCCGATCCGTTGACAATCACAGACTTTCATGAGAGCGTCCGCCAAGTATTGGTCAGCTACCACGACGATGTCGAGGAGTTGTGGACGCTAAATATCGTGCCTACAGATGTCGAGGTAGAGTTTGCATCGGTAGATGCGTGGGCTAAGCGTATATGGCTCTATGGAAATGGACGTAGCGGTACGGACTTAGGCTTTAACTACCGCAAGGCAGGTGACGAGGAGTGGATTAAGGTTAACGACCTTGTGGTCGACGGAGGTAGATTTAGTGCCTGCATCCAGGGTCTTGAGCCCTTGACAACCTACGAAGTTATTGCCTACTCGGGCGAGAATGTTACGCCTGTAGTCACAGTAACTACCGAGGATACCTTCGTATTGCCAAATGGTGGCTTCGAGGAGTGGGCGACTATCGGTGGTATCGTATGCCCCTATGCCGAGGGTAGTGCTCCATTCTGGGGCTCGGGTAATGATGGTGCTGCCATGGCAAGCACTACGCTTACAGAGCCTTCGGCAGATATACGTCCTGGTAGCGAGGGTAGCTATTCGGCCTCGTTGCAGTCTAAGAAGGCGGCAGTGATGGGTATCGGTAAGTTTGCCGCAGGCAATATCTTCCTCGGAGAGTTTGGTGGCCTTGTGGGACTTGATGGCTTGGTTAACTTCGGCCGACCCTCTACGGCACGCCCCGTAGCACTGCACGGCTGGGTTAAGTATAACTGTGGCACTATCGACGAGCTCAGTCGAGTACCTTCGGCACGTCCCGAGCTTAAGATTGGCGATAAGGACGAGGGTCAGATAATGATTGCTGTGGGTAACTGGACCGCGGAGGAGTATGGCGGTAGCGCAGAGTGCCCTGTGGTGGTAAATACTAAGGACGAGAGCACATACTTCGATAAGAGTGGCAAGAACGTTATCGGTGTCGGCGAGATGATTCTCACCGAGTCTACCGATGGCTGGGTGGAGTTTACCCTGCCTCTTGAGTACACCACAACGAGTGAGGTGCCTACGCATATGATTATCGTCTGCACAGGCTCGCGCTTTGGTGACTACTTCACAGGCTCGACGCATAGCCTTATGCTTGTCGACGACTTGGAGCTGGTATACTAATCTTGCGACAAAAATCTTGGCCTTGTAGCCTCATCTGTGGCTGCAAGGCCAAGATTTTATCTATATGCCCGCCCATAGTGGCGCATAGTCTATACTTTTTACTACCTTTGTGGTATGAAACCAAAACTGATAATCTTCGACTTCGACGGTACGCTGTGCGATACTCGTCAAAATATAATAAAGGCGTTTCTTGCTACGATGGAGGCTCTCGACCTGCCAATGCGCGACGAGGAGGCGTGTGGTGCGACCATAGGCCTCACGCTTAGGGATGGCTTTGCCCAGCTCTACCCCTCGTTTGGCGATGCTGAGCTTGACCACTGCGTCTTTACCTACCGCCGCATCTTTGCCGAGCACCGCGAGGAGTATATGCCCGAGCTGTTCCCTGGTGTGCGCGAGGTGCTTGATAGGCTCTATAGCGAGGGTTATAGCCTTGCTATCGCAACCTCGCGCCTTACTGACTCGCTGATGCTCTTTATGCGTGCTCACGCCATCGATGGCTACTTTAGCTTTGTCGTGGGTGCCGATAGCGTTACGCGCCATAAGCCCGATGCCGAGCCAGTCGTAAGGTGCTTGGAACACTATGGCGTAGAGCCCTCCGAGGCCCTTGTTGTAGGCGATATGCCCGTAGATGTAGGTATGGCCCACAACGCAGGCGTTAGGGCCGTAGCTGTGAGCTATGGCAACGCCACACGCGCCGAGCTTGAGGCCTCACGTGCCGATGCTATTATCGACGACATCCGCGCGCTGATGGACTATGCTAATTAGCTGATTTTTTTGTAGTAATATAGTTAACTTGCTCGTCGAAATATGGCCCACTCGGCACTCTTGTTCGAGTAGTCGGAGTGTACTATGATGCTGCGCTGCCGAAAGTCCGAGACCCACTGATGGCCATTCCATATGGCTATATGGCCGTGCTTGCGCCCTCCGATAGGCTGAAAGACCACGATGTCGCCTACCTTTAGCTTCTCGCCTGTGGCCACCTCCTGAAAGTTTAGAATCGAGAGCACCTTGTTGTATCGCCACGCACTGCCACACCTGCATAGCGGTATACCCCCTGCGTTTATCGCCTTGCGCACATATAGTGCACATAGACCTACAGATTTGGGCTCAGCATGCTCGGTGGCATACTCGGCAGCCTGCTCAGGACTCCACTCGCAATGGCGCAGATATAGCAAACCTCCAGCCGCAGCGATAACAGCCCCCAAAACCAGCGCAAATACTATCTTAATCAGCTTTCTTATCATCTTAACACGTTTTCGTTTGATTATCTTCCTATAGCAAAGGTAGCAAATCTATATATAAAAAGCCAACTTACCCGTTTGGTAGGTTGGCTTTTCTTGCTCCAACTAATCATAAATTAAGTTTGGGTTAGAAGTCGTATGGCTCAATATATGACTTTAACATAAACCAATTATCTGGATATATACCACCACTTACATAGTTGGTGTAACTCGTATAAGTATTGTAAGAACTGCGAGGTACATATATCTTCATTCCTGCATTAAGAGGAATCGGAAGTCCTCCATTATCAGGAGCATCTTCATGATAACAAATCGCTGGTGGGGTTATTGGTTTACAGTAGATATCTTTCAACGATTTACAACCAAGGAACACCACTGGACCGAACCTGGTAACGCTTTCAGGGATTGTTATATTTGTCAATGATGTACAATTATTAAATATGCCAGTTTCTAAATTAGTAATGCTATCAGGAATAGTTACACTTGTTAGGCTGGTGCAACCTCTGAATGCAAAACCTCCAATTTCAGTAACACTATCAGGAATTGTAACACTTGTTAGCGGACAGCCAGAGAAAGCTCCCTCTCCAATCGTAGTAACGCTATCGGGGATAGTTATACTTGTTAGCGAGGTGAATGCATAACCTCCAATCGTAGTAACGCTATCGGGGATAGTTATACTTGTTAGCGAGGTGCAAAAATAGAATGCATAACCTCCAATTGACGTAATTTCTCCATCAAAAGTAATAATTCCTTTTCCGTTTTCGTAAGTATTGGAGATTATATTTGCTCCAAAATCACTTGTTGTCCTAGGTTGAACAACATTGCCATCACTTGATGTGTACCAAATCTGATTGTTAGGAATTTTCTCTATCTCCACTTCGAAAGCAGCCATCGGTTTTATGGTGTTTCTTTCAACTACTACCGCATTTGATGTAGATTTTGTAAACGACTCTCCGTCAATCTCTGTAACGGTGATTGTTAAGCCCTCCTCAAATGTTGTAGGAGGCACAACAATCCAAAAAGCGGTAGCTGTTTCTGCTGTTGTGCCAATCTTTACACCCTCGCCACAATCGAGTGTGATGCTAGTAGTAGAATCATCTGCCATAATAATAGTTGGCTCTTGGCCATAAGCAGGAGTGATAGTTGCTTTGCCTGCAATTTTCTCATTATTATTGCCCGTCAATTTGATTGATTTTACAGTCACATTCTCGCCATAGAGTTGCAATTTAAGATAACCACCAACATTCCTAAATTTCAAGAATGTGTCATCTACATCTTTGGTTACTGCAACCATTGTATTTGCACCCAAGCCAAAAGAATCCTCGGCATAACTCTGCACAGCTGGCAAGGTGGCTGAAATAACTCCATTTTCTGTAATCTTGACATTAGAAGCGTAAGGATATAGCGCATAGTGGCAATTCAAATCATTGCCAGTGCCAAATGGAGCATTTACAATAGAGAATGTTCCTGCATTATCGCCAGTTTCTCCGTCAAACTGATATTGGCGATTAAGGGTATTGCTATCAAATAGTGAGATTTGGTCACCTTCTGTCCAACGTAATAGATTCCCTTCTTCTACATAAGTACGAGTAGAATTCTGTTCAAATGAAGCAGTAAAAGTTCTTTCATTTGCCGATGGATCAATATATAATTCATCTTGACTGCACCCACAAACAAGTATTGCAAACAAATAGATAAAGAATAATTTCGTTTTCATATTATGCATAGTTAAATTACCAACCGATTTCATCACCTTCTGAAGGATTTTCAAGATAACCTCCACTAGCAGCAAAACCTTGCTCAATCTGAATCTCCACGACTTCTGCCTTGGGTGATTCATAAATTAAATCTTCTAACTGTTTACTCATTAATTTAAAAGTAATATGCCCTCCAATCCCCAGATGAAAGCGGATAAAACAAGAAAGGTGTGGGAACTTATTGTCTAATCCTATAGGTAGGCTTCTCGCATTGCCTCAGACACAGGATAAAACAATAGCCCACACCAAAGGATATGTGAAAAGTCAACTATGGCTGTACATACCAATGATGTGGTGCTACTGCTATCATCATCGTGTCTGGAAAATTTTGCGAGAATTTACCTATGAAGATGATTTCAATAACACCTTTTACTAAAAAATGTCCTTCCAAACCGCATAGTGGCGTGGAATTGTTACAAAGTTAGTAAAAGGTAGCTTAAAAAGCAAGAGGATTTATGAAAACTTTTTGATGATAGGGTGGTGTTCTAAATGGATATTTTGCACCACGACAGAAAAATTGATATAGTAAGCTCGGTTGAAAGAGAATTTAGGGAATTAAGGAGTAAACTACCTAATAGACCACCTCGCAGTCATCACGACCGAATTTCTTGTCAGAGGGGGGCGCAAAAGAGGGCAGTAGATACAACACTCGGCAAAAATCCCGACGATGGGTAGTAATTGAGCGTACGACCCATTGTCGGGACTTGTTGTTAGGGGCAGTAGATGTGCCCTATTTTGCGAAACTCTGCTGGATAGCTACTGCAATAGCTACAGTAGCACCAACCATTGGGTTGTTACCCATACCGAGGAAGCCCATCATCTCAACGTGTGCTGGTACTGACGACGAGCCTGCAAACTGAGCGTCAGAGTGCATACGGCCCATTGTGTCGGTCATACCGTATGATGCAGGGCCTGCGGCCATATTATCTGGGTGCAAGGTACGGCCTGTACCGCCACCCGATGCTACAGAGAAGTACTTCTTGCCTGCCAACGTGCGCTCCTTCTTGTAAGTACCTGCTACGGGGTGCTGGAAGCGTGTTGGGTTGGTTGAGTTACCTGTGATAGATACGTCAACGTCCTCCTTCCACATAATAGCTACGCCCTCGCGCACGTCGTCTGCGCCATAGCAGCGCACCTTCGAGCGAAGACCATCAGAGTATGCTATAGTCTCTACCTCCTTAACCTCGCCAGTGTAGTAGTCGAACTCGGTACGCACGTAGGTAAAGCCGTTGATGCGCGAGATAATCTTTGCAGCATCCTTACCCAAGCCGTTAAGGATTACGCGCAATGGGTTCTTGCGCACGCGGTTAGCCATCTCGGCAATCTTAATTGCGCCCTCAGCAGCTGCGAAAGACTCGTGACCTGCGAGGAATGCGAAGCACTGAGTCTCCTCGCGCAAAAGACGTGCTGCGAGGTTACCGTGACCGATGCCGACCTTGCGGTCCTCGGCTACCGAGCCGTTGATGCAGAATGCCTGAAGACCCTCGCCGATAGCCTCGGCAGCGTCAGCAGCATTTGTGCAACCCTTCTTAATTGCTATAGCAGCACCTACAACGTAGGCCCACTTAGCGTTCTCGAAGCAGATAGGCTGAGTCTCCTCACACATCTTGTAAGGGTCGATGCCCTTCTCGTCGCAGATAGCCTTAGCCTCCTCTACTGATTTGATACCATATTGTGCAAGCACAGCGTTAATTTTCTCGATTCTGCGCTCGTAGCTCTCAAATAATGCCATAATTTTCCTGAAATTTAATGGTTAATAACTCTCGAACGCCCTCGTTACTCGTGACGTGGATCGATATACTTAACAGCATCCTTGAAGCGGCCGTAAGAACCCTTAGCCTTCTCCAGTGCCTCAGCTGGCTCGATGCCCTTCTTAATGAAGTCCATCATCTTGCCAAGGTGTACGAACTCGTATCCGATGACCTCGTCGTTAGCGTCCAAGGCCATGCGTGTGCAGTATCCCTCGGCCATTTCGAGGTAGCGAGTACCCTTGGCGTTAGTACCGAACATAGTACCTACCTGCGAGCGAAGTCCCTTGCCGAGGTCCTCGAGTGATGCGCCGATTACAAGGCCACCCTCCGAGAATGCCGACTGAGTACGGCCATATACTATCTGCTTGAATAGCTCGCGCATAGCGGTGTTTATTGCGTCGCATACGAGGTCGGTGTTCAAGGCCTCAAGGATTGTCTTGCCTGGGAGAATCTCCGATGCCATCGCTGCCGAGTGTGTCATACCCGAGCAACCGATAGTCTCTACGAGTGCCTCCTCGATGATACCATCCTTAACGTTGAGTGTAAGCTTGCAAGCACCCTGCTGAGGTGCGCACCAGCCGATACCATGAGTAAGACCTGAGATATCCTTAATCTCCTTTGCGCGTACCCATTTTCCCTCCTCTGGGATAGGTGCCGACTCGTGGTTAGCACCCTTCTTCACGCAGCACATCTGCTGCACTTCGTGTGAGTAAATCATAGTCTTTTTCTTTTTAATTTATTGTATATCAATACTTTGTTTTTGCTTTTTGTTGCTACATCTTGCCTGCTTATATCCTCTTTGCTTTACCGTAGCACAAATCGTGACAAAGTTACGAAAATAAAACGGATTTACCAACCTTGATTTACTAAATTTTTTAAATAATTGATTAATTGCACTGGGGGATATGGGTCTCTATGGGGTCCTATGGGGTGGCGTGGCTACTATCATCGGAACTCATCGCGACGATAGGACGATAGGACGATAAGACGATAAGATGATAAGACGATAAGACGATAAGAGGCAGGGTATCATCATTGTCCGCAACCATCTTAATCTCTTATGGTCTTAAAGTCTTAAAGTCCTAAAAAATAAAGACGATAAGACGATAAGACGATAGGAGGTCGAGTATCATCATTGTCCGCGACCATCTTAATGTCCTATTTGTCTTAATGTCCTATCGTCCTAAATAAATCAAGATAATAAGACCATCAAGATAATTTAGGACAAGCACACACTCTCCTTATATATATAAAGTATGCGCTCGGCCTAAAGGTCGAGCGCATAGTATTTAGATATCTATACTCCGATTAGAGTGCCTCGAAGGTTACGTTAGTAACTGTTACGCCCTCAGCCTCATTATATAGCGATCCGCTACCAGTGGTGTAGATAGCTGCGTGAGCCTTATTGCCGTCATTTGGAGCTATAAGCTTAACATCCTTTACGGTGCAGTTCTCAAACTCCACTCTATCATTGTCGTCTGCATATACAAATGCAACCATACCAGTTGTGCAGAAGTCGTATAATGTAGCCTTTACGGTTACGTTCTCCACATCACAATTCTTCAATGTAGCAGTAATCGTAGAGCTATTCTCATTGAAAACTGTTGCAATGAGTGGAGCAACCTTGTAGCCACCTGTAATAGTAGAGTTCTTTACGTCTACATTATCAAGCAATACGTTCTGGTAAGTCTGAACGGTGAGAATAGAGGTGTTTATTTTTTCGCTATTCACTGTTGCGTTGTCAAAGGTAACATCCTTAACCACAACATTACCCGATCCGGCAAAACGTTTGAACATTGCCTGTCCATTGATAGTGAGGTTAGAGATTGTGTATCCGTTGCCGTTAAGCTCCTTAAATGTGAACTTTGTATCAGCGTGTGAATCAACAGGAGTCCAAGTCTTACCTGTAAAGTCGATGTTTGCGATAAGATTTACTACTGCATTATTACCAGCACTCTTGTCAGCCATCATTTCATTCAACGTAGCAAGACCATTAGCGTTATATACCTGATATTCTGCTCCCTTCTTTAGAAGACCATCAGCAATATACTCGAAACCATCGATGTAGAGTTTATCGCCCTCTGAAACGTATCCGCACATAATAGATGAAACCTCGCCATTAATAGTGTTGTTCTCAGAGGTGCAGCCATTGATATTTACTGTTAATTCACCGCTATATAGACCACCCACAACAACTCCAAACATCTTGTCGTAGTCGCCACCGAATGAGCCATTCTTCACCAATGCACAGTTCTTAACTGAGCAGTTCTCGATAGTGCGCTCACCCTGATTAAGGGCAATACCTGTGATTGCGCCCACAGCAGAATAACCCTTTATTGTGGTATCCTCTACTGAGCAGCCACTAATCTTACCATTGTTGAACTGACCAACAAGGCCGCCAATGGTCCAATTCTCACACTCAACAGATGAGCTCTTTACGTGACAATTCTCGATAAGACCATTATTCAAACGGCCTACCAAAGCACCGATGAACTTAGGTGCTCCAGAGATTGAAACATTCTCTACGGTAAGGTTCTTAACAGTGCCCTTAACATTACCAAACAAACCATATGAAGACTTATTTTCATCCTCGCGGTCTGTCTTCTTTGTTATCTTAATATTCTTTACGGTGTATCCCTTACCATCAAAAATGCCGTGCCACTCTGTGCGCTGCGAGCGGTCATCGCCAATAGGAATCCACTCCTCGTTGCTTAGGTCGATATTATCTGTTAGCTCAACTGTAGCCTCATCAAAGAGTGTTGGAGTGTAAGGAGTAGTATTGTTTACAACATTTGCCACCCACTTAAGACCTGCGGCATTGCTAATATAGTAGGTTGAGCCCTGCTTTACAACACCATCGGTAATGTTTATCTTAACTATTACATTCTCAGTAGTGTTGTTCTCAACTGTAGGCTCATTAATCATACGGCCCACTACCTCGCCAGCGTTAGCTTCAGCCTCCTCGCCATACTCAGCGGTCTGGTCGGCGGTAACGGTAACATTCTTTACCGAGTTATTAGTAACAACGCAACCCTCGTGTGCGCAGCCGACAAGACCTGCAACATCGCGGTAAGCTGTTACTATAGCTCCATCGACAGAGCAATCCTTAACATCAAGACGTACAGCATAGCCGAGAAGAGCACCTGCCTTGTCGCCATTATCCTTGTCTACTACCGAGAGGGTAACCTTAGCATTCTTAACGTGGCAGTTCTCAATAGCACCACGATTATGAGCCTGAGAGTCTACAGACTGCACCCAGCCAGCCAAAACACCACCATAGTGAGTGCCATTAACCTCAGCATTCTCAATAGTGAGGTTCTTAATAGCCTTAGGTGATACCATGCCAAACAGACCTACACCTGTATCGCCATTAACAACGAGGTTGCTTACCTTGTGGTTCTGGCCATCGAAAGTGCCTCGGAAGGTTGCTGTGTGCTCTGTTGCATTGCCAATAGGTGTCCATGGCTCATTAGCAAGGTCTACGTCGACATTAAGCTTAACGGTCTTGTTAAGAAGTGTGTTTCCACCATTTACATACTCTGCAAATGAGAACATACCCACTTTGTCGAGGATGTAGTAGACATCGTTAGCATCTTTTGCAAAACCCTCGGCAACAGTAATAAGGTCAAGGGCATTCTCGCCATTGGTGATAACATCGGTTGTGATGATACCCTCCTCAGCAGATATAATACCTTTGTTGTTGATACCACCAGTAGCGTTACCATCGTTGTTAGTATCCTCAATCACAACCTTACCAGTCTTATCCTCAGACTCATCCTTGATTATAAGGGTGGTATTCTCTGAAACCTCTATAACAGCACCATCTGCAAAGGTGATAGTAAAGCCGTTAAGGTTGATAACGGTTGTGTTGCCCTCTGCCTCGCCTGCGCGTGTTGCAAAGGTCGATACGCCTGCAGCGGCGATATCCTCGGCAGTGATAGTGAAGCTCTGAGTAAGAACGATATGGCCAATATTAGGGTCCTTAAGTGCCTTTAGGAAGTCAACAGCCGAATCAACAACCTTAACCTCATAATCTGGGTCGGTGCCATTACCATTATTGTCAACATTCTCGAATGCAGAGTCGATAGTAACGGTGATATTGTTTGCATCGGTCAAGATAGGACCGTAAACGGTTGTAAGGTAGTTGCGCTTAACAGGGATATTGGTGTTGAAGGTAACCTGTGGGAGGTCCTGTGGCGTAGTGCCGTTATCCTTAACATCCAGAGTGAACATCACGCGGTCATCCTCAGCACCGAAGAAGTAGTCGGCAAACAGTGTCTGCACGCCATTAGTCTCGGGAGTCTCACCAGTGTAGGTGTCGGGATTTGTAGCATCGATAAGCTTAACGGTCAAGTTTGCAGGAGCATCAACAGAGCCTGAAGCCTTCTCCGTAAAAGCATCGAAAGTGTCGTTGAACTTAGTGTTGAAGTAGTTAACCTTAACCTCAGCAGGGTGTACCGAGATCATCTCCAGGATGTCGTTGGTAACAACGCGAAGCTTTGCGAAAGGACGAGTAAGCTTAATCTCTGGAACACTCGAAGCACCCGAGAAGTTAGCCACATCGGCAACACCTGTGTAGGCATCGCGGCTCTCGTCGATAACTGTCCAGTTATTAGTTACTACGGTCACAGCGCGTAGGCCAGCAGTGGTGTTGTAGTGCAGGTCGTCATTGGTTGCGTCCTCGGGATTAGCACCCTCTGCAACGAAGTCGGCCCAAACAACAAACTTATAGCCACGACCAGGGATAAGGCGGAACGAGAATGCCGCAGTAGTCTCGGTATCCTTAATCTTAGTCATGCGGTCCTTAGCAGGTGTGCCATCAGGGTTGTACACCTCAAGGATGTATCGGATGTCGAAGCTATTCTCGACATCGATGTTGCCAATAGCTCCCAATGCGCTATTAGCACCTGCTGCACGTGTTGCCTCTTCGGGGAGAGAGACATTTAGAGTCACAGCAGCCTCGCCATTAGCATCGATATTGATGCCCTCTGGGTCGTTCTGACACGATGCCAATCCGAGCACCAGTGCCAGCAATGCAAGAAATCTAAATTTCATACGAGTTGTTTTAAAAGTCAATAAATATTTTGTTTACGTCTTTGTCAGTTAACAAAAGGTGATTAGTTCTGACTGCCCGAAAAACCTCTTATCATCTAACCCTTAGTGGTTTATGTGGCTAAGAGTAGAAATTTGAGCCTTTGTGGTATCACTTCGCAGAGCAAATTTAGGAATTTTTTTGCAAAAATCGTGAAAAATCCCACAAAAATGCAGGTCGAAGTCAATATTTTTTTATCTAACCTCAAATTGTGGTGCTATTACATAGTAATAACCACCCAATTACGTATAGCGATATTTAGGCTATTATTGTTCTAAAACTCTATCTGTCTGATGCGCTGATTTTATTGGCTACGCTACGCCATCCATTGGCATTGCGGTAGGCATCGACAGCCGATGCTGGAACGTAGATAGTAAGGCTATTGTTGTTGGCATCGAAGACGTAGTTGTTGCCTAATGTCGCAGGACTCTCCGAGAGGCAATAGACAACCTCCAGATTGTTGCAATCTGCGAAGGCATACTCTCCGATGTAGTCTACCTGCTCGGGTATGGTGATAGCCTCCAGTGAACTACATCCATTAAAGGCGTATCCTGCGATGGTAGTAACGCTCTGGGCTATAGCGATATTTGTTAGCTCAGCGCAGTTATAGAAGGCGTGCTCATCGATGCACTTAACGCCATCATCGATGGTTACATTCATAAGCTTGGGGCAGTTGGCAAAGGCCCCCTGTCCAATACTCTCTACGCTACCTGCAACGTCGACGCTCTTGAGTGTAGCAAGTGAGTTAAAGGCAAATGTGCCTATATCTGAAGCACCCTCATCGATGGTGATATGCTCAACATTGAGGCCACAGAGCCAGTGGTTGCTACTCTCGGCGTTGTGGCTGAAGGCTGGCATATTAAAATCTATCGTAAGGCTCTCTGCATGGCACTCGTTGAAGGCATTGAGGCCGACGCTCGCAATCCTCTTTCCAAGGTATATACTCTCGACAGAGCATCGCTCAAAGGCACTCCAGTTGATAGTCTCGACATCATTAAGGCTTATACTCTGCAACTTGGTATAGTTATAGAAGGCATACTTGCCTATGCGCTTAACATCTGCTGTGGTGTTAAGCGTAGTAAGCTCCTCGCCATCGACGATAAGTGCTACGTTGCCACTATGTAGTGGGTTGGCCTCGGCATTTGCAAAGTTTATGTTGCACCACTCCGAGAGCCTTGCCACCTTGGCCTGCTTAAGCTCCGTGCAGTTGGCAAAGGCATCGCTCGATACCGTAGCTACGCCATCTGAGAAGGTTACGCTCTCGACCGCGTAGCCACTGAAGGCCTTATTGCCGACGTTGCTCCTAATCTCCACATTGGCAAAATCCGAGCCGTAGAGCCAGTGTTCGCTGTTTGTGGCATCTGTCTGACAATTAGGGATGTTACACTCGGTAATCAGCACTCCTGAGCACCCCTCAAATGCGGCGTGGCCAATCTGGGTAACCGATGAGGGTATTGTGAAACTTGAACAGCCAGTACACCCGGTAAAGGCTCCATTGCCGATGCTCTGAAGCCTCTCTGGGAGGGTAAGAGCAGTGATATTGGCAAACCCTGCAAAACCATTGTTGGGGATAACTCTTACAGCCTCGTCAAAGACCATGCGGCCACAGCGACGCTCCGTATCGAAGAAGTGGTAGCGCAGCGTTGCACCAAAGCCATCGCTATATCCGAGTGATACTGTGTCGTCATCATCGGTATAGTATACAATCTCGTTTACAGCCCTATCGGCAGAGGATTGTATGACGGCAAATGAGTCGAGAAGGCTCTTGTCTGTACCTATGATATTTACCACAGCTATTCGCGACATATTCGAGCTATTGGGCGAGGCTGAGAGCGTTATCATCTGGTCACTCATTGCACGTGTAGGCTCTACGGTCGATGTGAGCCACGCCTCTGGCGAGGCGATAGAGATGCGATACTCCTGGTTTGTCGAAACCTCAATGTCGATATCGCCACCCTCGGTATCTATGGTGTAGACAGTGCTATCCTCGCGGAGAAATAATGGGGTCATCTCCTGCTCAATATCAATCTTTACACCGTGACCATTGCCCATAGTGACAATGATATAGCTGCTTCGTGGTTCGCCCAAGGGGTTCTTATCAACGATGACACTGAATAGCTTGTTGCGAGCATTTCCCGAGGATGGCTCGACGCTTACCCAGTCGTCGACGGTAGACACGCTCCAGACGGTCGTAGCGGTAAATGTGTAGTTGCGTGTTTCGCCCTCGGCAGCGTAGGGTGTCGTCATATCGCAGCTTTGGTCGAAGGTGATGCCAATGTTGTCCGCATCTTTATCTACGCACGAGGTTGCAACAAGTAGCGTAACGATGAGCAGTAGGTAGCTAAGCATATTTTTCATAATATCGACTATTTTGACATTTTGGAGTATCATATATCTTGCCTACGCAAGCATTATAACACAAAGGTATGACATTTTTTTGAAAAACGCGCTATTCTTTCGATAATAAATAAAAAGTGCGGAGCCATCACTGCTTGATGACTCCGCTGAAGTAGGTTGTTTATTAGGTTTTAGTTATGGTTGATTTGTTCGCTTTTCTCCATCTTATGCCTGCTTAGAATACTACCTTAACGCCAATCTGCATGTGCCATCTCGATGCAATGTCGTCGATGGTAGGCTCAGCACCGTTGAACTTATATACTGGGCGGTAGCCACCCTCGACCTCCTGTAGCTCGGTAACGCTTACAGGCGAGAGTGACCAGTTGGATGTGCGGTGTACCAAGCCCCACGAGCGAGAGATAAGATTCGAGAGGTTGAGAATGTCGAGTGATAGCTCTATGCGGCGGTCGCTGCTCTTCGAGAAGTAGAACGACTGTGCAACGTGCAGGTCGAGGCGATGTACGAAGGGTAGAGTCTGCGAGTTGCGCTCGGCAAACTTACCGCGGTGCGTGCGTAGATACCTATCCGACTCGATATAGTCGTTAAATGCAGCCTCAGATGTGTCGTCGGCCCACAACATGGTCGGCATCTCGGCCTCGGTAGGTATGTATATCAGCGAGTTACCATTGTATGAGTCGCCATTGACATCCACCTTGCCCTTGGCGTATGTGAGCGAGTAGTGCTCGCCCGAGTATCCGTTGTATAGCAGCATTAAGTGAGTGCCAAAGAGTCCGTAGCGACGTGAGTAGCTTATCGATGCTACCACCTTGTGCGGAAACTCATACACCGAGCTGCTTAGTGCTGGCGAGTTGCTATCTACGGCATAGGTGCGTCCCCAGTTCGATGACGACTGCGCCGATACACCGTCATTTATGCTCTTCGACTGCGAGTATGTGTAGGCTGCCGTTAGGCGTAGGCCCTCCAGTGCGCCTAAAAAGGCATACTCGACACGCGCTGTTGTCGACCAAGAGTAGCCCCTCTGGGTGTTGCTTAGGCGGTATACTGCCGAGAACTCATCTGTCGTTGTGTTGTAGTAGGTTGTGGCTGCGTCGCTATCCTCGCCACCGACATACAATTTTTCTCCGTTATCCTCGGCCACGAGGTTCTCGACGAAGATGTTGTTTATGCCCTTGGTGTAGTCAGCATCGAGGCTTAGACGTAGCCCTCTGTAGTTGTAGTCGAGGCCCAATGCTGCGCGGAATACCTGTGGGTAGCGGAAGTCGCTCGACACGATGTCTATGGCTGGGTTGCTGCTAATGCCCACACTCTCGGGGTTAAGGCTAAAGTCGGGAGTCTCCGCAGGGTTGTTCACCGTCACGCTTGTCGAGCGCAGACCCGTATTCTGGTAGCAGTTCGAGAGCCATACGAAGGGTATGCGACCAGTGTATATGCCCGCACTGGCGCGTAGCTTCAAGCCCGTTGCTATTTCTCGCTCCAGACCGATGCGTGGCGAGAGAAGTATCTGAGCTCGTGGTATATCGCCGCTCTTTGTACCATGCTCTGCTACAAACTTGCTGTTGTTGAAGCTCTCGTTAGCAACAGGCGTGTTGAACATTACTGGGATGTCGACGCGAAGACCAAACGTAAGCTCTCCGATGCTTGTTATCACCTCATCCTGAGCATATATGGCGAATTGTCCTGTGGTGATGGGAAGATTTAGCCTACCATCGGCAAAGTAGCCATACTGATACTTCGAGGCGTTGTCGGCCACGAAGTCATCGAGCGTGTTATATGTATAGGTACCACGCGCATTGGCCAAATATAGGTTGTCGGCACGATATATCTCGTTTGACGTACCTATGGTTATGTAGTGCAAGCCTGGTGCCTGAATGTGTAGGTCGTTACCAAAGATAAATACATCCTGTTTGAGTACGTTGCAGCCCGAGTAGGGGTTTGTGCCTATCGTTGCTGAGCCATTGCCACGCTCACCAAGGCCGTTGACGATTACCGCAGGGAGGCTCTCGGGTGTGGTGCGACCATCCGTAAGACGTGTGTAGCCTATACGCGCCGTATTCGAGATGTTGTGCCTTGAGGGCTTATGGTAGTTCGACGAGTTAAGCTCTGCAACTACCGAGTGTGTGCGGTTGATGTTCGTATACTCCGAGCCCGTGAAGTAGAACGATTGTAGCGTGTTTGCCGAGTCGTGGGCATCGGCGTGAAGCATATTGTAGCGCAGCGATAGGTGGTGCTCGTCGCTGATGTTCCAGTCGAGACGTGCTACGGCCGAGCCTGTGAGTGCCAGTACGCTATGTTCGCTATAGCTGCCACCGTCGTAGCCCGTAAGCATTTTGTAGTGCTCCGATATTCTCTTCGCCTCGTCAAGCGTGAGTGCTGCGTTACCTGTGGTGGGGTGGTTTGTCGAGGGTGTCATGCTGCGGTTAAACTCTCCTGCCGCGAAGAAGAAGAGCTTGTCCTTGACTATCGGTCCCCCTATGGTTACGCCTAGGATGTTTGTCATCTGCTCCGAGAGTGGCTTACGCTCCTCTACACCTCTACCAGGTGTCGTGCCCCAGAAGTGCTCATTATTAAAGTAGGTATATGCCGAGCCCTCAAACTCGTTGTTTCCCGAGCGTGTTACCGCCTTGATAGCTCCACCCGTAAAGCCGCTCTCGCTAACGTCAACCGTCGCGGTCGATATTGTCACTCTTTCAAGAGCATCGAGCGGTATGGGGTTTGCCTCGGTCAGCGAGCCTGTCATTCCCGTTGTGCCTAAGCCGTAGATGTCGGCCGACGGTGTGCCATCAATCGTGAAGGCGTTGTAGCGCGTACTTTGGCCTGCGAGGATGATGCCCCCCGAGGAGGGTGTTACGGCCGACGACATTATGTTCGTAAGGTCGTAAATCGAGCGGTCTATCGAGGGTATTATCTCCATCTCTGCGCGTGAGTAGTCGTTGACATCACGTCGCCTTGCCGAGAATGCTATGACGCTTACGTCGTCGAGCTCGATGGCACTCTCGCTGAGCTTGGCATCTATCTCCCGTATTTCGCCAATGCTCAGCGTGATGTTATCGAATGTTGCATCACTATATCCTATGTATGAGATTGTTATGTTGTAAGGTCCGCCCACTCTCATTCCACTAATTGCGAAATATCCATCAGTGTTTGTAGTTGCTCCGTACTGGGTGCCAGATGGGGTGTGAACTGCTACTACCGCAGCTCCTAAAAGTGGGTTGTCGTTGTGTGTTACACGTCCTCGTACCGACGAGGTTGTAACCTGTGCCGCTGCCACTGCCACGACAAGAGACAGTGCGACACTCAAAAGCAGTCGCTTCATAGATTAGGATTTTAGGACACTATTTATGTGCCAGGTTAACAACTATTAGAAATTGTCTATGAATGCTTCTTTATCGTTATGCTCGTCCTCGAAATCCTCACATACGCCTGAGTATGCTGCGGTTTCTCGCCCTTCGCAAGCCTAAAATTAGCTATCCATATACAATTTCATCTCTTTGCAGAGCCTCAATGGACCTCCGTTTGCGGTTGCAAATATACGAAAAATTTTCTCTGTACAATAGCCTTGTTATTTTTTTAACACAAATAGTCTAATTTGTCACAAATAGTGAAAAAATATGCATATTCAATAATTATGTAAAACAAGTGTGTGTAGGGCTGTTTTGTTGATAAAATATAGGTGTTAGTGTGGAAAATATTACTACGTTCAACCGATATCACCTACTCAAACTGAGATAATATTTTTATTATTAATATATGTATTTACAAAAAAAAGTTAGGGAATTTTTGCTATTTCAATTAAATAGGTTATCTTTGTGCATTAACTTTACGTCAATAGTGTATCTATTGAGTTGCTGTATGCGCCGATACAGCGATGTTTGGTCGGTTCGTTTGACGTCGAGTGAATGAAAAAAAGCTTTATAACTTTATACAAATTTTTTTTACTTAAAACTAATGCTTATGGTTAGAAAAGTTGTACTATCAATGGTCGCAACTCTGGTCTTGGGCTGCTTCGGCGCATTTGCACAAGGTCAGCGTGTTACCGGTACAGTAACCGATGAGACTGGTACTCCAGTCATCGGAGCAGCGGTTGTTGTTAAGGGTACTACCCGAGGCACATCTACTGACGTTGCCGGTTTTTATGAGATTGCAGCTGATGCGAATGCAACCTTGGAAATCTCTTACCTTGGTTTGCAGACACAGGAAGTTGCTGTTGCAGGTCGCACAACTATCGACGTTGTTCTTGCTGCTGATTCAGAGCAGATTGAGGAGGTCGTAGTTCAGGCGTTCGGTACTGCAAAGAAGGAGGCCTTTACAGGTTCTGCCGCAACAATCAAGTCTGATGATCTTGTTAAGACTCAGTCTTCGAACGTTGCTAATGCCCTTGCAGGTAAGGTTGCTGGTCTCCAGACATCGCAGGGTTCTGGTTCACTTGGTTCAGAGCCTACAATCCGTATCCGTGGTATCGGTTCTATCAACGCAGGTAACGACCCATTGTGGGTTGTCGATGGCGTGCCTTACGAGGGTGATAAGAACAATATCAACATGGCTGATATCGAGACTATGACAGTCTTGAAGGATGCTGCATCAAACGCACTTTATGGTGCTCGTGGTGCTAACGGTGTCATCATGATTACTACCAAGCGTGCTAAGGCCGGTGATGCTCGTGTTAACTTCGACGCTAAGTGGGGTGTTAACATGGCTGCTCGTCAGCTCTATGACTACACACGCGACCCAGGTCAGTACTACGAGATGCACTACGCATCGTTGAAGAACTACTTCGTTAACTCTGAGGGTCAGGACCCAGCTTCTGCTCACATGTTGGCTAACAACGCTCTTACCTCTTCAGGTATCGGTGGTCTTGGTTACAACGTGTATAACGTTCCTGCTGGTCAGACTCTTATCGGCTCAAACGGTAAGCTTAATCCTAACGCTACACTTGGTCGTAAGTTTACTCACAACGGTCAGGAGTATACCGCTATGCCAGATGATTGGTATGATGAGCTCTACGATCCATCATTCCGTCAGGAGTATAACGTATCTATCGCTGCTGCATCTGAGAAGTCTAACTTCTTCGCATCTTTCGGTTACTTGAACAACACAGGTATCACCGATGGTTCGAACATGTACCGTTGGACTGCTCGTATGCGTGCTGATTACCAGGCTAAGAAGTGGTTGAAGGTCGGTGGTAACTTTAGCTACACTAACTTCAACTGGAATGGTGCTTCATCTACTAACGAGGGTGATGGCTCTACTGGTGACGTATTTGCTGCTGTATCTGATATGGCTCCTATCTATCCTGTCTTCATCCGTGACGGCGAGGGTAACATCATGTACGAGGATAACAAGGCTGGTCACGACTACTACGGTAAGGAGTATGACGAGAAGTGGCCTATCTACGACTCTGGTGATGGTTCGATTTGGGGTATGAGCCGTTTCTCTGGTTCACAGTCTAACCCATTGCAGAATATCTGGCTTGATGAGTCTAACTCTGAGGGTAACGCATTCTCTGTAAGCGGTTTTGCTGATTTCACTATCATCCCTGGTTTGGTTCTTACTTTGAACGGTTCGGTAACTATCGACGAGACTCGTTCTACATCTTTGAAGAACCCATACTATGGTCAGTTTACTACTAACAAGGGTATCCTTTCTAAGTCACACGGTCGTTCATACAACCACAACTTGCAGCAGTTGCTCAACTACAACAAGTCATTCGGTGCAAACGAGGAGCACAACCTCCAGGTATTGCTCGGTCACGAGACTTATAACCTCCGTTCTTACTCTTTGGGTGCTTACAAGACTAACATCTACTCTACTGATAACCTTGAGCTTAACGGTGCTATCGTTGATGGTAAGGGTTCATCTTCATCATTCGGTGAGTATGTAAACGAGGGTTACTTCGTGCGTGCTATGTATGAGTATGATGGTCGTATCTTCGCCTCTGCATCATATCGTCGCGATGCATCATCACGCTTCCACCCAGATCACCGTTGGGGTAACTTCTGGTCAGTAGGTGCTGCTTGGATTCTTAACCGCGAGTCATGGTTCAACGCTCCTGCAGTTAGCATGTTGAAGCTTAAGGCATCTTATGGTTCACAGGGTAACGACGCTATCGGTATGTACCGCTACACCGACCTCTACTCTGTAGGTAACGACGGTAACGATGGTATCTCTATCGTCTTCGCTCAGAAGGGTAATCCTAACATCACTTGGGAGACTAACGCTAACCTTAACGTAGGTGCTGAGTTCGGTTTCTGGCAGGATCGCTTGTCAGGTAGCGTTGACTTCTTCTATCGTAAGACTACCGACATGTTGTTCCAGGTTCCAGTAGCTCCATCTATGGGTTACTCATCATACTATGACAACATTGGTGATATGGCTAATACTGGTGTCGAGGTTGTATTGAATGGTGATATCGTTCGCACACGCAACGTTGTATGGTCAGTAAATGCTAACCTTACATGGGTTAAGAATAAGGTGTTGAGCTTGCCAGAGTCTCGTAAGGACCGTGTAGTTGATGGTCACGAGGGCTTCATCTCGGGTAGCACATTCCTTGCTGAGGGTCTTCCATTGAACACTCTCTATATCCACGAGTATGCTGGTGTAAATCCTGAGACTGGTCAGTCACAGTGGATGAAGCTTGAGCGCAAGTATGATGAGGATGGCACGACTATCATCTCGGAGAAGTGGGTTAAGACTTCAGACTATGGTAACCTTGGTAGTGACCAGGATTCAAAGAAGCTCTATGACTCTACATTGGCCGACATCTTTGGTGGTTTCGGTACTACGCTCTATGCATACGGCTTTGACCTCTCTATCGCATTTGACTATCAGCTTGGTGGTACTACTATCGATGGTTCTTATGCAGGTTATATGTCTAACTCTACAGCATCTTCATTGGGTAAGAACTACCACTTGGATTTGTTGAATGCTTGGCAGAACCCAGATTCGAAGCTTCCTGCTGACGTAAACAAGCAGATTCCTCGTTTCCAGTATGCTGACGAGAACGTAAGTGCAACATCTACACGATTCTTGACAAGCACAAACTACTTGAATATCTCTAACATCAATATTGGTTACTCATTCCCAGCTAAGTGGTGGAAGGGTCACATCCAGAACTTGCGTGTATACGTAGCTTGTGATAACGTATGGTATTGGTCAGCACGTAAGGGCTTTGACCCACGTGGTACAGGTACAGGTCAGTACTCACCTATCCGTACTATCTCAGGTGGTGTAACCTTGACGTTCTAATATTAAATAATGTATAAGATTATGAAAATTACAAAGATATTAACAGTAGCGGCAGTTGCGCTTGGTGCAACGGTTGCACTCAGTGGATGTATCCGCGAGACCTTCCCCAAGGAGAGTGCTATTACACAGGAGCAGCTCATGGGTGGTCAGATGGAGGTTGTTGCTGAGAACTTGCTTAAGGGTATCCCAAGCGGTATCATATCTCCTACTCCCTATTTCTGGGAGCACTCTGACTTCGGTTTTCCATCAATATCTGTATACAACGACCAGGCTGCGAAGCTTGTTGTAACAAGTGGTTGGATGGTAGGTAACAATGCTGCATATAACCGCTTTATGCACGCTCCATGGGGCAAGGGTTATGGTGCAACAGGTTGGATGTCTACACACTTCTGGTATTCGTACTATCCTAACATCAAGTCATGTAACGATGTTGTTACCTTGACCGCTGGTAATGATGATTTGGCAGACTATTCGGCTGTAGCACGTGTTTACCGTGCATATATGTACCTTGACTTGGCACGTTTGTTCGAGGCTATGCCTGTATACGCTGAGGAGCTTGGTAACAGCAGCGAGTATGACTATGCTTGCTTCAATGTTCAGGGTCTTACAGTACCTATCGTAAACGAGAACACTGACGAGGCTGCTGCTAAGAGCAACCCACGTGTTACTCGTGAGGAGATGTTTAAGTTCATCCTTAGCGACTTGGCCTTTGCTGAGGAGGCATTTGCTGATGGTTTTACACCTCTTGCAAATACCGACCCATCGTTGGCTGTTGTTTACGGTCTTTACGCACGTGCTTACTTGTGGTTGGGCGGCTTCGAGGATGGTCTTAACGGTGAGCTTCCAGAGGGTGATGCTGCCTATGCTAAGGCTGCTGAGTATGCTCAGAAGGCTATCGCTGCTTTCGGCGGTGCAATTATGAGCGAGGCTGAGTGGACAAGCATCACTAATGGCTTCAACTCGAAGGCATCTTCTTGGATGTGGACATTGTATCACTCTACAGATACTATCGCATCTAACCTCCACCAGTTCCCAGCACATATGGCTCCTGAGGCTGAGTATGGTTACTGCCAGTTCACCAGCCCTGGTGTAAGCTCAGAGTCTTTCGAGCGTCTTGGTAATGCTGACTTCCGTAAGAAGCTTATTATCGGTCCAGAGACTACTTACGCTGAGTTTATGCCTTACACCTCTTATGATGAGGATGGTTTCAATATGTTTGCTCCTTATACATTCTTCAAATTCCGTCCTGCACAGGGTATCCGTAACGATGCTATGACAGCTGCGGCTATTGCAATCCCAGTTATGCGTTGCGAGGAGATGTACTTCATCGAGATGGAGGCAATCTTGCACACTCAGGGTGTTGATGCAGCATGGCAGAAGCTCGTAGCGTTCATGGCTAACCGTGACTCTAACTACGTATGCCCATTTGCTGATGAGGCAGGTGTTCTCAACGAGATTATCTTCCAGAAGGGTATTGAGTTCTGGGGTGAGGGCCTCGTTATGTTCGATATGAAGCGTCTTAACATGGGTGTAGACTGCACTAAGAGTGTAAACTACGATCCTCAGGCACGTTTCAAGTCTACAGGTCGTTTGCCATGGTGGTCACCAGCAGTTCCTCAGTCGGAGACTCAGGTAAACCAGGGTATTCCTGCTGACAAGAACAATCCTGACCCAACTGATATCTATATGGCTATTCAGGATATGTAGTAATTAGTCGGAACAAAACACGAAAAAATTGAAAAGTATGAAAAAGTATAATTTTATATATCTGCTTCTTGCTGTCGTAGGTGTCTTCACGTTGGCATCGTGTACACACGAGCATGCAGATTATACACCTGGAGCTAAGGATGCAAACCAGGGTGTATACTTCCCCAGTACTGCAGATCTTGTAGTTACTGCCGAGGATAGCTCAGTAGCTATTCCTGTTGCACGTCTTAATGTTGATGCAGAGGCTACTATAAGCCTTCGTTCTGAGGATGTTGAGTCATGTGGTTTCTTCACAGTACCTAACAGCGTAAAGTTTGCTGCAGGCCAGGCCGAGACTGAGCTTGTAATCACTTTCAATGGTTCGGATCTTGCTCCTGGTGTTAAGTATCCTTTGAACATCCAGCTCGATCAGGCACAGGCTTCACAGTATGGTGCATCGCAGTTCATCTTCAAAGTAGGTATAGCCGAGCCTTGGGTTAGCTTGGGTAAGGGTATCTATCGTGACGACTTCCTCGCTCCAATGTATGGTGGTCCTTCTGGCGTAATGGTCGAGGTTGAGGTTGTTCAGCACGAGCTTGAGCCACACCGTTATCGTATGGTTGATCCATATGGCCAGGCTATGTGTCCTTACATCATCGGTGGTGTACCTTCAGATATGACCTACACTGGCCCAGGTTACGTTGAGTTCGTTGTTGACGAGAATGGTAATGTAGAGATTCCTTCAAGTCCACTTGGCTTCCAGCTCGTTGTTGAGCAGGGTGGTACTCCACAGGATTTCTTCCTTGCTACGGTATATGCTGACGAGAACACACCAATGTACGGTAAGTTCGAGAATGGCGTATTCTGGTTCAATACACCTAACTCTATCATGTGGCATATCCCAGATGGTCGTGGTAACTACGCTAACACGGTAGGTTTGTTCGCTCTTGCACTCCCTGGCTACGACATCAAGGACTACGCTATCTCTGCTGCTTATGCAGGTATGGTTACTGAGGCTGACAACACCACAACTACTGCTGTTATCGAGTTCGCAGTAGGTGCTGATGTTGAGTCATACAAGTTCACTGTTCTTGAGGGTAATATTGTAGATACAGCTGATACTATTGAGGCTATCGTTGCTGGCAGCGAGGATATCACTATCTTCGAGGCTTCTGCTGACGAGCTTACATGGAAGCTTGACCTTGGCGCTTCAGGTATCTACACTATCGTAGCTGTTCCTTATGCTGATGAGCCTAAGGTTGAGGATGCTTTGACTTATCCATTCTACTTCCACAAGGATGGCGGTGAGCTTCCAAAGGCTGATATCAAGGTGTTCTACGATTCAGTAGTTAACGTTACTGGTGATGATAAGTATGAGGAGCAGTTCCCAGAGGCTTACTTTGTAGCTCTTGGTATCGTTGGTAATCCTCATGAGATTATATCTATCAAGGCTTGGATTGGTGATGCTAACGTAGCTGCTAATAGTGGTATGACTCATGCACAGATTGTTGCTGGCTATGGCGAAGACTTCAAGAGCGCTCTTGATAATATTCGTAAGAGTTATGATCCTGAGAAGGGCTACGGTTCAGTAGTTATGGGCCCATATAACATGCCTTCAGGTTCTACATCTTGCGCTATCGTAGCTGTTCAGACACTCTATGGTGATACACAGGTATTATACGTAGAGAAGGAGTTGCCTAATGTAACTGGCTTTGCACTCGGTTCATACAACCTCTCTGAGACTGTTGATAGCGAGGAGTATGACTTGGACTTCAACCTAATGGGTGGTCTTGCTGCAGGTCAGCTTATCGTTGAGATTGACGGCTTCCAGTTCCTTGGTTTAATTGACGCTGAGACTAACACCGTTGTATTCGATGGCTTGGAGGTTAATGATCGTGAGGACTATATCTTCAATAGCTATGCATTCTACTACGACCAGGCTAAGACCATGGCATTTGGTTACTTCGCTGCATCGGATGCTAAGTTGGAGACTCCAGCAGACCTTACATTCTCTTACACTGATGATAAGTTCACTGGTCTTGAGACATACTTCGCAAGCTGTGTCTTCAAGCTCGAGGATGAATCATTTGTATGTTATGACTTCTACTTCTCTCCAGATGCTACTTTGGAGTATACTGAGGAGCCAGCTGAGGAGCCTACAGAGGAGCCTACAGAGGAGCCTACAACATCAGCATTCAGGGCATCTGCAAAGAGCCTTGGCGCAGAGCTTCAGTTTGGTGCTGAGTACGATGCTCCAGTAGCTTCAGTTCGCGTTGAGCTTTACAATGGTCCAGTTAACCGTGTGCTCGTTAATAACGCAACTTTCGGTTTCTAATCAATAGAGAACCTTAATACTATTTGCGGCCTGCCCTTGGGGTGGGCCGCTTGTTTTGTGTTCGCACCACCACCCACACTGGCCTAACCAACATCCTTGCATATATGCAACTTTTTTTCGAGAAAAGGCTAAAATATTTCGATAACCGAAAATTTTATTTATATTTGCATCTTGAAGTGGTATGATTATTTTTAATTTTTTAATAACTATGAACAAGGGTAGAATTTTATTGTTTGCCTTAGTGGCACTTCTCGCGGCAGCTTGTGTTGCCGATCCAGTAATGGATGAGGGCGTTGTATCGCAGCAGGGTGGTGTGGCTAAGAAGATTATCAACACCTCTGAGAATGCTGTAGCAGGTGAGCTTATCCTCTATGTTGATGAGCAGACCGCAGATTTGTGGGCTACGGCAGAGACCGCAACACGCTCGGGTAACGATGCTCTCGATGCTGTAGCTGTAGAGTATGATGCAACCTCTATCGCTCCAGTCTTCAACCTTAATATCAATGGTGACGAGAAGCGTGCTAAGGGCCTTCACCGCTGGTATGTCGTTAAGTTCGACGAGGAGGCTAAGCTCGAAGCCGTAGCCGAGAAGTTTGCCGAACTGAGCGAGGTTAAGCGCGTACAGTACTCTACTCTCGTACAGCGACCACAGGTTTCGGCTGCACACCCTGTAGCAGAGAAATTTACAACACGTAACTCGGAGGAGCTCCCCTTTAATGACCCTATGCTTGAGTTGCAGTGGCACTACGACAACCCTGGCTTGAAGTCTATCTACCAGTACTCGGTTAAGGGTGAGGATATCAACGCCTATGCAGCCTGGAAACATACCACAGGTAGTCGTCAGGTAGTCGTTGCTGTTATGGACGAGGGTGTTAAGTATAACCACCCTGACCTTGCGGCCAATATGTGGGTAAACGAAGCCGAGATGGGCGGTGCTGAGGGTGTCGACGACGATGGCAATGGCATTGTTGATGACATCCACGGCTATAACTGTGTTGCCGAAAATGGTAACATCTCTTGGGACAAGGGTAAGTTTATTGAAACCGATGATGGTACGTTCTGGGATGGTGATACAGGTCATGGTACACACGTTGCAGGTACTGTAGCTGCTGTAAATAACAATGGCGTAGGTGTAGCAGGTGTAGCAGGTGGCTCGGGTAATAATGATGGTGTGCGTATTATGTCTATTCAGATATTTGACGGTCAGAACAATAGCTCTATGGCGCAAAATGCTAAGGGCTTTGAGTATGCCGCAGATATGGGTGCATCTATCATACAGAACTCGTGGGGCTATCCACTCCGCGAGGGTCAGACAATGTCGGACGGCGAGTACCAGTCTTACTATGGTGTTGAGCTTGCTGGTTTGCGTTACTTTGTGAGCAAGAGTGGTTGCTCGGCAATGCATGGCAACGTGGCTATCTTCGCTGCAGGTAACGATGCTAAGGCAGCGGCTGACTACCCTGGTGCCTACAATGAGTTTATCGCCGTTACTGCCTATGCTCCCGATGGTCTGCCAACAACTTATACAAACTATAAGTTTGGCTGTAATGTTGCTGCCCCAGGTGGTGACCTTGCAATTGAGAACCGTCAATATAAGTATGATGGCTGTGTGCTCTCGACAGTGCCTTCGGAGACTATAAATACCATAACCAATGAGCCTTATGGTTCGGACTATGGTTATATGCAGGGTACGTCAATGGCATGTCCTCATGTGTCGGGTATTGCGGCTCTTGTGCTCTCGTATGCCGTAGAGAATGGCATTACGCTTACTAATACCCAGCTCTACGATATCATCACATCATCGGTACGTAATATCGACGATAAGCTTACAGGTATCAAGTATATCTACGATTACTATAGGGCAGATATGAGCGGTACCATGTCGCTTGACCCTTATAAGGGCAATATGGGTACAGGTAAGATTGATGCCTTGATGGCCATCCAGAGCGTGCGTGGTGCTATCTGTGTGCCTGCTATCGTGGGTCAGGAGCTCGAGATTAACGTTAGCTCACTCATCGGTGATGGTAATATCAAGGTGACAAGCTACGCTGAGTACTCAATCTCTGACGAGACCAAGGACCGCTTGGGCATCGATAAGGTTGACTACTTTAGCAATAAGATATATCTAACGTGCAAGAATGCTGGTGTAGGTACAATCACCGTTAAGTATGTTGCTGGCGTGAAGGGCGAGGTTGGCACTCCAGGCGGTAAGGTTATGGAGAAGGATGTTGTCATCGTGGCTCGTGATAATAACGACAATGGAGCGTGGTTGTAATAAGTTGTAGAACGATAAAAAGTATATAAATATGAAGATCTTTAAGACATTATCATTGGCTTTCGTTGTACTATTGGCAGCTGTAGCTTGCGATAAAGGGGGTGATGATAACAACGATAAGAAGCCTGTGGACCAGTCGGGCTCATTCGAGAATATAGAGAAGGAGTGGAAGCTCGTGTCGGTAAATGATGCGCCTGCCGAGTTTAACGTATACATCAGCTTCAGCACAGGTTTGTTTGCCCTCTATCAGCAGATGTATACCCTCGATTATCAGTTCTACGAGGGCGAGTATAACGTTGATGGTGGCACCTTGTCGGGTAGCTACTTCGATGCTGGCGCGTGGAAGTGCGAGTATACAGGAGGTGTCTCAGCAGATGGCAACACGCTGACTCTTGTAAGCAAGGATGCTAATCCTATCACCTCGGTATATGAGGCATGTACCATTCCCGAGGATGTTAAGGAGGAGGCTACGGCGACACGTGGAGTTGTAGATGTTACCCCCTACCTATAATTTTCGATTATAAGGCAGCATCTGCGACCTCTCAATCATTGCCTCGAATGGGAAATACACCGAGTATGTCCCATTCGAGGCAATCTCTTTATCGAGGTCACATCTAACCCCTTTTGACAACAAATGTGGATGACCTTGCGGTCACCGCTAAAGCGGAAAGGGTAGTGCGCAAGCAGAGCTTGCTAAAGGGTAGTTCGCTCGCTTGTAGCGAGCTAAGGGGTAGTTTAAGGGTATTCGTTGTTATGATACTCGACCTCTTAATGTCTTATGGTCTTAACGTCATAATGTCCTAAAAAATAAAGACAATAGGACAATAAGACAATAGGACAATAAGACAATAGGACGATAAGACAATAGGACAATAGGACGATAGGACGATAAGACAATAGGACGATAAGGCCGCATCTACAGCCTTCTAATCAAAAATTTGGTCGTGTTGGTTATTCAATAAGCAGCTTTTAAGGGGAGCATTTCTCCTTCCCCCTTCCCAAGTCTCTAATCTCCCTAAATTTTTCAATCTCGCTACCTGTCATCACTTACTCGCGTTTAGAAAATTACATGACAGAGTAATACAATTGCTAATTACACAGCAAATTATTCCCCAAATGCTTTCAATTAACGATTTTTTTATATCTTTGCATCTTGAGAGAGTGTAATTAGGCTATGCCTCCAGAACTGAAACATTTAACTTAAAACAACTATGAATAGAACCAAAATTTTACTTCTTGCATTGGTGGGTATGGTGGCCGCAGCGTGTGTCACAGACCCTGTAGATCAGCCTAATGGTCAGGCAGAGGAGGTGGCTACAGCCGCAAAGCTCGTCAACACCTCGGCAAATGCCATCGGGGGTGAGCTTATAATCTATGTCAGCGAGGAGGCTGCTTCTAACCTTGAGAGTGCTCAGGTCTCTACTCGCTCGGGCATTATAGCCCTTGACGAGGCTGTGGCATCTATCGGAGCAAACGAGCTTAAGCCCGTATTTAACCTCAAGGTTAACGCCGAGCGTAAGCGCGAGCTTAACATGCACCGTTGGTATACAGTATCCTTCTCGAAGGATGCAGACCTCGACGCTGCCGCTCGTAGCCTTGCAAAGATTGCAGACGTAGAGCGTGTGCAGTTCTCTACAATGATTGATAAACCTAAGGTAGAGAGCGTAGAGATAGATATGAGCACCATAGCTACAACACGTGCCGAGGGCGTGCCTTTCGATGATACGCTGCTGCCCCGACAGTGGCACTACAACAACGATGGCACTGTAGACTTCCCAAATGCTAAGGCTGGTGCCGATATCAACCTCTTTGCAGCGTGGGAACTTACGACAGGTCGCCCCGATGTTGTAGTAGCGATAGTTGACGAGGGTGTGTGCTACACACACAAGGATTTGCAGCCTAATATGCACGTCAACGAGGCCGAGAAGAATGGTACCGAGGGTGTTGATGATGATGGTAACGGCTATACAGATGATGTATATGGCTACAACTTCGTAGATAGTGGCCGCGTAACGTGGACACGCAATGGCGACCAGGGTCACGGTACTCACGTGGCAGGTACTGTAGCCGCTGTTACAAATAATGGTTTCGGTGTTGCTGGCGTAGCAGGTGGTTCGGGCAATGGCGATGGTGTGCGTATCTTCTCATGCCAGATTATCTCGGGCGGTAACGCAGCAGGTGTAAATGCTACAGCAGCAGCGGTAGAGTATGCCGCAGATCGTGGTGCTTGCGTATTGCAGAACTCTTGGGGTTTCGAGGCAGGTGCTATCTCGAACGACAATATGTTCGAGAGTGGCTCAACAGGCGTAGAGTGGACGGCATTCCAGTACTTTATGACCACTAAGAACCATCCAAATCTCGAGGGTGGTATCATCATCTTCGCTGCGGGTAACGATGGTAAGGCTGTAGCGGGTTATCCAGCAGCCTATAACAAGCTTATCGCTGTATCGTCTATAGGTCCTGATGGATGTCCTACATACTATACTTGCTACGACCGTGGCTGTAACGTCTCGGCTCCTGGTGGTGAGTACTTCCGTCGTAGTGGTTCGTCAGTAGAGAGTGGTTGTGTGGCATCTACAATGCCTGGCGATAAGTATGCCTTTATGCAGGGTACATCTATGGCTTGCCCACATGTGTCGGGCATCGCAGCCTTGGCTATCTCTTATGCTGCGGACAATGGCATCGTGCTTACACTCCCCGAGCTTAAGGATATCATCGTATCTTCGGTATCGGCTCTTGAGTTCGATGGTTCAAAGGCACACTTCGAAACGGGTGGTACTATGAACCTTACCTCATACAAAAATAAGATGGGTACTGGTCTTATCGATGCTTATCGTGTGCTTATGGCCGTGCGTGGTACTACATGTATTCCAGTGCCTCTCGGCGAGCAGGTTATCCTCGACATCAGCAACTACATTGGCGATGGTAATGTTCAGGTTAAGATGCTTGAGTCTGAAATATCAGAGGAGGTGAAGGAGAAGCTCGGCATCACAGACTGCCGCTTTATGGGTAGCAAGCTCCTTCTTACGTGTACAAAGCCTGGCTCGGCACTCGTCAAGCTAAAATATGTCGCTGGCGGCAATACGGTAGGTGGCGGACAGATTACTGGCGGTATGGAGGCCGAGCAGGAGTTCGCCTTGGTGGTACGTCCAGGTGTTAAGGTCGACGATGGCACAGGTGCTCCTATAACTCCTGGTGGCTGGTTGTAATATAATTTGATAACGCAAAAATTGAGTAACGATATGAAAAGTTTCAAGATACTATCTATGATGTTATTGCTTGCAGCAATGCTCGTAGGTTGCGACAAGGAGAACAACCAGAACAAGCCTGGTGGCGGTGTTTCAAGTTCAGAATTGGTAGGTGAGTGGGTACTTACATCGTGGAATGAGGAGACTCCAGAGTTCAGTGTATATGTAGCCTTTAACGATGACGCTACTTTCCAGATATACCAGCAGACGTGGACACTCTTTTACGAGCTCTTCGAGGGTAGCTATAACGTAAGTGGCAGCATTGTTACAGGTCTTTATAGCGATGGCTCGATATGGGCATCGGGTTATAAGTTCGCTGTCGAGGGCGATACTCTCACGATGTATAGCCAGGAGGATACAAGCGTCGCAAGCGTATATACCAAGTGCGAGATTCCAGAGGAGGTGAAGGCTGAGGCTACCACTACTCGCTCGTTGGAGGTTGTGCCCCTCTTGTAGAGGGTTAAGAGGCTCTTTAATAAGTCGCTAAGGGATATTTTGCCATCCTCTGTGTCTTATTGGTTGCGTAGTTGCGGCTCTGCTCCCTTTTAGGGTTAACACAGATGGTTCAAAATCCTTATAACGACTCTGTAAGTAGAATTTCTTTAGCCTCTTAAGTAGACCTATTATGGGGTAATTCCTTAGTGGAGTTACCCCTTTTTTAAGAGGGTGCCATAAGTTGGTCGAGCAACCTGCGCAGAGCACCTCGACAATCTATAACCTATTACTTATCCGTAGAGGATTTCTTAAGTTATGAGGAGACTATATCTAATAATTGTTGCCGCTATCTTGTCGATAGGGGGTGTGGTAGCTAAGGAGGTGCCGTCGTGTGTCGCTATAGATATTGCACGCGGTGTGTTGGGCCAGGCTACGCGAGGTGAGGATGTTGTTGTGGCATGGGATAGTAGCGCGTTGATAGCTACGCGCCACGGCGTAGAGCCCACGTTCTACGTTATCACGCCAGAGTCGGGTCGCGGCTTTGTCATTGTTGCTGGCGACGATAGGGTAGCACCCATCTTGGCATACTCGACAAGCGACAAGGTTGCATCCTGCGATATGTTACCCGAGAACTTTGCAGCGTGGCTACGCTATGTTGATAGTGTTGTAGGCTATGTGCGAGATAATGATATCGCGGCCGACAAGGCTACTGTAGAGCTGTGGAGTGAGGCGTATCAGCCTGTCAATGCTACATTGCTAAATACGGCTCGCTGGAGTCAGTTTGCGCCATACAACATCTATTGCCCCATGGATGGCGATGCGCAGTCGCTCACAGGGTGTACGCAGACAGCCATGGCTATCATTATGCACTATAATCGTTGGCCCGTAAGGGCGCAGGGTGTAGCTGAACCCTTTACCACCTATACTAAGGGTATTGAGGTCCCTGCGCGCGATTTAAACCATAGCTACGACTGGGATAATATGCTCTATGAGTATGTCGAGGGTGAGTATAGCCAGGCCGAGGGCGAGGCTGTCGCGATGCTTATGGCTGACCTTGGCCACTCCTTTAAGGCGGACTATGCTGCTGAGTCTACTGCTGCGCTGCCCGATGGCGTGGCGATGTACAGTAACTATGGCTACAGCCCCTCGTGTCACTATGTTATACGCAACTACTATTCGACAGAGAGCTGGCATGAGCTGCTGCGTAGCGAGATAGAGGCCAATAGGCCTATACTATATAGTGGCTATACGGCTGATCAGGAGGGTCACGCCTTTGTCATCGATGGTGTCGATGATAACGACTACTTCCACGTCAACTGGGGCTGGGGAGGTGTGAGCAACGGCTTCTTTAGAATCGATGGTCTTATCCTCGATGCATACCTCTTCGACACTGAGCACTGGGCGTTTTTAGGCATGCACCCTATGCGTGATGGCGAGGTTGATAATTGGCTCTATGTGAATGCTCCAGGCATGGCAACGTCGGCAAGAGAGTTTAACGAGCGCGAACCATTTACGATTGATGCCATCTCTGTGGTCAACGCCGCCGTTGTTAGCTTCGATGGTGATGTGCGCGTGGGCGTGTGTGATATTAGGGGTGAGTTTAAGTCGTGGGCCTCGGAGGCTGTCGGCTTCTCTATCGACGCTGGCTACGCAACCTCGGTGGCGAGTGTCGTGGCTACGGTTGAGGATGAGATTGTTGCTGGTGATAGGCTCAGGGTATACTATCGTAGCAGTGAGAGCGATAGGTGGTTTGCGATGCTGCCCTATGCCGACAAAGCTCAGTGGGAGATACTTTTGAAGCAGCCTACGATTGGCGATACTACGTCGCTGAGGTTCGATAAGAGCACTGGGGTGATAACCATTTCGCACGATAGGGATGTGCGTGTTGAGCTCTATATACTTGGTAGTAAGGTGGAGGGTGGTGTTATCTCGATGCCTCGTTATATGACTATCGATACGAGCCTCCTCAGTCGCGGTGATATCTATACGATATATCTTGAGCGAGAGGATGGCTCGGAGAGTAGGAGCTATACGTTTAAGATTAAAGATTTGTAAGCTATGAAGAGATTTTTATATATGGCAGCTGTGCTGCTTGTCCTGGCAGGATGTAAGCGTGCTGATCGAGTCGTTGAGCCTACTCCCGAGCCAGACCCAGGAGTTACGCCCGATGAGCAACCGGAGGTAGAGATGCTAAATCTAACCATTAGGCATAGTATGGCTCACCTTAACTCCCCGACGTGGGGTGGTGAGGGTGTTCAGGGCTCTGTCGATTGGGGCGATGGTTGTGTTGAGCCCTACGTCGAGGGCCTTAGCCACGACTATAGTGCTGTAAGTAGCTTCGATGCGGTGTTTCAGATGGCCGATGCCGATAGCTTTACGATAGAGCAGCTTGGCGAGATTGAACACCTTGAGATAAGATTTTAGGCAGGCAAGGGTGACTAAAGGCGGAATAGTCACCCTCGTCTGTCTATGTTTCGACCAGGCAGAGGCTCTATTTTATGCTCGCGAATATCGCCTCGGTTATTAGCGATGTAGCTCCGCAGTTCTTCTCGGCATAACCCTTGGCTGCAAGGCTTGCTCTTTCGAGGTGATGCTCATCGTCGCGCAGAGGCTTAAACCAACTCTTCAGCTCCTCGGCACTACGCACGCTCTGCGCCGCGCGAAGCTCTATCATGTCGCATGCCTCCTGGAACTTACTATATTTCGGCCCAAAGGCTATGGGTAGACCAAAGGTGGCTGCCTCCAACGTATTGTGTATGCCCACGCCAAAGCCTCCGCCGATATATGCCCACGTAGCATAGCTATAGGCACTCGATAGCACTCCTATGGTGTCGAGGATGAGCACCTGCGCACTACCGAAATCGCTCTGGTCGGTTGACTCGGTATATCGTACAGCACCACCCTTTACCGATGCAATGATATGGCCTATACGCGCCTCGTCCATCTCGTGTGGGGCGATGACAAAGCGTATATCTCGGTTTTCGTTTATCAGCTCGATAAGTATCTGCTCGTCAGGACCCCACGTCGAGCCAGCTATAAAGAGGCGACTATCTTCACTAAATCGCTCGATGATGGGTATAGGATGGCGATGCTTGGCTATTGCGGCTACGCGGTCAAAGCGTGTGTCGCCTGCGACAACAACATTGTCGTAGCCGATACTGCCAAGTAGTTGCTTCGATATGTCGTTCTGCACAAATAGCGTGTCGAAGGTGGCGAGTGCTCTGCGCCACGCCCACCCCCAAGGTTGAAAGAATATCGAGTTACGCCGAAATATCGCCGAGACAAGGTATGTGGGTGTGCTGCGACGACGAAGTTCGGATAAGTAGTTTAGCCAGAACTCATATTTTATAAATATGGCAGCACGGGGAGCTACCGCCTCGACAAAACGCTTAGCGTTGCGCTGTGTGTCGGACGGAAGATAGTATATGTGGTCGGCCTCGCTGTAGTTCTTGCGTATCTCGTATCCCGAGGGCGAGAAGAAGGTGACTACAATTGAGTATTCGGGGTGCTCGGTGCGTATGCGCTCGATTATGGGTCGTGCCTGCTCGAACTCACCCAATGAGGCTGAGTGAATCCATATCTTAGGCCTTCTGTCTTGAGCCATGTCACTCTCTACGCGCTCTATGAGTGCTTTGCGCCCCTTGAGCCATAGTCGCGCCTTGGCGTTGGCTACCGAGGCCACCGAGATGGCCGCTGTGTAGCAACCGATACCTATGTTGTATAGTATGCCCATTATCTTTTGTTATGCACAAAACAAGAGTGCCCAAAGGTTATCTCTGGACAGCCTTGTCTTGTGCCGTTTTTTTTAGATGTGACGATGTCGTGCTATAGTATATTCTCGGTGTACTCTACGGAGTAGCCACCAAAGGTGTCTAACGTTACGGCCATAAGGTCGAACTGTAGCAGCAGCGGCGAGCGGTATATGGCACGATAGGCCATCGCACCACGCCGCAACGAGCGACGCTTCTGCTCGTTTATGCTGTCGTAGGCCGACTGCCACGCCCCAGGCTTTCGAGTCTTAACCTCGATAAAGTGGAGCGTGTCGTAGTGCTCGGCGATAATGTCTATCTCGTAGTGTCCTATGCGCCAGTTGCGCTCGACGATATAGTATCCCCTCTCGCGGAGCCACTCTACGGCTAACGTTTCACCCCTTTGACCAATATCTATAGTGGTGATGTCCATCCTGAATTTTGTATTCTATTATCTGTTGCGTAGTAGGAAGTCGATGTTGTCGCCAGGATTTACCTCGTATGTCTCGATACCCTTGCGGAATATGCGCATTGGTCGCGAGCCGATAAGCTCGATGCCGTTGTCGTCGATGCGGAGCATACAACCCTCACGCAGACCTACGACATAGCGGCTGCGGTTGGCTTCGAGGTATTCGAGTATGCGCTGCTCGCGAGTCTCGCCAGCGTGACCCTCGGGGTTAGCATCTAAGTAGTGGGGGTTAATCTGGAACGATACGAGGCCTATAGCGCGGAATGACTCGGGTTGTACGATAGGCATATCGTTTGTGGTGCATATCGTGGGGCATGTTACGTTGCTACCAGCAGACCAGCCAACGTATGGCACACCAGCCTTGACGCGGCGGTGAATCATATCCAAGAGGTCCTCCTCCTGCATCTTTTTAAGGAGTGCAAAGGTGTTACCTCCGCCGATGACGATAGCCTGGGCGTGTCGCACGAAGTTGCGCTTGTTGAGCGCGCGGTGAACCGAGCTAACCTTGATGCCTATTTCGTTGAAACGCTGCTGCACCTTGGCCTCATACTCGTCGTAAGAGAAGGTAACCGCAGCATAGGGGATAAATACAACTTCGGTTACGCCCTTAAGCGTTTTTGCTATCTCCTCGATGGGATATTTCAAATAAGGCTCACCAGCATTGGTGGAATTGGAAATAAGTAATAAATTCATAAAATATTGAATATTAGTGTGTTAATATATGTTATTATAAAAACGTTGATAATTTTTTTACGTCATAATGTCAAAGATAATAAAAAAAGTGTTACTTTTGCATCGTCTGACCAAAAAAATATTTTGGAAGGCTTAATTACAGTAGATAAATTATTACTACTATAATGTTTAACTAAAACTTATTTATTATGTCAGAAATTCAGTCAAAAGTTGTCGAGATTATCGTTGACAAGTTGGGTGTTAAGGAGTCAGAGGTAGTGCCTGAAGCAAGCTTCACAGCTCACCTTGGTGCTGATTCATTGGATCAGGTAGAGCTTATCATGGAGTTCGAGAAGGCTTTCGATCTTCAGATTCCTGATGGCGACGCTGAGAAGATTCAGACTGTTGGCGATGCTATCAACTACATCGAGGCACACAAGTAATAGAGATATTACCAACCTATACGTATAAGAGTTTTTTTTGAGGGTCATGGAGTTGAGGCGTGTAGTGGTTACTGGTATAGGAACGATTAATCCTATAGGTAATAATATTGAGGAGTATTTCCGCAATTTGGAGTTGGGCACAACAGGTGCTGCTCCCATTACAAACTTCGATGCTTCGAACTTCAAAGTACGCTTTGCGTGTGAGGTTAAAAATTACGATTGGTCGCAATATTTCGACCGTAAGGAGGTCCGCAAGTACGATCGTTTTGCGCAGTTTGCACTCATTGCAGCTCGCGAGGCCGTTGAGGATGCCGCATTTGGTGACGATGTTAATCGTCGTCGCTGTGGTGTTGTGTGGAGCTCGGGAGTGGGCGGTATTGAGACCTATTTTCAGGAGTGTATGGACTATGCCAAGGGGGGCGAACTCCCTCGGTTTAGTCCATTCTTTGTGCCTCGTATGATTGCCGACCTGGCCGCAGGACATATAGCTATGAAGTATGGATTTATGGGTCCAAACTATAGTGTCACCTCTGCTTGTGCCTCGTCGAACCACGCTATTATAGATGCTGTAAACCTTATCCGTTTGGGTAAGGCCGAAGTCATCGTTACGGGAGGTGCCGAGGCCCCCATCATCCAGGCGGGTGTCGGAGGCTTTAGCTCTATGCAGGCACTCTCTACTCGCAACGACGACCCCGAGCATGCCTCACGTCCCTTCGACAAGGAGCGTGATGGTTTTGTTATCGGCGAAGGGGCCGGTGCTTTGGTCCTTGAGGAGTATGAGCATGCTGTTAGGCGTGGTGCAAAGATATATTGTGAGGTGGCAGGTGGCGGTATGTCTGCCGATGCCTACCATATCACAGCTCCTCATCCCGAGGGTGAGGGTGCTATATTGTCGATGGAGGAGGCTCTTAGAGATGCAGGCATCGAGGCCTCGGCTGTCGACTATATCAATGTTCACGGCACCTCAACGCCGTTGGGCGATGTTGCCGAGATTAAGGCACTACGCTCGGTCTTTGGCTCGCGTCTTAGTCAGGTGAGCATATCGTCAACAAAGTCTATGACAGGACACCTTTTGGGTGCTGCTGCCGCAATAGAGGCTTTGGCCTGCATAATGGCCCTAACTCGGGGCATCATACCTCCAACAATAAATGTCGAGAATCTCGACCCAGAGGTCGGTGCGGACCTTGATTTGACGCTTGGCGTAGCGCGCAAGCGTGAAGTGAATGTAGCACTGAGCAACACCTTTGGTTTCGGTGGTCACAACTCGACGGTTATCTTCCGCCGTCTTGCCGAGTAAATGGAGTAATAGATAGCTATGTTCGATTTTATACTACGCCCATTTCGTCGTCATTTTGGTAGCGACAAGCACTTCTATGCCGCTATTGACGATATGTTTGGCTTTATACCCCATAACATTGAGCTATATAAGCTCGCCCTGATACACAAGTCGGCCTCGGTAGAGCTCGAAGATGGTAGTCATATCAATAATGAGCGTCTTGAGTTCTTGGGCGATGCTGTCATCGAGAGTGTTACGTCGGACTACCTCTTCATCGAGTTCCCAGATAGCGACGAGGGCTTTATGACACAGCTACGCTCGAAGATGGTATCGCGCCAGTCACTCAACCGCATAGCCTCGGCGATAGGCCTCGATAAGCACGTTATCTCGCATGCGGCAGGTAATGCTACGCAGAAACATATCTATGGCGATGCCTTCGAGGCGATGATGGGTGCTATATACCTCGATCAGGGTTACGACTTTGTAAATCGTCTGCTCATCAATAATATATATGCGCGATACATCTCTCTTGACGAGATGCTTCAGTCCGAGACCGACTTTAAGAGCCGTCTTATAGAGTGGTGTCAGAAGAACCACTATACTATCGAGTTCCGCACGTCGCACGAGGGGTGTGGTCATAGTTCGCACCCTACGTTCCAGTCTACGGTCTATATTGATGGTATCGCGGCAGGTTACGGCACGGGCGACTCAAAGAAACAGGCCGAGCAGCGAGCTGCCTACTCTGTCTCTCAGGACTCTACGGCTGCTATCTCGGATGAGAGCAGTGCGCGTATCTTGGATAAGTATGACAGCATCGTCAATTGACGTGGTAGCATAGTCGCCTAATAATTGAGTAGCAAATATTTGTCGTTTGATAAAATATTTGCTACTTTTGTTTGTCTGTACACCTCTAAATAGTCTATTATGAGAAGTATCGTAGATAAACTTAGCTCACGTGGAGCTGCGGCCCTCACCGACGAGGAGCTTATCGCAACAATCATTTCAGAGTCGCCGAGCGACGATGCTGCTGTGGCTGCGGCCCAAGGCCTTATGGCAGAGTGCGGAGGTAAGCTCGTTGGTGTTGCAGGGTGTGACCTTGCGCGATTGCGTATGATTGGTGGCATAGGTAAGGCTAAGGCGTTGAGGATTAAGGCTGCGGTAGAGTTGGGTAGTAGGGTTGTAGTGGCAAGTGCCTCGATGCACGATGTCGTGGCCTCGGACAGAGATGTTGTGCGCCTTATGGAGCCAGTTATAGGGTCGCTTCAGCACGAGGAGTGTTGGGTGCTATACCTTGCATCCTCGGGGCGTGTGTTGGAGCGTATGCGCATAAGCCAGGGAGGTGTGCAGTCGACGGTAGTAGATTGTCGACTGATAATTAAGAGGGCGTTGGAGCTGCTTGCCGTACAGATTGTTATTGTGCATAACCATCCATCGGGTAGTACCGAGCCGAGCTCGCAGGATATAACGCTTACGGAGCGTGTGGCGGAGGCTGCGGCCCTCTTCGAGATACGTCTTTTGGACCACGTGATAATAGCGCGTGGCAGCCATTACTCGTTCCGAGGACATAATCTTGTGAAATAGGTAGGCTATTAAGCGAAAAATTACTATCTTTGCAGGTTGATATTCGGCCTCGGGCCGTAGGCGACCTCAAATCGAAAATTGAGAGTAGATAATAGTAACAAAAACGATATATTTTTATGACACAGGAAGAGTTGTTTAAGAAACTTATCGCTCACTGCAAGGAGTATGGCTTTATATTCCCATCGAGCGAGATTTACGATGGCCTTGGTGCTGTATACGACTATGGCCAGAATGGCGTGGAGCTTAAGAATAACATTAAGCGTTACTGGTGGGACTCGATGGTTAAGCTCAACGACAACATCGTAGGTATCGACGCGGCGATATTTATGCATCCAAAGACTTGGGAGGCTTCGGGCCACGTGGGAGCTTTCAACGATCCGCTTATCGATAACAAGGACTCGAAGAAGCGTTACCGTGCCGATGTGCTTGTTGAGGATTGGATGGCTAAGCAGGAGGAGAAGATTGCTAAGGAGGTAGAGAAGGCGCGCAAGCGTTTCAAGGAGAATTTCAACGAGGAGCAGTACCTTGCCACATCGCCTCGCGTATTGGAGATTAAGTCTAAGATGGATGCTATCCACACGCGCTTTACAGAGGCATTGAATAGTAACGACCTTGCCGAACTTCGTCAGATAATCCTCGACTGCGAGATAGTGTGTCCAATCTCGGGCACACGCAACTGGACCGATGTGCGCCAGTTCAACCTTATGTTCTCTACGCAGATGGGCTCTACGGCAGATGGTGCTAACACTGTATATCTACGTCCCGAGACTGCGCAGGGTATCTTTGTTAACTACCTCAATGTGCAGAAGACGGGCCGTATGAAGCTACCTTTCGGTATTGCTCAGATTGGTAAGGCCTTCCGTAACGAGATTGTTGCTCGTCAGTTTATCTTCCGTATGCGCGAGTTCGAGCAGATGGAGATGCAGTTCTTCGTGCAGCCAGGTACCGAGATGGAGTGGTGGTCGAAGTGGAAGGATACACGTATGGCTTGGCACCGTGCTTTGGGCTTTGGCGACGAGAACTACCGCTTCCACGACCATGATAAGTTGGCGCACTATGCCAATGCAGCTACCGACGTGGAGTTTAACTTCCCCTTCGGCTTTAAGGAGGTTGAGGGTATCCACTCGCGTACAGACTTTGACCTTGGTCGTCACCAGGAGTACTCGGGCAAGAAGATTCAGTACTTCGACCCTGAGCGTGGCGAGAGCTATGTGCCATACGTTGTTGAGACCTCTATCGGTGTTGACCGTATGTTCCTACAGATTATGTCGGCTGCCTACACCGAGGAGAAGCTCGATAATGGCGAGGAGCGCGTAGTGTTGCGCATCCCTGCGGCCCTTGCTCCTACGAAGGTTGCCGTTATGCCATTGGTTAAGAAGGATGGCCTTCCAGAGGTGGCGCGTCAGATTATCGACGAGCTTAAGTATGACTACAATATCGCCTATGACGAGAAGGACTCTATCGGCAAGCGTTACCGTCGTCAGGATGCTATCGGTACACCATTCTGTGTTACTGTAGACCACCAGACCTTGGAGGATGGCACCGTAACGGTACGTCACCGCGACACTATGCTTCAGGAGCGTATCAAGATTGAGGCTCTGCGTGCTATGGTCGATAATGAGGTGTCGTTTAGAGAGCTCTTCAAGAAGATTAAGGCATAGTGGGCTATGGCAGAGCAACCTAAAACAACACGTAAGTGGATGACGATACTCGCCATCGTGGCTGTATGCTTTGCTGTTGGCTATGGTATAGGTTATCTCGTTGGTAAGCTGTTGTAGTATGCCACGACTTATCGCTATCGACTACGGCACCAAGCGCACAGGCCTTGCTGTTACCGACACTCTGGGCATCATTGCCCAGCCCTTGGAGACGGTCGATACAAAGGTTTTGGAGCGTTATCTTGCCGACTATTTTAGTCGCGAGGAGGTCTCGACTATCGTTGTAGGCTATCCTCGCCGCCTGGATGGTTCGCCTTCGGATACTATGCGCTTTGTCGAGCCGCTCATAGGTCGTCTGCGTCATGCCTACCCCGATAAGAGAGTTGTGGCCTACGACGAGCGTTTCACCTCGGTACTTGCTCAGCGCACGATACTCGAGAGCGGCATAGGTAAGATGGCGCGTCGTGATAAGTCGCTGGTCGATAAGGTCTCGGCGGCGATAATACTGCAAGACTATATGGCTTCGACAGACAAATTTAGGTAGTTCGAAATTATATATAATCACAAATTGCAATTGCTAATTGAATCATGATATATCCAATCGTTATATACGGATCGCAGATTCTGCGTAATGAGTCGGTAGATATCACTCCAGATTATCCCGAGCTTAAGAAGCTTATCGAGGATATGTGGACTACGCTTGCTGAGGCCGAGGGTGTAGGCCTTGCTGCGCCACAGATAGGCAAGAATATCCGCCTGTTTATTGTCGACTGTACCCCTTGGGGCGAGGATGACCCTACGTTGGCTGACTATCGTAAGGTGTTTATCAACCCCGAGATATACGAAGAGTCGGAGGAGACATCACTCTTTGAGGAGGGGTGTCTGTCGCTCCCTGGCCTACATGAGAATGTGCGTCGCCCTGTCGCTATACGTATGCGCTACCTCGATGAGAACTTCGTTGAGCACGACGAGGAGTTTACGGGCAAGCCTGCGAGAGTTATCCAGCATGAGTATGACCATATCGAGGGTATGGTCTTTACCGACCATCTTGCTCCACTGCGTAGAAACCTTATAAAGAATAAGTTGCAGAAGATGGCCAGAGGGTCGTATCGCGCTGCGTATAAAACCAAAAGGTAGTTTGTAGTGAAGGGGCCGCATCTGCTGCCGCTAATAAAAAGTGCCGTCAATGGACGTACCCGAATGTACTGGCCATCGACGGCATTTTTGCCGAGCGTGGTAACCCTCAGAGTCCCCAGAAAACACCACCATAAATATTCACTACCCACAGCTCTATCCCTTTCTATCTCTTTTATTTGCATAATCACAATTTTTTACTACCTTTGTGTTACTATTTGTGTCCAATCAAAACTTTATAACATGATGAATCGATTTTTTAGACTATTTTTTGTAGTCCTATGTGTCGTTACAGCACTCTATGGCTGTCAGAAGAACACGGACAATGTCGCTCCAACGGTGAGCATTACGCTTATTGAGGTCGATAGCAACTCTGCGTCAATCTCTATCAAGACGCGCAATGCCGACGAGTGCGCCTACATCATCTATGATGGTGATGTAATATCTACCGAGAGGGTGTTAACCGATGGTGTTAAGGTCGAGGGCGATGGCTCTACGATTAAGGTCGAGGGCCTTAAATCCGAGAGTACATACTATGTCATTGCTGCGGCACGCAATAGCGTGGGGGCTACGTTATCCGAGAATGTGAAGTTTACCACTATGAAGGGTGACGGAAATGGCGGCGATAGTGGTGGCGATAACGGTGGCGACAATGGCGGCGACAACGGTGGCGATAACGGCGGTGATAATGGCGGCGATAATGGCGGTAATACGGAGCTTCCAGATATCGATGGTGTTGAGACTGTAGAAATTGTTAAGACGCAGGATGGTCGCTGGTATGAGGTTTATAACTACTATGTGACGTTGGTGCGTGACAATGGCGACCGTATTATTTTAGACTTCTACACCATTGATGAGACGATGTCGAGCTACCTGCCCTATGGTCAGTATAAACTTGATAACACTGGTAACCCATTTACCATCAACAGTGAGTCGTCGGGTTATATCCCTATGGGAGCGGCCGACAGCGAGGGCTACCTCTTTACCGCTGGCTATGCCTCTGTAAATGTGGTTGATGGTTACTACGCTGTCTATTTTATGCTCACCTACGACGAGAATGGTACGTCGAAGAGTATTCAGGGTCTCTACAACGGTCTGTTGTCGGGAGCAGCTGTCCCCGAGGGCGATAATGCAGGCTCGGATAAACTTATCGAGGTGTTAGAGGTGGGTGCTACACACTTTAAGTTTAAGATAAATGCCGATGAGGGTCAGTATTGGCGTTGCTCGGTAGTCGACAAGCGTGTCTACGACCAGACGGCCTCAAATCCTGGTGCTTGGGTCGTTACCTACGGCTTTATGCTCGATGGTGAGCGCACCTTCGACTGGCGCAATGGCGAGATGTGTGAGCATGTGCCAGGTTATATAATGAACGTAAGTTCCTCTACGGACTACCTTATCCTTGCGGCACTAATGGATTATAGCGAGGGTCAGGAGAACAACCTCTTGGGTGGTGTTGAGATAGTGCAGATACGCACCGAGGCCGAGAGTGCAGGTACTGGTACTGTAGATGTCAATATTAAGGAGATACATGCTAACGATATCGTTTTTGACTGCACGTTGGGCGATAACGTATGGTGCTGTTACATGGCGATGATGGAGACGGCAAACCTTCAGGAGATAAAGGATGGTAAGTACGCTATGGCTGGCTACGAGTCTTATGAGGAGTGTATGTTGTCGCTAATCCCAGCCCTTAGCTACGACTCTATGCGACAGTTCCTCGAATCGCAGGTAGACTACAAGTGGGACTACTTGAAGTATGGCACCTCATATACTATCTGCATAAAGGTTGTCGATATGAATAACGGAGCCTCGTTTATAGAGTTAGAGCCCTTCACTACGCTTCGTTAATATAGAGTGCTGATACAATATACAAACGCCGTGATGAATATCTATTCACGGCGTTTTATTTTTGTGCAGGGATATTTTTTATTGAGCCATTGTTTGTGATTTGTAAATTTTGTATTATATTTGTCCTATCGTTCGACATTTTTTAATTTAAATCTATAAGTTATGAAAAAGTTTTTACTTGTTGTTGCAGTAGCCTTGTTTGCTACATCTGCTTTTGCTCAGGACTATAAGAACTCTATCGGTCTTCGTCTCGGTTACGGTGCTGAACTTCAGTACGAGCGTCACTTCTCAGCTAAGAACTATCTTGAGGCAAACCTTGGTCTTTACGGCTTCGATACATTCGATGTTAATGCTACATACAACTGGAATTGCTTCGAGTGGAACTGGACTCCAAGAGCTGGTAAGTGGTTCCTCTCAGCAGGTGTTGGTGCTTCGGCTGTTATGGCTCGCAAATATTTCAATGTAGGTGTGGCAGGTGATGTGGCCTTCGGTATTCGTTTCAACAAGCCTGTTACTCTCTCGTTGGACTACCGTCCTACCATCTTCTTCTTGCACAACGCTTGGGGTAGCGGCTTCTATGGCTTTGCTCTAACTTGTACTTACAACTTCTAATCGAGGAGTATAAATCGCTTAAGGGACTGTCAACAACTGTTGTTAGGCAGTCCCTAATCATTGGATAAACTTGATATATCTTAATATATTAGCTATGAAAAAGTTAACACTACTTCTATTGGCGGTGGTATTTGCTACCTCTGCATTTGCACAGGAGTTCTCTGTTGGTCTACGCTTAGGTTCAGGTGTTCAGGCTGTAGGTCAGTATAAGTATAACGATAAATGCTACATCGAGGCTCGCTTTGGTGCTTCGTGGCTCAATCGTTATGTCAGCTCTTACGGTATTGATTATGGCGGAGATAGCATCGGCTACAATGGCACTGAGGGCTTCGACTTTATGGATATGACTACACGTGCGGCATCTGTTCGTACTCACTACGATGCCTTTGTTACGGCAGATTTTACTGTGCTGCACAACTGGAGAGTATTCACAATGGACTGGACACCCTCTTATGGTGATTGGTTCTTTGATGCAGGTGTAGGTGTTAATGTCGGTGGTAAAGAGCACTTCGCCTATGTTGGTCTTGCAGGTATGGCGCGTCTTGGCTTTAACTTCCCCGATGTACCTATCACACTTTCAGCCGATTGGACACCTGTTGTAGGTCCTAATTTTGTTTATGGCAAGGGTTGGCGTGAGGCCTCTTACAACACTCTCGGATTGGCTAATTTGGCCGTTACCTGTACCTACAACTTTTAATTTGTTGTAGAGGGGTCATCTGCGACCTCTAAATTATTGCCCCGAATGGGATACGTCGATGTATGCCACATTCGGGGCAATATCTTTATCAAGACCTCTACAACAGCAGACTTTTTGCTTGATGTGGTGTGTCAAGTGATGAAAATATCTCATCTTTTCTTATCTTTGTGTCGATATATATAGCTTTGATATGAGATACGACTTAGTTATTTTCGATTTGGATGGCACGCTGCTCAATACCATAGGCGACTTAGCCGCCTCGGTAGACTATGTTATGCGTAGCCGTAACCTGCCCGAGCATACCGATGCCGAATATCGCCAGATGGTGGGCGGAGGCATAAAACGCTTAGTGGAGCGCGCCCTGCCACCACATTTAGCCTGTGACGAAGCCTATGTCGAGGAGTGTGTGGCGCAGTTTCGACGCTACTATGTCGATAACATAGATTGCCACACTCTGCCTTACGAGGGTATGTGTGAGCTGTTAGGCGAGCTTCGTAGCAAGGGTGTAATGGTGGCCGTAGCATCTAATAAGTTTCAGCACGGCACAGACCGCCTTGTCGAGAAGTTCTTCTCGGATATCGACTTTGTCGCTATCGAGGGAAATCGCGAGGGCGCACCGCTTAAGCCAGACCCAATGATAATAACCAATATACTGGGTATTGCTAATGTCGAAAAATCACGTGCCATTATGGTTGGTGATTCGGGTATAGATATACGCACTGCGGCAGCGGCGGATATAGCTTCGGTGGGCGTAGCGTGGGGTTTCCGCTTTGCTGACGAGCTATACGATGCTGGAGCTAAATGTGTCGTTACGAATGTAGGAGAGCTTAGGGATATATTGTTAAAATAACCAAAATTACTTAAATCAACCTTGTAGAAACACCACCATTATCGCACGTGGCAGTATAGCCTCACGCACTCGGCAGTGATGTTCTCGTCGCTAAGGATGATGAGTCGCTCGATGACGTTGTGTAGCTCGCGGATATTGCCCGACCACTGTCTCGAGCGAAGAATCTCGATGGCCTCGGTGTCGATATGCTTCGTGGTGATGTTTTGGCGCGAGCATATCTCCTCGATAAAGTGCTCTACGAGTAGGCCTATGTCGTCGCGCCTATCGCGCAGTGGGGGAACATCTATCTCGATGACGCTAAGGCGGTGGTAGAGGTCCTCGCGAAAGTTGCCTCGCTCAATCTCGTTGCGTATATTCTTATTTGTCGCCGCCACAACGCGCACATCTACCGAGATATCCCTATCTCCACCCACGCGCGTAATCTTATTCTCCTGTAGGGCGCGGAGTACCTTGGCCTGTGCCGAGAGCGACATGTCGCCCACCTCATCCATAAATAGTGTGCCGCCATCGGCCAACTCGAACTTGCCCTTACGCTGCCTTACTGCCGAGGTGAACGACCCCTTTTCGTGGCCAAAGAGCTCGCTCTCGATAAGTTCGGCAGGTATAGCGGCGCAGTTTACCTCGACAAAGGGGGCTTGGCATCGGCAGCTCTTCAGGTGTAGCCATCGGGCCACGAGCTCCTTGCCCGTGCCATTCTCGCCAAGCACCAGGACGCGAGCATCGGAGGGTGCTACGCGACGTATCATCTCGCGCACGTGCTCAATTGCTGAAGAGTGCCCTATGATGGGTTGTGTGGCACAGTTCGTGCGTTTTGAGAGGTTGCGTGTCGCGCGTTGGCGAGGCAGGATGTCGCTAAGGGTGTCGCTCTGAGAGTCGCTGCGCAGGGTGCGGAGTGTGCCGAGTAGTCGGTTCATGTCGATGGGTGTAGAGAGGTAGTCTATAGCACCGCGCCGCAGTGCCTCGATGGCGGTGTCGACCTCGGCCTTACGCACTATGACGATAGTCGGTACCCCTGTGTCGGCAAGCTCTGTGGGGTCATCAACGATGACGGCATCGGGCTCTTCGGTGCGGCATATCTCCATGGCCGACTGAGCGGTATCTGTTTCGATGGTTGCGAAGTTCTCCTCGTGGAGACGCTCGCTAAGTGCGTTGAGCATACTTTTTGACTGCGAAAGGAGTAAAATTTTTGTCATAGTTTGTTTATGTTAATATTTTTTAGTTACTTTGTGGGTTGAAGTCGACACATACTTTTGCAGTGTTAAAGATTACATCTTTAAACGAGAGTGGCAAGAGAAGAGAGAGGTGTGACTTATCTCCAATATACAAATGACCTTTTTGTGAATTAAAACCATAGCAATGAGAAAAAATTACAACTATACGCGACGCAAACTCTTTCTGCCAGAGTATGGTCGTCACATACACGAGATGGTTGATTCGCTCCTTCAAATCGAGGATAGAGCAGAGCGCACACGTCAGGCTAAGGCAGTGATAGCCGTTATGGGTAACCTCAACCCTACGCTGCGCGATACCGAGGACTTTAAACATAAACTTTGGGACCACCTCTTTATAATGTCCGATTTTCAGTTGGATGTCGATTCTCCATACTCGCAACCTTCGCGCCAAGATTTAACCATAGTACCACAAAAGATGCCATATCCACAGACAAGGATAACATTTAAGCACTATGGTAAGTATGCGCAGCGTTTTATTCGTGCCGTAGCCTCGGAGCATAACCCCGAGCGCGTCACCGACGAGGTGATAAACATCGCACGATATATGCGCTCGAAGAGCTATGAGTTTAATTGCGAGCACCCCAACAACGACTCTATTATACGCGATATACGTATTATGGCAGGTGGCCAGGCCGATATAGACCTCTCGGCGGTAAGCTATATGCGTAGCGAGTATCGCCCAGGTGTGCAGCAACGTATGCAGAAACGTGGTAAGATGCAGCGCAGCAATGGCCGTAAGATGCAGAAGATGCAGAAGGGACAGCAACGTCACCAGCCACATCGTTAGTTACAGATGTGTCGCCCGCCAAGAGTTTTATTGATAGTTTTGACATTGATATAACCATAGATAATGAAGAGATTATTTTTCGCACTCGTAGCCATCGCAACACTTGCTATATCGTGTGGCGAGAAGACAATTAGTGAGAATACAACCATATCGGGACGTTTCGTCGGTGCAAATATCGACTCGGTATATCTTGAACGTGTATCGGATAACTTCGCTAAGCCCGAGAGGGTGGCCTCTGTCGCGCTATCTGATAATGGTAGCTTTAGCTTCGCCTTGGCTATCGACGAGAGTGCCTCGCCACGCTTCTACAAGCTGACGTTCCCGAATAATCGTCGCCCTGTGACGTTGGTTGTCGCCCCAGGTGACAATATACGCCTCGAATCGGCTGGCGATGTATTCCTTAACTACGAGGTTGAGGGCTCGGAGGAGTCGGCCCTGATATGTGAGTTTAATCACGACTATTTTGCTGTGTGTGACCGCCTTGCTCTCATAGCCGAGAACCTCTCTACGCAGCGTAACTATACCAAGGCCGATGCCTACCACGCAGCTCAGGAGGCTATGAAGTCTCAGGTGCGCTTCGTGGCAGCCAATCGCGACCGCTTAGCCGCCTTCTATGCCCTGCGTCATAGCATTGCCGAGCAGTTTATCCCCCAACTCGATGGATATGGTATCAACATAGTACACTATCGCACAGTGCTTGAGGGACTTATGGAGCGTTATCCCGACTCGCCATACATCGCCATCTTGGAGCGTGAGATTGCCGATGCCGAGGCGATAAGCGATTTGGCAAATCGTGTCGAGCTGGCCTCGCATCCCGAGATAGAGCTTGAGGATATATATAAGAAGAGCCATAAGCTCTCGGAGTTGGATGGTAAGGTGGTGCTGCTCTACTTCTGGCTCTCGGAGAGCGCACTATGTAACAATATCAACGCCGAGCTCAAGGCCCTCTACGAGAGGTATAACGATAAGGGTTTCGAGGTCTACCACGTCTCGGCCGATGGCGATATTGCACAGTGGATTGAGGCTGTGCGCCAGCAGGGTCACCCCTGGATATCGGTATTCGGAGGTGCTAATCCTGATGTCTTTACGCTCTTCAATGTTCAGCAGCTGCCTATGGCCTATATCATCGATAGAGAGGGTAATATTAACCACACATCCCTCTCAATGTCGGAGTTGGAGCGTGAGATAAAGCGTCGCTTGTAGTACCCTTATAGCTCTTGCAGATGATATATTTCGTATCGGACATACACCTCGGTGCAGGAGATAGCACTCAGGCGCAGCGCACCGAGCAGGCTTTCTGTCGCTGGCTCGACACTGTCGGTAAGGATGCTACGCACATATATCTCTTGGGCGACATCTTCGACTTCTGGTTTGAGTACCATAGGGTAGTGCCACAGGGTTTCGTCCGAAGCTTAGGCCGTCTCGCAGAGCTCTCGGACAGAGGCGTGCGCATAACGTTCTATACGGGAAATCATGATATGTGGTGCTACGACTACTTCGAGCGCGAGTGTCGTATCGAGATAGTTAAGAGCCCCCGCATAGAGAGTGTCGGTGGCCTAAAGCTTCACCTTGCGCATGGCGATAATATGAATATCAAGGGTAACTGGCTGCTTAAGCTTATGAATACTACGTTTCGCTCGCGTGTGGCGCGATGGCTCTTTAGCTGGCTTGTACACCCTGACTTGGCACTGAAGTTCGGACGTTGGTGGAGTGGTAAGTCGCGTAAGTCGCACGGTGCAGAGCAGATTACGGCCGATAGGCTCGACTACCTGGTCGACTATGCGCGTAAGCACCGTAACGATAATGGGGATGTTGTGGCCTACATCTTTGGACACATGCACCTTCCGTATCGCTATGCCGATGCCACAGGTTTGGATGTGCTATTTCTTAGCGACTGGTCGCAAGATAAGGCTACATATGCAGCTTTGGGCGATGATAATGTGCTAACGCTTAAAACTTTCGATATAGATGAGACAATATCTTGACCTACTCGATAAGATATGCCGTGAGGGCGTTGTGCGTGGCGATAGAACGGGCACAGGCACACGAGGCATCTTCGGTTACCAGATGCGTTTCGACCTTAGCGAGGGATTTCCGCTGCTGACAACGAAGCGTCTATTCCTCAAAGGTGTGATATATGAGCTACTATGGTTCTTGCGTGGCGATACCAACATCAAGTACTTAGTCGATAATGGTGTACATATCTGGGATAGCGATGCCTATAGGTACTACAACGAGTTGTGTGTGCGCAATGGTGTGCTCCCAGTCGATAGAGATACCTTCCTTGGGGCGGCAGGTGTCGAGTCGCCTATTGAGGGTTATCGCTTTGGTGACCTTAATAATGTATATGGCTACCAGTGGCGCAGCTGGCCACGACCTAATGGCGAGAGCATAGACCAGATTTCGCAGGTTATAGATACGATAAAGAGTAATCCTAACTCGCGCCGTATGATAGTCTCGGCATGGAATGTCGCCGATATAGATAGTATGGCCCTTCCACCCTGTCATACGATGTTTCAGTTCTATGTCGCCGAGGGTAGGCTCTCGTGTATGCTCTATCAGCGTAGTGGCGATACATTCCTCGGTGTGCCGTTCAATATCGCCTCGTATGCTCTGCTTACGATGATGATAGCCAAGGAGTGTGGTCTTGAGCCTGGAGAGTTTGTCCATACGTTGGGCGATGCTCATCTCTATCTTAACCACATGGAGCAGGCGCGTGAGCAGCTCAGTCGCGAGCCTCGCAAGTTGCCAACGATGCACCTTAATCCCGAGGTAGGGTCGATATTCGACTATCGTTACGAGGACTTTACGTTGGAGGGTTACGACCCCCATCCAGCCATTAAGGCTCCGTTGTCGTTTTAAGTTGAAAAGTATATAAGGATATGATAAGTATAATTGTTGCGATAGCCCAGAATGGCACTATCGGAGATAAGAATAGCCTGCTATGGCATATTAAGGAGGATATGCGTCTCTTCCGCACCACTACATCGGGTCACGCGGTGATTATGGGTCGCAAGACCTTCGAGTCGTTAGGCTCTAAGCCACTGCCCAAGCGTAAGAATATAGTTATCACACGCTCCGAGCGCGAGTTTGAGGGTGCTTATGCTGCCCACTCGCTTGAGGAGGCTATAGCCATGGCCGAGGGCGATGAGGAGATATTTATCATCGGTGGTGCGCAGATATATCGCGAGGCGTTGAGCGTTGCCGATAGGATGTATATAACACGTGTAGAGCGTGACTATGAGGGCGATACGCTCTTTCCCGAGATAGACTACACGCAGTGGAGACTTATCTCCGAGCAGCGTTACGAGCGTGGCGAGGAGTATGAGTGGCCATTTAGCTTCCTTATCTACGAGAGGGCGTAGAGAGTGAGGGATTAGTTAAAAGAGGGAGTTTAAAGAATTTAATGAGCTTATGGAGTTTAAGGAGTTTAAAAGCTCCCTTGTTTATCTCCATTCTCACTAAATGCTCTAAACTCCCTCGATTTTTTTAAGCTATTATATGCGCTGGCAATACCCTCTGCTGGAGGATATCGCGCTACGCAGTGCCTATGAGAGCTTCGAGATTATGGCATCGAGCCTCTCGTATATGCTCTTTCGGAGCGACTTTAGCTCATTAATAATCTGTCGGTTACTTCGCTTAACGTAGTTGCACGAACCCTTGAACTTCTGCCACATACGCATATAGTTCCATGCAAGGATAAACATCAGTGGGAAGGCCACAAAGTATCCCAATGCCCAATAGAAGCCTGCAAATATCCACAACAGGATGGTAGGGATTATAAGGCATAGAGGGACCGAAACAAAGACGCTCACGCCGATATTAAACGAGCTGACGAACATCTGGTCCTTGATAAGAGCCTTGAGGAATATCTTTGGTATGAGGAAGAGTAGTCCCGTAGGTATTATCGAGATAAGGAATAGAGGTAGCAGCAACAGCAGTCCCAAGCCACGTAGGATGAGGGCCTCGATACCTGGGTTGTGGATAAAGAGCCAGTCGCGGATGTTTAGACGTTGTATCTGCTCCGAGAAGTACTTAACATCCTTGTATACCTCCTCCATAGCCTCGGGCTCGGCCTGGTAGGCGCGTTGCAGGTCGTTGACAAGACGCTGGTCCGAGAGTAGGCGCGATGGAAGGTAGTTATACTTGAAGCCATTCTGCTGGGCATACTTACGTCCGTAGCCAGTCTCGCGCAGGAAGTCTATCTGGTCGTAGTGCTCAAGGTCGTCGACGTGGAGCATCATCTCCTGAATCTTGCTACGTACAATCTGGTTAATCTCTACCATCACCTCGCGTGGCGACTCCTTATAACGCTCATAGTATGGCTTGAGCGATATTGGCTGGCCAAACTTGATAAGCATATCGGTGCGAGCGTGGAAGTAGTTGGAGTAGTGGTTGCACGAGGGCAGAATCATCACATCTGTCTCGAATCCCATCTTCTCGGCGGCATCGAAGGCTATGCGCAAGTATCCAATCTTGAAGTTTCCGAGCCAACGTTTATCCTGGTGGTCCGCCTCGGGGTATAGCATCACCGTTTCTCCATCGGTAAGTGCCTGGCCTGCTGCGTCGAGCGTTGCTTGGTTGTTGTTTATAGCTCCGAATCCCTCATGGCTCATGCGGTATGCTGGCAAAAGGCCCATAGCGCGCAGAGCTTTGTTGAATATAGGGTTCTTGAATACATTGGCTCTTGCCAAGAAGTTCATACGTCTATCCGTAAGCTTAAGACATACGCATAGTGGGTCGTTGAGGCAGTTCTGGTGGTTGGATACCACTACTACGGGAGTGCCATCAACGGGCACGTTCTCAAGGCCTATGATGTGCTCCTTACGGAAATAGAGGCCCGAGTTGACATACTGCAAATATGTTCTAAACGCCTTAAGAAAGAGCGAGTGATCTCTGGGTGTTCGTTTCTTCTGCATAAGCTTGTCTTTTCGTTTGTGGGTAGTACACTTTGCACTACTTCGAAAGTAGTAGTTTTGTAGTTATAAACACAAAGATATAAATTTTATTCTAAAATACGAATAAATTTGGACCAAATTTAATATAAAATCTGAGAAGTCGTGGGTAAAACTTTTATTATCAAGATATTGCAGAGGGGCGATTTTGTCCGTTTTTGGACTATAAGTCAACAACGTTGTGTGATGTTTGGTGAGGCTATTGGGATAAGTGTTATTGCTAAATGATTGAGGTGAGGTGCCATAAATTAGGTGGAGGTGATTTTGATATTGAGTTGATTTGTAGGCTCTTGCATAGGTGTAAGGCGAGCATTATAACTGAGCAAGGATGGGAAATATGCCAAAGTAGATTCAAAGCGACCAAAACAGAAAAGTCGATTGAGGTGAGAATGTGTGATAAATAGTTGGATATGTGCAAACTAATTGCTACCTTTGTTAGGGTTATGGCATATTGCCACTTTAACACATCTAAAGAGTATGAATATTTTGTTGATAGGTTCGTTGTTGTCGGTTACTACGGTGCTTGCGGCAGTGGGTGCTATATTTGGTGTTGCCATTGTCGCTGCGCTGCTCTATTGGTTGAATGCTACCGTTGGTCGCTGCTTCGTATATGGAGTCCTTGGAATGGTTGTTATGACACTATTAGGAGCTATGATAGGCTTCCTGTGGTCGCTTACTGGTTATGGCAATGGCGTTATACTAACTATCCTCTTTGCCCTCGGCGGCCTTATCTACGGCGTAGTTGCAGGAGCCAAGAAGTAGGCAGTCGGGGACAACATACGATAGGTGTGTGGCACTCTAAATTAGATATCATAGATAACAAATAAAAAGCATATATCGTGGCAGAGATTAACTATATCAATACCATTGCTCAACTTGAGGTGCGCATTGCCGAGCTCGGCGATGCTGCATCGGCAGAGGCCTACGCGCTCTATGCCGAGATTATAAGGTGCTATGTCGAGATAGCCAAGGAGAATCAAACATGTGAGTGGCGCGTTGCAGCATATGCGCGTAAATGCATAGCCTATGGCCGCAAGTTGGTCGATGCAGATTGTAGCCTTGATGTTGTGGGCGAGGTGATTGAGCGCATGCTCGACCTTGTAACAGACTATCGCCCACGCCTTAAGTCTACGCTTTGCGAGGTGCTTATCGAGGTGCTCAACAAGCTTGGCGGCGAGCAGTATGGCGAGGTACTACAGGATGTCGGTGAGGAGTTGTCGCGTCTACGAGGCAATATCGAGGCTGCCGAGCGTGGCGATTATGGCAGCATCAAGCAGTCGGGCTTCCTACAGCACGACCCCGTAGAGTGGAGTGCGCGTTGGGAGGAGGTCATCGACGAGGCGCAGCGCGAAGTCGATGAGAGACTTGCCGACGAGCCTCGTGGTATGGGTTTCTGCTTCAGCTATTGGTCCGCGCTGCGCAGTGCTCTACAACGACGCGGTGTCAGGTGGCGCACACCACAGCAGATGAACCCTTGTGTTATGTTTGACTAATATCTATATAAACCTTAGGCATATTATGGCAATACGCATTACCACACGCCCCAGTAACGATAATCTCTATGCTCAGAGCCATTGGTGGGGCTCTCCAGACCTCCCCGAGGGTGTAGACTTCCCCTGCTCGGATGATTTGGGCCTGGATGAACAGGGCGCAGAGGCTACGCTTCTGTTTCTTGGACAGATACGCCTTGAGGATATCGCCAAGTATGACACCGAGTGTCGCCTGCCTCATTGCGGCATGCTCTACTTCTTTGCCGATATAGATTACTTCTTAGGCGACGACGATGCCGAGTGCGAGGGGTTGGGCCAGTGGCCTAAGGAGTGCTTTAGGGTGCTGTACGCGCCCGAGTGTGACAACCTTGTCACGCACCGCGTTGTCGACGAGTGTGGCAACGATATAGCCAGACCTGCCGAGGCTATTATTTTCGAGGCGTGTGACGATGGCGATAGCGGCCATAGACTACTCGGTCGTCCCTTCTACAACGAATATGAGGAGTATGAACATCATATCTCGCTGTTGCAGTTAGACGAGAGTGAGGAGTGGGGTCTGCGCTTCTTCGATATGGGTATGGCCAACTTCCTCATCTTGCCCGATGCCCTTAGTCGTAGGGCCTTTGACGAGGCGATATTCTACGTTCATAGCCTATAGATAATCTCTACGCCTGCTTTTTGTAGGTCAGTGCGGCCAAGGTGTTGAATATGGTGGCGAAGATGCCGAGGGCAGCGAAGTTTGTCCATAGCTCGCTACGCTCGGCTGCCCTCTCCGCTGCTGCAAGCATCTGTTACTCTTTTGCGGTTATATAGAAACAGAGCAGTGGCGTATATGGAGCTTTTAGACTCTCCACATACGCCACTACCGTTTCGCGTTAGATTACTGCATTATCGTATAGCTCGAAGCGCGACCATCGGGGTAGATGCCATCTATCGACCTAACGTTGTCGGTCATGCGCTCAATATCGTCGATGCTTAATACTGGACGGTCATTGATATGGGTGATGATATAGCCCTTGCGCACGCGGCAACGCTCCAAAAGGCCGCCACCCTCGATGGCTGTAACCTGAACACCTCCCTTGATGTCAAGCTCGCTGCACACATCGCTCGGAGCGTTACGCAGCTTAGCACCGAGAAGCTCTACGACATCGACACTATCCTTCGAAAGTAGCGAGGTCTGGCCCGCCTTATTCTGTAGCGTAGCCTCTACGCTAAGCTCGCGCTCGCCACGCCTAATGTCGAGCTTTATCTTATCACCTGGGCGACGCTTGCCTATCTGCTCAAGGAATACAGCACTGTCGCTAAGCTCGATACCGTCCAAGCGAAGGATGACATCACCCTTGCGTATGCCAGCCTCCGAGGCTGCACCTCCGTCGCTTACCGAGGCAACGTAGATGCCCCCTATGGTGTTGATACCCGTAAGTTCACCAGCCTCGTCGATAAAATGCTGGTCGATGGCGCGGAACGAGATGCCAAGCACTGCGCGTTGCACCACGCCCGACTCCTTAAGGTCGACAACAACCTTGCGCACGATGCTCTCGGGTACGGCAAACGAGTAGCCCACGTAGCTACCTGTCGAGGTCTTGATGATGGTATTTATGCCTACAAGCTCGCCTCGGGTGTTGACCAAAGCACCTCCCGAGTTACCAGGATTTACCGCCGCATCGGTCTGGATGAATGACTCTATGCCCGTGCGACTATCTATAGCCCCGAGGCTGCGAGCTTTAGCTGAGACTATGCCTGCGGTGATTGTCGACTGTAGGTTCATAGGGTAGCCAATGGCAAGCACCCACTCGCCTAAGCGCAGCTCGTCAGACGAACCGAAGGGTAGCGTAGGGAGTGCCGTAGCCTCAATCTTAATAAGGGCTACGTCTGTTGCAGGGTCCGAGCCTATAATCTGAGCATCGAAGACACGTCCGTCGTAGAGCTTTACGCGCAGCGATGTGGCGTTGTCGATGACGTGGTTGTTCGTAACGATATATCCATCTTCCGAGATAATGACTCCCGAGCCTCCTGCCTTAGCCTCACGACGACCATATCCCTGAGGTATGCCGAAGAACTCAAAGAAGGGGTCGTGCTGCGCTTGTGAGCCTACCACTACCTTGGCCTCGATGTTTACTACAGCCTTAACGGCATTCTCGGCTGCGTATGTAAGGTCGGGGTAGTCGGTGCTGACTACCGAGCTTGCAAAGCGCGAATCTATGGTGTGATTGGTGCGAAATGGTGTGTCACTCTCGGTAACTTCAACGTCGTGACTAACAAGTGTATCGCTTTTATCGAGTAGGCGTGTAGTTGCCACGGTGGTCATTGCCGAAAGTAGGGCAACGCCAGCAAAGATGATGATGTCTCTCTTCATAACAATAATATTTTTAATTAATTAGTATTAGAGGCGACGTTCTATCTATAGGCAACAACGGTTTTTATTAATAGTTATACTTTAAGCATTAGCAAAAGAATAACGCCCCGAAGAGCGTTATATTGTGTGGCAAACAAAGAATTTTTAGGCAAGTGGTCACTCCTCAAGGATGTAGACCGTCTCGCCAGGACGCTGCATATTGTAGTTCTCGCGAGCGAAACGCTCCATAAACTCGGGCGACGTGGTAATCATCTCTATAAAGGTGCTATCCTCCTGAATCTTCTTTTCGAGAATAGATATTTTGCGCTCTACAATACGCCTTTCGGAGCGTGTGCGTAGCATATCACCTATGGTACTTATAGAGACAACGATGGTACAGATGGCGATGACTACGGTCAACACCACCCAGAAAAGGTTGATATATATATGCTGCTGTCGCTTATCGCTACTCTTTGCCATAGAAGGTTAGGGTATATGCATAAACTTGTGTGTCTGTATCGATATGTTCCATGCTGGGTGCTCCTTAACCCACTCGACAATATCGCCTATGATGCTCTCGTATACGCTCCACTCGGGTTGTACATATAGTAGGCAACGCTTCCGAACCTTGTGGCTACACTCTACGGCCCACTCTAAGTCATCGATGCTCTGGATTATCACCTTTAGCTCATCGGCACGACGCAGAGCCTCCTCCAAGGGTGGCATCTGGCGTTTGGGCGATAGGCATATCCAGTCGAACTCGCCACTTATGGGGTTTGTGCCCGAGGTCTCAATAAAAATCTCAAGTCCACGTGCGTGAAGCTCGCGTGTGAGGGGCTCCAAGGGGTATAGTAGCGGCTCGCCACCAGTTATGACGATGGCCTGGGCCGAGCAGCTTGACGCACGCTCAACGATGGTCTCGATGGGCGTGGGAGGAAAGAGCTTAGGGTTCCACGTATACTTAGCATCGCACCAACGACACCCCACATCACACCCTCCGAGGCGTATAAAGTAGGCGGGCTTACCCGTATGGAAGCCCTCGCCCTGTATCGTGTAGAAGTCCTCGACTAACGGTAGTTTGTGACCCCCATCGAGAAGCTCTAAGTCTGGATTAATCTTCATCTAAAACGTATATATCCTTGAGGTTACGACCAATCTGGTTGTAGTCGAGACCATAACCAACTATAAACTCATTGCCGATAGGCATAGCTACGTAGTCTATCTTATACTCGTAGAGGAACTTATCGGGCTTGAAAAAGAGCGTACATATCGATATGCTTGCCGGATTACGCTCCTTGAGGTAGTCGATTAGGTAGTTCATGCTATGTCCCGTCTCGACGATATCTTCAACGATGATGATATCCTTACCCTCGATATCGAAGTCGATGCCGAGGTGCTGTTTGACGTTTCCCGTAGACTGAGTACCTTCGTATGAAGATATCTTCACAAAGGCCAGACGACAATCAAACGTTGTCTTGCGTACAAGGTCGCTCAGGAAGAGGAAGGCTCCGCTGAGCACTCCGAGGAAGATAGGGGTCTTGCCTGCGTAGCGCACGTTGAGCTGGTCAGCAACGCGCTGCACAGCCTTATCAATCTCCTCTGCAGGAATCATGGTCTTAAACCTTCTATCCAACAGCTTTATTCTCTCGATATTCTCTGCCATATCTTGATAAGTTTCTAAAGAGTGTTAGTCAATAATTGCCCAAAGTTACGAATTTTTCCTTCAACTACCAAATGGCGACTACGCGGTACGCACCTTGTCGAGTATGCCTGTCAGGGCTGCGAGAATTACGCCATAGTTGGTTATCGCCACACCCTGTTTACGGGCCCTCTCAATGCGGCTGAGCACATGTTTGCGGTTAAACATGCAGGCTCCGCAGTGTATCACAAGGTCATAGACACCAAGGTCCTCGGGGTAGTCTGCACCTCCCACGATGTCGATGCTTAGCTCCTCGCCAAACCTCTTACGTAGCAGGCGTGGTAGCTTTACACGTCCAATATCCTCATTCTGTGGCGTGTGTGTGCATGCCTCGGCGATAAGTATGCGCGACTGAGGTGTTATCCTCTCTAACGCCTTTACACCCTCGACAAAGAGCTTGATATCGCCCTTGTAGCGAGCAAAGAGTATAGAGAACGAGGTGAGTGTCGAGGCCTCGGGCTTGAGCTTGTATACCTCGTTGAAGGCTTGCGAGTCGGTGATTATCAACTCTGGAGGTGTCACCAGCGAGGCTATCGTCGCGGCCATACGCTCAGGGGTGCAGCAAATCGGTATGCACCCTCTATCCAATAGCTCGCGGAGGGTCTGTACCTGTGGCTGTATGAGTCGTCCCTTAGGGGCAGACTTATCCTGTGGCATAACCAACAATACGCGGTCACCTGCCTTGCAAAAACCCTCGGTGATAAGTCGCTCCTCGCTCTGCCCAAGTGCCACAATGCTCTCTATAAGCTTATCTATGCCATCACCACGCAGCGGACTGATAAGTAGTGGCTTGTGTGATGTTTGCTGCTCAATATCGCGACACAGTGATTCACTGTCGGCTATAGCGTCGGAGTGGCTTATGGCGACGATAACAGGAATCTCGCGCGTGCGACACTCCTCAATAATTGCCAACTCACTCGGCTCGATGGCACCTTGCAAAAGGACTATAGCTACATCTGTTCTATCGAGCACCCTTGCTGTGCGTGCTACACGCTCGCTGCCGAGCTGTGTGCTGTCGTCCAGACCCGGGGTGTCGATAATCAGCACTGCTCCCAACCCAGTTATCTCGATAGCCTTCTGCACTGGGTCTGTTGTCGTACCAGCAATGGCCGATACTATCGACACATCCTGTCCCGTAAGACGGTTTACGAGTGTCGACTTTCCAGCATTGCAGCGTCCAAAGATGGCTATATGTACGCGCTCGGCATTTGCTCTGCTCTGCATCATTAGTTCGGTATATCTGTTACTATTAGAATCTAAAGTCGCGCTTACCCTCAACTATAGCCTTGAGATTCTCCTCGGTGATGCGACGCACCTTATCCGAGGGGATAATCTGTGTTAGGCGGTGTATCATCTTCGCGCCCTCGACCTTTACGGCAGGCGAGGCATAGTCCTCTAAGTACTCTGCAAGGGTCATAAGGGCATTCGGAGCGCAGCAGTTGCCGATAAGTCCTCGCTTAGCCAGCGACATAAACCTATCTCCTGTGCGACCCTCACGATAGCAGGCGGTGCAGAAGCTTGGAATGTAGCCAAGCTCTAAGAGCCAACCTACAATCTCGTCGAGCGTTCTGTTGTCCGAGATGTCGAACTGTGCCGACTCCTCGGCATCTACAACACCTTCGGCATAGCCTCCCACGCTGGTCTTCGAGCCGCCACTAAGCTGCGATACGCCGACATCAAGCACCAGCTCGCGAGAACGCTTCGACTCGCGTGTCGAGACAATCATACCTGTATATGGCACTGCCACGCGAAGCACTGCCACTATGCGACGAAAGACATCGTCGGTAACGGCATCGGGGAAATCCTTAGGGTCGATATCGTCCGCAGGACGGATACGTGGCACACTGATAGTGTGTGGGCCTACGCCAAAGCGTGCCTCAAGGTGCTCGGCGTGCATAAGGATACCTACAACATCGTAGCGATAGTTCGACAATCCAAAGAGTGCTCCCACGCCAACATCATCTATGCCACCCATCATTGCGCGGTCCATAGCCTCGGTGTGGTATGCCCAGTCGCTCTTAGGACCTGTAGGGTGGAGACGCTCGTAGGCGGCCTTGTCGTATGTCTCCTCGAAGAGAATGTATGTGCCGATGCCTGCATCCTTAAGGCGAGTGTAGTTCTCGACGGTGGTAGCAGCAATGTTCACATTCACGCGGCGTATGGCACCATTCTTATGATGGATTGAGTAGATAGTGTCGATAGACTCCAAAACATACTCTATAGGGCTGAGCTTGGGGTGCTCGCCTGTCTCCAGGGCCAGACGCTTGTGTCCCATATCCTGTAGAGCGATAACCTCGCGACGTATCTCCTCCTGTGTGAGCTTGCGGCGTGGTATGCTCCTATTCTTAGCGTGGTAGGGGCAGTAGACGCAGCCATTTACGCAGTGGTTCGAGAGGTATAGCGGTGCAAACATGACGATACGGTTGCCATATATACGCTCCTTAAGGCGGCGTGCGATAGTGTATAGACGCTCCTCAACCTCCTTGTCCTCTACCTCGATGAGCACAGCAGCCTCGCGGTGAGTGATGCCATTGCCCTCCTCGGCCTTACGAAGTATCTCATCGATAAGGGCGCGGTCTGCCTTATGTTTTTGTGCATACTCCAACGTGGCGCGTATCTCGCCATCGTTGATAAACTCCTCGGCACGCTCCGAGTTTACGTTGTATTTTATTTCACTCATAATTAGTCGTTTTGGTTGTTGTAATCTCCTCGCGAGTAGTCTATGTGGTAGCCTATGGTGCTTAGCTCGCTCTCCAATGCGTTAAGACCTTCGGCTGCCTCACGTCCCCACGAGGCTTTATTCTCATATATCGCATATTTCGCCCTAACATCCGAGGGGGATAGGTTGGGCATCACTACATTGGCTCCCGAGAGTATGCCCTCAAGTCGTCCCGTGGGCGATAGCGTAGCTAAGGCTGTCGTCGAGGGTATAAGTGCCTTCGGCAGCATAAGTCGTGTTATGGCCACTGCTGCGAGCGTGAGGGCCAAATCACCCTTAGGCTCGTTGCCAAGTGGCGTGGCGTGGTGGGGGAGAAATGGACCTATGCCTACCATCTGTGGTCGATATCGCTCGATGAGCTTTAGATCCTCGACAAGGTGTTGTGTCGTCTGTCCCTTAACGCCTATCATCATTCCCATGCCCACCTGATAGTCGGCACGTTGCAACGCCTCAACGCAGGCTAAGCGGTGCTTAATGCCTCGGCCCGAGGGGTGGAGCGAGTCGTAGAGAGCCTCGTTGGCCGCCTCGTGGCGTAGAAGGTAGCGGTTAGCACCTGCCCTACGAAGGCGTATGTAGGACTCCTCGCTGCGCTCGCCGAGCGAGAGTGTGATGGCTACATCGGGGTATAGGCTGCGGATATGTGAGAGTAGCTCCGTAAGCCACTCATCCGAGTGTGTACCATCCTCGCCACCCTGGAGTACGAAGGTGCGAAAACCCAATGCATATCCCTCCTTGCAGCACTCCATGACCTCCTCCTTTGTTAGGCGATAACGCTCTGCGGTGCGGTTGCTACGCCTAAGTCCGCAGTATAGACAGTCGGCACGACAGTAGCTCGATAGCTCGATTAGACCGCGTATATAGATGCCAAGTCCGAACTGCTGGCGTGCAGTTCGGACGGCATTATCGCGGAGATGTTGTAGCACGCTCGGGTCTGTGGCACACGCATCAATGAGTGTGCCCAAACTCGTTGCGTCGAGACTGTGACTTGACGCCAGCTGCTCAACTAACTCTCTCATTATTATCGCTTCTTAAGCTCGGCATCGAAGGTCTTCTTACCGTCGCCATAGGCAGTGTGAACACTTGGACCCGAGATACATCCGCCATCGCAGACCATAACCTCGATAAACTGTGCTGGTGCCTTGCCCGTCTTACCGTAAGCCTTCAACAGACCGACATTCTTCTTATTAAGACCTGCAATCTGCAACGTTGTAAAGTCAATCTTGCCATCTACAAGCTCCTTAACCGCAGCTGTTACACCACCATTCTCGGCAAAGCCGTGTGCCGAGCGACGTGATGAGCAATCTACAGGGTGAACGTGAGCCTCGCCAAGCTCGATATTCATACCGCCAAGGATGGCGTGAATCTCCTCGTATGTAAGCACGAAGTCTACCTTGCCTGCAACATCCTCGCGACGTACCTCCTTACGCTTTGCGATACATGGGCCTACAAAGACAAGCTTAGCATTTGGATGCTTCTGGCGAGCTATCTCGGCAGTGTAAATCATTGGTGAGTATGTCGTTGAGATATACTTCTTAAGCTCGGGGGCATGCTTACGGGCCATCTCCATATAGGATGGGCAGCACGAGGTGGTCATAAATGGCTGACCCTCCTCCATCTTCTCTGCAAACTCGTGTGTCTCGCGCTCGGTGGTAATCTCGGCACCGCGAGCTACCTCGATGACATCCTTAAAGCCTATAGCCTTAATCGCGCCATATACCTGCTCGATAGGTACGTTGTACTGCGAGAGGATTGATGGAGCGACCATAGCTACAACCTCCTCGCCACGACGTATAGCCTGGAGGATATCGAATACCTGTGATATCTCGAAGATAGCACCGAATGGGCAGGCGTTCATACACTTACCGCAGTAGATACACTTCGACTCGTCGATATGCTCAACGCCATACTCATCTTTTGAGATAGCACCTACAGGGCAGGCCTCCTCACATGGTACGGGGATGTATACAATGGCGTGATATGGGCAGGCAGCGAAACACTTACCACAGCTGATACATATCTTGTGGTTAATCTTACCCTGCGAGGTCTCGGGGTCGAACTCTATAGCTCCCTTAGGGCAGGCATGCTCGCAAGCACGTGCCACACAACCGCGACAGAGGTTGGTGATATCGTAGTTTGTGCGCACGCAAGACGAACAAGCCTCGTCGATAACACACATAATGTTATCCTTAATCTTATCGCGATTAAGGGCCATCTGTGCATACTCCGAGAGGGGCATCAACTCATCCCTCTCATCGGTCATGTCATAGCCCAAGAGTGGCAGTGACTTATACTTCCATACTGCACGCTCCTTATGGATGCAGCAACGTCCACGAACCTGAGAGTTGCGAGGGCTAAATTCGATGGGCACACGGTCAATCTGCTCGACAAGGTGTCCCTCATTCCAGAGGCTTACGAGTTTCGTAAGAAGTCTCTGGCGCACAATCATAACGTTATTCTTAATAGCCATACAATAAAAGTTGGGTTTTCAATGTAACAAAGGTAATAAATTTTACGTCAAACATACAAATTTATTGCACTTTTTTATCCATCATTCACACTTTTACCTACTATATATTCATTTGCATTATCGTAATATGGTCTTTTGGTCTAGACAGAGGGTATAGCAAAGGTGGAGCTCGCCATCATTGACGAGCTCCACCTTATACTTGTCGTGCGTATATATGCGCGCGTTATCTACGCTGGCGACGCTGCTCACGATTTATAGTCATCTGCTCCTGCTGCTGACGCAGTGCCTCCTCGTATCGCTCCTGGAAGCGAGTCTTCTTGCGTGGCTTGTGCGAGAGGAGCTTGGCGCGTACCTTCTCATCGTCTACACTATGGCGTATCGCAAACATAATAATCATAGTAAATATCTGCGAGAGGAAGTAGTAGTAGCACAATCCCGACGAGTAGTTGTTGAAGAAGAAGAGCATCATAACTGGCATAAAGTATACCATCATAAACTTCATCATACCTGCGCCTGGCTGACCAGCGGTGGTGGCTGCCTGCTGCTTGTATGTCAGGAACGAGTAGCCAAAGAGTGCCAGGGCCATAAGCAGCGCGAAGAGGCTGATGTGGTTGCCATAGAAAGGTATGTTAAATGGTAGCTCAAGGACACTATCGTATGTCGATAGGTCGTCGGCCCAGAGGAAGCCCTCGCCACGAAGCTCGATACTTGCAGGGAAGAAGCGGAACATAGCCCAGAGTATCGGCATCTGGATAAGCAGGGGTAGACAGCCACCCATAGGGCTGATGCCAACCTTCTGATATAGCTCCATTGTCGCCTGCTGCTTCTTCATAGCATCATCTGGATTGGGATACTTGGTATTTATAGCCTCCAACTCGGGACGTATGGCGCGCATCTTAGCCGTAGACATATAGCTCTTGTAGGTAAGCGGTAAAATAATCAACTTAACCAAGAGCGTAAGTATCAGGATGATAAGTCCGAAGCTAAGACCATGGTCGCTGAGCCAGTGGAAGATAGGTATAGTGACAATCTTATTCCACCAGCCAATCAAAAGACCTCCCATAGGGATAATATCCTCAAGGTTCGAGTCCTGACCCTTGAACTCCACACCCTTCATTATTTTGAAGTCGTTAGGTCCGTAGTATAGGGCCAGATTGTGCTGCGTGTCTGTCGCGCTGTGTGGAATCTCTATCTCGGCAGTGTACTCCTTAACAAAGCCTACGGTATCATCCTTTGCAGTCTTGAACGATGTTGTGGCGGCGAAGTTACCCTCGGCAAGGAGTGCCGAGGTGAAGTACTGCTGCTTGAAGGCCAACCAACTAAGCTCGCTAAGCTCCTCCTCCTCGCCCGATGCGTCCAGCTCGTCGCTGTCGCCATCGCTCATGTAGAGGATGTTCGAGGCCATTGACTCGTTCTGGAAGCTACGCTCGTTCTGTAAAGAGCGGCTCGTCCAGCTAAGTACTAACTTATCCGAACCATTAAGCAGGTGGTCTATGCCAACCTCGTTGATGGTAAAGTCGATGAGGTAGTCGCGGCTGGGGTTACCCGTGTTGTAGATGGTGTAGATATACTCTATGGCAGCGTCGGTATCTACCCTTAGCGTCATAGTCATCACTGCGCGGTCCTCAAACTTCTCGACCTTAGGCACAAAGAAGTAGTTGTTGGTGTTGAGTGGCTCCTTGGCGTTGTTACGGAATAGCGAAACGCCCATATTGGCCGAGCCAGGGGCTATTAGCTTAACAAGCTCGCTGCGCTCGCCATCGTCGTAGCGCGTATAGTCGTTAAGCGTCACATCTACAATCTTACCTCCGCGATTGTCAAACACCACGCTCATAACATCGTTACGTAGCGTGTCAAGACGCACAATGCCACTACGTGCTGCGTAGAGAGCCGCTCCGTGATGGTAAATCTCGGCATTCTCTCTCTCTGCAAGCTCGATAGAGTCGCGCACAGCGCGCTCCTCGGCGGTCATATTCTCCTCAAGCATACGCTGAGCCTCGGCCTCGGCAATGCGCTGAGCCCTCTCCGTCTGCTCTCTCTTAGCCCTCTCCTTGAGTATCTCCTGCTGCTGCTCCATCTCGTAGCTCTGGTAGAACGAGAAGCCTATGAAGACGGCAATCATCAGCACGATACCAATAATCGTCTTTTTATCCATTCTGTGTCGTTACTATAAACTATTTAGGTTGTAAAAATATCTTTCGCGCTGCAAAGATAGTCAAAAACTACTTCGCAGCTCTCTCATCGCGGTATTTGAGTGCCTCTTGAACAAAACGCACGAACAATGGATGAGGATTTGCTGCTGTTGAGTGGTACTCGGGGTGGTACTGCGTACCTACGAACCAGCGGTGCGATGGTATCTCGACAACCTCAACAAGGCCAGTGTCGGGGTTATGGCCTACGGCCTTCATGCCCGCAGCCTCGAAGTCAGCGATAAAGGCGTTGTTAAACTCGTAGCGGTGGCGGTGACGCTCCACGACATCCTCCTTGCCATAGGCCTCTGCTGTGCGTGAGTCGGCATTGAGGTGGCAGGGGTAGCCGCCAAGACGCATAGTGCCGCCCTTTGCAGTAATCTTCTTCTGCTCCTCCATAAGGTCGATAACGGCATGCTTCGTCTGTGCCATCTCGCTTGAGTTGGCATCGTGCCAGCCGATGACGTTGCGTGCAAACTCTATGACAGCACACTGCATACCGAGGCAGATACCAAAGAATGGCACATTATTCTCGCGTGCATAGCGTACAGCCGTAAGCTTACCCTCAATACCGCGATTACCAAAGCCTGGGGCTACCATGATTGCCGACATCGAGCCGAGGTAGTCGCTGACATTATCGATGGTCAGACGCTCCGAGTTGACGTAGTGGAGCTTTACCTTGACCTCGTTTACTGTGCCAGCGTGGATGAACGACTCGCTGATAGACTTGTATGCATCGGGCAGCTCGGTATACTTACCCACCAAGGCGATATCTACGGTGCTCTTTGGGTTCTTGATACGCTCAACAAAGGCCTCCCACTCGGCCATATTAGGCTCCTGGTTAGACTCCAGACCAAGCTTCTCAAGGAGTACACCATCGAGGTTCTGTGCATGCATACGCAGAGGCACCTCATATATCGTAGGCACGTCGATAGATTGAACAACTGCCTCGGGGGTCACGTTGCAGAAGAGGGCCACCTTGCGACGAATCTCCTGACTTAGGTCGTGCTCGGAGCGAAGTACGAGGATGTCGGGCTGCAAACCGTAAGAGAGCAACTCCTTGACTGAGTGCTGCGTAGGCTTGGTCTTAAGCTCGCCCGAGGCCGCCATATATGGTATAAGCGTAAGGTGTACAAGTACGGTATTCTGATAGCCGAGCTCGTAGCGTAGCTGACGTACAGACTCGATAAACGGAAGTGACTCGATGTCGCCCACCGTACCACCAATCTCGGTGATGATGACATCATACTTCTTTGTAGCACCCAGCAGCTGCACACGACGCTTAATCTCGTCGGTGATATGGGGGATAACCTGCACGGTCTTGCCCAAGAACTCGCCGCTGCGCTCCTTCTCTATGACGCATTGATATATCTTACCTGTCGTTACGTTGTTGTTGCGCGTTGTCTGTATCGATGTAAAACGCTCGTAGTGGCCCAAGTCGAGGTCTGTCTCGGTGCCATCCTCTGTGACATAACATTCGCCGTGCTCGTAGGGGTTGAGCGTACCTGGGTCTACGTTGATGTATGGGTCGAGCTTCTGTATAGTCACCGAGTAGCCACGTGCCTGAAGTAGACGCGCTATAGATGCCGAGATGATGCCCTTGCCAAGCGATGAGGCTACACCGCCAGTGACAAATATGTACTTTGGTTTAGAGAGTTTCATAGCAATATATTGATTTGTTCCTTAGTTTTTTATGTTCTGACCTCAGCCTGTAGCTCGTAGATTTATACGTAGCCACAGGCTGAGGTAGTGGGTGTTAGTTGTTGCGAGCCTCCTCCTCATCAATGAGGTTAATCTTCTCGATAAGCTCGGCCATATCGCGCTTCGTGCGCTCAATCTTCTCGCGTACATCTGCGATTAGGACCTCGGCATTCTTCGACTTAGAGAAGAATCCAATGTTGTTCTCAAGAAGTGCTATATCCTGCTCAAGCTGACGCACCTTGTTGAATAGACGCTCGCGCTCGGAGCGTAGCTGCGCACCGCCCTTCATGCTCGACACGCGCTCGCGGAAGCGGCTCATCGAGCGGTCGCGCTCCGATGAGCGTAGCGTGGCAAACATAGCATCGACGATGCTCTTATACTCCTTCTGCAATGCATCCTTATGCTTGATAGGCACGAAACCAATCTGGCTCCAACGACGCTGGAACTCCTTGATAGCCTCGAAGCCTCCAGCCTTGATATCCGCCTCCTTCATCTCGGCAAGCAGTGCCTGCTTAAGTTTGAGGTTATCCTCGTGCTGGCTATCCTGCGATGCGAAGTGTGCGGCCTTGCGCTCGAAGAACTTGTCGCAGGCGGCGCGGAAACGCTTCCATATAGCATCCGAGTGGCGACGTGCTACAGGACCTGCCTGCTTCCATCGCGCTTGGAGGGCTATAAGCTCGTCTGTGGCCTCCTTCCACTCCTCCGAGAGCGATAACGCCTCGGCAGCAGCACATAGCTCCTGCTTGACGGCAAGGTTATGCTCCATCTCGCTCTTCTGGCCAGCGTAGAACTCGCGCTTAAGCTCGAAGAACTTATCGCAGGCGGCGCGGAAACGCTCATATATGCGGTTGTTGTCGCGCTTAGGTGCAAAGCCTATCGTCTTCCATACCTTCTGTATCTCAAGGAGCTCTTCGCTTGCGCTATCCCACTCCTTGCGAGCTACCATAGGGCGTGTTGCGAGGGCTTCGGCCTTCTGGCATAGCTCCTCCTTGAGGGCCAAGTTCTTCATCTGCTCGGCCTTAAGGTTCTCGAAGTGCTCCTGATGGCGTTTGTTGATGCGGCTCGAAGCCTCCTTGAAACGCTCCCACAGGCTCTCCTTATACTCCGTAGCTACGGGGCCTATCTCGCGCCACTCGTCGTGGAGTTTCTGTAGCTTGCGGAAGGTCTCGACAATCTGGCTGTCGAGGGTGAGCTCTTCGGCCTGCTCGCAGAGGCTGAGTTTGGCCTCGTAGTTCTTCTTAAGGTCGAGGTCACGAAGCTCTTTGTTTATCTTGATAAAGTTGTAGAAATTCTCGACATAGAGGTTGTATGTCTCCCAGAGGTCCTTGACATTCTGCTGAGGTACAAGGCCTGTATCCTTCCAACGCTGCTGTAGCTCGCGGAAACGCTGGAATGTGGTGTTGAGGGTTTCGTCCGAGCCGATAAGCTCCTTAAGCTCCTCGATAATCTGTAGCTTGGTGCGAAGGTTGGCCTCCTTGTTGGCCTCCTGCTCGGCGATATACTTGTCGCGTGCTGTGCGGTAGTCGCTCAGTAGCTGCTTGAAACGCTCTTCGTAGTCGTTCTCCGAGGGTGTAAACTCGCTCTCCTGGCCACCTGCCTCGACGAAGGCCTTGCGCTCGGCCTCGATGGTTGCGCGGTGACGTTTGTAGAAGGCTATCTTGATGGCCTCGACTACGGGACGTAATCTCTGTATTGGTTTTGTCGCCAGCTCCTCTGCAAAGAGTGCTATAAGCTCCTCCTGGCCAAGTGTGGCGATATTGTCGCTTATAGACTCAATCTGGTCTTCGGCATTCTCCTCAAGGTCGGCATCGACCTCGGTGTTGTCTGTCACAGAGAGTATCTCCTGGGTAGTCGTCTCGGTATCTTCGGCAGCGGTATTGATGCCGACAGGCTCTTCGGGAGCCGTAAGATTAATCTTTTCAGTAGCCATCGTTAAATAGTTTTAGAGTATTATCGAATGTGAAACAGGCCATACAAAGTATGGGTTTCGCCATTATTCGCGCAAATATACAATTTTTTTTACTAAAAAGCAAGCCTTCCCTCCGCTTTCGTCATATATGTGCAGCGCGAAGTGTAAACATATTGTGGCAATATAGTCTATTTTTGGATAAAAAGGCTAATGTCGATAAGAATAATAAAGGGTGGGGTGTGAAGATAAAAATGTCGCTATTTTTACGCCTTTCGAGTAGTTTGTAAAAAAAAGTGGGGTTTTGGTTGGAAAGTCACCTAAAAATTACTATCTTTGTTGTGCGTTTGCGTTGGTCTTAACTTTGACGTAACATTAACTTAATAATATTCTCAATGGTAATTTTAGTTCTTAACTGCGGTAGCTCGTCTATCAAGTATCAGGTACTTGATGTTATGGAGTCATCGCACACGCTCCTGGCCAAGGGTCTTGTAGAGCGTATCGGTCTTGCTGAGGGTGATTTGATTCATAAGCCTCAGGGTAAGGATAAGTTTGAGCTTCAGTGCCCAATTCCAGACCATACAACAGGTATCCGCCTTGTTCTTGATGCTCTTACACACCCCGAGCACGGCGTTATCTCGTCACTCGACGAGCTTAAGGCTGCTGGTCATCGTGTGGCTCATGGTGGTGAGTTCTTCCACGATAGCTGCCTTGTAGACGATGAGGTGAAGGCTAAGATTGAGTCGCTATACTCTATCGCACCTCTGCACAACCCTGCAAACCTCGAGGGTATACTCTCTATGGAGAAGGTGTTGCCAGGTATCAAGCAGGTGGCCGTATTCGATACCTCGTTCCACCACACCATCCCAGCTATCAACTACATGTATGCTATCCCTTACGAGTACTACGACAAGTATCGCGTAAGAAAGTATGGTTTCCACGGCACAAGTCATAAGTTTGTTGCTCGCGTAGCGGCCGAGATGTTTGGTCTTGACTTCGAGAAGGCAAATATCGTAACGTGCCATATCGGTAATGGTGCATCGGTGACTGCCGTAAAGGGTGGTAAGTCTTTCGATACCTCTATGGGCTTTACTCCACTCGATGGTCTTGTGATGGGTACTCGCGCAGGCTCTATGGATGTTAGCGCAGCTACCTACATCGCCGAGAAGGAGGGTATGTCGTACAAGGAGCTTGATTCTATGCTTAACAAGAAGTCTGGTGTTCTGGGTCTTACAGGCATCTCAAGCGATATGCGCGATATCGACGCAGCCTACGATGAGGGTAACGAGCGTGCTATCGTAGCTCGTGATATGTACTTTAACCGCGTGAAGAAGTTCGTGGGCGAGTATGCTGCCGAGATGGGTGGTGTCGACATCGTAGTATTCACTGGCGGTGTGGGCGAGAACTCTCCAGAGCTTCGAGAGTATGTCCTCAGCAATATGGAGTTTATGGGCATCGAGTTTGACGCAGAGCGCAATCGTGGCAAGCGCGGTACGGACTACGAGATTACCAAGGAGGGCTCGCGTGTCAAGGCTGCCGTTATCTGCACCGACGAGGAGCTTGTAATCGCCAAGGATACATATAGACTTACGAAGTAATGAATCTTAAACTAATAATATAAAACCTAAAACTATTATGATTAAGCATTTGGAAGAGATTGTTACGGCAGCTGTTGCTCGTGGCAAGAAGAAGATGATTGTGGCTTATGGTCAGGATACACACTCTATCGGCGCAACCGATATGGCTATCAAAGCAGGTCTTGCTGAGGTTACTTTGGTTGGTGACCCTGAGGAGATTAAGAAGTCGTGCGAGGCTGAGGGCGTTGATATGAGCCAGTACACTATCATCCCCGAGTCGGAGGATGTTAAGGCTGTAGAGATAGCTGTTAAGGCTGTTCACAATGGCGAGTATGATGTATTGATGAAGGGTGTAGTGCCTACAGATAAGTATATGCGCGGTATCCTAAACAAGGAGTGGGGTTTGTTGCCCGCAGGTACTACTCTTAGCCACGTTACTGTATTGGAGGTTCCTGCTTACCACAAGCTATTGGTAGTCAGCGATGTAGCTGTTCTTCCATGCCCAAGCCTTGAGCAGAAGAAGCAGATTGCTAAGTATCTCATCCAGACAGCTAATAACCTCGGTATCGAGCAGCCAAAGATTGCCCTCTTGGCACCAAGTGAGCAGCTTCTACCTAAGGTGGTTAGCTCGGTAGAGGCTAAGGAGCTCTCGGACCTCGGTCAGGCAGGCGAGCTTGGCAATGCACTATTCCAGGGTCCTTTGGCATTGGATGTAGCTATCGACGAGGAGTCTGTAAAGATTAAGAAGCTTACAGGTCCTGTAGCTGGCGATGCAGACTGCTTGTTGTTCCCTAACCTTGAGTCGGGTAATGTATTCTTCAAGGCTTGCTCTAAGTTCGGTGGTGCTGAGCTTGCAGCTATGGTTGCTGGTCCTACAGCTCCTTGTGTATTGACCTCACGTGGCGATACTACGAAGACTAAGCTCTACTCTATAGCATTGGCTTGCTTGGCAGCTAAATAGTTATTAACCTATTAGAATAACCGACAATGGCATATAATATTCTTACTATTAACCCAGGCTCTACCAGCACGAAGGTTGCCCTCTTCCAGGATATGGAGCAGGTCAAGACCCTTAAGCTCAGCCACTCGGCAGAGGAGATTGCTCGCTTTGCATCGGTAGCTGATCAGCTCGACTGGCGTTTGGAGATTATCCTCGATGCACTCAAGGCCGATGGCGTAGAGCTTAAGTCGTTGGATGCGGTGATTGGTCGTGGTGGTCTTATGCGCCCTATCGAGGGTGGTGTATACCGCGTAGGCGAGGCTATGATTGCCGACCTTAAGGCTCCTAAGCGTCAGCACGCCAGCAACCTCGGTGCGCTCATCGCACGTCGTATCGCTGACGAGGCAGGTGTTGAGGCATATATCGCAGACCCCGTAGTTGTTGACGAGCTTCAGGATATGGCTCGTGTGAGTGGCCTTAAGGAGCTCCCACGTCGCTCTATCTTCCACGCACTAAACCAGAAGGCCATAGCACGTCGCTATGCTAAGGAGGTGGGCCGTCCATACGAGGAGCTAAACCTTGTTGTAGTACATATGGGTGGTGGTATCTCAGTATCGGCACACTTGCAGGGTCGCGTTGTAGATACCAACAATGCCCTCGATGGTGATGGTCCTATAGCTCCAGAGCGCGCAGGTACACTACCTGCAGGTGATCTTGTAGACCTCTGCTTCTCGGGCAAGTATGACAAGGCCGAGATTAAGAAGCTTTTGGCTGGTAAGGGTGGTCTTGTAGACCACGTTAACTGCAACAATGTGCAGGAGCTCAACGAGGTACGTGCTGCTTCGGGCGACCAGGAGGCACGCTTTATGCTCGATACTATGGCCTACTCTGTAGCTAAGTGGATTGGCGAGATGGCTGTAGTTCTCAAGGGTAAGGTAGATGCTATCCTTCTCACTGGTGGTATTGCTTGGAACGACTGTGTTAACGATGTTATCGTTGACTACTGTAAGTTCTTGGCTCCTATCAAGATATACCCTGGCGAGAACGAGCTCGAGTCATTGGCCGAGAACGCTTTGCGTGTGTTGAAGGGCGAGACGGTAGCCAAGGAGTATTAATTTATTGTGATAAAGCATCATCTGTGGCATCTGCTTTTATGCAATGAAAATTTTGATAATCAACGGGGCGAACCTCAACCTTTTGGGGCATCGCCAACCCGAGATATACGGACGTGAGAGCTTCGAGGATTACCTCGGGGCTCTTCGCGCACGTTATTCGGACCATATAATAGATTTCTACCACTCCAATATCGAGGGCGAGCTTGTCGATGCTGTGCAACGTGCCGAGGGTCACTACGATGGTGTTGTGCTAAACGCTGGTGGCTATACCCACACATCTGTGGTGTTGCGCGATGCCATAGCGGCCGTATCTGTGCCTGTTGTTGAGGTGCATATCTCGTCGATACTCTCGCGTGAGGAGTTTCGTCATACCTCGATGATTGCCCCGGTGGCGCGAGGTACCATTATGGGTTTCGGCTTAGAGTCATACCGCTTAGCGGTTGAGTACTTTACTAATCAGTAATTAACAATCGTTTCGCTGCGTTAAGCCTTTCGGTGCAGGCGACAACTGGCCTATATGTCGGAGCAAAAGTTGGAACAAAAGGTGGCTACGGGAGTAGCTTGGAGCTTTACCGAGAAGCTTCTGTCGATGGTCATACAGATGGCCGTCAGCATCATTGTTGCCCGTGCCCTTATGCCTGCCGACTTCGGCGTTATGGCTATACTCACGTTCTTTAGCTCCGTAGCCCTTACCATCGTAGACAGCGGCTTCTCGCAGACGCTGATACGTAAGCGCGAGGTGACGGATGGCGAGTATAGCGCGGTGCTGCGCTTTAATGTCATCACCTCTCTGCTACTATATATTCTGCTTACTGCTTTGGCGCGACCTATAGCCTCGCTCTATGGCGTTGAGGCGATAGCTGATGTCGCTCCAGTGCTCTTTTTGGTGCTACCCATCAACTCGCTATGTGTGGTGCAGACAGTGATGTATACACGCGAGTTCCGCTTCGCGCTGCTCTCGAAGATTGTATTCTTTGCCTCGCTCCTAAGTGGCGTTGTAGCTGTTGTTATGGCGTTGATGGGGTGTGGTATATGGAGTCTTGTTGCCCAGCGACTCTTACTTATGGGATTTAAGGCTGTAGCCTTCTGGTATCTGCGTCGTTGGCGAGCTTCAGAGCGCGCTACGCTCGCCTCGCTACGTGCTATGGCACCCTTTAGCCTGCGGTTGCTATGCACAGACCTTATAGCCTCGATATATAACAACGTAGCACAGCTCTTCATCGGTAAGATGTACTCAACATCGGCCTTGGGTTACTTCTCTCAGGCACAGAAGCTCAAGGACCTGCCTGTAACCTCGTCGGTGCAGGCGATACAGGGTGTTACATATCCAGCACTATCCGCCATGGCCGATGATTCGGTTAAGCTTCGAGAGGGGTATTTGCGCATAGTGCGTATGTTGGCATTTGTGCTCTTCCCTGCGATGTTGGGCCTTGTGGCTATAGCCGATGATATGTTTATGCTTCTGCTTGGTCCAAAGTGGATGCCTACGGTCCCCTATTTTGAGATATTGTCGCTCTCGGGCCTTATCTATCCTATCGCTGCGGTGTCGTATAACATCCTCAAGACCAAGAGCGATGGACGTGTTATTGTATGGCTGGAGGTTGTTAAGCGCGTGGTGATGACAGCTCTCTTGGCATACACTATTCCGCGAGGTGTCGAGTCCGTAGCGTGGGGTATGACGGCGATGGCTGCTGTAGAGTTTTTGCTAAATACGGGTACGGCAATGCGCTATGTGGGCATCACATGGCGTAGCATATCTGGTGCGTTGCTGCCCTCGTTGCTGTTGGCCGCTGTGATGTTTGGTGCGCTCTATCTCCTTAGTCCATATCTTGTCGGTATGGGCTTACTCTTGCGTCTTATAGTCGCAATAGTTGTCGCTATAGTAATATATATAGGTCTTGCGGCCCTCTTTCGCCTTCGCGCCCTACGCGAGGGTGTCGATATCCTCAAGGGTCTATGTCGGTCGCCTAAAAGTGAGTAAATCCCTTTAGGTCGAGTGTTGCGGGTAGTCCATTTTCGAGCCAACGTAGCTCACTGCCCTCTATAATCTTGCCTATGGCCGTAAGTGTTGTCCCTGTTGCCTCCTCAAACTCGTTTGCAAGCTGCTCAAAGCTTGTTGCCTCGACACTAAGCAGTAGCTCATAGTCCTCGCCACCTGTCGTGGCAAAGCGTATGTCGTAGTCCGTAGGTATCGAGCTAAGCTCTATCTCGGCACCCACGCCCGACTGCTCCATTATATGCCTTATGTCCGAGGCTATGCCATCCGAAACGTCCATCATGGCGCGCACCTCGCTGCGCGAGCCAAGCCACACGCCCTCGGCTATACGCGCCTGAGCAAGACGGTGTATCCTTGCAGCCTCGGTGCCGAGGTCGCCGAACATATTATCCACAAGACCCTTGGATGATGCTCCAAGCTTGCCTGTTACGCATACTACATCTCCTGGCTTGGCTGCTGAGCGTCGCTTGATACACTCCTTGGGCGCACGTCCTATAGCCACGACGTTTATCGTTATTCTGTCGCGTGATGCTGTGGTGTCGCCACCCACAAGGGCTACGCCCACCTTAAGACTCTCGGCGTGATATCTGCGCATAAAGGCTTCGGACCACTCGCCCTGGGCCGACTCGGGGAGCGAGAGGCTGAGCAGCGTAGCTATGGGTCTTGCTCCCATAGCTGCGACATCCGAGAGGTTAACCATAAGGCTCTTGTGTGCCACCTCCTCGGGTGAGGATATGTTGCGCAGAAAGTGGATATCCTCGACAACCATATCGGTAGTGATAACCAGCGACTCGGAGCCCATATCGAGTACGGTGCAGTCGTCGCCAATAGGCTCAAAGCCGTGATGGGGTAGCGTGGCAAACATTGTTGCTATATCGCCGATAAACGTAAATTCTGATTTTTTCATACTACAAAGATACTCTATTTCTTCGATTTTTTGAAATCCCCGAGAGGTAATTACTCCGAAAGAGAGCGCAATTGTCTTATGCGTGGCGATACACTCAAGAAACCAACGCGCAAGCTTAACCCCGATATGACCTACGAGAGGGTCAGGGTAGAGCTTGCGCGCTGGTTTTACGAAGATGGTCGGGGCGATAGCTACTCTATTGGGTAGATGCTATCGGCCATAGTATACCATCCACTGGCACTCTTGTAGTCGTAGAGCGACTCCGAGGGGACGTATATCATAGCGTTGCCAAACTGTCCATAGTATGTTCTCTCCTCGTAGATACCTCCACCGACACTCTTATATCCCAACTCGCAAGGCGTAGTCGAGAGTATAGTTGCCGTAGCTAAGTTTTTGCTATTAAATGCATAGTAGTCGAGGAAGGTTACCGAGGCAGGCACTGTAATCTCGGTTAGGCCATCGCACCCATCGAAGGCACTAGCACCCACTCTGGTGATACCTTCGTGGAGCTTAACACTCGTTAACGATGTGCAACAATAGAAGGAGTAAGGCTTAATCTCGGTAATATCCTCGGGGATGGTAAGTTCGGTAATCTCGACACCATTGAGATAGAGGCCCCCTGTATGCTGTGTTGGGGTTGCGGCACCGTCTAAGTCTATCCTACACCATGCCGACAAGTCGGAGATGTTGACACGCGACAGCGAGCTACAGCCCGAGAATGCTGAGTTGCCAATAGCTCTGATGCTTGCAGGGATGGTTATCTCTGTGATATTGAGACACTGTGCAAATGCTGACGCACCAATAGAGGTTACACCCTCGTGCATATCTACCTTTGTAAGCGAGTACATGTTGTAGAATACGTACGGCTTAATCTCCGTAACATTTGAAGGTATTGTCACCTCGGTAACCTCACTGCCATTTAGATATAGAGTGTTGGTAAACTTTACAGGGTTGGATGTGCTATATGCAAAGTCGATACTGCACCAAGCGGCCAAATCTACGATATTAACACGCTCCAACGTATAGTTTGTATATCCAAAGGCACTATCTCCTATCGAGTTTACGCTGGCAGGAATTGTAATCTCGGTAAGCGAATCGCAGTAAGAAAAGGCAGAAGCACCTATCGACACCACGCCGTTACCAAGGTCTAAGGTGGTCAACTCGCCACAACTCATAAAGGCATCCTCTCCAATAGCTGTAACACTATCGGGGAGTGTAACACTGGTAAGTGATGCGCAATCACGCAGTGCAGAAGCCTTAATCTCTGTTACACCATCGGGTATCTTGGCATCAATCAATAATTCGCCATCGAGGTATAGGAGTTTAGATATACTGAGAGGGTTGCTATCCGCCACGAAGTCGATTTGGCACCATGCCGCTAAGTCCGAGATATACACGCCCTTTAATGATGTGCCGCTAAAGGCACTGTTGCCTATTGTCGTAACACTGGCAGGAATGGTAATCTCGGTAAGTGAGGCGCAGTTATAGAGAGCCTTATCGCCTATAGATACTGTATTACCACCCAGGGTGACGCTCGACAACATATCGCATCTCTCGAAGAGATTGCTATTGATATGTTGTAACTTCTCGGGCAGCGTGACCTCCGTCAGCGATGAGCAGTAGGCAAAGGCCGATGTGCCGATAGACTCTACGCCGCTTCCGATTGTAATATTTGATATATTACTACAATACATAAAGGCTTTATCTCCGATAGATGTAACACTATCGTGGATGGTGACATCGGTAAGTTGTGCAACACCATAGAACGCATATGGTCTAATTGTGGTCACCTCCGAAGGAATTACAACCTCGGTAAGCTCTACGCCATCGAAATAGAGAGTTTGTGTTTCGTTCAAAGGTTTAAAAATAGATGACTTAAAATCGATATTACACCATGTTACCAAATCGGGGATGTGTACCTCGGAAAGCGCATTACACGAGAAGAAAGCATCCGAACCTATGCTCTCGATGGTCTGAGGAAGCTCTACACGCCACAGTGAAGAGCATCCACCAAATGCCAATGGAGCTATCGTTGTAACTCCCTCGGGGATGATTATAGATTCAAGCGTATCCTCATAATTAAATGCTTGTGGGAAGTCGGTCAGCTCGCCCTCGAAGGAGAGTACGCACATATCCAGGTCTGCATCGTATACATTGCCTGCAAATACCGCATCGAACAAGGTATATGTAAGATCCAATGGCTTGTTATTCGTCGTGGTATAGTATATCTGTGTCACTGTGCTCTCTGTGGTGTCGCCCTCGGCTTTGATTGACGAGGCGTACCTCGACCAATAGCTATCCTCGCGGTAGCTCTCGACCGACTCCTTAGCAACGTAGATGCTGCGATAGAGAGCATTGCCATCGAAGGGCTTCCAAATGGAGTTCTCGACATATACGGCCGCTGGAGGTGTTGTGGCCTTGCAGTATACGCTGCTTAGCGACGTGCAGTTGTAGAAGGCCTGCACGCCTATCTCCGTAACGCTCGCAGGGATGGTCACACTCTCAAGCGTGGTGCAGTCATGGAAGGCGTTGCCTATTAAGGTGATATCATCATCAAAGGTCATCACGCCCACACCATCTTCGTAGCTATTTGAGAGCATGATGGCATCGATACCTGCCTGATACGTAGGGAATAGCTTTTTACCATTCGTTGTGGTGTAGTATATCTTGTTATTCTGCAACTCGGGCATCTCAGCACCATTATATTTAGGTAGTACAAGCTCCGTACCATCTGCCAAAACAAAGTATACACACTCATCATCCTCACGTACCTCGATAAATAGCGTGTCGCCATCATCTCCCGTAGCCTTGTCGAGCTGCGTCCATGTCTGGCCCTCGTCATACGACACATACCAGTACTCATCGACAATCTTCAGTCGTGGTGTTATGCCACTCTGGCCGTCGACACCATCCTTGCCATCCTCGCCATCAGCACCATCCTCGCCATCCATGCCATCGCTGCCTTGCGCCTTGACCTTGCTGCCTTGCTCGTCGGTGAGCCACTCTCCGTTGAGCGTCCAGTAGTATATGCCATCGACATCTTGACGAACACCTATAACAGGGGTTGCGCCACCACCATCTGTGCCATCTGCGCCATCCGTGCCATTGTAGATGGTTATCGGGTCGGCCTTAGCAAAGGTTATCGTGTAGCCAATAGTCTCGCCATCCTTGATTATGGGGGCAACGTTGGTGATGTAGTCATTTGACTGCAAAGCCTCGACTATCACCTGCAAGGACCCGATATTGGTATTCATCTGCTTGCAGAGCTCCTCAAGACGTTTAATACGTGCCTCGTGATCATTTAGCTTATCCCAAATCTTTGAATCGTCAAACGCTGTATCGCAACTTACGACAAAACATATCGTCGCAAGGAGCAAGTATGAAAATAACCTCTTCATAACACCTTTTGTTATTATTAGTTTATACGTTTCAGTTCTTAGTGCATACCACCACTTTACAAAGATAATGATAATTTGCCAATTACGCAATAGTCATCGTGTGGGTGTAAGGAGGAGTGAAAGTATAGCCACTAAAGATGTGGGGGCGGAGGGGTATTGAAGAGAACCATTTTTTTCGGGAGATTCTACGTTGTATGGAGCTTTAAGTTTTAGTGCTTTTGCTGCAAGGGTCTACCTATACCCCCTTCCAGTGTCGCGCGAGCGTAGCGGTCACCTTCGATAGCCTTAGCTACAAGCTGTTAGGTGCGCTCGCTCGCAGGCAAAAAAAGGAGGTTCTGGACCACCAAAACCTCCCTAATAGCATTATCGCTAATAACCTACTCAACCTTAAAGCGGTAGGCGGCGCGTGCTGTATATATGTTATCCTTCTTAGGATCAAGACATACGACGCTATCGTTCATAAAGGCAACAACCTCTACCAAATCTTCCGATGTCTCGTTTGATGACCAGTAGTATGTCTCGCAGAATGGCTCGCCACCATTCTCCTCGATAAATGCGTTGTACTTAGCAACACTTGGAGCCTTGAAATCACGCTCGCCCTCGGTGAGCATCTCCCACAACCAGTGCAACTCGGTAGATGATGGTAGGAACCAGCCCTCGCCATGCTCCTTACACCACTTAAACGCTGGGTAGTCGTCGATATTCATGCCGAAATAGTCGAATGGGTCGTTGGTATTGTAATCGCCACGCTGCGACGTACAATTACACCACTCATATTTTGTTGACCACTGCAAGTCCTCCTCATCCATCGAGAACAAATAGCAGTAGGTGTCGCCCTGGTTATCTGACTTAATAGCGAAGATTACACCCTTAACGCCATTTACCTCGTGGATAGCACCAATCTCATATTTACCAACCAACTCTGGGTCATATACATCGATGTTTACTGCTGTGCCTGTTGTCTGACCAGCGTAGCGTGCGCGGAACGAGTACGAGCCAACGGTGCTACTTGAGAATGTATTGCCCTCGATGGTTACGCCCTCGTGGTTGGTGCAGTATATCTCGGCATCTGCCGTAACATCATCCTCACCGTAGAGTACCGTAAATGTAGCCTTCTCAGTGCCATCTGCCTTGATGCGGTTTACGTCAGACTCAATCTTGAGGCTCTTCTGCACAGGAGTCTCTACCGCAGTAGCTACAACCGTTACCTCGTTAGACTTCACACCCTCGTATTTGGCTACAAAGACAAACTCTCCAGCAACGTCAGCGGTGAACGTATTGGTTTTAAGTACCTCGTTATAGTTGATAACCGTAATCTCGGCAGTAGAGGTCTTATCCTCGCCATTAACCGTAACCGTAAATGTCACAGTGTCGGTGTTGTCTGCCACAATCTCCGTCTTGTCTGCCGTAAGCTCAACGTTGAGCTCGGGCTCTGGACCAGGTTGTGGGTTATCGGTTGCCGTAGCAGTGATGGCAACAGCATCCGAGGTAAATCCCTTGTACGTAGCCTTGAAGGTGTACTCACCCGCAGTTGTCGTTGTGAAGGTGTTGCTCTCAAGTACTGAGTTGTCATTAAGGCAGATAATCATCACCTCTTCGGATGTGACACTACCATCTACCTTAACGGTGAAGGTCGCCGTATCCAAGCCATCAGCCGCAATCTCAGACTTGTCGGCCGTAAGCTCAACGCTATACTCCTTGTTGTCTGGAATTTGCTGCTCTGTGTTCTCGCACGCCACAAAGCCTGCAGCGAGCGAGAGTAGAGCGAATATATTAAATAGTTTTTTCATTGTCAATCAATTATTACTGTGCGTTATCGAACATTTCTGGCTTTACGCGAACAGCAAACTGTGTCGCGGTGTTCTCTTCGTTGAGTACCTCGAAGAAGAATACATAGTCCTCCTTGTCGAAGCCTGTGAACGAAATAGTCGCGCCCTCTGCACTCTTTGCCGCTGCCAAAGTCTCCTCACCTACAGGCTTGCGGAACATAAAGAATGCCTGAATCTGTGACCAGTCGTTGGGGTCCCAATACTTCTCGAACTCGTAGTTGTTCCAGAGCTGTGCACCAGCGAGTAGGTCTACAGCGTAGTCGTTGGTCTTGACAACGAAGTTTATGTTGTAGCTAAAGCCTCCCCCAACGATGATAGGCTCCGATACCTCAAGGGTTGCGACACTGTCGGCCGATGGAGCGTTGGTCTTAAACTCTACAGCTACGTAGTTGTAGTCGTAGACCTCTGTAGGGTCGGTGACTGTGGGGTCTACGTAGAATAGTACCACTACATACTCGGTATTGTTGTGGAGTGGCTCATAGGCTGTAATTGTGTTCGAGCCCTTCTTACCGAGCTTATCTGTCTGGATGATATCGCCGAAGCTATAGCCCTGCTCTACAGCGATGTTGTTAAGGCCGAAGTAACTACGCATCACGATGTTTGCCTTAGCCTCGGTAGCCAATGTCTGCTCGTATGAACTCTTTGTCCAGACGTAGTATGTCCAGTGAGCATCCTCGCCAAGTGAAGGAGTTACGTCCAACGAGAAGTTGGTATGTGTGGTTGCAAGGTTATCGGTAATGAACAACGAGTTAGGGTCAACAGGCTCGCCCTCAGGTGTGGTAAATGCCTTGCGGAAGAGCTTCATCTCGGCATCCTGGTTGTGCATATCCTCCCAGTTCTCATAGTTAAATGCTACGGCTAAGTAGTCGGTCTCGGCAGCAAGACGGCAGTTAAGCGTTGTCTCGCCCTGAGTAATCCAGTCGCCAGAGTTGGGGTTCTCGAGGATGTACTCGAAAATCTGGTAGTCATCATTGTAGATACCAAAAGCATCGAGCTCCATCTTGGTAATAACACGGAAGTAGTAGCGGTTAGCCGAGCTATTAGGCTTAGCTATTGCTACAGCCGAGGTAGCTTTGATATCCTTAACCTCTATCTCAATCTCAAACTCATCGGCAGGAATTGGCTCAGATGCAGCCTCGGTGGTGAGGGTATAGCGAGCTACGCTCTCAGTCTCGGTCACCGCGAAGGCGATGGCTGTGTACTCGGTGCCTGCCTTAAGCGAGGTGCGAGTGATGTACTGAGGGCCCTTGTAGGCCTTGATGCCCTCTAATGTGAGTGACATATCGATAATCTCTTTATCACTCATATCTGCAATTTCAGCACTCTCGACAATGTGTGCAAAGTAGTTTACCTCGATATCCGATGGGATAATCTGCACCTCGGCGGTAGTTGTGGTGGTCTTAGCGTTTTGGAACTGGAATGTTACACCGGGGGTGTTCTCATTGCCAGCCTTCTCACAACCGATAGCCATCAGTGTTACCAAGGCAATGCTCAGAATTGAAAGTAGTTTTCTCATAGACAAAAAATAAATAAATTGTTAATATTCTAATTTGTTCTCAACGCCATAAATATATCGTTACGCGGCAAATATACAAAAAAAAACGTAGAGATAGCGAAGTTGGCAAAATTATTAACAAAAAAAAATAAATGTAAAATAATTTTTGCCTATTTATTTGCTTATATGCGCTACTTATGCTATATTTGTATGTCCATTTGAACAATAATCGAGATACTTTTTGCGTTAAGGTGAAAACTACTAAGAATAAAGAAATAAATATGAATTCAAAGACTCATCGTTTGTCTATTATCCGCAAGATAATACGTTCAGAGTATATCTCCTCACAGGAGGAGCTTATCGCACGTCTTGAGGAGTGCGGACTTAAGGTTACGCAGTCGACCTTGTCGCGCGACCTTAAGTTTATGCATGTTGCCAAGGTGCCTCATAAGGAGAAGGGCTACGTCTATATGTTGCCTAACGCTACCCACGCATCCGAGATTGTTGTGTCGCAAAATATTACAGATAACATCACCGATATCGCCTTCTCGGGTAATATGTGTGTTATAACCACGAAGCCTGGATATGCAAGTGCTATTACCGTGCCTATCGACAATAGAGCCATTCCCGAGGTATTGGGTACTATTGCTGGCGATAATGTAATACTTCTAATTCTTCGCGAAGGATTTGAAGTAGAGTCACTTATGGAGCAACTATACTCGCTCTTCCCATCTATACGTCATCTGTAGTATGCTTTCGGTAGCTCCCCCAGCTTCCAATTAGCCGCTCTGTTAACTATCGTAGCCAAACAATGCATTAGGGAGCACTCTCGATACCAGCTTTGGTATATACTGTTTCGCGCGGTATCCACTCTATTTACCCCCCCCCAAAAAAAGGTAATGATGCAAAAAGTGGCGCTTTTCGGCGCTAAGATTGGGCGAGAAGATTATTCTTCTCGCTCTCTCATTTTGGCGACTTTTCCCTGATTACTTTGCAAATACAAATACCATTTAATAAAATCTCTAAAATGGTCGTCCGAGAGCCCTCGGTGTAGTCGCAAGTGATCCTTCAAATGACCAAAAAATGATTCTATCGAGTTTGAGGTTTTAGGTATATTTGGGTATCTGGTATAATTAAACATATTGGGTAATGCTCGTTTGATGTGTGTGCTACTGCGATGTAACATTCTATGTGTATACCACCATCTACCAGTTATCTCATCTACACTTTTCTCATTTATATACTCCTCATATTTTGTATGCCAATCGACAAAATCACGCATCCATAGCTGTGCTTGTTTGTGATTATCTACTTTACTAAGCAAGCATGCAAGCTGTCTTAGTTCTCTGGCAGCATCGCTCTTTGGTTTCTTGGTTAGCCAAGTGCATATTTCATTTGCAATATGAAATGTGCATCTTTGAATAATAGCCTCAGGACACACCTCCTGCACCGCTTTTATTATATTCGTAGCACCATCACAGGTGATGCTCTCTATCTCGATACCAACATCTCTTATGGCACGGAGGTCTTCTTTAAGATCGCGTAGAGCCTCGCGTTTGGAAAGTCGATATAGTATGGTCATCTTAATATTACTATCACGGTATAGTATTAAGCATACTTTGTTGGTAAAGTATGTGCCATCTATTAGAAGATTGACTTTTTCTCTACGCTGTATCTGCCATACGGGGCAAGTGGGGAGTATCTTATAGAAGTAGTTTTTAAGTGTTCTCTCGCTATATCCACTCGCTTGAGATATTTGTGAAATGCTCTGTTTATCGCGCACCCAACGGACAAACCAAATAAACATATTTCTATCACTAATATAAGGGCGGCGATCCGTAAAATAACTATTACAATTTTTACAATAATAGCGCGAATAGCCAGCCCGTTTACCCTTTTTAATAGTATCTAAAAAGCCACAATGAGGGCAACGCATTTTGCGAGATTTTGACATAAAAATAGAGATTAGTAGAAAACGTTTTCTACTAATCTCTAAAATATCGCTGTAATTTGCAAATATTCAGCTACTTATTTATTAACCCAAGCGCCGCTTTTTGCATCATTACCCAAAAAAAAACTATACTTTGCCCGGGCACACGTAGCACGTTGCTGCCTCGCTATCTCGCTATCTCTTGTGGTGCTTACGACGCTTGGCGCGACGCTGAGCAGCAAGATACTTCTCTACTTTGCGCCAGATACCCCAGATTAGGAGTAGTGAGAAGAAGATTATGATGCCTACGAGCATCCCCGTAGAGAGGTTGTCGCCCTTGACTCTCGACCACATCTCAAGCATCTTATCTGTGCGCTCGCCCGAGTCGTGCATAACGCCACAACGCTCTATAACACTGCGATCGGGGTAGAGCGTAGCATCTGCCATAACGCTGTCAGAGCCCTCCAATGGCTCACCCTTGGAGTCGATAAAGAGGTAGCTCAGGTCGCACACCTCAAGCTCGCCAGTCGCGAGCTCCTCAAGCGACTCGAAGACCTCATCTGTGGCTACAACGCTCACATATCCCGTAGCATCCATATTGCGGATGGCATTCTCGGGCTTGCACATAAAGTCGATAAAGTAGCGCGCTGCGTGGGTGTTGCGAGCATACTTGGGTATCACCCAGCCGTCGAACCACACTACGCTACCCTCTACGGGTACTGCATAGCCAAGCTCTACATCTACCGACTGAGCCTCATCAATGGCCCATACAGCATCACCACTCCACATAAGGTTTATCCAGGCCTTCTCCTGTGTCATCATCTCCTTGCCGAAGTCGGCCTCCCATCCTGCTACAAGCTCCTTCATGCGCTTTAAATAGCTCTCAACAAGGGCAATAGACTCATCCGACGAGTCGTACATCAGCTCGCGGATAGTATTTAGCTGAAGCGTCTCATCTGGCCCTAAGATGCCAGCCTCGCGCTGCTCTAACGTCTTGGCATAGATGAGAATCGGGGAGTAGACATCGCGGAAAGCGTCCTTGACAAAAATCTTATCGTCAAGCCTCTGGTCGAACATCAGGGCCCATGAAGAGGCCTCCTCCGAGGTGACATATCGCTTGTTGTATAGTATTCCCGTAGTGCCCCACATATAACCTACCGAGTAGTCATTCGGGTCGATACCCTCGGGGGCTGTGAGCAGCGAGAACTGCTCCTTAATATATGGCGATACGGCATCGAAGTAGTCGATATTCTTAGCCTCAATCTCGGCCTTAAACTCCTCGGTGAGGATGGGCAGAAGCATCTCCTTGCGCAGCATACGCTCTATTATATACTCCGAGGGGCACACAACGTCGAAGTCGGCGTGGCCATTCTCTATCTTGGCCAACATAACCTCGTTGATGTCGAAGGTCTGGTAGACAACCTCTACCTGACGACCAGTATGCTCAAAGTACCACTCCTCGAACTCGGTTAGTAGCTCTTCGTCGATATAGTCGCCCCAGTTGTACACCTTGAGGCGTTGCAGTCGCTCCTCCTCGCCCGAGCACCCTAACAGTAGGCCTATGAGTGCTACGATGGCGAATATCTTTGTTGTGTATAGTCTCATAATAACTCTGTAACTCTATTTTGGGGTGTTTATCCCACCATTGACCTCCTCGGCGCGGAGACTCTGGCGATGTGCGCGGTAGTTTACGACGATAAGGAGTACCAGCACCACGACGAGGATTATTGTCGATAGTGCGCGTAGCTCGGGGGTAAGACCTCCCTTGCGAGCATCGGCATAAATGTATGTCGATAGAGTCTCCAAGCCATCCGTACCGTTGGTAAATATCGTGACTGCGAAGTCGTCAATCGAGAGCGTAAAGGCGAGGATAAAGCCAGATATCATACCTGGGCGTATCTCGGGGATTATGACGTGGCGCATAGCCTGCATAGGCGTAGCTCCGAGGTCGAGAGCCGCCTCGTAGATATTGGGATTCATCTGTGTCAGACGCGGCATAATGCTAAGGACAACGTATGGCGTACAGAAGGTTATGTGGGCCAAGATGACGGTCAGGTATCCCTGAGTTATTCCGAGCGATATGAAGAGAAGGAATAGCGAGATACCTGTGATAATATCGGGGTTAAGAATCGGAATGTTGTTTACGAAGTTTACAGCGCGACGCTTTCTGTAGCGCAGGTCGTGGATACCTATTGCCGCTACGGTGCCGAGCAGTGTGGATACGGTGGCGGCTGTGAGGGCGATGATGAAGGTGTTCTTGATGGCATCTATAAGCGAGTTGTTCACGCCACCCGAGAAGAGTGAGGCGTAGAGCTCTGTAGAGAAGCCTGTCCAGTTGCCCAATACCTTAGACTCGGTAAACGAGAATATGGCGATGATGACTATAGGGGCGTAGAGCATCACCAGCAGCAACACCAGATAGAGGTATGATAGTGTACGTTTCATAGCTATATAAGACCTTCGTTTGCGCCATCCTCCGAGCTATCCGAGAAGAGCGATGTTATACCTATGATAATCAGCATTATGAGCGATAGTGCTGCGCCATAGTGCCACATGCCGTTATTGATATTCTCCTGTATCGTTGTGCCGAAGAGCTTGATGTTGTTCATCGTCAGCAGCTCGGCAATTGCGAAGGTAGATATTGTAGGCATAAATACCATCATAATGCCGCTCACGATGCCTGGCATCGAGAGTGGGAACACCACGCGCAGGAACACCTGTCGGGGTGTAGCACCGAGGTCCTCGGCGGCCTCAATAAGCGAGTTGTCCATCTTCTGAAGGGTGTTGTAGATGGGGTATATCATAAAGGGCAGGAAGTTGTATACCATGCCGAATATCAGCGCACCCTCGCCTAAGGGCAGGCTTAGGAAGTCGAAGAGGGCTACGGTGGCCAGCGTGCGTACCAGCACATTTATCCACATCGGCAGTATGAAGAGCATAACCACGAGGGTGGCTGTCGATGGCTTGATGCGCGTGAGGATATAGGCCGCGGGGTAGCCTAAGACGAGGCATATAATGGTTGTTATCAGTGCTATGCCTATTGAGTATATGAAGGTGTTGGCAGCCTCGGCCTGTGTTACGAACCTGCGGAAGTTCTCTAATGAGAAGCCGCCATCGTTACCCTGAAAGGCGTAGACCATAATCAACACCAGGGGCATGACCACGAAGATAGCCAAGAAGATTACGTAGGGAAGGCTCCAGCTACGCCTACGCGAGAAGAACTTGGTGATATTGTCGAGCATAGTGTTCAAAGTTGTTATTGTTGCTCACTACTATCTACTGGGCGCGTGTCACACGTATCTCGCTTGGCGCGATGCGAATGCCCACCTCGTCGAGGTCCTCCCATACATCGTGAGTATCGACATATATATTCTCGCCCTCGTCGGTGCGCACTGTGAGGTGGTAGCGGTCGCCCTTGTATAGGATGAAGCGTATCGTGCCCCACGACACACCATCGTCGGGGTCGTCGGTAAGCTCGATGGCCGTAAAGGGGAAGTGTGCCACGATGCTGCTGCCTGGCTCTATGCCCTCGACAGCCTTACACTCGAAGCTCTCGCCTAAAATCTCGACATGCGTAGCATCGACTAACGTGCCACTTACGCTATTTTCGGTGCGCTCCTTAGCCATGACGTGGATGTCGGCAGGTTTTATCATCATGCCTACCTGCTGACCTACGTCGAAGGCGTTATAGTCCTGAATCATTATCTCGTAGCCATCGGGCGTGTCGACAAACATTTCGTAGTGTACGCCCTTGAACGTACACGAGCGCACCGTGCCATGGAACATTGCGGCCTCGGCATTGCGTATGATGTAGACATCCTCGGGGCGTATTACCACATCTACGGGTGTATTCTCGCCAAAACCCTCGTCTACGCACTCAAACTCCTTATCCATAAACCTCACGAGGCGGTCGCGTACCATCGTGGCGTTGAGTATGTTGCTCTCGCCGATGAAGTCGGCCACGAAGGTGTTGCGCGGCTCGTTGTATATATCCGTTGGAGTGCCTATCTGCTGAATCTCGCCCTCGTTCATTACGACTATTGTATCCGAGAGGGTTAGGGCCTCCTCTTGGTCGTGGGTGACGTATACGAAGGTTATGCCTAAGTTGCGGTGCATCTCCTTAAGCTCCATCTGCATATCCTTGCGCATCTTAAGGTCAAGGGCCGCCAGCGGCTCGTCGAGGAGTAGCACCTCGGGGCGGTTTACTATAGCTCGGGCTATGGCCACGCGCTGCTGCTGACCTCCCGAGAGCGACTGCACATCGCGGTGTTCGTAGTCGGTCATGCCCACCATCTTCAGGGCACGTTTAACGCGCTCGTCAATCTCTCGCTTTTCGACTTTGCGGAGCTTCAGTCCGAAGGCAATGTTATCAAAGACGTTGTAGTTTGGGAAGAGCGCGTAACGCTGGAATACGGTATTTACGGGGCGGAGGTGTGGGGCTACGCCAGTCATCTCGTTTCCTGCGATGTATATCTCGCCACTCGATGCCGAGTTGAAGCCTGCGATGATTCTTAGCAGCGTGGTCTTACCGCAGCCCGACGGGCCGAGGATTGTAAGGAACTCTCCCTTGCGAACATTAAGAGTTACGCCAGCCAGCACCACCTTGTCGGGAAAAGTCTTGGTGATGTTGCGAATCTCGATGATGTTGTTGCTCTTTGCCATTAGGCAGTAGTATGTAAAATGTTAGTAGTGACTATTGTTTGTTATCCGCAGAGTGCCTATCGTTATAGAGTAGACGCTTTGCAAGGCAAATGTAACGTATTTTGGCGATATCTCCAAATATATGGCTCTATTTCTGTAGCTAAAGGCGGTTAGTAATTAGTAATTTTGCTATTCTTGCTGTAATCCCGAGTGAAACGAAGGCTCTCGAGGGTGGTAAGACCTTGCATCGCTGTGCTAATCTCGAGATTCTTCGTTTTGCTCATACGGACAGAGAGAAAGGTTGGTGCGGCTGTGTCGTTGTCCTTAGAAGCTGTTTGAATTTTATTTCGAGAGTCTATAAGAGACTCAAAGACTCCGAAACTCTCCTCGCAGCAACGAACAAACTCTTTCAATAAAATTCAAAACAGCTTCTTAATCTTCCCCGCTTCAGCTCAACCGTTGAGGAGGCTTAGAGAACATATCTTAACACTATTTAACATTTGCGTAACACTATTTAACACAGATAAATTGGCCCACCAGATAGTTAGCCATACCTTTGTAGCAAGAAAAACGAGAGGCGGCTATGAGAGGGCTATTATCACTGCTATTTATGTTACTGGGTTATATAGCATCGGCATCGGCGCAGATAGCCATATCGGGGACAATATGCACAAAAGAGGGTGGCGAAGCAGTTGCAGATGTTAACGTGATGCTACAAAACAGCAATCGCACGCTCTTATATGGCTATGCAATAACTGACGCCAATGGCAGATATTCGTTATCATATAGCGGTGATGCTACGACACTCGAAGTAGTTATCACGGGGTTTAATATTAAAAGCACGTCGAAAGCGATTGAGGCAAAATCGCAGCGCGTAGATTTCGAGGTCGAGTACTCGGCATTGGAGATTAGAGAGGTGGTGGTAAACGCTGAGTCTGTGACGCGACAATCTGACACCTTGACATATAATGTAGCGACATTTATAAACGTTACAGATCGCTCGATAGGTGACGTGCTTCGTAAGATGCCAGGCCTAAGCGTTGGCGAGGCTGGTGATATAAAGTACAATGGCATCGCCATCAGCAAGCTATACATCGAGGGTATGGATATGCTGGGCGGCAAGTATGGCGTAGCGACCAACAACATAGAGGCCAAAGATATAGCACGAGTAGAGTTATACGAGAATCACGAACACATCAAGGCTCTGCGAGGCATAAGTATGCCTAAGGCCGCAGCGATAAACCTACGACTTAAGGAGACGAGCAAAGGGACGTGGAACGGCACGGCGCAGCTTGGTGGCGGCTATAGCCCCTGGATGTGGAACGGTGAGCTAAGTGCTATGTATTTCGGCAAGAGGTTTCAAACAATAAGCATCTATAAAACAAATAACACTGGCGACGATGTCTCGCGAGAGTTTATGTCGCATTACGGAGGCTTCGGAGGCGTATCGTCGATGCTTGGCGTGCGCTATCCTACGGCTCCAAATATAACGCTGAGTCGCTACCTCGATAACAACATACACGCTGCGACGCTCAATGCCATAGCCAAACTCAACGATAACCTCGAGCTAAGCCTTAATGTTGGCTATATCCACGACCTACAACAGGCCGATGGCGCATCACAGACCACATACTATCTTCCAGATACAGAGCCTCTGGTAATTGCCGAAAATACCTCAGTAAGCCATCTTATCGATAGATGTGATATCACCCTAAACCTACACTCAAACACCGAGAAACACTACATGGAAGAGAGGCTATCGTTTGGTGGAACATGGAGTAGAGATTATGGCACGGTAGATAGCAATGGTGAGCGAGTCTCACAATATTTCAAGCTCCCCAAAATATCGATTAACAACAACTTCAACAATATACGCAGGTGGGATAGGCTTGTGCTAAACTTCAACTCCGATATTAACTACGATACGCAGCCTGCCCAGCTCGAGGTGCATCCTATGCTCTATGGTGATATTATAGGAGGCGGCGAAGAGTATCCCAATGCTATCCAGACTCTATATGTCCAGCGGCTTGTGGCGAATAACTACCTTACGACAAGCTACAAACTCCAGCGTTGGAACTTTATGCTTTCAGCACAGCTTTGTGGCGATGTTGAGCATATGGAGTCTTCGCTAAACGGCATTAACGACAAAGGTGAAATAGAGGCTTCGTCACCCGAGCTACAAAACGACATACTATATGCACGCCTTGACTTTGTGCTAACGCCATCGCTGCAATACAGCGTAGGCAGCAAACTGACTGTACAGGCAGATGTGCCTCTTGATGCAATGTGGCTCTATGCGGAGGATAGGATTAACCATATGGTGACTACCAACAAAACCAAAGTTTTATGTCAGCCGTCGCTGAGCATAAATAGCACTATCACCTCAGATCTAAAACTATCGGCACGAGCTTCGTACAACGAGTATTATGGCTCGCTGTATGACTCCTATGGCGGTTATATTATGACCGACTATCGCGTCACTCAGCGCAAGGCTGGCGATAGCCACAACACGCGCAGTCAGACATACAACATAGAGTTATCGTACGGCAATGCTATAGATGCTATATTTGCAGGCTTAGAGGCCAATTACTTCGATAGCCACTCAAACATTATGTATAACACCAACTTCCGTGGCTCGCTGAGTCAAATCGAGGCTATCAAGATGCCAAACCGCAATAATGGCTACAACGTTAAGTGTAACTTTAGCACGCGTATAAGTGCGGCCGCAATGACCATAAATCTCGCTGGAGGATATATGCAGTCGTGGTCGGAGGTGCTACGAGAGATGACACTACTTCCATCAGCATACAGTCTAATCACAGCAGAGGTAGGCCTGAATACCCGTATAACTAAGGCTATTAGGATAGACTATACAGCCGTCTACAATCGTAGCATCTCAACTATTGCGCACAGCGACACATCGACCATCGACCTATTGAAGCAGAGGGGTGACATCGACTTTATCATCGCCCAAAAGGTTATATGTCGCATAGGTGCTGAGCACCTACTAAACACCGCCATTACGGGCACTAACCGCAATACGCTCTTCGTTGATGCAAGCCTGAGAATTAAGCACAAGCGCGTGGAGTACTCTGTAGAGGCTCGCAACGTTCTAAATAACAGCGTATTTATCAATGCAACAAATAGTAATAGTATGGATTACGTATATTCATACGCACTGCGCCGAGCATCCGTAGTATTCAAAGTAAGGTTTAGTTTTAAATAGCGCTCTATTATGAAGAGATTATTCACTTGTTCGGCACTGCTCTTATTTTGTGCCGCACCAACATTAGCACAACATGCACATATCGCACTCGAGTGTGATGGCGATATGGGTATGGCCTATGTTCAAGGCTATGAGTATGACGGCGGTTGCGAATTTGTGTTTAAGGATAGCTGCCGTGTGGAGCGTGGTTGTGGCGAGCTACACTTTACGATGGAGGATGATGCCGATGTGACGATGATGCTGATAACCGACAAGCAGAAGGGTATGCACCGTCTGACTATCGGCCCTGGCGACTCTGTTGTGCTGAGCTACACAGATGGCCATATGGCAATTATCGAGGATAAGAGACTATTTCGTAAAGAGTATGCTCGCTCCCGAGTCATTGTGGAGAAATATACAGATTTGCGAGAAAGACTATACAACGAGCGCTATGGTAGTCGTAGATATCGTGAGATAGAGGATAGTATCAAGTTAATAGAGTCCTACTACTACAACGAATATCCCTACTACATACTCGGCGACCCAGAGCTATCGCAAAGTGTCTACCTCGTTCACAAGGCAATAGCCATAAGGTCGGTAGCAGGAGCTACGCTACGAGAGTTGGACTCGCTGCGCACGACCTTTGCCAAGCGACTACCGCACGCCAAGAGCTTTACAGCCCGAGGTGATAGAGACACGCAACGCTCCAAGCGCGACAGGAGCAGATTTGAGCAGATACTACAACAATATCAAAGATAGCTATGAGAAGATTTATTACCGCCATTATTGCAACTATTGCCCTCTTTACAGCAGAGGCGCAGGATAGCGCAACAACAATCATTGGCAAGTCGTTCTACGGTTGGTCACATACCGATAGGCTTATGATTGGTATGTGTGATTTAGATGCTGATTACGATGTGCTGGATACGGCAAGAGTTGTCGTGAACTATAAGGTATCGTATCGTAATAGCCACGATTCTCATCTCGACGTAAAGTATAAGCTGCTTTGCGGAGCACATACCTCGCTCTTCTATAGCGTAGCGCAGCAGAACGAAAATATGTCACGCTACAAAAACAGTTGGAGCGAGGAGGAGTTGGCCGATTTCTATGCGGCAGGTGTGCCTACAATCGTAATACCCACCGAGATATATTCGACAAAAGAGGAGCTCCGCATTCGTCACAATATCCCATTTGCTGACAATGTAATATATGAGTATCGCGACACCGCGCAACCTATAGCGTGGCGACTAACCGGCCAGACACAAGAGATATGTGGCTACCAATCGACAAGTGCCGAGGCATCGTTTGGAGGCAGGAAGTGGCTTGTGTGGTTTACTACAGAAGTCGCGATATCATCAGGCCCCTGGCTGCTTGGTGGCCTGCCTGGTGTGATACTCCTTGCAGAGGATAGCTCGGGTGACTTTCGCTTCGAGATGGAGGGCATCTCACAAAAGCAGGATGAGATACGCCTCTACGATTGGCCTACAAAACAGATAACTAAGAAGCAATGGCTTAAGTATGAGAGAAACGCACACCTCAACCCCTACGATCAATTTAGCCAGGGCGGCCAAATCAGATTCTTCAACTCATCAGATATGAGCGAACTAAAGGGCGATTGGGCGATAGAGTACTATCCGTTATATAAGAAGCTGTTTTGAATTTTATTGAAAGAGTTTGTTCGTTGCTGCAAAAGATAGTTTCGGCTTCTTTGAGGCTCTTTTCGGTAACTTTTCATTTGTGATAATTGGAAATAGTCCACTATTACCTGCATACCCCAAATGAAAACTTACACGAAATTAGCTCTCAAATAATCTCGAAATAAAATTCAAACAGCTTCTAAGTAACCGCTTAGGCTCTACATTAAACGCTACAGCGGCAGATTCGATGGATCTGCCGCTGTAGTGTTTATGTCATTCTGAAAAGTCGTATGTGCAAGCAAAAAGCCACGAATACGACACTATTTCTGCTTAGCTGTGCCGCCTACACGAAGGCCAGGCGGCGCATACTGTCGCGCGTAAATCGCGGCATCTCGTGCTCGACAATGCCCGTAAGCACATCGGCAGCATCGTCGTGGCGGTTTGCTTTGAATATGCGGCGATAGGTCGAGAGGTGGGCGTAGAACTCGGGCCATCGCTGCTCCCAACCCTCGGGCATACGTATGGTGTGGAGCACGGTGGCCGAGTTCGAGAGGATGCGAGCCTCCTTGTTTGCCGACTGGTGAAACCACTCGATGCGCAACGTGGGGCATAGCCTCTTTAGTGAGCGGGCAAAGCCACGACCGCCGTTGTTACTCTCGACAAGGGCTTGGCGCGTGTCGCTGCGCAAAAGCATCTCGGCGACCATCTTTTCGCTCCTCTCCATCGGCTCGCGTGTGTAGACCACGTCGGTGATGTATATTATGCCGTCGGTGTCGACCCTATATGCTACCGAGCATAGATAGTCTTCGCCCATGTCTGCTGTGTCGGTATAGCTTGAACACGATACTATGTCGCGAGGTAGTTGTGTGTAGCACCTAAAGCCGTCGCCGTAGAGGAGGCCTTCGCGAGCTGTGGGGTGCCCCTGATACATCGCCTCGAAGCGCGAGGTGTCGAGCCTGCGCTTGGCTTCGAGGAGCTCTACGCTCTGCTGCTCGGGCCATAGTGCCTCGCCGTAGCTGCGGGGGTCTAACTCTGTTGCTGGTGAGCTTTTTAGGGCCTCGAAGTTGAGCACTAACCACTCATTTTGTGCCACTGCGTCGATGTCGCTCAGCGAGGTCATCACGCGGTATGGCTCGGTGCGACATAGCGTGCCTATAAGGTCCTCTTCGTGCCATCGTGTGAATACTATCAGTTCGCGCGAGGTGTTGTGCATACGTGTTCTTACCACCGAGGTGTACCACTCCCAGCAGTTTCCGCGTATGAGGGGTGACTGCGCCTCGATAGCATCTTTGTAGAGGTCATCGAGGATGAAGCAGTCTACGCGGTTGCCCGTCAGTGAGCCTTCGCGTCCTACGCTTATGAGCTCGCCATGGTGTCCTATAATCTCTACCTCGTCGGAAGTACGTATCCACCCTGGGGGCTTTGTCCCCTGCTTTATGGTGGTGTCAGGGAACATCTGGCCATACTCTTTCGACTCTATTATGCGCTGTACGCGGCGGTTGAACTTCGAGGCTAAGGTGCCTGAGTATGAGGCTATGGCTACGCGAGTATTGGGCTCTATGCCGAGCATATATGCAGGCAGTAGGGTAGTTGCGCCTATGCTCTTGCCATGTTGCGGTGGCATCGAGACTATGAGCTTGCGTATGCGACCTTGGGCGTAGGCTTCGAGTATCGAGTAGTAGGTGCGGTGAAAGGGTGTCAGCTCTAAGAAGGGGTATACCCTCTCGGCAAACTCGATAAATGTGGGCACGAGGGGTGGCGTGTCGCTTGTTGGTATGTTTGTTTTTTTATTCTCTGTATGTGTCATAAGCTGTTGGTTTTGGGGTTATGCTGCGGTTTTAATCATCGTGTAGAAGTCGAAGTCGTTGGATAGCTCTTGGCGGCCTATGCGTGTTGTCATCTCGTACCAAATGGGTGTTATGCTTAGGCGCGATGGTGGCGAATCTGACTCTTTGCACCTGATTTGGCTAAGTGCGGTGGCGCAGCTTAGGCGACACTCGATATCCTCGATAAAGGTTACTATCGTGCCACAAAACCAGCTCTTGCCTGTTAGCTGCTCGATGAGGCTGTTAAATACTTTGATGTAGTCATGCTCGTTAAATATGAAAAAATTGGCCATAAGTTAAATTTTTTTGCAAAGTAAATTTGGTGTTGTCAAACAAATTGCTTAACTTTGCGCTACAAATATAAGTTAAATAGTTTGATTTGTCAATAATTTAATACAAAAATTTACCATAATTTTTTCTTATATGGATACGGTTGGTACACGACTTAGGATTATGCGTAAGCAGTTAAATATGACGCAAGAGCAGCTGGCTCAGCGTCTTGGTATCGGCAAGGCGGCTCTCTCAATGATTGAGACAGGCAAGGCGGCCCTCTCGACACGCAATAAAAATATTTTAGTTCAAGATTTTAATCTTAATCCCGATTGGATAGAGAGTGGCGTAGGTAAGATGTTTAATGCCGAGCCAGACTACACGCCCTTTACGCTGCGCACCGATAAGTCGTTGCCGTTGCAGAGTGTGCCTCTCTACTCTATCGAGGGTACGGCAGGTCTTGTGCCGCTCTTTGCCGAGAACTCGGAGATTAAGCCGATAAACCATATACATATCCCAAATCTGCCTAAGTGTGATGGTGCGATATATATCGTAGGCGACTCGATGTATCCGTTGCTTAAGAGTGGCGATATAGTGCTGTATAAGCAGTTGTCGGATGTTCGCGATGTCTTTTGGGGGGATATGTATCTGTTGTCGATAGATATCGATGGCGAGGAGTATATTACGGTTAAGTATGTCCAGAAGTCCGAGCAGGAGGGTTACATCCGTCTTGTGAGCCAGAATCCCCACCATGCAGATAAGGAGGTGGAGATAAACCGCGTGCGTGCCATAGCCTTGATTAAAGCCTCGGTGCGTATGCATACTATTGGGTAGTAGGTGGCAATGAGCACTGCTTCTGTGGTGCTTGTCCTATGCGCGCTGGGGATGCTGTGGCGGGTTTGTGTGGCAGATATATTGTTGTTTAAGACTGCACAATATAGAGTAAAGGGGTTGCGCATCGAATACCGATAATATAGCTACTAACGAAAAACTTTAAATACTTATGAAGCGTATAATTTTGACTTTTGCTGCTCTCTGCGTTGTATTCTCTGTGGGTGCGGCGATGCCTATGGCTACAACAATGGCTCCTAATGCAGCCTCAGCTGCGGCTCCCGTTACGGAGGATGATGCTCCCGATATTGAGTGGGAGTTTTGGTGGGGTGCAGGCTGTAATGTTGCTACAAACTATATGTGGCGTGGTTACGACCAGTCGTACCGAGGTGGCGATGCTAAGATGTTCGACCCCTCGTTGCAGCCCTCGGTTACTGTGGGTTATGGACCCTTCTATGTCGATGTGTGGACCAATGCGTCGCTGATAAGCAACTATAAGGAGCTTGACCTCACGCTTGGTTTCGACTATAAGAACCTCTCTGTTACGCTCTACGATGTCTATTGTGGTAACTTCGATACCCCCTTCTTTGATGACGAGAATCATAGCCTTACGGCCACTGTGGACTACCTCTTTTTCGAGCGTTTGAATCTGCATTGGGCAACCACGTTTCTGCATAGTGCTGACTATATCACCGAGGGCAGACGTGCTGGCAAGCGCGCCTTCTCGTCATACTTCGAGGTTGCCTATACCCAGCCTTTCGAGGGTGTGTTGGATTTGACCGCAAGGGCTGGTGTCTCGCCCTGGACGGGAGCTTTCTGGTGCTACGAGCGCGATATGGAGAGTGTTGCTAAGGGATTTAACGTCACGAACCTCTCGCTCACGCTGTCGCGAGAGTTTGAGTATGGTGGCGTGACGCTGCCTGTCGAGCTGAGCTATATCTATAACCCCACTACGCGATATAGCTACGCGGTGCTTAAAGCTGGCTTTAACTTCTAATGCTGAGCTGTAGCATCTACGAATGGTGTAGGTGTTGATTATAGGAGCTTAGAGAGTTTGAAGAGGCTGAATAAAAAGTGTATTTTGTCGTTAAGTTCCTTTTCGTTGCTGCGCCTCGGCATAGTTCAAGCGAGCTTGACTCTGCTCTCGGCTTAATCGCAACGCTTCTGCTTGCCCTCAAAATGCTGACGCATTTTCGTTTATATATTTACAATCCACCTAAATCCTCCTTTGAAAAGGGGGACTTTAAGGTAGATGCTAAGTAAACTGCGGTTTTTCGGGCTTCGCAGGCCTAAAACTACATCTTTTTATTCAACCCCTTAAACAAGCGAGGGTGACTAAATAGTAAATAGTCACCCTCGCTTGTGTTTAGTGGGGGTAGTGAGTTTGGCGATTATTCCTAACTATGGGTTTCGATGCAAAATATATTAATTCATATACCACTCTTTTTAGCAACAGAGAAAATTATTTGCAATTTGAAGAAAAACGTATATATTTGTACCGTGAAAATATGTTTTTTGATTTTAAGCAAACAAAATAGATTACACTATGAAAAAGTTTCTCTTAATGTTGATGTCGCTACCACTCCTTATGGTGGCCTGCAACAAGTCGAGCGAGCCAGAGAAGGTGCTCGCAGACCACTCGTTAACCCTCACCTCGTCCGATGTCGTGGAGTTTGCAACCGAGGGTGGCAATGGTGTTATAGCGTTTAATTACACACCCAAGGAGATGGCTTCAGACGATAAGGTAGATGTAGCCCCTGCGGCAGTACTCGCCATAGAGTCTTTAGCCGAGTGGATAACAATAGATAGCGAAGTGCCCCTGATGCTCGGCAGCATAAGCTTTGAGGTCGCTCGTAACGAGGCTACAGAGCCTCGTGAGGCAGTAATAAACGCCTCGTATCAGGAGCTATCATTCTCGGTAACCATAAAGCAGGGTGCAGCAAGCAGTAGCCCCGAGCCTGAACCCGAGCCTATGCCATCATTCGAGGGTTGGGGTATTGTGGGCACTATGAACAATTGGGGTGCCGCAGGAGCGATAGTGTTAGAGGAGTCGGGATACTTCGTAGCTAAGGGAGTAGAGTTGACCGCTTCAGATAAGTTTAAGTTCATAAAGGATGGCGACAATGCCGTAAATCGTGGGGGCAATGGCCTCGCTGCCGAGGTGGATTACTTCTACGCTGCGCAGCAGTGGGGTAGCGATATCCACGTAAGCAATGATGGCACTTTCGATATTTACCTCAATGCCAAGGCTGATACCTACTATATAATGACTCAGGGCAAGAGCCCCGAGGAGGCTGTCGAGCCCCTTGCTCCTGGCGAGGACCTCTATGAGGTGTGTGGCAACTTCGAGGGCGAGAGGGTGCGCCTTGTGGCCCAGAAGAGATTTTTGGTGGCCAAGGGGGTTAAGTTTAGCACAACACCTGCGGAGTTTACAGTTTGCGTAAACCAGAACGAGAGGGTATATGGTGCAAATAGAGATGCGACGTATGCCATAGAGGAGTGTATTGCCGTAGCCGAGGGTGGCGAGAATAAGATTGTGGTAGATGTCAAGAGTGACACTATGTACGACATATACTATCGAGACGATATGTCGAGCCTGTGGGTGATGCCCGAGGGTGCAGCCCCTATGATTTGGGAGGAGGTTACGGGCGTGGCATTTAGCTCAACAAACTTTGCGATAAACCTCCGCGGCGAAGGTATTGAACTATTTTTCGACTTTAACTGCGGTGTCAATGCCGAGAATTATATCATCCCCGAGGCTGTATACTACGTCAACGACGACGAGGATACAGGTTTTAACTTCAACCTCGAAAATGAGTACGATTTGCGCATCGAGGGGGTTAAGACAAAGCTTAAGAGTGGTACTATGGAGATTAAGCATATCTCGGGCGGTTACGACATTACGGTGGATGTGGAGAGCATACATAACCACGTGGTTAAGGTCCACTACGCAGGCCCTATTGGCGAGATAGAAATCATGGGCCGACCAATTACCAACCCAGAATAACAACTACATTACAAACTAAATGAATATGAGAAGATTGTTTGCATTGTTTAGCCTTATGGCACTACTCTTTGCCGCATGCGAAGAGATTAACGAGCCACAGACTCCCAATGAGACTCTTACGCCCGAGATAACGGTGACCCCTTCGGGTGTGGTAACTATGCCTGCTGTGGGTGGCGATGTGGAGCTCAACTATACGATTATCAACCCCGTAGAGGGCGTAGAGCTTGAGGCCACAACAGTAGATGAGTGGATTAAGGAGCTCACAGTAGCCGAGAATATAACATTTAGCGTGGAGCGTAACCATAGCGATACACAACGCGTGGGTATCGTAACACTGCGCTACGAGGGTGCCGAGGAGCTATCTATCGCTATACAGCAGAACGAGGCCTTGGCATCGGGCGATGTGCGCCTATCTATAACCTCGGAGCGAAGAACTCACTATACTGCCGAGGGTGGAACGGGTAAGGTGACCTATATGCTTGAGTGTGACGACGAGAGTGCCATGCCTGAGGTGACTACAAATGTCGAGTGGATAGCTATCAACGCCGTTGAGGAGGGTGTTGTGAGCTACACCGTAGAGCGCAGCCTTGTCGAGCAGAGTAGAACAGGTAACATTACACTTAGCTACGAGGGAAAGAGTGCCGAGGCGATTATCGAGCAGGAGGCTGCCGAGCTTATCCCCATACTCACTGCCGACAAGAAGACAATCAAACTTGGCGAGAGCATCACCTTTAGTGTGACGTACGCCGAGGAGGATGTTACCGCCGAGGCTAAGATTTGTGACTACTACACCAAGGAGGTTGTGGGTAACCCTTATACACCTACCGAGGCTGAGGAGCGCGTATTCTATGCCGTATACAACAACCGTAACTCGAAGGTGCTAACCGTAAATGTAATTTCGGAGTATACACCAGAGCTACCTGCTGACCCTCAGCCCGAGAGCTATGACTTTAACCAGCGTATGCTTATCGTAGACCATACGGGCGTGGGCTGTGGCTACTGCCCCAACATGAAGGCTATGCTAAAGTCTATGGAGGAGAGTAGCGACTATGGCTATAAGTTTAATATCGTCTACGCCTACTCGTTTAGCTCTAACGAGGTATGCTACTCGTCGGCATCTAAGACCTTCTGGAACTACTATAAGGATGTTTGTACGACAAGCTATATGCCTCTTACGGGCTATCCAAGTGCTACGTTTAACTATTGCCGCGACTTTGCAGCTTCGCCAGCACTAATGAAGACAAAGGTCGATGAGTATTGGGATGCCGAGCCTACAGCCTCTGTAGCCCTCGCAGCAACTATCAATGATGGTAAGTATGTGGTCAATGTTGAGGTTAAGAGCTCTAAGTCGCAGAATATACACCTCGCCCTCTGGGTGCTTGAGGACGATATCTATGCCAAGCAGTCGGGAGGCACTGAGGAGTGGATGAATACACATCATAGCGTGTTGCGCGACTGCCTCACAGGTGCCTCAAAGAGCGATATCTCGGGTATCGATTTTGGCTACGTATTGGAGAACAGCACCATGAGCAAGGTCCTCGAATATGACCTCTTTGAGGCTACAGCGTGGAAGAGCGAAAACTTCAAGCTTATAGCCGTTATATCGTCGCAAAATGAGGAGTTTGATAACCGCTACGAGGTTATCGACACAGCGATGTGTCAGATTGATGGCACCGCAGCACACGAGTATAAGTAGAGAGCGTAAAACCTAAAACCTAATACTTTAAAGTTTAATAACCTAAAATGAAAAGAGTACTTTCACTAATTGCTCTTGTAGCTGTGGCATTTACCGCGTGCGAGAAGGAGAGCACAGAGGTTAACTACGACAACCTCAAAATTAGACTCACATCGGAGTCTGTTATTAACTTCGGTCCCGAGGGTGGCGAGGGCGTTATCACCTACGATTTCGAGGAGCTCGGCGACGATACACGCAGCGTGCAGGCTCCAACCCCCGAGGCTACTACCTCTGCAGAGTGGATTACCTCGCTAACGGTAGACAGCGTAGGTAACAAGGTGACATTTAACGTTGATGCCACTACGGGTGGTGCTCGCGAGACGACTATCAAGGTGGCATTTGGCGACTATAGCTTTATGGTTATGGTTAAGCAGTCGGGCGCAACAGCATCTTACGATAAGACCTTTACCGCTACGCATGTCGGAGGTACATACTATGGCAAGCTTCAGACACGCGGTCACGACTACTTTATCATACTCTCAAATATGCAGCCTGAGGGGCTACAATCAGTGCCTTATGGTGCTTGTGAGTACCGCTTCGATATCTACTCGGAGCGTGGTGCAGCCTTCGATGCTGAGCGTCGTGTGCCCGTAGGTACCTACACTCTCGACCACCAGCGCACTGGTGAGCCAGGTACTATAGATGCCTATCAGGATTGTAGCTATATGTATGATAACCGCGAATTGGCAATGAGCGAGGCCTTCAAGAGTGGTACGCTCACAGTTACCGAGAATAGTATTATCGCCGATATTACGCTCTTAAATGGCGAGACTCACCACGTCGAGTACCATGGCGACTGCATTATGGAGGACTATACAGAGCCCACTTATGCAGATGTCTATCCTGTGAGTCAGTATACTTCGGATATAGAGTTTGACGTTAAGGGTGGCGAGCTAATGCCTATCTATCGTGGCAACTGGTACGACAGTGAGAGTGATGTATGGTTTGTCCACATGATTGAGCAGCGCAACGGCTTTAATGGCGTATATCTCCTCTTCGACCTCCTTGTCCCTCGCTCAAATGGTGGCTTCGAGAATCGTGATGGCTTTGTGGGCAACTACACGCTCCTCGATCCTAATGCCGAGTCATGGGACTACACCTTCCCATCTGGTCGCCTGCGTGACGACTCTATGCAGCTCCACGCATGGTATGCTAAGTGTGTGAGTGGCCAGTTAGATATGTCGCAGGCCGCACCTATTACAGCAGGTACTATCTCTGTTGAGAAGGATGGTGACGAATATATCCTCACCTTAGATGGTAAGGATGATAATGGCAACAACATCAGGGGTACGTTCCGAGGTAGGGCTAATGACTATCAGAATCAGGCTCACGACTAATTTGTTGTGAAAAGGTAGCATCTACTGCCGCTAACAAAAATACCGTCAATAGGACGTACTCCAAGTACTACCTATCGACGGTATTTTTGCCGAGCGTTGTATCTACTACCTTTTGACAACAAATAACTTGTCGATTCTAAGGCAGCATCTACTGCCGCTAACAAACAGTACCGTCAATAGGACGTACTCCAAGTACTACCTATCGACGGTATTTTTGCCGAGCGTTGTATCTACTACCTTTTGACAACAAATCAACGAGTAGTGTGTAGATGAGTTTCTATGGGTTAATAATAGCGACAACGCTACCCTTAGTCAAATCTCACCGAGGGGTTCATGCTTGCTGGGCTCTTCCACTCTATGCCTCGACGTGCCAAAGCAGCACGCTTAGCACTCCAATAGCCGAAGCAGAAACCCATACCGCGTGGCTCATCCTTAAGCTCCTCGTCAATCTCCTTTTCGACATCGTATATCACCTCCTCCCACTCAGGCGTAGCCTGCACAGGGTCTATCTTGAGTGTTCTACAGATACAATCCCACGACTCTAAGCCAATCTTGCCCGTTGGGTTGTCGACAATCCACGCAAATCGGTAAATCCAGTCGTCGACATTGCGGAAGTAGTACTCGTCGAAGTGTTCCTTGAGGAATTGATCCATATCTTCCATATACTTATAGTCGATGTATAGCCTATACAGCTCGCATAGCGAGTGGAAGAGTCGAGGAGTCTCAGCCCTATCTATGCAGTTGCGCTTGAGCAGTAGCTCGGCGATATAGTGGGCCTTATAGGCTGGGTTGATGCCGTTGCCTCTGTGGGGTGCTACATCCTTAAGCTCGTGGATAAACTCTCGCACCAATGGTATATTCTTCCAGTGGTTACCCTCCTTGCTATTCTTATCTATCTGGTCAGTAAGCTCCGAAATGTGGCTATCCGACCACTCGCACGTTATACTCCTATCCTTGCTGAAGAGAAAGACGTATCTGCCATTCTCGGCGATGCGCTCATTCGGTATATGGAATTCTGGAGTGCCCAACACCTGCCAGTAGCGGTTGATGACGTATGTGTGACCACAGAAGCTAAACTCCATCTTGTCATCGTCAAGAGTGTTGATAGTCAGCTCTTTGTCGAAGACAAGGAAGGTGCCTCCAGCATGGGCCTCTTTCATATCGATGTACATAAATTCCGCAGACCTATTCCCGATGCCCATATCCATCGAGGTCTCGATTCTAAAGATGTAAAATAATTGCTCCAAAGCTCTACTGTGGTTTATATACGTTTATATGTTGGTTCTCGCAACGACTACTTATTTATCTTTGCCCAGGTATCCTTCAGTGTCACCGTGCGGTTAAATACAAGGTGTTCTGGTGTAGAATCCTTGTCGACATTGAAGTATCCGATGCGCTGGAACTGTAGGTAGTCGTATGGCTTCGCCTCAGATAGGAACTTCTCGACGTAGCACTCGGTAAGCACCTTAAGCGAATCCTCGTTAATCATCTGTTGCATAGCCTCCAATGCCTCGCATCCCGTAGCCTTGCGTATGGCGGCCATCTCATCGCGAGGATTTTCCACCTTCCACAATCTGTCGTAGAGGCGCACCTCGGCCTTGATGCAGTTGTTGCAGCTAACCCAGTGGAGTGTGCCCTTGACCTTGCGGTTGCTACCAGGCATGCCCGTCTTGGTGTCGGGGTCGTACTCGGCATATACGGTAGTTATGTTGCCATTCTCATCCTTGTCGCATCCTGTACACTTGACGATGTACGCATTCTTTAGGCGCACCTCCTGACCTGGGGTCATGCGGAAGTACTTCTTGGGAGCATCCTCCATAAAGTCGTCGCGCTCCATCCATAGCTCGCGGCTAAACTCAATGGTGTGTGTGCCCGACTCTGGGTCCTCGGGGTTGTTCACCGCCTCCATAGCCTCTACCTGACCCTCGGGGTAGTTGGTGATGACGAGCTTTACAGGGTCTATGACGGCACTCACGCGCGTAGCACGCTTATTGAGGTCGTCGCGCACAGCACTCTCCAAGAGGGCCATATCGTTAAGCGCATCGTATGTCGTATAGCCAATCTTATCTACGAAGTTGCGAATAGACTCTGGTGAGTAGCCACGACGGCGGAAACCGCAGAGTGTAGGCATACGTGGGTCGTCCCAGCCATTCACCAAGCCCTCCTTGACTAATATGAGCAGGTTACGCTTGCTCATAAGCGTATAGTTGAGGTTTAGCTTGTTGAACTCATACTGACGAGGACGCTCATCCGAGGGGTCGACACCCTCCTTCACCCAATCTACGAAGAGGTCGTATAGTGGGCGGTGAGGTACAAACTCGAGTGTACACAACGAGTGTGTTACGCCCTCGAAGTAGTCGCTCTGGCCGTGTGCAAAGTCATACATAGGGTATACCTTCCACTTGTCGCCTGTGCGGTGGTGTGGATGGTTCACAACGCGGTAGATGATAGGGTCGCGGAAGTGCATATTCGAGCTTGCCATATCTATCTTGGCGCGGAGTACCATGCGTCCCTCCTCAATCTCGCCAGCTGTCATCTTCATAAACAGGTCAAGGTTCTCCTCGATAGGGCGGTTGCGGTAGGGGCTTTCGACACCAGCCTGCGTAGGTGTGCCCTTCTGCTCGGCTATCTCTTCAGATGTCTGCTCGTCGATATACGCCTTGCCCTGCTTGATGAGGCGCACCGCGAAGTCCCACAGCTGCTGGAAGTAGTCCGAGGCGTAGTACTCTGCGCCCCACTTAAAGCCGAGCCATTCGATATCCTCCTTTATGGCATCTACATACTCGACATCCTCCTTCGTGGGGTTGGTGTCGTCGAAGCGTAGGTTACATACACCGCCATAACGCTTCGCAACGCCAAAGTCGAGACATATAGCCTTGGCGTGGCCTATATGAAGGTATCCGTTAGGCTCGGGTGGGAAGCGTGTCTGCACGCGCGTTTTACCCTTAGCTATCGCCTCCTCGATAACCTCTTCAACGAAGTTTAGTGACTTCTCCTTTACTTCTGGTGTCTCCTGTGTCATAGTTCTATCGTTTGTTTATTATATACTTTACTCTCTATTCGATGTATCTCTGTTTTCTGTTTAGTGATATGCCGTAGTCGAGGTCTACGCATAGCTCTATCCACTGTCGTGTGCCCCAGCCCGTGCCCTCATACTCGGCTGTGATGCCTGCGGCAACTACTACGGTATCGCTGAAGAAACCGCGCTTGTAGGAGAGCGTTATAGCGTCGTATATGCCCTTATTGGTGCGATACAGCGGCACACTGTGATATACCTCTGCGCCGTAGCGGCTGTAGTACGTAAGTAGCGACTCGCCACCCAAGAGTAGACGGTTCGACAGGCTGATGTTGCACCACTCGACATTAACGTATAGCTCGCCGCCACAAGGACTCTGCCACACGTTCTCGTTTATCCTATCGCGCTGCAATGACTGCATGTATGTAACTCTTAGGTCGAAGTCTATAGGTCGATAGTGCTTGTTAGCACTAAACTTATAGCCTAAGTAGGGTGTGATAAGTAGGTTGTCGACCACGCCATCACGTGTCTCGGGGTTGTAGTCCTTGGCATAGTGACCCATGTAGAAGTCATAGCCTATATATACCGCTGTGATGTTCCAGTGTCCCGAGGATGTTATAGCAAAGGCCTCGCGTGTATCGAAGTCGCGCATGCCTGTGTAGTCCATCGCAAACTCGACATACGAATCATAGAACTTGTCATCCTCGTAGCGTGCCAATACGCCACCTATGCGGTTGTTGTAGTACAAATATGTGGGGTCGTAGAAGAGCCCCGAGTGCACTCCTCGCATCTCAGAGCGTGGGAATATACCAGCAAACACCTTCACACGCGGAGCTTTATAGGCATAGTATAGCTGTACGTTGGCATCCGACAAGAACTTTGAGTCGTGGCCAAAGTCCTGAACCATATCTACGCCAAACATCAGGGTGTTGCGCTCCGACCATGCGACACCTAACTTAGGTGTTAGGCGCGAGCTGAAGAGCGTTGCCGAGCTAATGTTATCCATCGCGGCATACTCCGTATTATCAAAGAGCGTGGTAAACTCCGCACCTATGCGTAGCTCTTGAGCCGAGAGGGTGTATGCCCCAGCAAAGACTACGGCTATGGTGGTGATGATGTGTCGCACTGCTCTGTACATATTATTAGTAGGATATTGTTGGTGTTGCCAAACAAAAACATTTGCCACAAAAATACTCAAAATATTTTATATTTTATTACATTTGTAGCGTAATAATTAAAATTACTTAAAAATATATGCGTAAACTATTAAACGAGGAGCTTGGTCGTCCTACGCTTGAGGAGTATGGCGAGACTCCTAAGATGCCTATTGTTGTGGTTATGGATAATGTTCGCTCGGCGCAGAACGTCGGCTCGCTGTTTCGCACCTCCGATGCCTTTGGTATCGAGCGTATCATGCTCTGTGGCATCACCTCCACACCTCCGAATCGCGAGATTCATAAGACGGCGTTGGGTGCCGAGCTTAGCGTGGCGTGGAGCTACTACGCAACTACGGCAGAGTGTGTTGCGCAGCTACGCGCAGAGGGCTACCGCATCGTTGCTGTTGAGCAGGTTGAGGGTGCTACGATGCTCAATGAGTTTAGGTTGGATGCCGAGGCTAAGTATGCCTTGGTCTTTGGCAACGAGGTCGAGGGTGTCGACCAGTCTGTTGTCGACATTGTAGACTCTGCCATAGAGATACCCCAGGTGGGCACAAAGCACTCGCTAAATGTCTCGGTGTCGGCAGGTGTTGTGCTGTGGGAGGTGTTCAAACAGCTGCGATAAAAAAAGAGTTAAAAATTTTGCAGAAACGAAAATATGTTGTATATTTGCACCGCTCTTTTACAGAAAGATGGTTTAAGGAGGGTTGGGTGAGTGGCTTAAACCAGCAGTTTGCTAAACTGCCGATATCGTAAGGTATCCGCTGGTTCGAATCCAGTGCCCTCCGCTTTTAAAGAGTTTTGTTGCGACCGAGATTATCTCGGTCGTTTTTTGTTATGTGTGTCTTAGTTGTGAAATCTGGTGGGAGTGTGTTTCACCCTGAGGTGACAGCTAGAGCTGTAAGGGTAGTTCGCTCGCTATTGGCGAGCTAAAGGGTAGTTTAAGAGTAGTTCGCAGCTAACGCTGCTAAAGTGTAGTAAAAAGAAAAAAGTGCTTGTCCGTAACCATCTTATCGTCCTATTGTCCTATTGTCCTATCGTCCCAATTTTTTTTAAGACTTTAAGACGTTAAGACCATAAGACAATAAGAGGTCGAGTATCACAACAACGAAAACTCTTTAACTACTCTTTAGCTCGCCAATAGCGAGCGAACTACTCTTTAGCAGGCTGAAGGCCTGCGCACTACCCTAATAGCTTTAGCTGTCACCGCAAGGTGAATAGATCTTTTTGGGTGAATTTTTGGGTGATAGCAAAAAGAAAAACGATGTAAGTTGCTGATTATCAGTCTCTTACATCGTCTTCTTTGTAGTGGATAGGGGATTCGAACCCCTATGTCGTGCGTGAGAGGCACGTATCCTAGCCCTTAGATGAATCCACCATTTTTAGAACCTTGTCATAGGTTGTTTCCTTTTGACGATGCAAATATACGGCAATTTTTTTATTCTCCAAAACTTTTTGCAAAAAAAATGCAAAAAATCTGTAAAAAAGTGCAAAATCCTATCTAATCGCTGCTATGTCCGCCATATTGTACTATGTCGTACTGCATTTTTAGGTCTTATAATATATAATAAGAAGCCGAAACTATCTTTTGCAGCAACTGACAAACTCTTTCAATAAAATTCAAAACAGCTTCTAAGTGCTTCGTAAATTGGTAGGGTAGTTGTGCCCGATATATCGCTATTTGCCAAATTATAAATTTTACAGAGATTGTTTTGTAGTTAAAAAAAATATATTTATCTTTACATTGGTAAAATTAACAAAGTAAGGAGGTGATTATGAAACGTATCTTATTTGGCATATCAATATTGTCGATGCTGCTCTTTGTGGCGTGTGGCGACTGTTGCGATAGAGCTTTGCAGCTTGAGGAGTATACATTTGAGTCGTCCGAGCCCGAGAGGTACATGGTGAATATACGCTACCAGCATATCGCTAATAGCGATAAGAGTGATATACTTAGGAGTATCGAGGCGGCGAACTATAACCACATATTCGAGGAGTATGCCTTTGTCCCTGCGGATGTAGATGCCTCGATGCGAGCTATGGCCGATGCCTTTATTGCAGATGCTGTCGGGAGTGACTCGGGAGCTGCCTATACGCTCAACTTCGACCAGGCGGCCTTCACCGTGCGTGATAGCTCGGTACTTTGCTATGAGACCCACATCGATATCTATACTGGTGGGGCACATGGTGGTAACTCTATATGGTATGAGTGTTATAGCCTTGTTACGGGCCAGCCATACGATTTTAGCTACCTCTACGAGGGTGAGTGGAGTGCGAGCCTTTGCGAGTTGCTCTATAATAGCCTTGTTGAGGCTATGCCCGATACGCTCTTTATTAATGGATATAAAGAGCTCCCCCATGCCGACTCGGTGCTGATAACCGACACAGGTCTGCTCTTTGTCTACCAGCCCTACTCGGTTGCCTCGTTTGCTGCTGGCATACTCTCCGTAGAACTCTCTGACGAGGACCTCAAGGCTACGGGTGTACCTATGTTGTGGCTTAACGAGTAGCTACGTAGCTCGCTCGGTGGTGATATATCCTCCAGGCCTAAGGCATCACTTGATGTTTGCGGCCTGGAGTATCTTGTTTCTAAGCAGTGGGTTGTAGTCGCTATTATCCTCAAGGAAGCGCGCAACCTCGGCCTTAGCCTCGTTGCTATGATGGCCGCCAAGGAGTGCTCCCGCCCAGTTACGTGGGAAGAAGATGTCGCCCGTTTGTTGTACCTCGGTAAGCTCCTCAAGACCTCGGTAGATATACTTTACAGCATCCGTTTGGCGTAGATGGTGGTTAAGCAGTGCTAAGGTCGTGGCGGCCCAAGGCTCTGTGCGGCGGTTTTCGGGGATTAGCAGCCACTCAAAGAGTGCATCGCGTGATGCTATGTCTGGCTGTGCGGCACGTGCAATGTAGTCGAACTGGCGTATGCGGTCCTCGTGTGTAAGACGCTCGCGCTGCGTGGTAATGATTGTGTCACACCTCTCGGGTAGCCTTATGGCGAGCTCTATGGCCAGTGTCATAGCATCGTTCTCGCTAAGCTGTGCTATGCGTTGCTCGCTCCACGCGCTGTATAGCTTCTCGATGACGCTCTGTGTCCTTGTCGTATGGGCCAAGGTCATCATCAGACCGCGTCGTAACGAGCCGAGAGGGTGGTTCTCGGCCATATCCCACAGGCGTAGTTCATCCTCCTCGGTAGCAGCCTCAATCATCAATTTCGACAGGTATCCGTTGAGTGTTGAGGCTACAAGATAGTTACTCTCTATCGGTAGTGTATTCATAATGGTATCGAGCCATGTGCGCGAGGTTATATACCCCCACTCGTAGCACTCGTTAAGCGTTATGGCCGCAGCAAGGCGTGTGACATCCTCGTCGAGCGTAGATATATTGGCCAGTAGCCACTCAAGACTATTAGCGTCTGGGAGGAAGAGGGCATATCCACGACCATCGCTATTGGGCACTACGGCTATGGTGTTCTCGGCTATGGCGTAGCTGTGGCTATGGTCTGTCATGCATACCTCGATATCGCTATATGTGCCATCGGCAGCTATGGCGCGGCAGTTAAAGCTCTGTCGCCAGCATAACCCTCGGTCCAAGGGGTCGTGTTGGGTGATGACAAGAGTCCCATCTGCAAACGATGTCTCTATGCGTGGCATACCCTTGCTGTGTACCCATACGTGGCTGAATGTGGCAAGGTCCTCGTCGGTATATCTGTCGAGTATGGCTATCAGCTCGGGCCACGTGGCGTTGCTAAAGGCGTATGAGCGTAGGTAGTCGCGTATGCCCTCGCGGAAGGCCTCCTCGCCCATAATCTCGACCATCTTGTCCATCACTAACGGGGCCTTGTTGTATATCGTCTGTCCATATATGAGGCCAGCATTTTGCAGGTTGTCAAGCTCCTGACGTATCGATGTGGCCCCTGCGGTGCGGTCCTCGCTCAGGGCTGCTGTGGTGTAGTTCTTAAGACGATTTAGGCGGTGGTCGATGGTGGGGTATAGCGGCTCGGCCATGCGTGCAGCGAAGTAGTTGGCAAATATCTCCTTTGTCCACACATCGTCAAACCAACGCATGGTAACATAGTCGCCAAACCACATATGTGCCGTCTCGTGGGCTATGAGTTGTGTGCGGCGTAGCTCCTCGTCGAGCGTGGGGCTCTCGCTGAGAAACATCTGTCTGTCGTTGTAAAGTGTTGCCCCTGTATGCTCCATGCCGCCATATTGGAATCCTGGGAGTATTACAAAGTCGTACTTGGCAAAGGGGTACTCTATCGAGGTGTACTCCTCAAGCCATACGAGTGCCGCTTTGACTTCGGCAAATATGGTGTCGAGCTGAGCTATGCGCTTCGGATCGCTCTCGCGGTAGTAGGCCGTAAAGCGGTGCTCGCCATCGTCATAGGTGCGGCTGTCGAGCCTGCCGGCAACAAACGAGAAGAGGTAGCTGCTCAGTGGCTCTGTCGGCGCGAAGGTCACCCTCTTGAGATTATCATTTAACACTTCGCTATGCTCTATTGCTGTGTTCGATACCGCTACCCACTCATCGGGGATGGTAAGTGAGAGCTTAAACGAAGCCTTCATGTCTGGCTGGTCGAAGCAGGGGAAGAGTGTGCGTGCGCGGTCGGGAACTAAGAGCGTATATAGAAACTCATCGTTGCGATTTAGCGACTGCGAGCTTGCCTCAAAGGCTATGGCAATGGTGTTCTGCCCTGACTTTACTCCTCGGCGGTCAACTATTATATGTTCATTTATCAGCTTGTAGTTAATATCGCTATTGCCGTTACAGCTTATCGACGACACAAGGTCGGTATCGCGAAAGTCTATGATTATCTCCTCGGGCGCGTGTAGCTTGAAGCCTATCTCGACCTCTCCAGTTACAGCCTTGTCGCGCTGCTCGGGGATGTTGAAGTGCAGTCGGTAGCTAAGCTCCTCTATTGTCGCCTTGCGCCACTCGGCAAGCTCTGAGCTTATGCCATTGTCGTATCTGCTATCGGGTGAATGGCTACAGGCGTTATTGAGTAGAAGGGCTATAGATGCGACTATTGTCGCTGTGAATGTGTGGATATATCTCATAATAGTATATTGTTGGTATGCAAAGGTATGAAAAATTGTCCAAATTTCCCTATCTTTGGCATCATAATGATGCTCTTACTACAGCAGACTATAGCGTAAATCATCGTCTTAAGTCTCCAATATATAATTCTTTTTCCTATCTTTGACATCGTAATATGTCTATTTATAATTGTCGAGAGCCTATGAAACGTGTTGTTGTCGCCATGGATTCGTTTAAGGGGTCGCTAAGTTCTGTTGAGGCAGGTGCGGCTCTTGCTGAGGGGGTGCGTAGTGTATGTGCCGATGCTGTAGTTAATGTTGTGCCTATTGCCGATGGTGGCGAGGGTACCGAGGAGGCTGTGGCTGTCGCTTGCGGTGGTAGGTATCACTATGCTGAGGTCACAGACCCCTTGGGACGTAGTATCGTGGCACGCTATGTCACCATTAACGACGACACTACGGCCATCATAGCTCTTGCTGCGGCCTCGGGTCTTACACTCCTTAGCGACGAGGAACGTAACCCTTTGATTACGACTACTTATGGCACTGGAGAGCTTATCCTTGATGCCCTAAGGCGTGGCTGCCGCGATGTGGTTGTGGGCTTGGGTGGCAGTGCTACGACAGATGGCGGTGTCGGTATGCTCCGCGCATTGGGGTATAGGTTCTACGACGCAGGCGGCGAGGAGCTATGCGGTGCAACGATAGATATCTTGGAGCGTGTTGTGAGAGTCGATGATAGTGGGGTGTGTGGCCTTTTGCAAGGTGCCACGCTGCGCGCTATGGTCGATGTCGATAATCCGCTTACGGGGCCGCGTGGTGCTGCCAATATCTTTGCTCGGCAGAAGGGTGCCGCAGATGAGGATGTCGAGCGTTTAGATAGGGCGTTGTGTCGCTATGCCCATGTTGTGGATGTTAGCTTGGGCCGCACAGGTGCAGATGTCTATGGCTCGGGAGCTGCTGGGGGTGTGGGTTTTGCCTTTCACGCAGTCCTGGGTTGCGAGCTTATCTCGGGCATTGAGCTTATCTTGGACTTTGCGAATGTCGACGCGCTTATCGCTGATGCCGACCTTGTTGTTACGGGCGAGGGGCGTATCGATACGCAGACACTTATGGGCAAGGCCCCTTCGGGTGTTTTGCGTCGTGCCGAGCGTTGCGGTGTTCCATGTGTCGCTGTCGGTGGCAGTGTTGATTGGTCTGCAGCCCTCGATGGGTGTGGCTTTGCTGGCATCTATGACTCTATGCCAGAGTCTATGCTGTTGTCCGAGGCTATGGTTCCTGATTGTGCAAAAGAAAACCTTCGCAGTGTGGGCCGTCGCGTGGCAATCGATTTTTTTGGGGTGTGATTTGTTGATATAGGGGGCTACAAGTATATGTTCGCCCCATCTTTGGCCTATTTGGGCAAATAGGCAAATACGCTTAGTAGGACTGCAATATGGTAAAAAAACAAGCGTCACCTTTGGCAACGCTTGCTTCTCTTGAGCTGTTGACGAGGCTTGAACTCGTGGGTGCTGGAGCACCCACAGGGTTATATATACAATCCCTCCAAACCTCCCTTTGATAAGGGGGCTTTAGAGGTCACTCGTTCAACCATACTTCAGGGTACAAAATAACAAACGCCACCCGAAGGTGGCGCTTGCCATTTTGAGCTGTTGATCAGGCTTGAACTGACGACCTCTTCCTTACCAAGGAAGTGCTCTACCACTGAGCTACAACAGCATTATAAACCATACTCCTATGAAAGAGTACGCAAAGGTACATAAGATTTTTTAATATGCAAACTTTTTGTGGGAAATTTTCGTATTTCCCACAAAAAGTGCATATTCACATACTATCTTTTATCACCATCCGATGATGAGTCATCCTTTGTATTATTACGTTTGTCGTAGTTGAAGCGTCGAATCTTCTTCGTTGGAGTCTTCTCAAACTCGCCCTCGTTGTCGACAACCTTGGTAATCTTCGAGAAGCGGTTAACCTTAGAGTTTACATACTCCATAACATCGCGCTTAATCTCCTCCATCTTGAGCTGTAGCTGCTCGGCACTAACTGCCATCTTGTGCTTAAACTCGTCGTAAGCCTCCTCAAGCTCGGTGGTGTCGAAGTGTACCAAGGCGATGAGCTTGCCATCCTCCTCGGTGACTACCGATTCGGCGACAAAGCGGTTACTGTTTAGCACCTCTTCGATATCCTCGGGGTATATATTCTCGCCCGAAGGGCCCACAATCATATTCTTAAGGCGGCCCTTGATGAATATCCATCCATCCTCGGCTAACGCGCCCAAGTCGCCTGTGCGGAACCAACCATCCTTTGTGAAGGCTGCCTTTGTAGCCTCCTCATTCTTGTAGTATCCGACCATGCAGCTTGGTGTTTTAACGACAATCTCGCCCTGTTGTGTATCGGGGTTGATATTATCGAGGCGCACCTGTACGGCTGGCAGGGCGGGGCCCGTAGAGCCTATGCGCACCATATTACCCACAGCACCTGCGAGCAGTGGAGCAGTCTCCGTTAGGCCATAGCCGATACCATAGGGGAAGCCAGCCTCAAGTAGGAAACGCTCTGCTGCGCTGTCGAACTTAGCACCTCCGATGGCGAAGAGACGCATACGGCCACCGAAGAGCTTCTTGAGCTGCTTGCCTGCGACCTTATGTAGCAACTTACGTGACCATGACCAGCTGTAGAGCTTGCTCATAAAGGCATTTTTCTGGAACGTAGGCAGCACCTTGGCGCGGTATATCTTCTCCATGATTAGGGGCACCGAGGCTATCACCGTAGGGCGCACCTGCGCCAGTGCAGGCATAAGTGCCGAGGCGGTAGGTGGTCTATCGAGGTAGTGTACGTGTGCGCCGCGCGAGAAGGGGAATATCATGCCGAGGGTACACTCGTAGGTGTGTGCCAAGGGCAATATCGAGAGTAGTTCATCCTCCTCGTTGTAGTCGAAGAGTGGAGGTATTATCGTTGTCTGAGCAGCGATGTTGTAGTGTGTGAGCATCACGCCCTTGGGTTTAGATGTTGTTCCCGAGGTGTATATTATCACAGCCAGGTCATCGGGCTGAGGTATCTTTTGTGTACCCTGCTCCTCGACCTTTTGCGAGATGATGTTTAGTCCCTTGGTACGTATCACGATGTTCATCTTCTCGATTGTGGCCTTTGATAGCTTGGTGTAGAGCTTGTCGGATACGAGTATTGCCTTGGCCTCGGAGTGCTCAATGATTAGGTCGAGTTCTGCGCCTGTGAAGTCTGGGAGGATAGGAACAGCCACCATGCCTGCTGTTGTCACAGCGAAGTATGCTACGCCCCAGTTGGGCATGCTGCTACTGAGTATTGCCACCTTGTCGCCTGCACTTATGCCTGCACCGAGGAGCATCTCCTGGACCTTTGTTACTCGCTCGCCCACCTCTTTGTACGATACATCTTCGCCACCCAGCATCGAGAATGCTATCTTCTCTGAGAACTTAGCCACGCTGTGCTTGACTATCTCGTAAAGTGTGCTAAAAGTCATAATTTACATGTTTAGGTTTATCGATTTATAACAAATCGGGTGCAAGTTACCAATAATTTATTAAAATTTGTTAATTTTGCCACAAATATTTTGCAATGATACCCCGTAATTTTATAATAAAAGCTGCTCGTGATGCAGGTTTCGACCTTGTAGGTGTGGTACGTGCCGATGCCATGCCCTCGGAGCGTAATATATTCAGTGCGTGGTTGTTGGAGGGGTGTCACTCGACACTTTCGTACCTTGAGCGCAATGTGGACAAGAGGTTCGACGCGCGGCTTTTGGTCGAAGGTGCGCATAGTGTTATTGTTTGTGCTGTTTCGTACTTGTCGCCCTATGGTCGTGGCTATGCTGAGGGGTGTAATACTAAAGTTGCCTCCTATGCCTTGGCGCGTGATTATCATTTGACTATAAAGGAGATGCTCGGTGCTGTTGCTCGGCAACTCTCTGAGTACTCTTCGGGGCTTAAGTTTCGTGCCTTCACCGACTCGGCACCTTTGGCCGAGAAGAGCCTTGCTGTGCGAGCAGGCTTGGGGTGGATAGGGCGTAACTCATTGGTCGTCAATCAGCGTTATGGCTCTATGTTTCACCTTGGCGAGCTTGTTATTAGCGACAAGGTAGATAGCTACGATGAGCCTCTTGTGGGTGTTGGCTGTGGTAGCTGTCGTCGCTGTGTCGATGCTTGCCCCAATGGGGCTATACGCGACGATAGGAGCATCGATACGCGACTGTGTATCTCGTGCCGCACTATCGAGCGCGAGGGGTGCGACACGCCTATTGAGCTTGATGGGTGGATATATGGCTGCGATGCTTGCCAGAGTGTGTGTCCCTTTAATTGTCACGCCTCGGAGCATAGTAATAGTGCCTTTGACCCTCTGTTTGACCCCACTACGCTCGATGCTCGGGCGTGGCTCCAGATGACCGAGGAGGAGTTTCAGTCTCTTGCAGGCACGACTACTATGCCTCGCGCAGGCCTGGCACGTATCAAGGCAAATATCGAAAAACATCGAAAATAATGGGGTCCTATGGGGTGGCGTGACTACTATCATCGGAACTCATCGGGACGATAAGACGATAGGACGATAAGACGATAGGAGGTCGAGTATCATCATTGTCCGCGACCGTCTTAAAGTCCTATTTGTCCTAATGTCCTATTTGTCCCAATGTCTTATTTGTCTTAATGTCCTATCGTCCTAAATAAATCAAGACAATAGGACCATCAAGATAATTTAAGAGAAGTACCACTCTCCTTATATATATAAAGTATGCGCTCGACCTTTAGGCCGAGCGCATAACGTTTAGATTGTTGCTGAGGCTTATTTGTTAGCCCATACAATACCATCAGTCAGGTCTGTATTCAATGTCCAACCATCGTATGCATAGTGTACATAGATCTTGTTGCTTGTAACTTCGTTGAATGTACAGCCCAATACTTTTACGATGTGATCTACATTGGCATTATTCTGGATGCTTATAGCACCCTCGCTGCCAAAGTCACCATTGAATGTGCAATTCAAGATGTTGTAGGTAGCACCAGATACATTCTCGTTGATATAGATACCCGTTGTGCCTACTCCGTTGAATGTACAATTATCAAAGGTGTAAACACCATTAGCATTGTTGCTTGAGCCGAATACTATCATACCCCACTCCTTAACATTCTCTCTCTTGAGAACTTCGCAGTCACGGATTGTGATGCTGTCAAAACCTGAGAGGCTAAATTGACCTGCGTAGTTTGTACCTGTGTACGCAAACTGAGTCTTATCTGCACCAGCACCGATAATGGTCAATGACTCTCTTGTTGGGATATCACCAGGATATAGGCTTGGTACATACTTACCCTCACCCAAGTAAACAGTCGCAACCTCTTTATCATCCAATGCAGTTAAAAGACTTGCCTGGGTATTTGCTATAGCGCAACCGTCAATGATGAGCTTACCTGTTGAACCTCCAACGAAACGACCGTAGTAGTTACGCTTGAAGCCAGTAGTAGGAGCCTCCTTGCCAGTCTGAGTAAGAGTGTTACCGCTCTCGGTAATGTTGTTGATAGTTACCTCACCAACGTTTGCAGTACCTACAACAACACCTGTATGCCAATCGCCATCATCAGTTGAATTGATTGTACAATCCTTAACAGTACAGTTCTCGATAGTTGTGTATGTCCAATCACTTGCACCTGCGTGGCCATTGATAGCAGCAGCAGAACCAGTAGCATTAATCTTTACTCCTACAACAGAGCAGTTCTTAATCGTTACATAAGTCTTAACTGGACCATCGTTCTCGTTGCTATAACCAGAGGTCCAACCAACAAGACCACCAGTGCGTGAGCCGCTAAGTGTAGAGTTTGTAAAGTGGCAGTTGTCAAGTGTAATAGTCTCCATAGAGTCTACACACTCGATAAATGCACCAGAACCCTGTTCGTTTGTGCTGACTACCTTTGACTCTGTGATTGTAAGGTCCTTAATTACTATGCCAGAGCCACCTGCAAAACCTCCCTTGAAGAGAGGAGCGTCAAGGTTCTTAAGAGTAGCACCATTACCAATAAGAGTTACGATGTCGGCACCCTGGTAGCCATTTACATAGATAGGTGTCCACTCAACATCTGTCATATCAATCTCGGCATCCTTCTTAAGCACAACTGTGGTATTACCAGCATTAGCAGCACCAGCATCCTCAAGGGCACTCTTTAGGTCTGCACCAGTCTCGATGAACTTATCGCGTGGGAATTGGGAATACTATATAGCTATCTGCGCCAACTACCTCCCAAGTACCCTCTGGGGTAGTAGGAGTAATATTGCCATCCTCATAATCCTTGTTACCAGCGATAACAATGTCATAGAGGCCATCGATATTCTTTAGGGTTGTGCCAGTAACGTCAACCTTAACATCGCAACCAGCAGTAACTTTACGAGCTACGACTGGAGCGTAAGCCTCAATCGAGCTACGTGCAATAGTAACCTCTACCTTGCGCTCTCCTGCGCCATCAAGGCGAACACCATACTTCTGAGCAGCAATCTGTGCATTAGTAATCTTGGTAGTCTTGGTGTTACCTACAGAGATACCGCTCTTACAGTTCACAACCTTTACGTTCTCTACTGTAACATCGTTGTCGCAGCTCTGAACCTGAAGGAGTGAGTGGAGGTTTGTAGCAGTACAATTCTTAACTGCGAGGTGATAGGTCTTCTGAGCGTTGATAGCACCAACATTCTCTGAGAGAGTAGCAGCAGCAAATGTACAACCATCAATAGTTACGTTGTGTGAATAACGCTCTTTTAAGCCGTTGTATGTTCCTGGTAAAGATACAAATGTCAACGCTGTGTTCTCTTCGGTGTAGAAGTTGATATTGGTGATAAGTACTGTGTCAGTACCAGTCGCTCTATTTTGACCATCAACGATGAAACCACGATTGAACTTGAAACCACGACCATTAATAGTAAGGTTAACGCCCTCCTTCTGTGCAATGTACACATCTACGTCACCCTCGATATCAGCACCGAAGCCGATCTCAATCTTGTTCAAGCCTGTCTCAGTAGCCGTATCCTTGGCAGCGTCAATAGCAGCCTGAAGCTCAGCGACAGTGTAAACATACTGGCCTATGGTTGCATTCTCGTTGTGATCGATAGCATCCTCCTCGATAGTACCACCATTTACGTTTACAGTGCCATTATTCTCGATAGCACCCTCACCGATAGTACCACCCTCGATGTTAATAGTACCGTTATTCTCGAAACCTGCATCTGTGCCAGCCTCTACCTTACCACTCTGATTATTAGAGTTGTCCTCGATAACAACTGTAGTGCCCTCTTCAACC
>SUZV01000016.1 GCA_015059715.1 Rikenellaceae bacterium | reverse complement strand
AATAATTCTTTAAGTTGATTTTCGAGCTCCTTAATCTTGGTGTTAAATTCTAATGTGTCCATTATCTTATAGTTTTAGGTTTAATTTTCTTTCAAATATGCGAAAAATCCAATACTCAAATCTATCCGACAATTGTAATGTTTCGTCGTTTGCAATCTCTTTGACTAAATTACGAAACTCTTTGTCTAGATAGTCGATGGACTCGATCAGTGCTCCATCCTCACTATCCTCAGCTTCGCTAACAAGCAAGATAACTTTCGCACTCTTTATCGCCAATACGCAACGGCTTAATTTCATACTTGAATGGGGTGTTTCTCGCTATTTCAAGTAGAAAATCATAGACTTTCTTTGCATTTGCGCCTTCAACTACCATAGTGCTGAGTCCAAAACTCCCCATAGTATTATATTTTTTTTAGTTCGTTGTCGGTATAGTAAAATATTTACCCTCCTTGTCGTTTGTCTTCCACAAATCGTCCTCGCCCCACAGCGAGAGATAGTAGTATTCATCGCCCACGAGGAATGGTAACACAAAGTCGCCAAAGAGAGGATAATCCGACCACTCCTCCTCGATAAATAAAACGCCCTCTCGGAGCTCCATTTTAAGGCTCTCTGGATAGGTTTTGTAGTCGTGCGACTCCTTTACCGCCTCATATACTTTACGGGCATTCTCGCCCTCGATTGCAAACTTATTTACTCCCCAAAGTGTGCTCATAGTCTATCTTATTAGGTCGTTAAATCGTTTTTGATGGGACTGTGAAGTATTTACCTTCATCATCGTTTGTATCGTAGCCCTGCACCTTACCATCCTTGCCATACTCGGTGAGGAAGTAGAAGTTGTCACAACCCACAAAGAAGTCAAGCAACTCCGCCACCAACGAGTTTGCTTCGGTATACTCCTCGATGCGCAAAACGCCATCGACATAGTCGAACTCAATCTGCGTATTGAGGTCCAACGTATTATGGCTCTTTACGAAGTGCGACCCCTTGAAAATTTCATAGACTCGCTTTGCAGCCTCTCCTTCCACTGCAAAGTGGTTAATTTCAAATTGGTTATCCATATTTATCACCTATTTTACCTCTACAACAAAATCACGCACACTCTCGGGCAGATGCGACTTATAAAACTCTACATCCTCGGTAGGTACGCGGATGGCTTTGAGATTGCCATACTCGTTGATGCGCGATAATAGATAACAGCCCTCCTCAACCTCGATACGCCCATTAAATATTATCTCCTCGAGCGATTTGCATAGTGCTATGGCATTGTGGGCGATGCGTCGTAGCGATAAGGGAAAGGCGATACTCCGCAAGGCATAGCACATAGCAAATGCCCCATAGTCGATATCCACCACGCCCTCGGGGATAACGACACTTTGCAACTCCTCGCATCGTGAGAATGCTCCGTGTCCGATTGTTACAACTCCCTCGGGAATAATAGCAACGCCATCCTTAATTTCAAATTGTGCCATAGCGATCTATTTCTTTGTTTTCGTCTTCTTTTCTATAGTTAATTTCGGTGGTTCCCCTGGAGTAATGATGAGTATAGTTAAATTATGATTAGTATACTCGGCTCATTTTGTCGTCTGCAGCTATCTTGCCGATATTTACCTCCGCAAAGTCCTCGGCAGACAGTGCCGATGTCAACAAGTCTGGATGGTGCAAATTGGGATTGTATCTATTCCCCCTCGTAATATCTCTCAATGACCAACAGCCCACAACATCCACTACATCGTAGGTTATAGGCTCAACAATCTTTGCCAAACTAATCAACACATCCTCATCATCTGAATTGAGCAAATCCTCCAAACTTGCATCCTCTAACTTGCTCAGAAGGTCGTTCAAATAAGCTTCCGAGTCACAATCCTCGCCTTGAGGGGAGTTTGTTAATTTATCGCATAACCCATATAGAGTGCGCCATACTTTATGTGCAAAAAGATACAATGCATGCAAGGTGAGATAGTATTGTAAATCGAGTTGCGCTTCACGAGATTTTGCAAGTTCCTCTACGCTATTTACTAAACGCTTTTTCCACTCGGACATAACTTTTACTATCTCGTATTGGATATTCCTCAAACGAGCCTCTTGTTTACATACTCGCTCCCACAATTCAGGATAATCCCTCTCCATAATTTCTGGTGTTGTATAAACACGACACTCCTTTCTAATAATTAGTCTCATATCAATTAGTTTTTTAGGCGTTACTCTATTTTTAGAGAATACACTCTGTAAATCTAAAAATTAATTAGTAAAATATCAATTAGTCCAACCTAAACATACGCTTAAATATCTCGACATAAAAGTCTCTTATTGCTTTGCGATTCCATTTGCGGTCAAACCTCTCTATGGTGTCGTGCCAACTAGGGATCATCTTCGCCATCCAAGGGTATTTCTCATGCGGACCACTCACAACTCTCCAACCAAAGGTTACACCAATGCCTATTATCTCTCCGAGCAATATGGACGAGGCGAGGTTCATTCCGTCAAAAAAACAATTGAGAAGGGCAAAAACGATTGCTACAATAAAACCTCCATTTATCCACGGGCGACCTTTAACTCGGCAATCCATGACTTTGTTCACTCCGAGTGGTGCTCTACCAAAGTTGCACCACACAATCTGTGTAATATAGAGTCCCGAGAGTGTGGCCACAATCCAAATGCCGAGCGTAGTGAAGCCATCACGCCAAGCCAACCAAGCAAATAGTGCGCACAATGCAATGAGTAGCAGGATATAGAGACCTAATCGGCGACGATCACGGCGGAAATTGTGCTCTTCGGCCTCCACTTCCGCTTCCAAGGACCTCCTGAACTCCTTCTTGGTCATCTCTTGCACCTCTGGTGCGGCCTTCTTATTCGCTATACTCTTCCAGCTATGCTCGGCAACCTTTTGTCGCCTTGCATTATAGACCACGATATCGACCTTATTATCCACAATCTCCCACTCGTTGTAGGGTGCCTCTTTGATAATCTCTAGGCCCTCATTTTTGAGTATATCCTTTACCAATGCGGTGGCATCGTCATAATTTGCGGTGGCGTAGTCGTAGGTTGTAACCTTCGCAATCTCGTAATCATCAGGGTTAAACGACGCATCGAAGAGAACACCATCGGCATCGAGGGTGTAGTAAGTGAGCTTGCCATTGGCATAGGTGTAGGCGAGGGTTTCACGCTCGACAACGCCATCCTCATCTATAGTGTCAAAGGAGATAAATATCAACGCACCCTCCAAATCTTCAAATGTTAAGTTGTGTTTCATGTCGTATAGTTTTTTATACAATATAGAAACTTTTCAAAAAAAATTCAAAAAAAATAGCAACTTAATTTTTAGGTTTATATCTAAATAATTGATAATCAGATATTAGTCGATTGGTTATTTATGCGCCAATAATTTAAAACTATTTTATTATAAAAGTCCTTGGATTATGTTTTTTCGATTTTTTTTTGTAAAAATAGGGTTTGAAAATATACCACTGAAGTATCGAAAAAGTATAATTCACTGAAATCAGAGAGTCAAAGCTATATGATGTGATATAAGAGATACAAATAGTTGTATAAAAACTTTCGATATAAATTTTGTTTATAAAATTTGGCAGACAGATAGTGTGGTGTTATCTTTGTACGGCGTAAAACATTAAAAGATAAAATTATGAAGACTATTTTGTATATTCTATTTGCAGCAACAATAATGGCTGGATGCAATAATTCAAAGGCAACTAAAGGTTTTGATTCGGTAGATGCAACACGCTTTGCCGAGGTGATTGAGAACGAGCAGGTGCTGATTATCGACACACGAACACCTGAGGAGTTCAGCGAGGGACACATTCCCGGCGCAGTGAACATAGATATCGATGGCGAGGAGTTCGCAGCAAAGGTTGCCCAGTTGGATAAGTCGCGCCCCGTAGCGGTATATTGTCGTGGTGGTCGCAGAAGCAAAGAGGCTGCCGAGCATATGGTAGGCTGTGGCTTGGAGGTTACGGAGCTATCGGATGGCATCATATCGTGGAAAGGCGAGGTGGAGAAGTAGGTGTTGGTGTGTGCCGTCGTGGATACTATAGAGCGCAGAATTTTTTAAAAAATTGTCAAAAATAGTTCAGTTTTGCAAATTAAGTTTTTTAAACCATCTCTGCGCCTGTGAAACATAAAGTGAATATAACCATATGAGGCATCCACCATGCAGCTCGCTTTTGGGGTGTATTGTCGCTTTGTGTAATACTTTAGGGATAACCGTATTTTTGCGGCTATCCCTTTTTAGTAGCTGTATTGAATTTTATTTTGATATGAAACAGTTTTTATTAGTCGTACTATTTAGTATTTATTCTATGAGTGCAGCTATTGCTCAGAGCAATGTGGTAAAAGGGAGTGCTATTTTTATAAAACCTACTGATGAGTTTTATAAACAAGCAAAAGAACATAATCAACTAATAAAAGAAAATTCTATATGTGGATATATTAAACATCTCCCCTCTTGGGGAAAAATGGAAACTTATAATAACCGGTAATATAAGTTCAGACCAAATTGACCAAAGGAGCGGATGCTGAAAAGCTTATAGAGTAGGCAGCCTTAAACTACAAAATTTATAATACATATGAAGTACTTATTTAATTTTACATTATGCGTAATGTCTATCTTATTCATGTCTTGCTGGGGGTTTGAAGAGGTAGATATGGGCTATCCTCAATCCGTAAATTTCACGAAGGATGGCGGAGAAAAAATTGTAACTACTGATAAAAGCAAAACATTTATTTCTGCATTAGTTATCGATTATAATACCGCCAATGAGGGAATGATGCGCACGGACGAGGATGGAACAGGCTATTGTGAATTAGAGTGGTTAAGGGTAGAATATCAGTCGTATCCAACTCTAAACGAAGAGTTAAAGATTATAGCCCAGCCTAATCCGAATAACGAGCCTCGCACATTATGGATTGAACTGCATTCAGGACCAAAAGAACACGTTATAAAGGTGGAACAGGATTAAGATGATTATGAAGCATCTAATCAGAATTATATTCATTGGACTAATCTTTTTTACTTATAGTCCATTGTTATACGCTCAGACCAATTTCAAACAGGTTGGCTCAATGCATTCGTTCTCCGTATCGACACCATACCGACTCGAGTATAGCTATGAGTATGCATGGAACAGGTAACGAGTATGAAAATACCCTTATGACTGCAACATTTGATATTATTCTTGATTCCAAGTCATATTGGAATGAAAATGCAAATGCTTGGGCAGAAGCAATGGGAGTAGACTCATCTACCATTAAGCGATATTTGTGGAGAATTGCCCGAGCTGATGGTTGGGCATTAGCAAGAGCATTTTATAATGCAGGATGGTATTATGGCACAATGTTTTGGAAAGAAATGTTGATAGCATCGGGTGTAGCGAGTGCTGTATCTGTTGTTAAAGGTATCATAACAGATATTACATTAGAAGTTGTTAACGGACAAACATCATATAGAATCGGTGACTTAACTATATCAGAATTAGACTTGGAGAACAGCATTATCGAGCATATAGCTTCTCAGCGTCCTGGACTTTATTATATTTTAGAATAGTACATCTTGATTTATACAAAATATCTATCTTGAAGGAATTAACTGACTATGAAACAGAATGTGTTGATTTCAATTTACCAGATAGTTGCTGTGGTACTTTGCACATATTTTATCTTTGAAAATGTGGGGGCAGAGATACCATTAAAGAGTATATCGCTCTATATCTCATTGGCAATGTTGGCACTTAACATCGTGCTTATCCCTCTCTTCTGGAAACATTTCGGTCTGACTATAAGATTTCGATTCTCTGAAGCTATGATGCTTGTGGTAAGTGCCTTTACGCCAATGTTTGAGTACTACACCATTATTGACGATAATGTTGCAATGCAAGTCACAACAGCTAAGCTTGTGCTGTTGTTTGCAGCAGGTCAGGTGGCTTGGTGTTTGGCAGTTTATATAGCACCAGACTTGGTAGGTAAATTAAGAGAACGCATAAACTTTATATAGAACGATTTTCTGATTTTTGTAGATTGTTTGTGACTAAAAATCAAGATCCTAACCTAAGATGGTGATTATATTCGTAATAACCGTATGATCTAACTACACCATACACGGGTTGCGATATGTGTCTGCTCTCTTCATCATCGTAAACGAAAAAGTCCCCCTTATCAGCTGACGACAAACCGAGCGCAGAGTAAATTTATTTTCTATGCCGAGGTGCGAAGGAGGAAGACCGAAGGTCAAAGGGGGATTTAGGGGGATTGTAGGTATGATTAATATTAATTACAACGTGTCTGCTCTCCCCATCATCATAAACGAAAAAGTCCCCCTTATAAAATGGGGGGGGTAGGGGGATTGTAGGTATGATTAATATTAGTTACAACGTGTCTGTTCCCCTGTCATCATCAACGAAAAAGTCCCCCTTATCAAAGGGGGATTTAGGGGGATTGTAGATATGATTAATATTAATATTAACTATGTTAATATTAATATTTTTCGCCCTTTTCTAACTCCTCGGTCGTGAGTGACTTCTTATCCATCTGTCGCCAGAAGTAGGCTATGTAGGCCACTACAAATGGGATGATGAGCGACACAACGGCCATAGTGCGCAGCGTAAACTCACTCGACGAGCTATTGGCCAAGGTGAGCGACGAGGCTAAGTCTACATTCGAGGGGTAGTAGGCCGTATTGTTGTAACCCACAACCATAAAGAGTGCCATAACCGCAAATATGGTGCCTGGGCCTGCAAGCCATATGCCGCGTCTAAACCCTTTGCGAAGGAGCGTAGCTACGATACCCGTAACGAGCAGCACAGCACCTGCGAGTAGCAGTGTAAGCACCGCAGGCATCTCTATAAGGTTGGTAAAATACTTGCCCTGCTGCATATATATTTCGCCCGAGCCATCTACCGCAAAGCCCTCCATAGTGATTAGGTGGTAGCACACTACAACAAAGAGAAGCAGGAAGAGGCCAAAGAATAGTGCCAAGCTGCGGCGTAGCTGCGACGCAAGCTTATCGTCCTCTATATTATTAATAAGGTATAGCGCGCCTAATGATATTGCGAGGGTCATCACCATAAGTCCGAACTCGACGTTGAAGGGGTTGGCTACGGCCTCCAAGCCGTGCCACTCGTTGCCCCAACGGCTAATAACGGGCGAGGCGATATCGCCTACGGCACTCTTGTTGACCGTAAAGTCCGAGCCTGTGAAGAATGTGCCTACGGCAGTGCCTATAAGCAGTGGTGCAAGGCATCCATTTAGCGTCAGGAAGATGCGGAACGTGCGCTTGCCGAGTAGGTTGCCAGCCTTGCTCTGGAACTCGTATGAGACGGCCTGAAAGACAAAGGTTATAAGTATCAGAATCCATACCCAGTATGCCCCACCGAAGCTTGTGCTGTAGAATAGTGGAAACGAGGCAAAGAAGGCTCCACCAAAGGTTACAAGCGTGGTGAACGTAAGCTCCCACTTACGTCCCGTAGAGTTTACTATCAGCTGACGCTCCGACTCAAGCTTACCAGCGAGGAATATCAGCGCATTGCCACCCTGTACGAAGAGTAGAAATACGAGCAAGCCACCTAACAGGGCTATGAGAAACCACCAGTAGTTTTGTAAAAATTCGTAGGTTATCATCGTTGCAAAGTTTATTCGATTTCAATATTTGGGCCCTGCTTAATGGCCTTAATCATAATGCGTATCTCAATAACGAGGAAGAGTGTGAAGATGGCAACAAAGAGCCAGAATGTTGTCTGCACAGCAGCTACGCTGACGCTCGATACAGCCGCCTTGACAGGTAGTAGACCATCGATAACCCAGGGCTGACGACCCACCTCGGCAACAATCCATCCTGCCTGACCAGCAATGTATACCAGGGGTATCGAGAGCAGAGCTACCCACAGCAGCCAACGCATATCGGCAAGACGCTTGCGACGCTCGGCCCACAGCACTACAAACATAAGCATAAGGAGGAAGCCTCCGAGGTAGACCATAGTGCGGAATGCCCAGTATACGAGTGGTACGGGGGGTACAAGCTCCTCCTTAGAGTCGATATATCCATAGCCGAAGTATTCGATATTCTCGTCGAGGGTCTGTCGTGCAAGTGCCGCAGCCTCGGGGTCGCTCTCCTTGAGCTCGCGATACGTAGCAAAGGCTTCGAGGGCCACCTTACCGCGCTCAATCTTCTCATCGGCCGAGAGCATACGCTCGCCTTCGGGTGTGGTGTAGCCATCGAGGATGTTGTTTATGCCAGGCACATAGCCATCGATGTCGTGCGTGGCGAGTATCGAGAGCATGCCTGGAATCTCAACACCTGGAACTATTGAGAATGGAGCACGTGGACCACCATCCTCAAGGCCTTCGGCTGCTGCGAGTTTCATAGGCTGATACTTTGCGGCGTGTACGCCCGAGCTATCGCCACTAAACATCACCGCTAAGGTGCCGAAGATACCCACTATGGCTGCTACGCGGATGCTCGATAGTGCAAAACGCCTCTCGCGGCCCTTGATTAGATACCAACAGCTGATGCCTATGACGAATATCGCGCCCGTCATCCAGCCGCTAAATACCGAGTGGAAGAACTTCGATATCGCTACAGGGTTGAGTACTAAGGCCCAGAAGTCGACCATCTCGTGGCGTACAGTGTCGGGGTTGAACTCCATGCCTACGGGGTTCTGCATCCACGAGTTAGCCACAAGAATCCATACTGCCGATATTGCTGCGCCAATGCCTGTGAGCCACGTGGCGGCCAAGTGGAAACGCTTGCTCACCTTCTCCCAGCCGAAGAACATCACAGCAAAGAATGTAGCCTCCATAAAGAAGGCGAAGATGCCCTCGATGGCTAATGGCGCACCGAATATGTCGCCCACGAACCACGAGTAGTTGCTCCAGTTTGTTCCGAACTCGAACTCAAGGATAATACCTGTGGCTATGCCCACTGCGAAGTTGATGGCGAATATCTTCATCCAGAACTTCGCTGTACGCTTCCAGAACTCGTCGCCCGTAGCCACGTAGATAGACTCCATAGTGGCCATAATCACCGCTAATCCCAACGTTAGCGGCACAAAGAGCCAATGGTAACCAGCCGTAAGTGCAAACTGCATCCTCGACCAATCTACTAATGCTGTCTCTACCATAGTAATTAGTTTTGATTTAGGTTATTAGTTTGATTTTTTGTTAATTGTTCTCCGATGTACTCTATGCGTTGCTCCTCGCTCTTGCCTGCCAGTGTTGGGCGAAAGAAGAAGCCTCGCAGCAGCACAAATAGGATGACGACTTTGAGGAGTATCAACCACCATAGTTGCCTTCCCCAGGTCATCTCTCTGAACCCCTCGATGTAGAAGTTCCATATCGCTTTAACTCTATTTATCATACGTTGTCTTACTATTTGCTACTACAAAAATAGATAAATAATTCGGAAAATACAACATTTTTCTATTTTATAATACTATTTTTTATCGGCTTATAAGTGTCAATATCTCTGCAAAGTGTTGATTATTTCGGTAATAATGTTTAACTTTGTAAAGTTGATATATTTATCATCAAGTCGACATAACCCAAATACTAAGCGATATGAAACGTTTATCAATCTTTCTTGCCCTCGTGGTAGCAATGGTCGTATCGTCGTGCAGCTACGATGATACTGCTGTATGGGATAAGCTCCAGGACCACGAAGGTCGCATTGCAAAACTCGAGGAGTTGTGCAGGCAGATGAATACCAACATTACAGCGTTGCAGACGCTTGTTGATGCTCTTCAGAACAACGATTACGTCACAGGCGTTACGCCTATTACCGAGGGTGGCAAGACTATTGGTTATACCATCACCTTTACTAAGTCGGAGCCTATTACCATCTATCACGGTGAGGATGGCAAAGATGGCAAGGATGGAGCTGATGGCAAGGATGGAGCCGATGGCAAGGATGGAGCCGATGGCAAGGATGGTGGCTATGTTCCAACTATTGGAGTTAAGCAGGATAGCGACGGCATCTACTACTGGACATTGGATGGCGAGTGGCTTCTCGACGACAATGGCAACAAGATTAAGGCACAGGGTACAGATGGCAAGGATGGAGCCGATGGAGCCGACGGAGCAGATGGTAAGGATGGAGCCGACGGCAAGGATGGTATCAATGGTGCAGACGGTAAAGATGGAGCTGATGGAGCCGACGGAGCAGATGGTAAGGATGGAGCAGACGGCAAGGATGGTATCAATGGTGCAGATGGTAAGGATGGAGCTGATGGAGCCGACGGTAAGGATGGTGCAGATGGTGCCGACGGTAATGATGGTATCAATGGTGCAGACGGTAAGGATGGAGCCGATGGTGCAGACGGTAAAGATGGTGTCACCCCACAGCTCAAAATTGAAGATGGCTATTGGTATATCTCTTATGACGAAGGTGCATCGTGGACGGAGCTTGGCAAGGCTACTGGCGAAGATGGCAATGATGGCTCTAATGGTACAGATGGAGCAGATGGTGACTCATTCTTTAAGAGTGTTACCGAAGATGTTGAAAATGTATATTTTACGCTTGCGGATGGAACGGTGATTACTATCCCAAAGAGTTTAGCACTGAGCATTGAGTTTGCGGAGAGCGATTTGTTGGTTATGTCGCCTAACGCAACTCGCCAGATTGGCTATACTGTTACGAGTGTTACCGATAGAGTAACCGTAGAGGTTACCTCGTCGGCAGATATTAAGGCTAAGGTGGCCTATGATGATGAGAGTGGCCTGACAGGCAAGATTCATATTGCTACAGGTGCTACGCTTGATGAGTATAGCAAGGTGATTGTATTTGTGTCGAATGGCGATAAGGTTATTATGCGTAGCATCACATTCGAGGCGGCAGGTTTGATAGTTGAGGATAGTGCCACCAAGCAGGTTGCAGCTGAGGGTGGTGAGGTAGCCTTGGAGTTTTTGTCAAATGTAGAGTGCGAGGTAGTCATCCCAGAAGAGGCACAGAGTTGGATATCAGTAGTTCCCGATACTCGCGCAATGGAGAAAAATAGTGTTACATTGAAGGTTGCTCCGAATAAGACAGCGTATCGTAGTGCGGAGGTAAAGATTAAGGCAAAGGATTCTGATATATACGTTGAATATACTATCGAGCAGCCTAAGATTGAATATATCACCTTTGATGATAAGGTGTTTGAGACCTACTGTATCGAGAACTTTGACGCAAATGCTGACGGTGGAGTGTCGATGAGCGAGGCGTTGGACGTAGTGAGTATCGATATCTACAATAGTCAATTAGTGTCGTTGGCTGGTATCGAGCATTTTAAGAATTTGGAGTATTTAAAGTGTAGTGGACCAGGATGGACTGATCGCGGTTGGGAGTTATACAGTGTCGAAGAGTTAGATGTGTCGGCAAATGTGAAGCTAAAGACCCTGATATGTCACTCGAACCATCTTAGAGGGTTGGATGTTTCGCAAAACAAGGAGTTGGAGTATTTAGATTGTGGAAGTAATTACTTTAGTAGTATCTCTCTTACCCAGAATAAGAAGCTTAAGACATTTATCTGTTCAGGAGCACTAAGTGAGCTGGACCTATCGTCGAATCTTGAGCTGGAGTTTGTTGATGTCTGCCTAAATGATATTGTTTCGTTGGATATGCGTGGACATAGTAAGCTAAAGGAGCTAAGAACTTATATGTCGTGGATGGAGGAGTTAAACTTAGAGGGGTGTGTTGCATTGGAAAGGTTGATGTGCGAGTCTGCAAACATCTCTTCGTTGGACCTCTCTGATTGTACCGAGTTGACTTACATACAATGTAGTGGTAATGCTCTTACATCACTCGACTTAACTAACAACACAAAGCTTGAATATATTTATTGTGTTAGCAATAATCTAACCACTCTTGATTTAAGAGCCTCTAAAGGTATAAGGGGAGTATCTACAAGTAATAGCGCATCTATGGTTGCTATCTATCTTAGTGAAGATATTGGTGGGTACATATCAGCTGACTCTTGGACAACGGTTATTCGTGATGGGGAGAATCCAAATATAAACTTTAAAGACCCTGAGGCAAAACAATATTGCATCAACAACTGGGATGCAAACGGAGATTTAGAGTTCTCTTTAGATGAGGCAAATACGATAACTTCGTTACCAAGGTGTAATGAGGATATAGAGTCTTTTAGAGAGCTATTACTATTTAGCTCGCTTAAAGATGTTGAGGATGAGGCTTTTGCAGAATGTGCTAAATTACAGGATATCCTACTTCCTTCGTCATTAGAGCGTGTGGGCGACTTTGCGTTTGCTAATACTAATATTACAGGCATTAGCCTTCCTCAGAGCGTAGCATCTATCGGTAATGGAGCATTTGCGGGATGTACGAAATTGATTAGTTTCTCGGGAGCTTATGCCTCATTAGATGGAAAACTATTGGTCGATGATACTAAACTTATGGCCTATGCTCCCGCAGGGTTGACAACATTTGAGGTGCCACAAAATATCACCGATATCCAACCTGGAACATTCTCGGGAGGTGTATTGTCAAGCTTCAAGGGTAAATATGCCTCATATAATGGGGACTCACTCATCGTAGATGGTATGTTGGTAGCTATTCTACCTAACGTATCAAAATATACGGTAACTACAACGGTACAGACCGTAGCACCGCACGTCTTTAAATACTCAGATGTGACAGATATATCCTTCCCGAAGAGTGTCGCCAATTTTAGAGCTAATGCTATTGATGGACAAAACATAAGAAATCTATTCTTTAGCTCTACGACTCCTGCAACATTGGAAAAGGGAGCGTTCGTCCTCAACGACAATGTTTCGATTTATGTCCCAGTAGAGTCTAAGGAGCTATATCTTCAGGCTACCGATTGGCAGGAGTATGTCTCGTTGATAAAGGCCAATGAGACAGGTAGCGGATCGGGCAATGAGGACTTTACTGATGAGGGCGAAGAGGAGTGGTAGTAACTTTATAAAGAGTAGCAGTTATGAAACGGAATATATATAAATACGCGAAAATCGTAGTTTTGTGTATGGTATCATCGCTATTGTCGTGTATCAACGACATAGAGATAACTTACACAAGTAACACTAACATAGATAGTGGTAGGGAGTTTTTGGCTACTGCGCCACAAGCGGATAGCCAAACACGTACATCTATAACCGAGGAGCTCTCTGTTGTTTGGGAAGAGGCTGATGAGGTGGCTATATTTGATGGTGTAGATATTGCATCGAAGTATAACGTCACCGACGGTGTCGGGACGGGCGTTGCGACGCTATCGATGTCGGCCAAAGCAGAAGATGGTGGAGATATTTTATCTCGTAATATCGCCGTTTACCCATATTGCGACAGCCTAAAGTATGGTCCTGAGGGTATATCTACATACCTTCCACCAAGGCAATATTACAAGCCTAATAGCTTTGGTACTGGTGCTAACCTTATGGTTGCCTGTACTGAGACGACAGAGGATGCCGAGCTATCGTTTGTAAACGTGTTGGGAGCCTTGAGAATAAAGGTGTTAGGTGATAAGGTAGTAAAGCGTGTTGTGCTCAAGAGCAATAGCGTGGATTATATAAGCGGTACGTGTAATATATCGCTTTCGGATGTACCTACGATTGCTATGTCGGATGCAGGAGATGAGACTAATAGAGAGATAAAGCTTATCTGTTCGGAGCCTGTACAGCTCTCGAAAACTGAGGCTACAGCGTTTTGGTTTATGCTGCCTGCTGTGACATACGAGAATGGTTTCACTGTAACAATCTATTGTGAGGATGGCTCGTATATGACCAAGTCGACAAATAGGTCTATTACCATTGTGCGCTCGGGTGTTAAGAGTATGGCGCAATTTGAATACGAAGAGACAGGTAGTGATATTGACCGCGAGGCACTTATTGAGATATATAAGGCTGCAAATGGCGATCAGTGGGAGAGGAACAATAATTGGTGTAGCGACGAGCCTATCAGCAAGTGGGATGGTGTACATACAAATGAGCAGGGTAGATGCACCATTCTATCATTATCGAGAAACAACCTATCAGGAACTATCTCTCCACGCATAGGAGACTTATCTGAGTTGGAGATTCTCCAATTAGATTTAAATTGGAATTTGGAGGGAGCTACCTTCCCATCTGAGGTAATGAATCTATCAAAGCTACATTCTATAAGCGTGATAAATTGCAATATGGTAGGCCCACTTCCAGAGAGTTTGCTTGAATCCGAGCTTTTTAAGGATAATTGGAAAGAGATACTCCCAGGTAACAAGTTCGAGCTCGAAGATTGTGAGATATATGCCCCGTTGGGTGAAAAGATAGATATGGATGGTGAGCCTTGGAACTTAACAGAAGAGTATGCTTCGCACAAGTACACAATGGTGTACCAGTGGGTAACATGGAATGGAAATGAACCAACAAATTATCTAAAGAACCTATATGAGAGGTATAAGGATTATGGATTAGGTTTTGTAGGCTCATTTATCTCCGACGAAGCCGATTATAGTTATTATGTCGAGTCTATGGATATTCCTTGGAGAAGTTTCAGAACTGGTTTTGAACTCTCTCGTATCTTCCCATCTTACGCCTTGGTCGATAGTACGGGAAGAATCTTATGGCATACTCAATTCTTGGTGAATAAGGATATTGTTAATTTCGAAACATTCCTATATGAGGAGTTGGGACGTGGCGATGTTAAAGAGTATTACGCCTCTGAGGACTACTCGGCAGATGGTACTATTCGTGTTTTACAGGAGGCTTCGCAGGGTCTGGGTATTAATGTGGTGATACTGGGCGATACATATAATGATGTTCAGGTGAAAAATGGCGATTTTGACCGTGATGCCGACTATGCATACAGCCAGTTGTTCACTATCGAACCATATAAGTCGTTTAAGGAGTTGTTCAATGTCTATGCGATAACTACGGTGTCGAAACATGGCGAGTATTTCTATGGTAAGCAGTCGGCTCTCAGTACCAACTTCGGTGGGGGTACTTATGTCTATGGCGATGACAATAGATGCTTCGAGTATGCCCAAAGTCTCTTGCCCGATGTAAGTATTGATAATACGCTATTTATAGTGATAATGAACTCAAGAAAGTATGCTGGTACTTGCTTTATGTACTATCCAACAGATATTCTATCCGATTATAGTGAGGGACCATCAATCGCCTACTTCCCATTGGGCTCAAGTGAGTCGGGCACAGAATCATTCTCGGCACTCCTCCATCACGAGGCGTGTGGTCACGGCTTTGCAAAGCTTGCCGATGAGTATGCCTATGAGGCGTATGGAGAAGTACCAAGCAGCAGCGCGGCAGAGACGCAGAAGCAGCAGAATGAGTGGGGTTGGTGGAAGAATATCGACTTTACGGGCGACCCAACGGCAATACGCTGGAGTAACTTCATCAACGACACACGCTATGCCAACGAGGGCCTCGGAGCTTACGAGGGCGGTATGACATATTGGACAGGCGTATGGCGACCCACCGAAGACTCTATTATGCGCTACAATGTTGGTAGCTTTAATGCCCCATCGCGTGAGGCTATATACTACCGTATTCACAAGTTGGCATACGGCCCAGAGTGGGAGTACGATTATGAGGAGTTCGTTGAGTGGGATGCTCGTAACCGCACGACTTCAGCGGCACGTGCAATGGTCTATAGACCAACGAACTACACTCCTACGCATCCTCCAGTAATCGTTAATAAGTCGTGGAAAGATGCTAAATAGGCAAAGGATAGTGCGCTCTATGTTGGCGGTAGCAGCGATTCTGCTATCGCTAACATACTTCTGTTCGTGTGCGGCAAGCCGAGGGGTAGATAATAGGGTAGACAACGATGGCGATAAGCGGCCCGAGAGCGATAGCGTAGAACACTTCGTCCCTACGCATCCACCAGTCGTTGTTCCGCATCCATGGCGCGATAGTCAATAATAGTGTAAAAGTGGGGTGGCTACATATTTTAGCCACCCCACTAATTTAATGTGTCAACGGTTTACTCACGCTCGAACAGCAGGCGTGGTAGTTGGGCGATGTTATCGACCCTGACGATGGCGATGTTCCAGGTGCGCTGCGCTGGTAGCTCGACATACTCCGATACCAAGATGCGCTTAAAGCCAAGCCTCTCAGCCTCGGCAATGCGCTGCTCGGTGCGTGGCGCAGGGCGTATCTCGCCCGAGAGTCCTATCTCACCAGCACAGCAAGTGCTGGCCTTAGGCTGACAGTCGTAGTATGACGACATTATGGCCCCCGCAACGGCCAAATCCATGCCCGTATCGGCAATCTTAAAGCCTCCTGCAACATTGAGGAAGGCATCCTTCTGGTGTAGGTTCATACCCACGCGCTTCTCAAGCACCGCAAGCAGTATGTTCATGCGTCGCTGGTCAAACCCCGTTGCCGAGCGTTGTGGTGTGCCGTATGTAGCGTTGCTCACCAGTGCCTGCACCTCTATAAGGTAGGGGCGAAGGCCATCTATCGACGCTCCCGTAACACAGCCACATAGTGGCATACGTGCATTGGTTGTAAGCAGCTCCGAGGGGCTATCTATCTCTCTTAGGCCTGCCTCGTACATCTCGAATACGCCTATCTCGTTGGTCGAGCCAAAGCGGTTCTTATGGCTGCGCAGGATGCGGTACATAAGGTTGTTGTCGCCCTCGAATTGTAGCACCACATCTACGATATGCTCCAAAATCTTGGGTCCTGCGATGGTGCCATCCTTGGTAATGTGGCCGATGATGAAGATAGCTATGCCGAGCTGCTTGGCTACACCCAAAAGCTGTGTCGTGCAGCTGCGTATCTGTGTGAGGCTGCCTGGTGACGACTCGGCATACTCGCTATAGAGCGTCTGTATCGAGTCTATGATGACGATGTCGGGACGCTCCTCCTCGATGAAGGTGGTGATATCCTCAAGGTGGGTCTCGGTGAGTACGTGGCACGCCTTGTTTGCTATACCTATACGCTCGGCACGCATCTTAATCTGCTCCTCGGACTCCTCGCCCGAGACGTAGAGTGTCTTAAGACCATTATCCGTGAGGGCTATCTGAAGCATCAGTGTCGACTTGCCGATGCCTGGCTCACCACCGAGGAGTATCAGCGAGCCAGGGATGATGCCGCCCCCCAAGACGCGGTTTACCTCCTTGATGCCCGTATTTATGCGTCGAGTGTCGGCCGTTGTTATCTCCTGAATAAGGCGTGGTTCGCGGCGTGGTGTGTTGCGCACAGCGCGTAACGTTGACTTGCCCGTAGCCACCACCTGCTCCTTTATGGTGTCCCACTCGTTGCAGGCAGGGCAGCGGCCCATCCATTGCGATAGCTCATTGCCACACGATGTGCAGAAGAATATACGCTTACTCTTAGCCATTTTGTCGCTACTATGTCGTTAGTTAAACAGGCGAAGTATGTCGCTACCATTGGCGTAAATCATCAGCGCGATGAGCAGGTAGAAACCTATATTTTGGGCTATGACCATAAATCTCTCGCTGGGTTTATGTCCTGTGATTAGCTCCCAGAGTGTAAATATCACGTGGCCACCATCGAGCACTGGGATAGGTAGGAGGTTCATCACCGCGAGGATGACCGAGAGCAGTGCTGTGATGCTCCAGAAGTTAGGCCAGCTCCACACCTCGGGGAAGATGCTACCAATGGCTATAAAGCCGCCCATCTCCTTATATAGCTTGGTGTCGGGGTTAAACATCATAACCAGCTGGTTCCAGTATGATGCTATCTGGTTGCCAGCCTCTCTAAATCCTGCTGGTATAGACTCCCAGAAGCTATATTCGTAGCTGCGTGGCTGTACGTTGTTGACCCTAACGCCTATGGTGCCATTCTCGTCTACGGGGACGCTCAGTGTAACTATCTCCTCGCCACGAGCAACATCAATCTCGACATTTGTGCTTTTTGCCGCGCTGAGCATAGGTACGGCGTTGATAAAGTCAGCTACGGTAGTGCCATTAATTGCCACCACCTTATCGCCAGGCATTATGCCTGCCTCGGTTGCTGTGTCGCGCTCTACGCTGCGGATGACAAAGGGTATATACTCGCCAAAGAAGTTCTTGTAACCACCTCTCTCGCGCATAGCTACCAACTCCTCAAGAGGGAGGGTGATGGTTACACTCTCGCCACTGCGCAGCAGCTCAACACTAAGGTCGTGGTCGACGATAAGGAGTCTTTCGTTAATCTCCGATACGTTGCCTATAGCCTCGCCATCAATCGATACTATGCGGTCGCCATCGACAAAGCCCAAGGCCTTGGCCTCGTCGTTGAAGATGTAGCCGTTAACCATATCGTCGTTGTGGTAGTACTGCTCGCCCCACGTGAAGAGCATACCTGCGTATATACCTACGGCGAGTAGGGCGTTCATCACAACGCCAGCAATCATAACTATAAGACGCTGCCATGCAGGCTTGCCACGTAGCTCGTCCTTCTCGGCAGGGAGTGTGCGCTGCTGCTCACGTAGCTCTTCAACCTGCTTGGCCAGAGCTTCGGCCTCGGCTGTAAGGCCCTGCTTGGCGGCCTCCTTGCGTCTATTCTCAATCTTCTCCTCCTCTATCATTAGCTTCTCGCGGCTGTCGTAGAGCGACACATAACCACCCAAGGGTATCCATCCTATGCCATACTCTATACCTTTGCGCTTGAACTTAAAGAGCGAGAACCAAGGGTTGAAGAATAGGTAGAACTTATCTACGCGGATGCCGAACATACGCGCAGTGATGAAGTGTCCAAACTCGTGAATAAGCACCAGCAACGATAGCGATGCAAAGAATTGAAGAATCTGAATAATTGTACCTGTCATATTTTCTTTTGTTAAACGATATTCTATAAATTAGTAATATTGTGTGACCTTGCGTCCACTGCTTAGGCGGAGAAAGGAGCGTTTAAGGAGTTTGCAACAACTTTTTAGCCGTATGTGCCTATCTTTTCGATATATCTCTAAAGCTCATTACAACCTCACTAAGCCTTTCACGCGCAGGCTAAAGGCCCACTTAAAGTCGTGTTACAACCCCTTAGAGCGTAGATATCTCTCGGCCAGCTGTCGAGCCTCGATATTTGCGCTGTCGTAGTCGCTCAGCGTGGGGCGCGGCGTAAAGTCTGCGTTGTCCAAGGCGTAGCGTATGGCCCCCACGATATCTAAGTATCCGCACCTATGGCCGAGGAAGGCGGCTACAGCCACCTCGTTGGCTCCATTCATCGTGCAGGGTGCTGTGCCTCCACGGCTAAGGACCTCGTAGGCTATATCCAACGCTGGGTACTTCGCCCTATCTACCTCGGCGAAGGTGAGCGTGGGATAGTCCAATATCGAGAAGTGCTCCATAGGCTGCTTAGCACGCTCGGGGTAGAGGAGCGCGTAGCTTATCGGTGTGTGCATATCGGCATTGCCGAGTTGCGCCTTAACCGAGCCATCGGTAAACTCAACCATCGAGTGTACTATAGACTGTGGGTGGAGGACCACCTTGATACGCTCGGGCTCGATGTCGAAGAGCCAGCGAGCCTCGATAACCTCGAAACCCTTGTTTACCAGTGTCGCCGAGTCGATGGTTATCTTCGCGCCCATAGACCACTGGGGGTGTCGCAGTGCTACCTCGGGGGTTACCGTAGATAGTTGCTCGCGTGGCATGTCGCGCAGAGCTCCGCCACTACAGGTGATTATGAGGTGGCGTATCGCTGTGCGTTGCTCGCCCTCAAGGCACTGCATTATTGCCGAGTGCTCCGAGTCGATAGGCAGTATCTCCACGCTCTTGCGTCGTGCGGCCTCCATAATTATATCGCCACCCACAACCAGTGTCTCCTTGTTGGCCAAGGCTATGCGCTTGCCACTTTCGATGGCTGCGGCAGTGGGGTGCAGGCCAGCGTAGCCAACCAGAGCATTTACTACCGTATCGCTGCGGTAGCTACGTGCTACGTGTGTAATGGCATCACTTCCTGCCATAACCTCGATGTTGGTATCGGCAAGGGCCTCTTTGAGGGCTGTGTAGTGTGCCGTGTCGCCGATAACGACGCTCTCGGCCGAGTATTGTCGTGCCTGTTCTGCCAATTTTGCCCAGTTGTGGTGTGCCACGAGGGTCGAGACCTTGAATCGCTCGGGGTGGCGAGCTACGATGTCAAGGGTCTGCACTCCTATAGAACCTGTCGAGCCTAATATGGCTAATCTCTCAATGCTCATACTCTTGGTGTGTTAGTTTGGTTAGAAGAGTATATATCTTTCGGGGTCAACGGCAGTTCCGTTGCGCCACAGCTCGAAACATAGCTCGTTGCTATGACTCTCCGTTGTGGCAGTGTCGCCACCTCTCTTAAGAGAGCCTATCACCGAGCCGCTCTGTACCGCCTGTCCCTTGCGCACAAGTATCTCACCGAGCTGCTTGTATGTCGATACGTAACCATCGTTATGCTGTATCATTATGCTGTACATCCCATCGCTTTGACCCTCGATAGATATTACGGTGCCATTCTCAATGGCCATCACGGCATCGTCACCATCGATACTCATTATGGCTATGTCGTAGCTCGACTCTGGGGCATCAAACTGACGTGTTATGCTGCCGCGCATCGGTGTACTAAACATCGCTGCCTCGCCCTTGAGTGGCTTGGTGTTCGACAGCGAGTACTCTCCTGTTGTGCTTTCGAGGGCTTGTCGAAGTAGCGAATCGGCACGTGTGGGGAGTATGCGCGACTTATCGTAGCGTATGGTGTCGGTCATCACCGTAGAGTGTAGCGTAGGGGTGCTTCCCCCCATTATTGTTGCTACGGCCTCGTTGTATGCCAATATATCGCTCATGTTGCGCTCCATAGCATCAAGGCGCATAACGCTCTCGGTGAGTTGCTCATTTAGGCGTGCCGCCTTGGTGCGATAGCCTGGGAGGATATCGAGCAGCGAGGTGTAGGCCATAAGCAGTAGTAGGGCGGTAAAGAGCACTAAGATGAGTGCTATGATGCTCCCCCAGAAGGCTAATGGTGAGATGTTTAGTCGCCACTCAACCTCCTCGCTGTCACTCTTGCGCATCAGGAGTTGCTGCTTCTCCGTTAGGCTATTCCATATATCTCGTAACATTGGCAGTTCGTTTTTAGCATAATTAACGCACAACACGTGTAATAGTTGTACGCGCGTATATAATAAAGTGTGCAAATATAACTAAAATGGATGGATACTTTGCAATTTGTAATAACTTTTTTACCTTTGCACAACGAAATTAAACTAATAAAATCGCTAATTATGGTAAAACCAACACTTTTGGTCTTGGCCGCAGGTATGGGTTCTCGCTACGGTTCGCTCAAGCAGATGGATGGCGTAGGTCCTAATGGTGAGGCTATTATCGACTACTCGGTATACGACGCTGTACGTGCAGGTTTCGGTAAGGTAGTATTTGTTATCCGTCACAGCTTCGAGGCGGAGTTTAAGGAGGTTTTCAATGCCGAGCGTTTCGGTGGTAAGATAGCTGTAGAGTATGTATTCCAGGAGCTCGATAAGCTCCCCGAGGGCTTCTCACTCCCCGAGGGTCGTGTTAAGCCTTGGGGTACGAACCACGCTGTGATGATGGCCTCGGAGGTTATCAACGAGCCCTTCGCAGTTATCAATGCCGATGACTTCTATGGTCGCGAGGCCTATGCTACTATGTGCGACTACCTTAAGACGCTTGCCGATAGCCGCCAGAAGTATTGTATGGTGGGTTATCAGGTCTCTAAGACATTGTCGGAGAATGGTACGGTGTCGCGTGGTGTATGTAGTGTCGATACCGAGGGTAACCTTACGGGTATGGTCGAGCGCACGCAGATTGAGCGTGTCAATGGCACCATCCTCTTCCACGATGGCGGTGCCGACGAGCCTTTAGCCGAGGATACGCCAGTGTCGATGAATCTCTTTGGCTTTACCCCCGACTACTTCGTCTACTCTGAGGAGTACTTCCGCGAGTTCCTTAAGGGCAATATCGAGAATCTTAAGTCGGAGTTCTTTATTCCACATATGGTCAATAAGCTTATCGGTGATGGCACCTCTACGATGCGTGTTCTGCGCACTGCGTCTGAGTGGTTCGGTGTCACATATAAGGAGGATAAGCCTCAGCTGATGGCCAATATCGAGCGACTTATCGGCGAGGGTGTATACCCACGTAATTTATGGGAGTAACCACCGATGGTGTGATACTAACTATGTGGGGTTAGTATAAAATCCTTTTATTCAATAGCTTAGTTTATGTGAGGACGACTTAATAAATAGTCATCCTCACATTTTTTTGCCTATAGCCTGCTTTGGTATAAATTTAGCTAATAGCGACATAAAAAAGAATGATTGAAAATATGTTTGAATATTAGAAAAACTTATTACCTTTGCACCAGAAACAAAAAGATAACGAAACAAAAAGATAAAAATTAATATTAACTAATAAAACTAAAGAGATTATGGATAAGTATACATGTATGCCTTGTGGATGGACTTACGACCCAGCAGTTGGTGACCCAGATAACGGAATTGCTCCAGGTACACCATTTGATCAGCTTCCAGATGATTGGACTTGCCCTGTATGTGGCGTAGGTAAGGAGTTGTTCGACAAGGAGTAGACGATAATTGATAATTAACTTATAACTGATTGAATTTTATGGATAATAAGGATAAGGTGTTGGAGACTATGAAGCAGGCGGGAGAGCCATTGAACGCAGGCAAGATAGCCGAGCTTAGTGGTCTTGACCGCAAGGAGGTTGATAAGGCTATGAAGCAGCTCAAGGATGAGGGTGCTATCGTATCGCCAGTACGTTGCAAGTGGGAGCCAGCAAAGTAGTTTGCACATTGCTCAACGCCATAGCGGCAGGTCTACCAAGGACCTGCCGCTTATGGTTTATGCGGTTACTTGTATAACGGATAGTACTATAAGGTGCTTATCCGCAACCATCTTATTGTCCTATCGTCTTATTGTCCTATCGTCTTATTTTTTAGGACATTAAGACTTTAAGACGATAAGACATTAAGAGGTCGAGTATCACAACAACGAAAACTATTCAACAACCCCTTAGCTCGCTAACAGCGAGCGTACTACCCCTTAGCAGCGTAAGCTACGCACTACCCTTTAGCAGGCTGGAAGCCTGCGACCTACCCTCACAGCTTTAGCTGTCACCGATAGGTGAAACAACGTCGCCACCAGACTACACAAAAAAACCGCCCCGATTTTATGTACTATTTTTGACCAATAAGCCAAGCATCGGTGCTATATCGCACAAAAAAGTCCCCAATCTTTCGATTGAGGACCTCTGCTTGCTCAGCTTTGTCGGGATGACAAGATTGGCTACTTCGCAGCCATAGGCTGCTACGCTTAACGCCCATCTTGGCCCCCCCCTTAATGGCCTGCACAAAGACTTCGCAAGCCGATGTCAGCCAATAAATTGACTCTTTTTCGTCCCATATATCACTCGATGCAAGCATCGGTGCTATATAGTACAAAAAAGTCCCCAATCTTTCGATTGAGGACCTCTGCTTGCTCAGCTTTGTCGGGATGACAAGATTGGCTACTTCGCAGCCATAGGCTGCTACGCTTAACGCCCATCTTGGCCCCCCCCCTTAATGGCCTGCACAAAGACTTCGCAAGCCGATGTCAGCCAATAAATTGACTCTTTTTCGTCCCATATATCACTCGATGCAAGCATCGGTGCTATATAGTACAAAAAAGTCCCCAATCTTTCGATTGAGGACCTCTGCTTGCTCAGCTTTGTCGGGATGACAAGATTCGAACTTGCGACAACACGCCCCCCAGACGTGTACTCTAACCGGGCTGAGCTACATCCCGAACTGGTTTTGCGGTGCAAAGATAATAATAATTTTTGGTATATTGCAAATTAATACCGAAAAAATTGTACCTTTGCGTTATGAGATGGCAAAAGTATATATCTGTAATCATTGCAACCATTTGTTTATGTGTGGGTTGTAACACTCATAACGCCTCATCTATCGCCGATGATTTTGCCAATATTGTCTACTCTCCGCGATATGCCACAGGCTTCTCAATAGCCGAGGATAGTAGCGGAAATACTATACTCAGAGTGACACAACCCTGGCAGGGGGAGAGCCCCACAGAGCAGACATTAGCCATGTTTAAAACCGAGGATGAGGCTAAAGGCTTCAATGGTGAATATATCGTTGGTAGGGCCGAGCGTGTGGTATGTATGTCGACAAGTCATATCGCCATGCTCGATATTCTCGGTAGCGTAGAGTCAATAGTGGGGGTGTCGGGCAAGCATTATGTTATGAATGAGCGTGTAAGTAGCTCGGAGCAGGTATATGACGTAGGTTATGATAGCAGTCTTGACTTCGAGCGTCTTATATCTCTCGACCCCGATGTGGTGCTTATGTATGGCGTGTCGGGCGAGAGCAGTGCGGTGACCAGCAAGTTTAAGGAGCTCGATATACCCTATATATACCTTGGGGACTACACCGAGCAGTCGCCCTTGGGCAAGGCTGAGTGGATAGTTGCCGTAGCCGAGATTATGGGCATACGCGAGCGCGGTGAGGAGATATTTACAGAGATTGAGCAACGATACAACGCTGTGCGCGATAGTATCTCGGTAGATAGACGTGCCAAGGTGATGTTTAACCTTCCGTATCAGGATGTGTGGTATATGCCTTCGGATGATAGCTACATGGTGCGCCTTGTTGAGGATGCTGGGGGCGACTATATATATAAAGGTAGGAACCCTTCGGGTGGCTCGCGCGGTATAAGCCTTGAGGAGGCGTTGCTCTTGGTCAACAAGGCAGATATATGGCTCAATGTGGGTCAGTGTATGACTCTTGATGAGCTGCGCAGTGCTGCGCCACACTTCTTGGAGAGTGCGGTGGTCAAGCGTGGCGATGTATATAACAACAATCGCCGTCGCTCGCCATCTGGAGGTAGCGACTTTTGGGAGTCGGCCATTGTGCGCCCCGATGTGGTGCTTAGCGACCTGGCCAAGATTATGCAGGGCGACGATAGCGAGCTATATTATCACCATCGTCTAAAAAACGTAAGCTATGAGCGCGCGCAGTAGAATAACTACATCTATGCTCTTTGTGGCTCTCGTGGTGGGGGCTCTGCTCCTCGCTATTGGCGACCTTCTTATCGGTACTACGCCGCTGAGCATAGGTCAGGTGTGGTCGGTACTCAGTGGCTCGGCCGAGGATGAGAGCTTGGTGACGATAGTGTGGCGTATGCGTATGCCCAAGGTGTTGGTCGCGCTATTTGCTGGCATGGCACTCTCGGCAAGTGGTCTACAGATGCAGACGCTCTTTCGTAACCCATTGGCAGGTCCCTATGTCCTGGGTGTAAACTCGGGCGCAAGCCTCGGTGTCGCGCTCTTCACGCTGGCCATGCCGATGTTGGGTGTCGCCTCGGCATCGTGGCTCCACTCTTTCGGTGTTACGGGTATGGCGTGGATGGGCTCTGCGGTGATACTCCTTTTGGTTATCTCCTTGTCACGTACTGTGCGCAATATCAATACTATACTGATTATCGGCATGATGCTTTCGTCGGCCATCTCGGCACTTGTCGGCATACTACAATATATCGGAACGGAGGAGTCGCTTAAGGCCTTTGTGGTGTGGACTATGGGTTCGGTATCGACGGTGACCGTTGAGGAGCTATGGGTGCTTATCCCTGTTGTGATTGTAGGTCTGGTGTTGTCGATTGTCGTTATTAAGCCGTTGAATATGTTGCTATTAGGCGAGAACTATGCTCGTACTATGGGCCTTAATGTATCGCGCACGCGAGCTATTATATTTCTATCTACCACGCTGCTTGCAGGCACCGTAACGGCCTTCTGTGGCCCGATAGGCTTTATAGGCTTGGCTATGCCACACTTGGCGCGCATCACCTTCCGCACGGCTGACCACAGGGTGCTTATGCCTGCGACGATGCTGTGGGGTGCGCTGTCGATGCTCTTCTGCACCTTTGCTTGCGATATTGTGGCGCGTCAGGGTGTTATGCTGCCAGTAAATACTATCACCTCGTTACTCGGAATACCAGTGATTATATATGTCGTACTTCGTAATAGCCATCGCCAATGATAGAGCTTAGAGATATAACCTTGGCCTTTGGTGAGCGTGTGCTTATCTCTAACGCCTCGGCTACGATGCGTCGTGGTGAGCTTGTCGCGCTCTTAGGACGTAATGGTACGGGTAAGTCCACGCTGCTAAGGGCTATCGCAGCCCTTGGTCGTCTGCAGCAGGGTAGCATCCACATAGATGGCCGCCCTCTTGGGGATATATCTACGCAGGAGTTGGCCCGTAGTGTCGCCTTTGTCAATACCGAGAGGGTAGATGTAGAGTCGCTTACGGTCTACGACTTGGTGGCTATAGGGCGTGCCCCCTATACCGATTGGATGGGTCGCTTAGGTGACCAAGATAGGGCGATTGTCGAGCGAAGCCTACGTTTGGCAGGTGTCGAGACTCTGATGTATCGTGCGGTTGATACGCTCTCGGATGGAGAGTGTCAGCGTGTTATGATAGCGCGAGCCTTAGCACAGCAGACCGATACCATACTCCTCGATGAGCCAACCTCGTTCCTTGACCTTCCTAATAGGTATGAGCTCTGTACGTTGCTCGGACGGTTGTCCCATAGCGAGAATAAGTGTGTGCTTTTCTCCACTCACGAACTCGATATCGCCCTCTCGCTTGCCGATAGCATTGCCTTAGTCGATACACCCCATTTGGTGTATCTCTCTACCTCCGAGATGATAGCTTCGGGACATATCGAGCGTCTTTTCGATAGTGAGTATGTCAAGTTTGACGCTGCAACAAGGTCTATCACTCTGCGACGTTAGAGGGTGAGTATGTAGGGTGGGGCAGGTGCTCCTTGTGGAGTATTGCATAGCCTAAGCAATATCTTTTAGTTCAACCTCTTAGTGGGCTAAAAATATCGCTTTTTGCATTTTTTTTAAGAAATAGTTTGTCAAATCGAAAATTTTGCCTATCTTCGCACCGCTAAATTGCTTGCATAGGCTAAGCATTAGTGGATTGGCCCGTTCGTCTATCGGTTAGGACGCAAGATTTTCATTCTTGAAAGAGGAGTTCGACTCTCCTACGGGCTGCACTTGGCGCGTCACGCTGCGGCGTGGTGCGTGCGGTTACAAAGTTTACTTAGGAGCGGGCCTTGGGCCTATCCGCAACCAGCTACGGCTGTTTTAAAAGTGCAGGTCGGCAGCATTTACATCGCTGACAATAGAAGAGAAAACATAAAAAGTAAAAAGTAATAAAGATTTAAAACTATGGCAAATCACAAGTCATCGAAGAAGAGAATTCGTCAGACCGTAACTAAGCGCGCACACAACCGCCTATATCACAAGACAGCTCGTAACGCTGTTAAGGCTTTGCGCAACACATCAGAGCGTGCAGCTGCTGAGGCTTTGCTTCCAAAGGTAAGCGCAATGTTGGACAAGTTGGCTAAGCACAACATCATCCACAAGAATAAGGCTGCAAACCTTAAGAGCTCACTCGCTTTGCACGTTAACGCATTGTAGTAGCGCGAGATGGTGACAGACTAACGAGGAGCGGACCATATGGTTCGTTCCTCTTCTTTTTGCCGAGTGGGCTGTGAACTATGGTGTTTAGCTGTCGCCGCAAGCCAAAACATCCGAAAACCTCGACCTGCAAGCAAAAAAAAGGAGGGTGGCTACCAATTAGATAGACACCCTCGCTTCACTTAAAAGTCAGCTATTATAGCTTAAGTTCGCTCTTCAGAGCCTCAATCTTAGCATCGAGCAGTGCCAAGGTCTCGTCGAACTTATCTACAGACTCAAGCTTGGTCTTAACGCCGAAGTAGAACTTAATCTTAGGCTCTGTGCCCGAAGGGCGCACCGATACCTTGGTGCCATCCTCTGTGAGCCACTGCAAAACATTACTCTTCTCGTCTATACCCTCGATAGGCTTGCGCTCACCTGTGTATACATCTATCTCCTCAAGGGTCTTATAGTCGAGAATCTTGACTACGGGCGAGCCGAGCAACGACTTAGGAGGATTGGCGCGATAGTCGACCATCATCTGCTGAATCTCGGCAGCACCATCCTTGCCCTTGCGGACAACGTTTACCAAGCCCTCACGGAAGAAGCCATACTTGACATATAGCTGCTGCAACCACTCATATAGCGTGATGCCCATAGTGTCACGTGCCCAGGCTGCGGCCTCGGCAACTAAGGTGATAGCAGCAACGCCATCCTTGTCGCGCACGAAGTCGCCTGGTAGGTAGCCAAACGACTCCTCGCCACCACCGATATACTTTGTCTTGCCCTCCTGCTCGCGGATAATCTTTGCGATATACTTAAAGCCTGTGAGACAGTTGTAGCACTTAACGCCGAAGTGCTCAGCCACTGCATCGGGCATCATCGAGGTTACGATAGTCTTAACGACAAACTCCTTGCCCGTAATCTTGCCCAGCTCGGCCCAGCGAGTGAGCTGGTAGCACATAAGGAGTACGAGGGTCTGGTTACCGTTAAGGAGTACGTACTCGCCCTTACCTGTGCGGAGAGCTACGCCCAAGCGATCTGCATCGGGATCGGTGGCCATAGCGAAGTCGGCACCCTCCTTCTCGGCAAGTTCAATGGCCATAGCCATAGTCTTGCGCTCCTCGGGGTTAGGTGAGGCGACTGTTGGGAAGTTGCCATCAAGCACCATCTGCGGCTCTACACATATAATATTGTTAAAGCCGTAGTTACGCAGCGACTGAGGCACGAGCTTGACACCTGCACCATGAAGTGGGGTGTATACAATCTTCATATCGTTGTACTTGGCCACAGACTCAGGCGAGAGCGATAGGGCCTTGATAGCTGCTAAATACTTCTGGTCAAACTCATCGCCGAGGATGTGGATATTCTCGGCATTGCGACCTGTGAGTACCTGGTTGTTGTCGGTAATCTTGCCAACCTCCTTGATGATGTTTACATCGTGTGGAGATGTCACCTGCGAACCATCTGTCCAGTATGCCTTATAGCCGTTGTACTCCTTGGGGTTGTGTGATGCGGTGACCATAACGCCCGAGTGGCAGCCCAATTCGCGAATGGCGAAGCTAAGCTCTGGTGTGGGGCGTAGAGCGTCGAAGAGGTATACGATAAAGCCGTTAGATGCGAAGATGTCGGCCACGCGCTCGGCAAACATACGCGAGTTGTTACGGCTGTCGTGCGAGATGGCGACCTTTATCTGCTCGCCTGCGAAGTTGAGCTTAAGGTAGTTTGCAAGTCCCTGAGTTGCAGCACCTACTGTGTAAATATTCATACGATTGGTACCTACGCCCATAATTCCGCGTAGGCCGCCAGTACCGAACTCAAGGTCTTTGTAGAAGCTCTCGACAAGCTCGTTAGGGTTGTTCTCGATAAGTAGGCGTACCTGCTCCTTTGTAGCCTCGTCATAGTTGCCATCTAACCAAGCCTGTGCCTTGGCTAATACTTGTGGATCTAAGTTGTTTGCCATAGTTATAAGATTTTTTTATCGATAAAAGTTTCTGGTTGCAAAAATATAATTACGCAAATATACAAAAAAATCATAACATATAATAGAATCAGTGAATTAAATTTTCACTTTCTTTTGAATCTTTTTTCTTGCAAAAAATCCGCCGAAAAGGCCTTATGAAAAAAAACGAATTTTGCAACTCTTTTTTTAGATTATTTTAATAAAATTATCCACATCTTTGCATTGTCAAAACGCCACGATTGTACCCCAAAAAATCAAGGCGATTTAGCAAAGTAGAGTGCGAAAATATAACTCATTGAAACAGAGTATATATTACTGTTTCAGGGATATTATCGCCCTGTACGAAGGGGCTAATTAGTGTGCAAAGATACAAAAAAATGTGCAGATAGTTACTTCTGTGAGGTAGGCTCTGCTGCTGAATATTGAACGATAAAAAGAGTGAGTAAACGCAATGATGCAGAACGATAGATATAGCGAAGTGTGGCAGGACTGCCTCGATAAGCTCCGACTTACCATAACCGAGGAGGAGTTTGTCAAGTGGTTCAAGCCTATATGGCCCATAGGCTATGACGGAGCTAACCTGCGTCTGCGCGTGCCCAATGAGAGCTTTGTAGCAAGCATCGAGAAGCGATACCTACAACACCTTAGGCCTATCATCTCGGAGCTCTATGGCGAGGGTACACAGCTACACTATGCCGTGCCTCGCAAGGCGCAGACCACAGCAGCCGATAGTGCCGCAGTGGCAGTGCCTCAGCTCGCTGGACGTACCGATACGGCCGACATTAAGAACCCCTTTGTCATCCCAGGACTTAGGCGTATAATGTTCGACCCACAGCTTAACCCCAACTACACCTTCGATAACCATATCGAGGGCGAGTGTAACCGCTTGGCGCGTTCAGCAGGTATGGCTGTGGCAGTATCGCCTGGTACTACGGCCTTCAACCCCCTCTATATATATGGCGACTCGGGACTTGGCAAGACCCATATCGCCCAGGCTATAGGCCACGAGGTGCGACAGCGTCACCCCGAGCTACAGGTGCTCTACGTCTCGATGAACAAATTCCAGGCACAGTTCCAGACGGCCTATAAAAATGGCGAGATAACCGACTTTATACACTTCTACCAGATGGTCGATGTGCTCATAATAGACGATATTCAGGAGCTTACGGGTAAGACAGGTACTCAGAACGCCTTTTTCAACATCTTCAACCACCTCCAGCTGGCCGGTAAGCAGCTTATCCTTACGTCGGATAAGCCCCCCGTAGAGCTTAAGGATATCGAGCAACGCCTGCTCACACGCTTCAAGTGGGGCCTCTCGGCACACCTCAGCGTGCCCGACTACGAGACGAAGATAAAGATTATACGTGCTAAGGCACAGCGTCTTGGTGCTCACATCCCCGAGGAGGTTGTTGCCTACCTTGCCGATAATATCTCGGCCAACGTGCGCGAGATTGAGGGTGCGTTATCATCGCTTATTGCCAATGCCTCGTTCCTCGGCCGTAAGATTACTATCTCCTTGGCTAAGGATATCCTCAAGGTATATGTCAAGCTCACGCAGCGCGAGATTACCATCGACCACATCGTTAAGGTTGTCTGCGACTACTACAACATTGAGCTCGATACCTTCAACTCGGCAAAGCGTACACGCGATGTTGCGCAGGCTCGTCAGGTGGCCATGTACTTAGCTAAGCAGCATACCAAGGCTCCGCTTACCGTCATAGGCTCCTCTATCGGAGGTCGTAACCACGCCACCGTGCTACATAGCTGCAAGGCTGTAGCCGATATGATAGATACCGACAAGCAGTTCAAGCATCAGATGGAGGAGATTGAGCGTATAGTGCTTGGCAAAAACTAAATTTTCGATTATAAGGCAGCATCTGCGGCACATCCCTAAAAGTAAGACCCATCGGGCTGTACTACCTGTACTATCCCGATGGGCCTTCTTTTGTGATGCACCACATCTGCTACCTTCTAATCAAAAATTTTGCAGAGTGTTGTTTCACCTGACGGTGACAGCTAAAGCTGAAAGGGTAGGTCGCAGGCCTTCAGCCTGCTAAAGGGTAGTGCGCAAGCAGAGCTTGCTAAAGGGTAGTTGAAGGGTTTTCGTTGTTGCGGAGTGTTGTGATACTCGACCTCTTAATGTCTTATGGTCTTAAAGTCCTAAAGTCTTAAAGTCCTAAAGTCTTAAAAAAAACAAAAGAAAAATCACACTCTATATGCCGATTGACGCAACCTGTCAAAATATGGTGGTTACTTTGCACTGTGAAACAAACGAAACAGATGCAAAGAGAGCTTATGGGACTAAATTACACTATCGATTGTCGCGCCTGTGGTGCGCACACCGAGTATCGCACGACGATAGGTCGCAGCAGTAGCCTTGCGGCGGCACACCTTGTAGACCACATCGACACCGAGTGTGCTATACGTTGCCCTGTATGTCGGGCAAGGCTCAATAATTCGAGGGCCGATTTCCTCGCGCAGGTATGCATTGAGCTTAAGGCATAACAGATGCTTATAGTGTCATAAGTAAAAAGTAACGGCTATATTTCCTTGTTTCGGAAAAAAAGAGTAACTTTGGATGTGATTTGTCGGGTATTGCCCTGTGCGGTACGGCGAATATATGGTTTAACGATTAATATTAGATATAACAATGGCAAAGATTCAGATAGGGGAGCTAGTTCCCGAGTTTAAGAGCGTTACGCAGGAGGGTGTGGAGTTTACCCTCGATAACCTTAAGGGTTCACCTACGGTGCTATATTTCTATCCTAAGGATAACACGTCGGGTTGTACGCTAGAGGCTAAGAGCCTGCGCGATGGTAAGGCCGAGCTGCTAAGTCGTGGATACAAGATTGTCGGCGTAAGCCCCGACTCGGTAAAGTCGCACCAGGGCTTCTGTGCCAAGCACGAGTTAAACTTCACGCTTTTGGCCGATACGGACCACTCGCTTGCCGAGGCTATGGGGGTATGGCAGCTTAAGAAGATGTGCGGAAGAGAGTATATGGGTATTGTGCGCACCACCTTCCTCCTCGATGCCGAGGCTCGTGTGACGCATATTATCGCTAAGGTCGATACTAAGGACTCTTACGGACAGATAGTCAAGCTCCTCGATAAGTAGTAGGCTCTATAAGTAGACTCTAAAACATAGAACATCCATAAAACTATAAGATATATGGCAGAGAAAGTACAGGTAAATGCCGATAAGCTCAAGGTGTTGTCGGCAGTGATGGATAAGATTGAGAAGGACTTCGGTAAGGGTTCGATTATGCGTATGTCGAGCGATACGGTTGCCGACGTGCCAGTTATCCCTACAGGCTCTATTACGCTCGATATGGCATTGGGTGTGGGTGGCTACCCTAAGGGTCGCGTTATCGAGATTTTTGGTCCCGAGTCGTCGGGTAAGACCACGCTGGCTATACATGCCATTGCCGAGGCGCAGAAGTCGGGTGGTATAGCAGCATTTATCGATGCTGAGCACGCCTTCGATAGCTACTATGCTCAGAAGCTCGGTGTCGATGTGGACAATCTGCTTGTGTCGCAGCCCGACAATGGTGAGCAGGCTCTCGAAATTGCCGACTCGCTCATCCGCTCAAGTGCTATCGATATCATCGTCATCGATTCTGTGGCTGCGCTTACGCCTAAGGCCGAAATTGAGGGCGATATGGGCGATTCGAAGATGGGTCTTCAGGCTCGCCTTATGTCGCAGGCACTACGTAAGCTTACGGCCTCGATATCTAAGACCAAGACTGTGTGTATCTTCATCAACCAGCTGCGCGACAAGATTGGCGTGGTATATGGTAACCCCGAGACTACGACGGGTGGTAACGCGCTAAAGTTCTACGCCAGCGTCCGCATCGACATACGTCGCTCATCGGTGATTAAGGATGGCGAGGAGCAGCTTGGTACACGCACAAAGGTTAAGGTTGTAAAGAACAAGGTGGCACCTCCATTCAAGAAGGCTGAGTTTGATATCATGTTTGGCGAGGGTATCTCGAAGCTTGGCGAGATTATTGACCTTGGTGTAGACTATGAGATTATCAAGAAATCGGGCTCGTGGTTCTCGTATGGCGATAAGAAGATTGGCCAGGGTCGCGATGCCGTTAAGGAGGCGTTAAAGAGCGATGAGAAGCTTATGGAGGAGATAGAGCTTCGTGTGCGCGAGGCTATGAGCGAGGCCAAGGGCAGATAGCCCGACAGTAGGCGATATCGCCTAAGAGAGTGAGGACACTGGGGATTCTGAGGATGATAGCGAGGGTGCTTAAGCGGCAACGTCAGCACTGCACGAAGGGCTATCTTCTCAGCATCTTCGGTGTATCCGATATATATATATAGGAGCTACGCACGAGGGGTTCATAGAACCACTACGGCCATTAACAAGGATATACTTATGGAGTACACACAAGCTGATGAGTTGCTTATAGAGCAAAAATGGGTAGAACTGGAGGAGGCGTGTCGTCGCGCGAAGGTGTGCCGCAGAGAGGATGATTGGCAGTTTATAAAGCGAGCCTTTTTCCTCGCCAAGGAGGCACACAAGGGTGTTCGTCGTCGCTCGGGCGAGCCCTATGTTATCCACCCGATAGAGGTGGCACTCATTGCTGTGCGCGAGATAGGTCTTGGCAAGAAGAGTGTGGTGGCGGCCTTGTTGCACGATGTTGTCGAGGATACGGATTATACGATAGAGGATATCGAGCGTATCTTCTCGCCTAAGATAGCCTCGATGGTCGATGGTCTGACGAAGATGTCGGGGGTATTTAATGCCGATAGCTCGGAGCAGGCCGAGTATTTCCGTAAGGTGTTGCTTACGCTCTCGGACGATGTGCGTGTGATAATCATCAAGATTGCTGACCGCCTGCACAATATGCGCACGTTGGGCGTTATGCCCCACAATAAGCAGATAAAGATTACCAGCGAGACGATATATCTCTTCGTACCTTTGGCCTACCGCCTTGGCCTGCACGCCATAAAGAGCGAGCTTGAGGACCTGTGTATGAAGTATCGTTTTCCAGAGGAGTATGAGCAGATAAGGCGTAAGATAGACGAGACCGAGACCGAGCGTCAGGCCTTTATCGATAAGTTTATGGCCCCGATACGTCAGGTGCTCGATGCCAATAAGTTTCAGTATGAGATGACTGCGCGTGTTAAGAGCGTATACTCTATCTGGAATAAGATGCGTCGTAAGAATATCCCCTTTGAGGAGGTTTACGACCTCTTTGCTATACGCATCGTCTTTAAGGCGTTGCCCTTCCCCTCGGAGAAGACGCAGTGTTGGCAGATATACTCGTGTGTTACGGATATCTACACTCCGCACCCTGGCCGTCTGCGCGACTGGGTGAGTATGCCTAAGTCGAATGGCTACGAGGCTCTGCACTCTACGGTTATGGGGCCTGATGGTATATGGGTCGAGGTGCAGGTGCGTACCGAGCGTATGGATGACATCGCCGAGCGTGGCTTTGCGGCGCACTGGAAGTATAAGCATGCCTCGATATCGCAGGAGGAGGATGGTTTGGAGAAGTGGCTGCGCAAGGTGCGTGAGGCCCTGAGTAGCCCTACGGAGAGTGCTCTGGAGTTCCTGGATAACTTCAAGCTTTCGCTATATAAGAGCGATATTGTTATCTTTACGCCCAAGGGCAAGCCTGTGACGCTCCCCTACGGAGCTACGGTGCTCGATTTTGCATACGAGATACATACAAACATCGGTAACCACGCTATAGGTGCTAAGATAAACCACCGTATTATGCCTGTCACTACAAAGCTAAATAGTGGTGACCAGGTGGAGGTTATCACTGCCGAGAACGTAAGACCTAAGGCCGAGTACTTGGAGGTTGTGGTGACCAGCAAGGCTCGTCAGGCGATACAGGACTTCTTAAAGGGTGAACGTATCGATAATATAGATTATGGTATGCGCCACCTTGAGGAGTCGCTTGCCGCGCATAATGTTACGCTCAATGGTCGTGTGCTACGCAAGCTGATGATGGCCTACGAGTGTCGCAATAAGGATGAGCTCTATAGCAAGATTGGCGCAGGTATCATTAAGCTCGATAACCTTGCCCAGCTACTTAAGGAGAACTCCTCGCGTAAGATTCTCAAGTTCTGGAAGCTCCTTATCCCAGGTAGCTCGACCGAGGAGTCGGACGATATAGATTTAGAAGATGAGGCCTCGACGCTCGACGATACGGCCCATCTTGTTGGTGGCGATGATGCTGCCCCCGAGTTCGTTATGGCCGAGTGTTGCGAGCCTATACCTGGCGATAGGGTTGTCGGCTATCGTGACCCGAAGAGCGGCCGCATTATAGTCCATAAGTCGACCTGCGACAAGCTCATTAAGCTGGCTGCGCAGTTCGGCGATAATATCATAAAGGAGGAGGATATCAAGTGGTCGCAGCAGAAGGCTCTCTCCTATCTTGCCTCTGTAGAGCTCTATGGAATCGATAGGGTGGGCATCATCCTCGATTTAACGCGACTTATAACTTCAGACTTTAGCATAAATATGCGTGCTATAAGTGTGCAGTCGCACGATGGTATATTCGAGGGTACGATAAGTATCTACGTTCAGGATATCGATAGCCTCAATTCGCTCTTGGATAATATCCGTAAGATTAGAGGTATCGAGAGTGTCAAGCGACTGCTTAATACGTAGTGGGGTACAACGAGAGAGATTTAGTAGTGATGTGCTCAATATTTCTCGCTTGTTGCTGTTCCGTTACAAAAGATAATAGAGGATAGGCGTATTGTTAAAATATTGACTATGTAGGGTAGAGGTGCGACGCTTAGTGGCGATATCAAAGTATGGAGTTACTCTACTATCTATATCGTGCTAAGGCGAGCCTTGTTTGTTGCACTGCTATCTACTTTATTTAGGTGGAGGGGTAGTTTGCGACGTTACAGCTACAATCTATGTAGCAGCTATGAAGTGATATTTTTTTTGTACAACTAATTTATAACTTAACTATGGCATCAATTTTTTCACGTATTGTAGCTGGTGAGATTCCCAGCTATAGGGTGGCCGAGAACGATAAGTTCTACGCCTTCCTTGACATCGCCCCTTTGGCAAAGGGTCACACTTTGGTTATTCCCAAGCGCGAGGTTGACTACTTCTACGATTTGGAGGATGACGAGCTTAGTGAGATGATAGTTTTCGCTAAGAGTATTGCGAAGAAAATTAAGGCAACTACAGGATGTAAAAAGGTCGCAACTGTGGTTTTGGGCCTCGAAGTAGCCCATGCACACATCCATTTAGTGCCTATGAACACCGAAAAAGATGTAGATTTTAGCAAGGAGAAGCTGTCACTTACACCAGAAGAGTTCGCAGAAATAGCAGCCTCGTTGCAGTAGTTATCCGCTGTTGATAACTATATAACTAATTGACCTATAGGGTGGTACAATGTTGTTAACAATGTGCTACCCTATATTTTTTAACATAATATTCCCACTCTATATAAATTCTTTCTTGCTACCCCGATTTTCGCACTTTACCAATGTAAATTTACATTATTTACAATCATCACATTACAAATGTAAATGCAAGCAGAGAGTTTACAACCCCATAAAGTTACAAGTGTAAACGTATATTATTATGTTTACAACTGTTAACAATTACAAATGTAACAATTTTTAGAGATGTTTAAAACACTCTATTCTTAACTATTTTTGCCAAATCAAAACATTAAACATTATTTTTTATAATGCATAAAATGAGGTACTTATAAATTTTATCTCATATCTATTATAGCGTAAAAGGTCTAAAAGGGGCATTTTATTTAATAGTGGCGGTAAAAGTTAACTTTATATATGTAAATAGCTAAAATACATATGTTTATATGTTATTATATAGTAATAACTTTAGCTACTGAGATTTTTGGGATTTAACTATAATTAGTGGTGTTACATTTGTCATAGTTATTAACACTTATAAACATATTACCTTTGTCAAAAATATTTGCTTTACAAAAATAAAGTTTGTATCTTTGTAAAAACATTGGTTTATGAAGGAAAAACTCGACATTTTGTGCCAGACTTTTAATATTAATGCGTCGGAGCTTGCAAAGAGTCTCGATGTGGAGGCCTCTGCGATATCGCATATTAAGTCAGGTCGCAATAAACCACGCTACGATTTCCTGGTAAAAATCCTGCGAACCTACCCCATGATTAACCCCGATTGGCTGCTGCTCGATAGTGACCAGGTGTTGCGCGAAGGGGCTGCTGTGCCATCTGGACTTGGTGCCCTACCCCTGCCTGATGATGCTACTTTAGATGGCGACGACTTAGACTCCGAGGTGGCAACTGTCGAGGAGGTACACAAGCCTATGGAGAGCTCTAATGTTAGGCGCACAGAGGAGTCCTATGCAGATAGCGCACGAAGTGTCGACTCGCTATTTTCCCAGAGGTCATTAGCTGGTAAGCGAGTCGAGAGAGTCATAATACTATATAGTGATAAGTCGTTTGAGAGCTATACACCTACGGAAAAATAGTAGTTTTGTGCTCGCCTATATCTGTTGATTTAGGTTTATAAATTGAACTTTGATAACCACTCTATAACCTTATATATCGTAGGATAATAGATTTACGTTAAGGCTAACGAAGAGGGGATTTAAGGCTTGGATGGCTCTCACAAATAGCTCTTTATTGTGTGTAACTTCTGCTGTATGTGTGTGGCGGCCTACCATGTCGCGGTAGTTGCCCTTTAAGGTATAATACCTCTATTATGGTATATATTAATATGGTTAAGCTCCACCTAAGGTGATTAGGCAAATATTCTATATATACTTGTTTATGTGAAAAAATATGCGATATTATGCATAATAAATGCATAATATCTTCGAAAAAGTATAGACAAAGTAGTACGAAAAGGCTTAGATGCAAGCTAAAATCTACGGTGTGTGACTCGCTCTGAGTAAATTTGAGGGTCGTTAGTGTGTAGCTTAGGCATCGTCTGCTATCTTCGCTTGTTGCCCCCTTACTATGGCACTCTCGGCTATGTCACTTTGCACCTCTCGATTACAACTTCTTGCGGAGCTTCTGTAGTTCGTACATCTTATCGCGGTGCTTGGCAGCAAGCTTAAAATCGAGTTTTTTGGCCGCGCTGTTCATATCCTCTTTGGTCTCCTCGATAAGCCTGTCTATAGACTCTATAATGGCACTCCTGTCGCCAGCTGAGCCACTTTGTAGCAGTGTCATAATATCCCCCTCGGTATCTACGCCAGCGTCAGAATTAGCTCTGTAGTCGGCACCCTTAGCCTCCATATTCGCCCCTCGCGTGCCACTCTCAGTGGTGTAGCTGCTCATCTCCTCGGCTACGCTATAGATGCTCTTAGGGGTGCTCTGTGTGGTATTCTGTCCACCTTTGCGTCTCTTGCTCTGCTCCCTCTTCTCGATGCTACGGCGTAGCTCCTGCTCAACCTCTACAGCCCCCTGCTCGGCCTCCTTGGCGCGTTCACTGAGCAGCGTATTGGGTCCTGCGCCACTCTTCTTTGCGGTGTGAGGTATGCAGTCGTTGTCGAAGTTGAAGTTTACCTGCTTTGAGCGTCTACGATTACTCTCGATAATAGCTGTGCGCAGCGAGTTGTTCATCCTATCGCCATAGAGTAGTGTCTTGCCGTTCACGTGGCGTGCGGCACGTCCCGTAATCTGCGTTATAGACCTTACGTTGCGCAGGAAACCCTCCTTGTCGGCATCGACGATGATGACCAATGCCACCTCTGGAAGGTCTATACCCTCGCGGAGCAGGTTTACACCTACGATGACATCTATCAAACCGCTACGCAGGTCGTCGAGAATCTGTACGCGCTCCATAGTCTCGATATCGGAGTGCAGATACCTATTCTTTATGCCCACGCGGTCGAGGTAGCGCGATACCTCCTCCGAGGAACGCTTAGTTATAGTGGTTATTATAACCTTGCCATTGCGCTTTATTGTGGCGTTGATGTTGTCGACGATATCATCTATCTGGTTCTCCGATCTCTTGATATTTAGCGCGGGGTCGATGATGTATGTAGGTCGTATCAGTTGTTCGATAATCACACCGTAGCTTCGCTCTATCTCGTAGTTTGAGGGTGTAGCACTTACGTATATGGTCTGGGGCGTAAGCTCCTCATACTCCTCTATCGTCAGGGGGCGGTTGTCGTATGCTGCAGGTAGGCGAAAGCCGTAGTCTACCAGCGATTTTTTACGTGCGTGGTCACCCTGTTGCATAGCTCTGACCTGCGGTATTGTCACGTGGCTCTCGTCGACGACCATAAGCATATCCTTGGGTAGGAAGTCGAGCAGACAGAAGGGGCGAGTGCCAGCCTCTCTCATGTCGAAGTATCGCGAGTAGTTCTCTATGCCCGAGCAGTAGCCGAGCTCCTTAATCATCTCAAGGTCGAAGTTGACACGTTGCTTTATGCGCTGGGCCTCCATCTCGCGGCCCTGACTGAGGAAGTACTCATGCTGCTTGATAAGGTCGCCCTCGATGTTCATCAACGCATTGTTTATAGTGTCGCGCGTCCTTACGAATATGTTGCAGGGGTATATCGTTATGGTGTCGAGGCTGCCGAGTCTCTGTCCCGATGTAGGGTCTATGCTATATATCGCCTCAATACGCTTGTCGTCAAGCATCACCCTAAAGCAGTGGCTGCCGAACTCGCCAAACGAGGCCATGATATCTATCGTCTCGCCCACGACGCGGAATGTTGCAGGCTCCAAGTTACTCTCCACGCGCTTGTAGAGGGCATCTACAAGGTTTCGCAGTAGTCGCTGGCGCGAGATGAGCTCTCCTGTGCTGATGGTTATTGCCGACTCGTGAAAATCTTTGGGGTTACCACATCCGTATATACACGATACGCTGGCCACGACGATAACATCTCTACGTCCCGAGAGTAGTGTTGCTACGCACTGTAGTCTCATGCGCTCAATCTCGTCGTTTATGGCTAAGTCCTTCTCGATGTACGTATCTGTCGAGGGGATGTATGCCTCGGGTTGGTAGTAGTCGTAGTATGATACGAAGTACTCTACAGCATTGTCGGGGAAGAAGTTCTTAAACTCGCCATATAGCTGTGCTGCGAGTGTTTTGTTGTGGCTTATTATGAGTGTTGGGCGGTTTAGCTGGGCTATGACATTTGCTATGGTGAATGTCTTTCCCGAGCCGGTCACGCCGAGGAGTGTTGTGCTGCTTCTCTCTGCTGCTGTTACCGACTGCACAATCTGCTCTATTGCCTCGGGCTGGTCGCCCATAGGCTTGTATTCTGCCACTAAGTTAAACTTCATACCGCAAAGGTAATAAAAATATATCTATCACTTGAGCTACGAATACTAAATTTTCCACCTATCATCCTCCCAGTTTCAAAGAAAATGAGGGGATGAGAGGTGGAAAATAGATAGAGGAGTTACTCTACACAATCCTTAGAGGTTGGTAGTACTTGCCGACGTGCCATATCCCGATAATGGGTGCAGTGATACAACCCAGCAAGCACCATAGCGGGTGTTACCAGTAAGTTTAATTTCCGACTTTCCCTCGTCAATAGATACACTATACTCGTTCAAAAGCGGAGTCTTAGGCTCTGTCATTATGTCGTCCGAATCAGTAATCCATACACGGGTCAAAAGACCTGTAGCATTATCAATCTCGTAACCCCACAATGTCGTGGCGTGATGTAGTGAATAGAGGTTTGCCGAAA
>SUZV01000002.1 GCA_015059715.1 Rikenellaceae bacterium | reverse complement strand
ACAACTCAAAAAAATGCAAATATAATTTTTTGAGCTGCTTGCTGTAAGTGCTTGTTATATAGCTGTTTTATTGCTTTTTCTTGTGGTTTGTTTGATTTATGGGAATCTCACCTCACTTTCCGATGCAAAACTTGGAGAAAATGTTTTGAAGGATGTCGGTGGTGGTGATTTCGCCTGTTATCTCGCCGAGGTGGTGGAGAATTTGGCGGATATCCTCGCTTAGTAAATCCGAGGGGGTAGCGTTATCCATAGCCTCAAGCGACTGCCTAAGGGCTCCATAGGCCTTATCTAAGGCCGAGTAGTGGCGCATATTAGAGACAACAACAGAGCCCCTATCTATCGTACCAATGTTCACAACTTCGCCAAGCATCGTGCGCAATGCATCAATGCCAATACCCTCCTTTGCCGATATTTTTACAATGTCGCCATCTGTTTTATCACTTGATGTAGTAAGGTCTATCTTGTTGATAACACGTATGTAACGTTGCTCGCTACTGTGCTCTATATCTTGAAATATTGGACTCTCGGCAGATGTTAAATGCAGGATGATATGTGCGCGTTCCATAGCGCGATGAGTACGGTCAATACCCATCTGCTCAAGTCTATCGTCCGTATCTCTAAGGCCTGCGGTGTCGACAAAGCGGTAGCGCACGCCATCTATTGTAGTGGTAGCCTCGATAGTGTCGCGCGTAGTGCCTGCAACATCCGAAACCATGGCCCTATCATCGCCAATAAGGGCATTTAGCAATGTACTCTTTCCTACATTGGGCTCGCCAATAATTGCCACATTAACACCATTTTTAAGTATGTTACCTAATGAAAAAGATGACATAAGTGACTCTATCTCGTGACCAACGTTCTGGAGTATTGTGCGTAGTTGTGTTCTATCGGCAAACTCTACATCCTCCTCGGAGAAATCGAGCTCAAGTTCTAACAGAGAGCATAGTTTAAGCAAATCGGCGCGTAGCGCAGCGAGCTTTGCTGAGTAGGCTCCACGCATCTGTGTTGTGGCTATCGAGTGTGACCATCGCGAGTCCGAGGCGATGATATCTGCAACGGCCTCGGCACGGCTAAGGTCTAACTTACCTGCAAGAAAGGCACGACGTGTAAACTCGCCAGCGAGGGCCATAACTGCGCCATGGTGTATGGCTATGCGTAGGACCTCCGAGGTGATATACTCCGAGCTATGAATGGTAATCTCCACCGTATCGTCACCAGTATATGAGTGTGGTGCGCGAAAGAGGGCCACTACAACATCGTCGATAGTCTCGCCACGTTCATTGATTATGTCGCCATAGTGGAGCGTATATCCCTTGGCCGACTTTAATGGTTTAGAGCCAACAAACATCCTATCTGCGATATCTATAGCGTTGCGACCACTTAGACGTATGACCATCATGGCACCTCCCGAGGCTGTCGCGGGGGCCACGATAGTGGTATCTGTATCAAGTTGGTGGAGTGACATAGGCCGATATGTTTACTGTGGACTTACACGCAGACGTTGTCCTATGCGTATAGCATTGGCATTCTTGATGTTATTCCACGTCATTATCTGCTTTACGGTGCGGCCATATTTACGTGCTATAGCACCCAGAGTGTCACCGCGCTTTACGTTGTAGTATGTTGCAGGAGGGGCCTGATGACGCTTCTTTTCGATGTTGGCGTGGATGACATACTCCTTAAGGTATGCGCTATCCTTCGAGTGTATAGCCTGCTCGTTGAGTACATACTCGGTAATCAGCTCCGTAGGGAGGGTGAGTGGGTAGCTCTTTGTCGTTGCAGGGATTATCGACAGAGTGTACTGTGGGTTGAGCATCTTGAGTAGCTCGGGGCTTATATCTATTGTCGATGACACCTGGTCGAGGTGCATAGGTTTGTGTATCATTATGGTATCCGTAGCCAAAGGTATTGGAGGGGTGGGGTAGTCGACGTTGTGGGCCTTGTGGTATGCAAAGGCGTATGTGGCACCCATATACAGAGGTACGTAGCTACGTGTCTCGCGAGGCAGCATAGCGTAGACATCCCAGAACGACCCATCGTAGCTCTTGGCGTTGCCTCCCGAGCGGACGATAGCCTTGTTGACATTGCCAGGTCCACAGTTGTACGAGGCGATGGCCAAGGTCCAGTCGCCATATTGCTCATACATATTCTTAAGATACTTAGCCGCTGCGCGTGTAGCTAACTGGGGGTTACAACGCTCATCGACCAACGAGTTAATTTCAAGGCCATAGTTTCGGCCTGTAGAGGGTATAAACTGCCACAGACCCTTAGCATCTCGACCCGAAAGGGCCAAGGGGTTAAGGCCCGACTCTACAACGGCCAGTGTGCGCAGTTCGATGGGGATGCCTGCATTTATAAACTCCTCCTCTATCATCGGGAAGTAGTAGTAGGCGTAGCTCATTATCGTAGCGTAGCTTGGCGAGGTGAAACGCTCTATGGCCCTGCGTACCTCGCTGTTGTACTCCAGTGGTACGGGTGACATAAGGGCCTCAAGGCGTGCTACGTATATCGAGTCTATGTTGTCGTGCTTAAGCGTGGTATCTATGCGCTCCGAGACGGCCACAAAGCTGTTAAAGTACTCCTCGTAGGCCTCGACAGTGGTTGTGGTGCGCCACATGGCCATCACCGAGTCAATCTGCTGAAGTGTATTTTTGCGTGGTGTGCTCTCGATGACCTCCACAGTAGTGACTACGCTGCTATCGATGAGGATGCTATCCTGCTGCTGCTTGATAACCTCAGGCGAGGTGTACTGCTTACTATGTGAGCGGCGGCGTGAGCGTGGTCGTGGGATTATGGCATCGGCATATAGTGTTGTGGCCGTAAATATTATGCCCACAAGCAGTAGCAGTATGGGCCTAAGCTCTTTAATCTTCATTCTTGGGCGACTCAATAGTTGATTTAGAATTTAACACACATATTTACGCCATAGACTGGTTGTGAGCCTATGGGGGAGTAGTCGAAGTATGGTTCGAGGTTCATAGTTAGGTCATCCGAGATGTCGTAGTCCTGAAGGTGGGCATCGACGTGGGCATCGAGAATCTGGAGTAGGTAGACACCTGCGGTGAGGATTATACATAGGTCGCGGTTGCGTCGATAGCTATCCTTAAGGTTCTTAAGGAATGTCGCCGAGTAGGCACCACGAAACTCGTCTGCTGCACCTCCTGGGTACTTTTCGGGGTTATTATCGTAGTCTACACGTAGTGTGTAAGCGGTCTTAAAACGCTGGTAACCACGATTATTCCAGTCGATGGTGTATATCGTCGAGGCCATACCTCCGATAACTATTGGCACACGCCAGTAGCTCTTGTTAAACACCTGACCAGCACCAGGGAAGATGGTCGATAGGGTAGTTGCCTTCTTTATTCGCGACACATCATTTGTCGAGTAGTTTACCGCAGCATCGCCTATAAAATAGAGATACGAGGCTATGGCTACACCTGCATAGACTTGTCGTAGGGTGTTGTGCTTTATGAGCTTTGTTTGCAGTGCATCAAGCTCCTTGGTACGCATATATCCATGATCGACAAGATATTGGTCATACTCGGCCTTGAGAGGCTTATATTGCTTATGTTCGTGGATAAACATACCCACTGACGCACCGACAACGGGGTATAATACACCGAGCTTCCAATACTGCTTGTTGTATATCTGTCCGAAGCCTGGAAGGGGCACCGAGAGCAGACATACCCTCGATAGACCCATTGAGTCGCTAATGAATGGCCTGCGCACCTCGCCCCTCTTGTTTAGGCGTATGCGCTTACCTTCGGGTGATATGCTATCGCCATGCATTATGGCGGCTGAGTCCCTCTTGACTATCTTGGCCACAACGTTGCGTATTGAGTCGCGTGCCGTCTGTGGGAGTGTGTCGCTAAGCATATACCTACTCTGAGCTATCGAGTCGATATAGTGATAGTATATCGAGTCGCGTCGTGCTGCGGCCTCAGCCTCGGCGCGTAGTAGGGCGGCAGAGTCTATCGGAACAAGACCACCCTGATTGATGGTGCGAACATTGCCTCGAAGTCTCTCGCGGTTATACTCCTGCGCAGAGAGCATAGTGGTGGTCATAAGTGCCATCACTATCATTACAAAGCATATAAATATTCGCCTTCTCATTACTACATTAACGCAGTTGCGTCGCTATTATTTTATCTTACCAAGTTTTGTTATTAGGGCCTCGACCTCAGCGTCGTTGCTACACTCTATTGTTATGCGGCTTGAGCCACTCTTGGTGCGCTTGATAGATATGTTATCGCTCAGCACTCTTTCGAGCTCCATAACAAGGCGAGAGTATGACTCGGGATACTCCTCCTCGTCCTCTGTCGATGTGGAGTGTGCGACCTCGGCCATCTTACGAGCCAACTCCTCAGCCTGACGCACCGAAAGACCCTTGCGAACACACCTCTTGAGAGCCTTAATCTGCTGTTCGTAGTCGAGCGTTGCCAACGCCTTAGCGTGACCCATAGATATTATACCCTCCTTAAGGGCGAGCTGCATCTCCGATGGCAGGCTCAATAGACGCATATAGTTCGATACCGTAGAGCGTTTTTTACCCACCTTCTCGGCCATAGCCTCCTGCGTGAGTCCACACTCTTCGATAAGACGCTGCATACCAAGGGCTATCTCTATGGCGTTGAGATTCTCGCGTTGTATATTCTCGACAAGGGCCATAGCGTGTAGATTCTCGTCATCTACATCGCGTATGTAGGCTGGCAGACGCTCCAAGCCAGCCATCTGCGAGGCACGCCAGCGACGCTCGCCGCTGATGATGGTGTACTTGCCATCGTCACGTCGTCTGAGGGTTATGGGCTGTATCACGCCAAGCTGAGCGATAGATGTGGACAGCTCATCGAGAGCCTCCTGGTCGAAGTTACGACGTGGCTGTGTGGGGTTAGGCTCTATATCTCTGATATTTACCTCGGTCATCTCGGCCATAGGTGTAGATTGCTGAGCTGGTGTCGTGGCACCAAATATAGCATCCAATCCTCGGCCAAGGCCTCTCTTCTTCTGTGTAGTCATATCGTGGTGATGTTAGTCGTTATCTCTTTTTGTTGCGCTTAAGGAACTCGCGTGCGAGGTTTAGGTAGTTTACCGAGCCTGTCGCCGCAGCGTCGTAGAGCATAATAGGCTTGCCGTGTGAGGGAGCCTCACCAAGGCGAATATTACGCTGGATGATTGTCTCGTAGGCCAACTCTCCGAAGTGCTCCTTGACCTCGCTGACCACCTGGTTGTTGAGTTTGTTGCGCATATACATCGTGAGCACAAATCCCTCGATGTCCAAATCGGGGTTTAGACGGCTCTTGACCATCTTGATGGTGTTGAGTAGCTTGCTAAGGCCTTCGAGTGCAAGGTACTCGCACTGCACAGGGACAAGTACCGAGTCGGCAGCCGTGAGGATATTTACGGTGGTAAAGCCGAGTGATGGCGAGCAGTCGATGAAGATATAGTCGTAGCTCTCGCGCACCGAGTCAACTATCCCCTTGATGATATGGTGTGCATTCTCCATTGTCGATAGCTCGGTATCTGCTGCCACAAGGTTTATCGACGAGGGCAACACCCACAGCTTCTTGATATCCTCGGAGTGTAGTATAACATCATTAGCCTTGCACTCGCCTACGATACATTCGTAGATGCCTTGAAGGTTGATGTCAAAGCCGAGTCCTGAGGTGGCATTTGCCTGTGGGTCAGCATCTATGAGCAGCACCTTCTTGCCCAAAAGAGCTACCGAGGCTGCCAAGTTTATGGCCGTTGTGGTCTTTCCTACGCCACCTTTCTGATTCGCTAATGCAACAACTTTTGCCATCTATATTTTACTGTTTCGGTTTCGTTACTAAATAATTCTTGCAAAAATAGTAATTTTATCGGATTTATCCCCCTTGTTTTTGAAAAATTATATATCTTTGTTTAGTTTTTGCCTCATGGCTCAGGGTGTGGGGTCTATATATGGTTTGTGAAATGAAAGTTTTTATTGATGTAGTTGCGAGGCTTAGCCTCTTCGCCATACTATTTATATTGATGCAGATAGTCGCGGCGTGGCTTTTGCCGTTGCTCTCGTTTGGTGGCGATATCGACTTAGGGCGTTTCTTGGGGTATTCGCTCTCGATGATTCTTATGATTATAGTGCTAAGAGTGCTAAATCGTGCTACACTACTCCACTCCGAGAGGGTTATGACATCATACCGAGGCCTTAACCCCTTAGTTGCACTCTATGGTGTTTTGGTTATTGTGGCGTTGAGCATCACCCTCGCACCACTAAATGACTATATGCCTGTCGATAGCCGCGAGTTTAGCGATAGCGTGTGGACCCTTGTGCTGGTTGTCATCGCTGCGCCTCTCTTCGAGGAGATACTCTTTCGCGGCAGGCTATATGGACTGCTACGCACCAAGACATCGCCATTGGTCTCGGTAATGTTATCGGCGCTGTTGTTCGGAGTATTACACCTACAGCCATCGGTCATGGCCGAGGGGCTACTCGTTGGTATCGTATTTAGCTACGCCTATCTGCGCACAAAGTCGATAGTTGCCCCTATAATACTCCACATGTGCAACAACGCCTTGGCCTACACTCTTGAGGTACTATCCTATGGCGAGCGTCCTCTGTTGGAGCTTATCGACAATCGTGAATACTTCCTTGTGATATATGTCGTATCGGCACTCTTTGCTGTGGTGTCATTAGGTATAATGATAGGTTATATCGTGCGCTACGGTAGGGAGAATAGCCTGCCCGTTGAGTCGCCCGATGCTTGCGACGAGAACGAGGATAATAGTTAGGGTTGCCAATAATTGATAAAATTAGTCCAGATGAGGCGTTGCCACTGTCATAGAAACCCATCAAATAAATATTTATAATTGCTGATTGATATGCAGGATAGGGCCTTATCCTCCTTAGACACAACAGAGGCTGACTAATAGTCATTACGGACTTGTTAGTCAGCCTCTTGTTTGGTTAAGCTGTGTAGTACTATAGCAACGCCTCGACCTTAGCCTTAAGCTGCTCCTTGTCGGCAGTACCTACGTGCTTGTCTACCTGGTTGCCATCCTTGAAGAAGAGGATAGTAGGCACGTTGCGAACACGATACTGTGCTGCAATCTCGTCGCCATCCTCGCCTACGTCGCACTTGCAGATGATAACCTTACCATCATACTCCTCAGCAAGCTCATCGATGATAGGGCTTACCATACGGCAAGGACCACACCATGTTGCCCAGAAATCGATAACTACAGGCATACCTTTGCCCATTACCTCCTCAAAATTCTCGTTGTTTAGTTTTAGTGCCATAGCTTTTAAAATTTATATGTTAATAAAATAGTTGAACTCATTATTTATTAAGAAGTTCATAAATTCTGCACTCGTAGCCACGCGATACTTCTTCGACGTGAGCTTAATCTTTACATCGCTCTGCCTATCGACAATCATAAACTGAAGTGTCGTCTTGCCTGGATTGGCCTTAATATGCTCTAAGAGCATCTGCGTCAGCGTAGAGCATACCTCGCTAATGTCGAACTCTATACGTATCTTGGCGACATTCTCAGCAACCTCGGCAAGGTGCTGGATTGATTGTATGTTATAGACTAAGGGTTCGCCCTCCTTGCCAAAACGCGGTTGTACACGGCCACGCAGGAAGAGGTAGTTGTTTACCTCGATAAATAGTCCAAAACGCTCATACTCCTTGCTATAGAGCAGGAACTCGTGGTGTGTGTTGTAGTCCTCAAGGACAAAGCGCGCATACCTGCGTCCATCCTTCGTGGTAAGTGGTGTAACCGAGGTTACGATGCCTGCTACAGCAAGCTCCTTGCCGTTAAAGAGCGTCAGGTCGTCAAGGTCGCCAAGCTCGGCCTGACACATCTTGCTTAGGATGAAGTCGAAACGGTCTAATGGATGCCCCGAGAGGTAGAGGCCAATAACCTCCTTCTCCTTATTTAGTACTGCGATATTTGACCAATCTTCGGCATCGGGGACTCGCGGTTGTGGAATATCCGAACCGCTCTCGCTAAACATGCTGAAGAGGCTCTGCTGTGCATTATTCTTCTCGGACTGAACACGCTGACCATAGCGCATAAGCAGGTCGAGATATACCGTGCCGTTGCTATCCTCGGCAAAGAAGCGCGAACGGCAATGCTCTATGAGCGAGTCGAAACCTCCAGCATAGGCGATATTCTCCATACACTTGCGGTTGACCACCGTATAGTTTACGCGCTCCATAAAGTCGTATATCGACTTAAAGGGACCATTCTCTAACCTCTCTCGCACGATAGACTCCGAGGCAGCCTCGCCAACACCCTTGATGGCAGCAAGGCCAAAGCGCACATCGCCACTCTTGGATGTCGAGAAACGTATCATCGAGGCATTGACATCGGGACCAAGCACCTGAATACCCATATTCTTACACTCGGTCATATAGATAGTCACCTGCTTGATATCGTTAAGGTTGCGGCTGAGCACCGTAGCCATATACTCCGAGGGGTAGTGAGCCTTGATATAGGCGGTCTGGTAGGCTACCCACGAGTAGCACGTGGCGTGCGACTTGTTGAAGGCGTAGGATGCAAACTTCTCCCAGTCGCCCCATATCTTCTCCAAGACCTTCTCGTCGTGGCCATTCGACATACCTCCAGCTATAAACTTAGGCTTAAGCTCATCAAGCTTAGACTTAATCTTCTTACCCATAGCCTTACGCAGGGTGTCAGACTCGCCACGTGTGAAGTTGCCGAGTAGTCGCGAGAGCAACATTACCTGCTCCTGGTATACCGTAATGCCGTAGGTATCCTTCAGGTAACGCTCCATGATAGGTATATCGTAGACTATCGGCTTGCGGCCATGCTTACGGTCGATAAAGTCGGGGATATAGTCCATAGGGCCAGGGCGGTAGAGGGCGTTCATCGCAATAAGGTCCTCGAAGGTCGAGGGTTGCAACTCGCGCAAATACTTCTGCATACCTGGCGACTCAAACTGGAATGTTCCAATCGTGCGACCTGCGCAGTATAATTCGTAGGTCTTTTTATCATCGATAGGGATATTATCGATGTCGATATGTACCCCGTGCGTCTGTCTTACAGTCTCTACGGCATCCTTGATTATAGAGAGGGTCTTAAGACCAAGGAAGTCCATCTTTATAAGGCCCGTATCCTCAATTACGGCACCCTCATACTGGGTGACTAACATAACCTCACCGCTCTCCTTATCTACCGCAGTGCTGACTGGCACCCAGTCGGTGATGTCGTCACGACAGATAATCGTACCGCAGGCGTGTACGCCCGTGCCACGCACGTTACCCTCAAGCATCTTGGCGTACTTGATAGTGTCGCGCATGATGGGGTCCTTTGACTCCTCCGCCTCCTTAAGCTCTGGCACAGCCATTATGGCGTTGCGAAGATTTACCTTAAGTAGCTTGTCGCGGTCATTCGGGTCGGGGATACGTTCAGGAATCCACTTACACAGCTGGTTGGCTTGAGCCAGAGGGAGCTTCTGCACACGTGCCACATCCTTAAGGGCCATCTTTGTAGCCATAGTACCATAGGTGATGATGTGTGCCACCTTCTCCTTGCCATACTTCTGCGTAACCCAATTGAGCACCCTGCCACGCCCATCATCGTCGAAGTCGATATCGATATCGGGCAGCGAGATACGGTCGGGGTTAAGGAAACGCTCAAACAGCAGGTCATACTTGATTGGGTCAATCTGTGTGATACCAAGACAGTAGGCTACTGCCGAGCCTGCCGCCGAGCCTCGACCAGGGCCTACCGATACATCCAACTCCTCACGTGCTGCACGGATGAAGTCCTGCACGATGAGGAAGTAGCCAGGGAAACCCATAGTCTTCATTATGTGGAGCTCAAACTTAAGACGTGTCTGCGTCTCCTCGTCAAGCACCTCGCCATAACGCTTATGTGCGCCATCCATCGCCAACTTAGCCAAGTAGTCGGCTTCGAGCTTTATGCGGTAGAGCTTTTCGTAGCCACCTAACTTCTCTATCTTCTTCTTAGCCTCCTCCTCGGAGAGCACTACGTTACCATTCTCGTCGCGTGTGAACTCGTTGAAGAGGTCCTCCTCGGTCAGTGTGGCGCGGTAACCATCTTCGGTACCAAAATCCTCGGGGATGGCAAAGGTAGGCATAATTGGGGCGTGGTCGATAGAGAAACTCTCTACCTTGTTACACACCTCAATGGTGTTGTCTATAGCCTCGGGGATATAGTCGAAGATGGCGTTCATCTCCGCCGTAGTCTTTAGCCACTCCTGCTTCGAGTAGAGCATACGCTTCGGGTCATCGAGGTCTTTGCTCGTGCCAAGACATATTAGCCTGTCGTGGGCCTCGGCATGCTCCTCATCCACGAAGTGAACATCGTTGGTGCATACCAACTTAATGCCCAATTCTCGCGATAGGGTGATAAGGTGTTCGTTGACACGCTCCTGGACCTTCCAAGTTTCGTGGTTGGCACGCTCTACGGTAGCCTTATGGAGCTGTAGCTCAAGGTAGTAGTCGTCGCCAAATAGGTTTTTATGCCACAAGGCTGCCTCACGAGCCTTCTCAAGGTCGTTCTCACGTATGCGTCGTGGTATCTCGCCACCGATACAGGCTGAGCAACATATAAGTCCCTCGTGGTACTTCTCAAGCTCCGTTCTATCGGTACGTGGACGACCATACATACCCTCGGTATAGGCCTTTGAGACAATCTTGATAAGGTTTTTGTAGCCAGTCATATTCTTGGCCAGCAGGATGAGGTGGTAGCCGCTATAGTCGCCCATGGCCTTCTCCTTGTTGAACAAACGCCTGCGTGCCACATATACCTCGCAGCCGATGATACCCTTGAAGTCAGCCTTGGGTATTGAGTCTAACTCGACGCGAGCCTTGGCCAATGTGGCCTCGGCATCCTCGCCCTTATCCTTCTCCGAGGCTGTGCCACTCTCCAATCGCTCGATAAGCCCCTTGAGGGCCTTAATCTTATCCTTACGCGCGCCATTCTTCTTGTTGACGTAGTTGAAGAACTCCTTAACACCAAACATATTACCATGGTCGGTAAGTGCGATACCAGGCATGCCATCAGCAATAGCCTTGTCGACAAGCTTGGTAATGCTTGCCTGGCCATCGAGCAGCGAATACTGGCTGTGTACGTGTAGGTGTACGAAGGGGCGCATAGTAAGTCAAATCCTAATGGGATACTCTATAAATTATATCAGCGTACAAATATAGTTATATTTTTTCGAAAATACATCGTCCAAAGGCTTGTATTTCTCGATAAATATCACTACCTTTACTCTCGAACAAATCTTAAAACCTATTGACTATGGAGACAACAACTTCTACACTGGTTGTCCTTGAGGTCTATGACAACCTTGCGCGAGCTCAAATAGCTAAGTCGATACTCGATAGTGCGGGCATCTTCTGCGTTATAGATGGCGATAATATGGCTGCTATATACTCTACCGTAGCCTTCCCAGTACGCATCATGGTGCGCGACGTAGATGCACAAGAGGCTAAGGCTCTCTTAGCTAACGATAACTACTAAAATGGGCGTGGGAGAGTGAATTGAAAGTCTCTTTTGGCGTTCTTTGTTGCTATAAGGCATCATCTACTACCGCTATGGATAGCTCCCTGCGCCATATATGCCACGAGGCTATGGCCTGTGTCTGTAGCATAAGCATACCGCCTAAGGTCTTGGCACCTCGCCCCTTGCCCAAATTCAAGAAACGTGTGTTGGCTGGGTTATACACAAGGTCAAAGAGCCTATGTGTAGGGCCTATGTGGTCGTAGCACAGTTCTGGTGCGTTATCCACGTCGGGAAACATGCCAACAGGCGTTGTGTTTACGATGATGGTGTGCTTGGTGATAACTTCCGAGCTAAGTTCGGAATATGTGTAGTCGCCCTTATCGGCATTGCGAGATACTGTACTATATGGGATATTGTATCGCCTAAATACGTGTTGCACAGCCTTAGAGGCCCCTCCAGTACCGAGGATAAGGGCGCGTGTGTCGGCATCTACATCTAACCATTCGAGCGAGGCCTCGATGCCCGTAACATCGGTGTTATAGCCTATTTTGCGTCCCTCCTTGATAACGACGCAGTTTACAGCACCAATAGCCTTAGCCTCCTCAGTAAGTTCATCAAGGTAGGGGATGATGCTCTCCTTGTATGGTATAGTGACGTTAAAACCCGAAAGATGATACTTCGCAATAGCCTCGTTGAGCATGTCGATACTCTCTAACTCAATAAGTTGGTAGTCTGCATCAATCTGCTCGGCAGAGAACTTCGCGCTAAAAAACCTCTTCGAGAAAGAGTGACCAAGTGATTGGCCAATAAGTCCAAAGTGTAGCATAGCTTGCAATATTATCTCTCGTCAGCCGTAGCCTCAAACTCTATAACATCGCCCTCTGCGCTATCGTTCGACGTGGTAGTACTCTCTACCATCTCGACACTATCCGTAGCACTCTCTTCTGCGCTGCCACCCTCGCTGCCAAAGAGCCAAAATGCAAGGGCTGTAAAGCCTATAAGTATGAAGGTGAAGAGCGTAGCCAACAGGTTGAAGTACTTGTCGATAAAGCTCTTGATAGGAGCACCGAAACGCCATATCAGCCAGCTGATAAGGAAGAAACGCATACCGCGAGATACCATCGAGGCGATGATAAACATCACGAAGTTGATGCTAAACATACCACCAGCGATGGTAAAGAGCTTAAATGGTAGTGGTGTAAAACCTGCTGTAAATACAATCCAGAAGTTAAATTGGTCGTATAACGAGCCTACGTTGTTAAAGCTCTCGATGCTAAACACATGGTCGTAGAAGAATGTCGCAACAGCCGTAGGATCGCCCGAGGGCGTTACCCAGAGGAAGTGACCTATGCCATAGCCTAACGAAGCACCTAACACAGAGCCGATAAGACATAGCGTGGCAAAACGGAATGACTTCTTGGGAGCTCCTAAGCATAGGGCGATGAGGAGTACATCGGGAGGCAGGGGAAACCAGCTTGCCTCGAAGAGTGCGATAACAAATAGCGCGAGCCATCCCCAACGGCTCTCGCTCCACGATAATACCCAGTTGTACAACCTTTTAATCATATGATGTTCGAATAATTTAATTTTTGCACCCTATAAACAAGCTCCATCTTTGTCGATAGAGTCTGTTGCTGCCTAAATATAAGGCGCGCAAATATACAACATTTATTCGAAATCGACAAGCCACCCTCCACCAAGCACCAAATTATCGCGATAAAAGACCAATGGTTGACCCTTTGCTGGGGCATAGGCAGCATCTTCTGTAGTTACTTTATACCCCTCGCCACACTCTGTTATCTTAACCGTAAGCTCGGGGTTACGTCCCAATCCTCGTATCTTGATAGTGATATCGTCGCTTGTTAGTAGTTCGTTGATATCTATAATATTACAATCGCTTACATATAGCGTATGTTTAAGCAGTGATTCGCTCCTGCCTACAACGATGCAGTTATGCGCACTGTCAATATTAATGACTCTGTCGCCATCACCAAGACCCTTACCGCGCTTTTGGCCTATGGTATAGCGGGCAATGCCGTTGTGCCTACCACGTAGCGAGCCATCCTCCGCGAGAATATCTCCCTCTGGCATCTCGACACCATTAGCCTCTAAAAACTCGGTATAGGGGCGACCCTGAAGGAAGCAGATGCCCATACTCTCGCGCCTATCGCTAAACATCTCGCGGATATCGCTCTTAAGTACACTACCCATTGGTGTTAAGGCCCGCGAGAGTGTCCTCTGGTCAAGGCCCCAGAGGTAGTACGACTGATCCTTAACGCTATCTACACCCTTGGCAACATAGTATCTACCATCGTGCTGTTCTATATTGAAGTAGTGGCCCGTAGCGATGTGTCTAATGCCGAGACTGTCGGCCACCTCGCTAAGTATCTGCCACTTGATAAGGGTGTTACAGCGAGTACAGGGTGCTGGGGTGTGCCCCGAGGCGTACTCTCGGCAGAAGTAATCTACGATATCGCGCCGAAAACGCTCACGCGCATCGTAGAGGTGCCACTCAATGTCCAACTCCGCAGCCACGCGCTCAGCCTTGGCTATAGCATCCGAGGATAGTAGGGTATCGATGGTGAGCGCAACAACGCTATAACCCTCGCTACGAAGAATCCTCGCTGCGGTGGTACTATCCATACCTCCACTAAAGCCTAATAATACACGCTCCATCCCCTCTTTTATAACTAATTAAAGTTCCGACACCTGCATACGTTGCATCGTGTCGGAACCGATTATCTACTCGTTAACGCTTCTCTAAAAATATCTTGTCATCGACACCTCGGTTAGAGGTTGTCGAACTCCTCGTCTATTGATGTAGTAGCTAAGCTCTCATCAGCGGCAAAATACTCTGGCTTATGGCACTTGACAAACTCTACCATCTGGTCAAGACCCTCAGCAAACTTCTTAAAATCCTCCTTGTAGAGGTATATCTGGTTGCGCGAGAATGTTGCGTAGCCATCCTTGTCGATGCGCTTGCGCGACTCGGTAATCGTAAGGTAGTAGTCATCGCCACGTGTAGCCTTAACATCGATAAAGTAGGTACGCTTGCCTGCTCGAATAACCTTCGAACAGATGTGTTCTCCTCGGTCCTCAGTGTCGTGATGAGGTGTAAAGTCTGGTGTCATAGATTTGTAGTTTTTATTGTATCTCGATAATTCGCATAACGAAGATACGCAATTATTTACAAACTACCAAATTTTTATAACTAAAATACCATCTACACCTAATCTATACTCTCGGCACCCCTTAGTACGCGCTCTATCTCCTCGGTGTCGCTTGCCAACGATAGAGCACGTCGAACCATTGGGTCAAAGCCTACATTATATATATAGTATCGTGCATCGCCACCGTAGAGATGCTCTGCCATAGTCGCAAGTATCATAATCCTGATAAAGCTGCAATCAGGCGCGCTAAGAGAGTCGGAACTAATACCCGAGGAGTGGATAAAGAGCCCCTTTATTGTATCGCTAATCTGATAGTTGTCATAAAACTGCTTGACAGTGGGGTAGTTGGCTCTTAGCTCATCGGCTGATATATGGTCCCAAATATCTATGGCTGTATGCTCAAAGCACCCCTCAGAGTGAGCCTTTACAACACTCTGCGAGAGTCTTACAGCGTTGCTATCTATGTAGATGTCAGGGGTTATGCCGCCACCTCCGTATACCTTGCGTCCGCGCTTAAGAGTCGCAAAGAGAAGTGTATCGTTATGGGGTATCGAGCCAGGATGCATATAGCGAATTGTGTCGTGCATATACTCGTCGCCCTGCCCCATAGTATAGGGACGCTGGATGATGCGTCCCGATGGTGTTTTATAGCGTGCTACCGTAAGGGTCATGCCCGTACCATCCTTAAAGTCTATAACCCTCTGCACTAAGCCCTTGCCGAAACTTGTACGGCCAACGATAACGCCTCTGTCGTGGTCCTGAATAGCTCCTGCGAAAATCTCGCTGGCCGAAGCACTCCCCTCATTAATGATAACAACGAGGGGGATATCTCGAAGTGGACCATCCTTCTTCTTGTCATAGACAATGCTATTTGTGCGCCCCTCGGTGCTCACTATCACATCACCCTTGCTGAGAAATAACCCCGTAAGGTCTGTAGCCGAGGTGATAGCTCCGCCACTATTATCCCTAAGGTCGATAACGAGTGATTTTATATCGCCAAGCCTGCGATAGGCGGCAAGAAACTCCGATGCTAAAGGTTTCGAGAACTTAGATATGGCGATATATCCTATGCTATCGATGCTGAAGGATGCAGTTATAGCACTACTCTCTATAATATCTCGCTTAAGGCTTATATTTAGTGTGTTAGGCTCGCCGCGCCGCACTACGCTTATAGTCGTTGTGCTGCCGACCTTGCCACGCAGTAGCTTGGGGATGCTATCTAATGCGATGCCAACTATCGAGCGATTGTCGATAGCCGTAATGCGGTCATTTGGCTCTATTCTGGCTCTCTCGGCTGGTGAGTGCTCGATAACACCTCTTACGACAAGGGTGTCGCGGTGCATAATATACCTTATGCCTACGCCTGCAAACTCGCCACGTAGCCGCTGCCGAAGGTTAGCCATCTGCTCGCTATCGAGGTAGGAGGAGTGGGGGTCGAGGCGTTTGAGTGTTGCGATGATAGCCTCCTGAACCAATGGCTCAAGAGGCACATCATCGACATAGTTGCTGCGTAGCTGCTGGTAGACAAGGTTGAGCTTCTGTATCTGTTGCTGCTCGGTAAGCTGAGCCGTAGCACTTAGCCACGTAAGCATTAAAGCCGTAGTTAAGATAAAGAAGCGTTTCATCTATTATATCAGTATATTACAGCGTTGCCACAAGCTCCTCGAATGTCATCTCAGACTGCTCTCCCGAGCGCATGTCCTTGATCGTAGCCACGCCGCGCTCAAGCTCGTTAGAGCCTATTATTACAACGTATGGGATGCCACGGCGGTTGGCATACTCCATCTGCTTCTTCATCTTCGCCGCCTCGGGGTATATCTCACTTGCTACGCCTCTATCGCGAAGCTTGGCAACGAGTTGCATCGAGCACTGCTCCTCGGCTGCTCCGAGGTTTACGAAGAGCACCTTGGTTGAGCAGGCAAGCTCCTCGGGGAATAGATTCAGACCGAGCATAACATCATATATGCGGTCGGCACCAAACGATATGCCTACGCCCGACATGCCTGGCATTCCGAATATACCTGTAAGGTCGTCGTAGCGACCACCACCCGAGATAGAGCCTATAGCAAAGTCGTTAGCCTTAACCTCGAAGATAGCTCCTGTGTAGTAGTTTAGTCCACGCGCCAGCGATAGGTCGAGCTCTGGGGTTATACCGATGCCCAGGGCAGCGACATTATCAAATATGGTGCGCATCTCCTCGATACCCTTAACACCAGTTTCCGACTCTCCGATGATGTCACCCAGCTTGCTCAGCTTCTCACTGTTAGTGCCGCTAAGCTCAAGTATCGGTTGAAGCTTAGTGATAGCCTCATCGTCGATGCCACGCTCACGTAGCTCGGCCTTAACGTTGTCTAAGCCGATTTTATCGAGCTTGTCGATAGCTACTGTTATGTCGACCATCTTGTCGGCATGTCCGATAGACTCTGCTATGCCATATAATATTTTGCGGTTGTTCATCTTAAGCGTCACCGCGATACCGAGTTTTGAGAATACACGCGCTACAATATCGACCAACTCTACCTCGCTAAGCAACGACTTCGAGCCGATAACATCGACATCGCACTGATAAAACTCGCGGTAGCGACCCTTCTGTGGGCGGTCTGCTCGCCATACGGGTTGTATCTGGTATCGCTTAAACGGAAAGACAATCTCGTTTTGGTGCTGCACAACATAGCGAGCAAAGGGGACAGTAAGGTCGTATCTAAGACCCTTCTCTGATATCTTCGATGCCTGACGTAGCTCCTCCTCCGAGAGCTTAGCTCCGTAGTCGCCCGAGTTGAGAATCTTGAATAGTAGCTTATCGCCCTCGTCGCCATACTTCCCCAGCAGGGTCGATAGATTCTCCATAGATGGAGTCTCAAGAGGTGCATAGCCAAAGAGTCGAAATACGCTCTTTATGGTGTCGAAAATATAGGTGCGACGCATCATCTCCTCGGGTGAGAAGTCGCGAGTGCCCTTTGGTATTGATGGTTTCTGTGCCATTATTACTGCTCTGCTAATAGTTTCTTATACTTAACACGCTTAGGGGTAGTATCCTCACCCTGAGCCTTTTTCCACGCCTCGTACTCCGAATATGAACCCTCGTAGAATACAACCTTCGAGTCGCCCTCGAATGATAGGATGTGTGTGGCGATACGGTCTAAGAACCAACGGTCGTGCGAGATGACCACAGCGCAACCTGCGAAGTTCTCAAGACCCTCCTCTAACGCACGTAACGTATTGACATCGATATCGTTGGTAGGCTCATCGAGGAGGAGTACGTTACCCTGCTCCTTGAGCGCAAGGGCTAAGTGTAGACGATTACGCTCACCACCCGACAATACACCACACTTCTTCTCCTGGTCAGCACCGTTGAAGTTGAAGCGACCTACGTAGGCACGTGCAGGCACCTGGCGGTTGCCAAGCTGTATAAGGTCCGAGTTCTGCGAGATAACCTCGTATACGGTCTTCTCTGGGTCGATAGACTTATGTTGCTGGTCGACATAGGCGAGCTTTACGGTAGGACCTACGCGGAAGCTGCCCGATGTAGGCTCATCAAGCCCCATAATCATGCGGAAGAGTGTGGTCTTACCCGTACCGTTAGGGCCTATGACACCCACAATACCTGCTGGGGGTAGCGAGAACTCCAAATTCTCGTAGAGCACACGATCACCAAAGGCCTTGCTCACGCCATGTGCCTCGATGACAACATCGCCAAGACGTGGACCATTGGGGATATATATTTCGAGCTTCTCCTCGCGCTCCTTGGTGTCGGCATTCATCATCTTGTCGTAGGCCGAAAGACGAGCCTTAGACTTGGCGTGTCGTCCTGAGGGCGACATACGCACCCACTCAAGCTCGCGCTCAAGGGTCTTGCGACGCTTGCTCTCCTGCTTCTCCTCCATCGCCATGCGCTGTGTCTTCTGCTCAAGCCATCCAGAGTAGTTGCCCTTCCAAGGTATTCCCTCGCCACGGTCGAGCTCTAAAATCCAGCCTGCCACGTTGTCGAGGAAGTAGCGGTCGTGCGTAACGGCGATAACCGTACCCTTATACTGCTGGAGATGCTGCTCAAGCCAGTCGATACTCTCGGCATCGAGGTGGTTGGTAGGCTCGTCGAGAAGGAGTACGTCTGGCTGCTGGAGAAGTAGGCGACAGAGTGCCACTCGACGACGCTCACCACCCGAGAGTACATTCACAGGCTGGTCGCCGTCGGGACAGCGCAAGGCATCCATGGCGCGCTCAAGGACGCTATCGAGCTCCCATCCGTTCACCTGGTCAATCTTCTCGTATAGCTCACCCTGACGCTCTATAAGACGCGCCATCTCGTCATCTGACATTGGCTCGCAGAGCTTCATATTGATATCCTCATACTCCTTGAGTAGTGCTACGGTCTGGGCCGCACCCTCCTCTACAATCTCCTTAACGGTCTTAGTTGGGTCGAGCTGAGGCTCCTGCTCCAGATAACCTACGGTGTAGCCTGGCGAGAATACCACCTCGCCCTGAAAGCTCTTGTCGATACCTGCGATAATCTTCATAAGGGTAGACTTACCCGAGCCATTAAGACCGATAATACCAATCTTTGCGCCGTAGAAGAACGACAGGTAGATGTTGTTCAAGATCTTCTTGTTGTTGTTGAGCACCTTGCTCACGCCAACCATCGAAAAAATAATCTTTTCGTCTGCCATATATAATTACTATTATTTAATTTCGCTTTATCTTGCAAAGGTAGCAAAAAAAAGGAAAATAGCAATTAGCTTGCATACGAATTTTTTATAGGCATACTGCTACGAGGCAAACTCTGGTTGCCAACCTCTCTTTGGCTCGCCTTTTGTATGGTGTGAGGGTGTAACTTTTAATTCTAACACTATGAAAAACACACTTAGAGGTACACTTACGGAGGAGAACCTGCTAAAGGCATTTGCTGGCGAGAGCCAGGCACGTAACCGCTACACGTTCTTCGCATCGCAGGCTAAGAAGGATGGATATGAGCAGATTGCTGCCGTATTCGCTACAACAGCAGATCAGGAGATGGAGCATGCCAAGCGATTCTTTAAATATCTTGAAGGTGGCATGGCCACGATACACAACGCCTCGTATCCAGCAGGCGTAATATCGAATACGGAGCGTAACCTTGTGGCTGCCGCCGAGGGTGAGCACGAGGAGTGGGAGGTGCTCTATTCGGCCTTTGCTGAGACAGCCTCAGCTGAGGGTTTTCAGAAGGTGGCTCTAACGTTTCGCTACGTAGCTGAAGTAGAGAAGGAGCACGAGCGTCGTTATCTTAAGCTACTCAGCAGGTTGACCGATGGCGACTTTTTCCGTCGCGATGGTGATATTGTGTGGCAGTGTCGCAACTGCGGATATATCGTTAAGGCAAAGATGGCCCCCAAGCTATGCCCATCGTGCGAGCATGAGCAGCGATACTTCGAGCCTATGGCCGACAACTATTAGGTCGTAGCAGGGTGGCTAAAAATCCCACTAAAACTAAAAGAGTAGTAGACGAGGCTACAATTGCCACCCCTTTTCTACTACTCTTTGCTATTTACTCGCCTCCGTAGTGCTAATTGCCATTAATCAGCGAGTCAATCTTATGCAACTCAAGGTTGTCACCTCGGAGGAGCATAGCTATACACTCACTCTTATTTGCCGTTATTATTATCATCTCGCAAACAGAACCATCGATGCTTCGTTGGTAGATATCCACCGCCTGACCGTCGGTATTTAAGGTCATCAGCCCCTCCATGTCGGCAACGATAGGTGCAATCTGCTCCATAAAGTGGGGGATAAGCTCACTGAGCTCAATAGATATCACCTTCATCGAGTCGGCACCTATGCTCACACCCATATACTCAAACATCGTCCTCGATATGTTTAGTGTAGTACATCCCTCGATGGTCGAGTACTCAGCCGCAAGCTCATCGAAGCTCTGCTGTTGTGCATATACTGTCAATGGTAACAGTGTGATTATTAGCAGTATTAAGCGTTTCATATAGAGTCGTTTTTATGTTATTCGTTAGAACCAGAATCCCATGCCTGCCGAGAACCTCTTGGCCTTTGGACCGGTGCCGGCTCGGAACATCTCAAGAAATGAGTAGTTGACATAGCCGTACAATCTCTTCCATCCGATACGCGCCGTAGCACCGAGCTGTACAGGGTTGAGTTTTACTACACCATCGATAGTCGTTTTGGGGAATTTATACTTTAGCTGAGAGTTTCCAAGTATGTCAAAATTAATACCTGCCGATATAAAGAAGTTACGATTGATATTCCAGTCGAGGGTCATAGGCATATGTATGTAAGTGGCCAACAACTTCGACTTCTTCGTATCGTCATCCAGAGCAACAGCGTGTACCATACCATCTCGAAACTCCATAGTGTAGTTGTCCGCAAATGTGTAGTTATCCATTCCAAAGCCAAAGGCCATTGAGAATGCCAGTGTTCGCCCAGGGTTGAGTGGAATGTTCATAGTCATTAAGTTGATATTGAAGTTAATTGACTTGAAGTTTCCAAACATCAGTGCGTTAGCCTCCTCGGGCGAGTACATACTATAGTCGGTATTTACCAACGTACTTGCACCCATCTCCAGCAGGGCGAAGTGGTTGATGTTGGGTGAGCCAAAGCCGCCAAATCCGAAGTATACCTTCTGTCTCTTAGCTTGTGTTACGTGACTGTTGTGGCTCTCGGCAGCGGCGCGATACAGCTCCTCTTTTGACATCTGGTGCATCGTGCCATCTTCGCGCTTGACGTAGTAGGTGACACTATCCTGCGCTGCTCGCTTAGGACCCAACTCAAAGCGTGTGCCGTTGAGCTGGAGCGATAGTCTACCGTTGCTTGACGATATAGCACTGCTGCCGTCGCTGTCGAGGTGAATAACTATGTCGCTCTGCTGCGCCGAAGCAATACCTATGCTTATGAGCGTTAATGCTATCGTTATAAGTCTGTGTTTCATAGTGTTTTAGTTTAGTTTGTTTAAAGTCATTATTTGTTTGATGTCGGCATATTTGTAATGCGCGATACCTTGAGCATTGCATGTTCAAGATTGTTTGATACACCTCCGAGAATTCTCTCTGTTTCAGCACGCGCAACCATTTGGTCCTCTATCCTTACTCCATCAATATAGCAGATGAGTTCGTCAGTGGATATGGCCTGCTGGTTATGCTTAGTCAGTATCAATGTCGCAACTATGGCTATGCCACATATTGCTGCCGCTACGGATGCCACCTTGCCAAGTCTTCTCCAACCTATCATTACACGAGGTGCGGCACACTCTGTTATGTCTCTTTTGGTTAGCGATGTGGTGCGCAACGCGGCGAATGACTCGAACATAGCCTTTACGGCTCTATGCTCCTCGGGTAGCTCAACCTGCTGGTCGAAATAGCGTGCCAATATCTGCTCATCCTCTTGTGAGCTAACGCCATCAAAATACCTATCTATAATACTGTTAATGTCGTTAAACTCCATAGTTTATAATCTTTAAAAGTTGTTCTCTAATACTCTTTCTTGCCCTCGACAGGTTCATCCTTACACTCGTCTCGTCGCACTCAAGTATCGAGGCTATCTCGCCAAGTTCATACCCCTCTACGTCGCGCATATGTATCACCAGCCGTTGACGCTCTGGAAGTCTGCTTATAAGCGATAGGGTTATCTTGGTCATATCGCTTATCGAAGCTGTGCTACGCCCATCACAGATGCTTGGCGATGCTATCTGTTCACTAAAGCTACTCTGCCTCGCTCTATATCTTGAGCGGTCTATCGCCATGTTGTGCGCTATGCGGCATACGTAGGCTCTAGGATAGTCACTTTCGGCTATCGATGTACGGAGTTTCCACGCCCTCTCCAGCGTATCCTGCACCACATCCTCTGCCTCAGCATCATTTGCAAGGATACTTCGCGCAAGACGGTAGAGCGTATCTCGCAGCTCGGTAATAAGGGTTATATACTCTGTCTCGGTGTTCAAAATATTGGGGTTTTCAATGCTTGTTTGCTTATATAAACGAAAAATGGCTGCAAATGTAACATTGCAACCATTTTTTTTCTATTCTAACTCCTCTTTAGTCTTACGCTGCCACAGCTTACCCCCAGGGCGCGAGGGGAACCACCCCTTGGCCACACGCTGCCGCTGCTCGAAGAGTTCGCCTATGCCCCAGAGCGACGAGGCTGCCCATACGGCCAAGAGTGTCGAGATAAGTATATCTTCAACAAGCAGCGAGGCTATACCAGTAACGATGCCACTAACGAGAAATATCCACCATATCCTCACGCCAAAGTAGTACTCGCCCTTAATGACGATAGGGTGGAAGAGTCCTATGATTAGAAATGTGGCGATACCAATTATCAAGCCTGTAAAGTGTAGATCCATAACTCTCTGTTATATTTTATATTCAACGCCACAAATATACTAAAAAGTGCGTAGTTTACATCATGTGTAACAACTATTCTGTAAAACTGGATATTACAATGCTGGGAGGGGGATAAAGCGACAGCTCCCCGAAGGAGCTGCCTACACATTACTTATACGTCTGTTTGTCAGAAGTTGTACTGCGCCATTATGCTTATGCGGTTAGCACTACTCTTTGAGCCTCCCATATCTTCGCGACCACCATGCAGATACTCAAGTGCAATGGTAAAGTTTGGTGTAAGGTTGCAGAAGGCGTTGCCAAAGACGTAGTTGCCCTTATGGTACTGGTTGTCCGAGAGGTAGCCGTTATGCTCTTCGAGTCGCACCTCGGAGTAACCACCTGCAAGCCACATCATACCTGGGATTATATTAAGCTGTGCTGCAACCTGCCACCCCCACATAGGCATTGTCTGCATATCCTTTGTATTCGAGGGGTTGTAGGCAAAATCATAGGGCGCACCTGCAAGATCCTGAATATATGGGGTTATGCCTCGTCCATAAACACCGTTCATGTAGAGGTCTACCCAACGACCGAGCTCTATGTGTCCACTTAGCTGCGCACCCCAGCCGAGTTGTGTTGTATTCTTACCATTAACATTGTCGTGCAGATACATATCGCGTATAACACCCGAGGCGCGGATATGGCTTGTGCGCCTCTCGCCCCACGCATACTCGATGTAGGCTATACCATCGGGCACACGCTGGTATATGGCCGAGAAGTGCTCGCCATAGGTACCATTTACCGAGGGCATCTCGGCCGCAACGCCTACGGTGAGGTGGTTGTGCAGGAAGCTATGCTCGTAGCGTATCATCTCGTTAAAGGCGAAGTTATAGGCGTTAGGACCTTGGAAATCAATAGTCTGTGGTGCTGCGGATAGATCGCAGAAGGTTGTGACATCGCGACCTATGGTAAACCCTCCCACCTCGATATATGCCGACCTTAGACGTGGAATGTAGCTAAATGCCTCGCCACCACGAAAGTCTATATCGGTATATATATGCACACTACCGAGCATACGGCTATTTATTATCGCTTTGAGGAATATGCGCGATGTCGAGGCATCCATCATCACGCGCTGTTTGTTGGCATAACCACGACTCATCGGGATGTCGTAGGGGATAAAGTCGATATTGCCCATTGCCCCCATAAAGTCATAGCTTGTACGCAGGGTGACAATGCCACCGATACCGAGAGCAAAGCGGTTGTTGTGCGTAGAGAAGATAAACTGGGGATTGTGAGCCTGCTGAAAGCCGTGCCTATGCGTCTTGGCAAACTCCTCTGTGATACGGTGTCTTGACTCCTCAGGGTCACACTCTTGAATACCATCACCTACAGTAACCATATAGATTGTAGGCGTATACTCATCTACCTCATAGTAGGTAAAACCCTGTGCCGAGAGCGTCGACATTGTGATTGTTGCGCATAACAATGGCAGCAAGATGTGTCTAATTTGTTTCATAGCAGATAGTTTTTAGTTAATAAAAAATATGCTCGCAAGCTACCTGGCGCAGACACAAGTTGTGTGCCAAAGGCTCTAATGGTCCATTTTGCCAGACAGGGTGAGTTTGTGCGCGATATTTGATAGATAGTACGCCTAAAACACTTTGCAATGAGATATATAATTTTGACACTAATATCACTCTTGATGCTCAGCAGAGTCGTGGCACAGCAGGATATGAGCCTAGACGAGGCCATAGCCACAATGCTTGAGCGTAGTTATGCACTACGTAGTCAGCAACATGTTGTAGATGCTGCCTATAATGATATGCGTGCTACGCGCGGCCTGCGCTGGCCAAAGATTGATGTTGTAGGCAGCTACACACTCTTTCAACGTAGTGTGGATATAGAGCTTGGCGGGGCGAAGGGTGTTGTCACCACCTCGTTAGAGTCTCTTATAAAAGAGGGTGTTGCAAATGGTATGTTAAGTAGTGGTGTAGCCTCGTTGATAACCCAGGGATTAACGCCTATCACATCGGCAGACTGGCGATATACGCTACAAAAACGTTCATTTGGGGTCATCGGAGCAACTGTAACTATTCCCATATACGCAGGTGGCCGGATTAATATCGCAAATAGGGTGGCTAAAGATGAGCACGAGGCCGCACGGTGGAGTCTTAATGCGGCAGAATCGCACCTGCTTAGCGAGCTTGTGGAGCGATATTTTGGTGTTATATTGGCTCGCGAGGTGGTAGCTGTTAGGAATGAGGTCGCTAAGGCTGTAGCTCAACACCTCGCCGATGCCAAGGCTATGGAGGAGGAGGGTGTTGTGGCTCATAGCGTGGTGACATACTTGGAGTATCGCCTTGCTGAGGCTATTGGCGACCTTAGCGAGGCCGAAAGTAGGAGTGTTGTAGCTCAGAGGGCCTTAAACTCAATAGTGGGTGGAAGTGATGTCAATCCGACAGATAGAATTTTTCTATGTAACAACATTCAGGACGTTGATTACTATAGAGATGAAGCCATTAAACTAAACCCGCTACTTCAAGAGGCTAAGATTGGTGAGCGAGTTGCTGCGGAGGGTGTTAAGCTGGCCAGAGCTGCGCTCCTTCCAGAGGTTGTAGCGATGGGCGGAGGGGCTGTATATAGCTATCAACTTAGCGATATGGTGCCACGTTGGATGGTGGGTCTTGGCGTAAACATAACACTCTTTGATGGCCTATCGACCATCAGGCGAGTACAGGCCGCTAAGAGCAGAGCGGAGAGTGTGCAAGAGATGGTGAAAAATGCTCAAGACAACCTGATGCTACTGATTGATAAAGAGTACTATACGCTTGTTGATGCACTCAATGATGCAAGTAGCTCGGAGCGAGCTATAGAGTTTGCTAAGAGCTACTACAACGCAATAAAAGAGGGGTTTGTCGAGGGCATTACCTCGGGTGCAGAGCTGATGGATGCTTGTGCCGAACTTGCCGCCTCAAGAGTCGAATACCTAAACGCCGCCTATCGGTCGTGCATTGCTTTAGTACGCTTATTGGAGGCCTCTGGCCTTAGTAACACCTTTAATGAATATAGAACTTATGGACGAATAATAGATATAGAATAATGTTTATATAAAACATATAAATTGTTATTTATGAGTAGAAAAATTGTTATTATATTAAGTGTTTTAGCGATACTATTAGTAGTATCCATATTTATTATTAGGGGTTGTGTAGCTCGCAGAGATAGACCAATAATTCAAGGCGTGGTCGAGTGTAGGACATATCGTGCATCGTCGAAGCTTGCAGGCCGCATAGATTCGCTCTTCGTCAGCGAGGGTGACTATGTCGAGCAGGGCGAGCTCCTTTACACTATATCTACACCAGAGTTAGATGCCAAGCTGCGTCAGGTGGCAGCTTTGGAGATGGCTGCCGAGGCTATGAGCCGCGAGTTAGAGCGAGGTGCTCGTAAAGAGCAGGTTGTGGCGGTAAGAAACCTATGGCAGAAGGCTGTCGTAGGTCGCGATTTGGCCGAGAAGAGCTATATTAGAGTCAAAAATCTCTACGACAAGGGTGTCGTGCCGCGCCAGCAATACGACGAGGCGTTGGCCAACTACGAGGCTATGGAGGCTACGGCAAATAGTGCCAAGGCTGAGTATGAGCTTGTGTTGGAGGGTGCTACCAAGGAGCAGAAGGAGGCTGTGGCTGCTAAGGTGCGCGAGGCGCAGGGTGCAGTTGCCGAGGTAGACTCCTACCTTCGCGATGCACGTGTATATGCACCTATCTCGGGCCGTATATCGAGCATCGTATCCGAGCCAGGCGAGTTGATATCCTCGGGTTATCCTGTTGTTATCATCCTTGATATAGCAGACATGTGGGCGACATTTAATATCCGCGAGAGCGACATGGAGCAGATATCACTCGGCTCTCACCTCTCGGGATATGTGCCCGCCTTAGCACGTAACCTCGACTTTGAGATATACTACATATCTGCCGAGGCCGACTTTGCTACATGGAGTGCGACACGGGCAAGGGGTGGTTTTGACATTCGTACATTCGAGGTAAGGGCTAAGCCAATAGAGTCTGAGAGTAGGCTTTTGCCAGGTATGAGTGTAGTTGTAAACAATGCGAGGTTATAGCGTTCAATATGTTGATTAAAGGTATATTATCGGTGTTTAAACGAGAGCTTTGTGAGGTGGTAAAATCACCTCTCTACCTCTCGGTTGTTGCCATTCTGCCAATTGTTATGCTTCTTACCTTTACGGCTATATTTTACAATGGTAAAATCACTGAGTTGCCCATCACTGTCGTCGATAACGACAATAGTGCAATGTCGAGACAGCTATGCTCTATGATAGATGCTACGCCAGGTGTCGATATAGCACTTAGCGCAGAGTCTATAGACCAAGCGGAGAGCCAAATGCTTAATTCTAAGGCATTAGCTATACTCTATATAAACCGAGGCTTTGAGTCAAGTGTATACGCTGGCGTGCCTACCAAGATAGAGTGCTATCTACCTGGTACAAACATATCGGCCAGTGGTGTCATCGAGCGTGATATCCAGCAGGCGATACTTACCTTTTCGTCGGGGATAGCACTTAATAGAGTACAGTCGATAGGCGTAGGCTATAATCAAGCTATGGTTGATATAATGCCAATTAATATACTGACCAACACCCTTGGTAATCCCTATCTGAACTATGGTTACTATCTTGCTCCGATATTTATGTTTATGGGTGTGGTGATATTTGTTATGGTGGCTACCATCTTTAGCTTTGGTCGTGAACTGCGCTATGCCACAGTACACAAGTGGCTCAGCACAGCTAATGGTTCGCTGCTTGCTGCTGTGGTCGGAAAGATGTTGCCTACGACCATAGCTATGGCTGTAGTATCACACCTCGCACTCTTTATACTCTTTATTGTTATGGGAATGGAGTGCGCAGGAAGTTACCTTGAGCTAACCTTAGGTAATATAATGTTTATACTTGCATATCAATCAGTTGCCATAGCTATAGTTGCACTGACGGCAAACCTTCGATTAAGTCTCTCGCTCGGGGGTGGATATGCCGTTATGGCCTTTACATTTTCGGGTGTCACATTCCCAGTGATAGCTATGTACGAGGCAGCACAGTGGTTCTCGCGGCTATTTCCCTTGACCTACTTTAGCGACATATTTGTAGACAAGGCGATGCTCGGTGTTACAATGTCGTATGATATTAAAGAGTATCTATCGCTTGCCCTCTTTACACTTCTGCTACCACTTGTCTGGCGACGACTTAGTAGGGTAGTGAGTAACGAAGAGTATTGGTGTAGAGATTAAAGTAACGTTTACAATGAATTTAAAATCAGTCGATAAAGATAGTGTATTGGGCATCATGCATAATGAGCTAAGGTTAGTATTTACTGATGGGGGTGCAATGCTAATTATTGTATTTGCTATGCTTATATACACAACAATTTACTCCTTTGCTTATGGGCGCGAGGTGGTCGAGTGTGTCGATATTGCCGTTGTTGACAATGACAACACCACAACAAGCAGACGCATAGTTTCGGGGTTACGCTCTGGTCCAAATACTCGCGTTGCCTACGAACCATTTGATATAAATAGTGCTAAGGATCTATATATTAGGCGTAAAGTCCACGCTATTGTCTATATTCCTAATGGCCTTGAGCAAGATGTCTTAGCAGGTGTTCAAGCAAACATTGCCCTTATGCTCGATGGTAGTCATCTACTCGTATATCGCGCAGTCCTGGAGCAGGCGACAAAGGATATACTTACACAGGGCGCAACGGCAGAGGTTATGCGCCTTGTCGCTAACGGTGTCGATGAAGCATCTGCACTCTCTATGGCTTCGGCCGTGAGTTACGACGGCCATATACTGTACAATCCCTCATTGGGTTATGGCTCGTTTGTTATGCCCTCGGTCTTGGTTGTCATCATTCAGCAGACATTGATTATCGGCCTTGCTATGGTGGGCACAAGGCGGCAGAGGATAGGTCTGTCGGATAGAGAGGTTTCGCTACGCAGAGCAATTAAAGGTGTAATAGCTAAGATGTTGGTCTATATGTCAATATATGGCATTAACTTAACTATAATACTATCTACTATATGGCCAATATTTGGATTTCCTAACGCTGGCGAGCCTCTCGATGTAGTGGTGCTTATGGCTCTATATATAGCCGCTGTTTCAGCCTTGGGCCTTGCGCTCTCACACCTATTTAAACGCCGCGAGGCTCCGCTAATGCTGCTCTTATGGAGCTCTGTTCCCATACTTTTACTCGCAGGAGTCTCCTACCCGCATGAGGCGTTCCCCGAGTGGTTATACCTCTTAGGGCGCATATTCCCGAGCAGCAGTGCTGTGGATGCCTTTGTTATGGTGGGCACCGCAGGAGCATCACTTAGCGATGTGTGTGGCGATATAGCAGAGCTTGCCCTGCTGGCGACTATATATACCATCTGTGCCGTAGTAGCAGAAAAACACAGTTTGATGCGTAAAATATAGAGATTAACACTATCTATTTTCAAAATTTGTATTAACTTCGTAGTTGGAAATTGTATATTTACAATTTACGAGCTACTAATGTATAAAACTTTAAAAACTTACAGCTATGATTATTGGCGTACCAAAGGAGATTAAGAACAATGAGAATCGTGTTGCCCTCACCCCTGCTGGCGTAATGGAGCTTACGCGCCGCGGTCACGAGGTATATGTGCAGGCTACCGCAGGCATCAATAGCGGCTTTCAAGACGAAGAGTATGTAGCTCAGGGTGCTAAGATTCTCCCAACGATTGAGGATATCTATGCCATAGCTGAGATGATAGTTAAGGTAAAGGAGCCTATAGCTCCTGAGTATAAGCTTATCCGCAAGGGTCAGATAGTCTTTACATACTTCCACTTTGCCAGCAGCGAGCCGCTAACCTTGGCGATGATTGAGAGTGGAGCTATATGCTGCGCTTATGAGACTGTCGAGCGCAAGGACCGCTCGCTACCTCTGCTAATACCGATGTCAGAGGTCGCAGGACGTATGTCTACGCAGGAGGGTAGATACTTCCTTGAGAAGCCTCGCGGTGGCAAAGGTAAACTTCTTGGTGGCGTGCCGGGAGTTAAGCCAGCTAAGGTCTTTGTTATCGGAGCAGGTGTTGTAGGTACGGCAGCCGCACGTACTGCCGCAGGCACAGGAGCAGATGTTACTATATGCGATATATCACTTCAACGTCTAACCTATTTGGCCGATGTTATGCCCAAGAATGTCAAGACGTTGATGTCGTCGGAGTATAATATTCGTCAGGAGCTTAAGAGTGCCGACTTAGTTATCGGCTCGGTGCTTATCCCTGGTGCCAAGGCTCCTAAGCTCGTTACGCGCGATATGCTTAAGGATATGGAGCCAGGTACGGTCATGGTCGATGTTGCTATCGACCAGGGTGGATGCTTCGAAACCTCGCGTCCTACGACACACGAGGACCCAGTATACTATGTAGATGGTATACTGCACTACTGCGTAGCCAACATACCAGGTGCTGTGCCCTATACATCGACCCTTGCACTTACAAATGCTACACTGCCATACGTGATACAGCTCGCTGATAAGGGTTGGGAGCAGGCATGCCGCGATAATGAGGAGCTGCGTAAGGGCTTAAATATTGTCGAGGGTCGGGTAGTATATAAGCCCGTTGCCGAGGCGTGGGGCTTGCAGTATGACGAGCTAAAGTTATAACTTGGCATAAAGCCATGCAGGAGGTTAATGGTTATAAGGTGTTTGTACCAAGGCTATTAACCTCCTTACTTTCTCTACCTATCGAGGCAAGGGGAATGATAGTGTGCGAGCATCGCGGTATGCTGCAGGCGAGCCTGGCCACACCATATAATTATATGCCGAGCCATTGGATATCGTTATTGAGCTACCACTCTGGCCAAAGCGCAATGTTACCGAGTTGTAGTCCAGAAACTTTGGAGGCTCGATATTTACGCGCTTTAACATCGAGCTCTTCATCCATAACAGATGGTTTGTTCCTGGCAAGCGATTGAGGATTAGTCGACCTCTCGGATGCCAGTGTACTATGGGCAAGTGGCTATCTTCAAGAAGGTGGGGTGGTGCTATATCTCTATAGCTGTCGAGTATCGCCAATGCCTGGCTCTCATTTGGGCCATCCAAACTATGCCTATCCTCGACGGTTTGTGCCGAGGCGGTCATGGCGATAATGAGTGCCCAAAGTGTTAGCGTTAGCTCTCTCATAGTGGCGATGTTGATAACTATTCAACGCTTTTGTCCGCAAAGATATTGCCTAATAGTAATAAAATATTACTTTTGTGGCGCATAACTATAAAATTATAAATTATGAAGAGACTTATCATTTTATTTTTATCTCTGCTCTCTGCCACCTCCCTCATGGCGCAGGGTGGCAATGACAAGTTTAAGCTACAGGCGCAGGCCGACATAGGCACGCTATTCTTAGATGATGCCGCAGGCCCTACGGTAACTTTAGGCATAGGAGTTCGTATGTTTGGCCACCTATATGTGGGTATCGAAACAGGTTTCGACACAATGATTAAGAGGTATAGACTTGATTCTAACTTTTTAACTCTTCAGCACACGCGCTTCGAGGGGTACATCCCTGTGGGAGCTAATCTTAAGGGTTATCTCTTTAAAAATCACAATTGGAGTCCATATCTCAACTGCTCACTGGGCGGCTTCTTTGGCTTCTACCGCGAGCATTGGTTCGAGGGCTTTCGCTCACAGATAGGCCTTGGTATCGACATCAAGCAGTTTAATGTCAACGTCGGTTATCACGCCCTTGTTCACGATGTTACGCAACACTGCGGATATGTAAAGCTCGGTTATAGATTCTAAGCCTTGCCCTCTATAGGTAATGTAATGGGGTGACTTCTATTTGTGAAGTCACCCCACTCTGCTTTAATATATCTCCTCAAGTAGCTTGGCTAAACGTATGCCGCCCTTGAGAAACTGCTGCTCGATGATAGGGGCATATCGCGCCACGTAGTCGTATGATAGGTTTTTGCCCGTAGTCGAGTTCTCGTATACGTCACGAGCTAAGGCCACCGTCTCCTCAATCCAGTCGTTAGGCGTACCATAAGCTATGGCCTTCTGCTCACGCTTCGAGGCGCGGTCTACCTGCTCTTGCCACTCCGAATAGCTCCAGTGGTGTGCCGACTCCACAATCTCGCTATCCCACACCGAGTGTAGTTTGCGCTGCTTACCGAAGTACTTAACCTGAGTGTTATTACCACCTCTGTCGCTCTTATAACCTGCATGCATAGGGCAGTGCATATCGCCCACAAGGTGTATGAGCATCATAAGCTCGGCCTTCTCGGCCTCGGGACTAAGCTCGCCACTCTTAAGGCGAGTAACTATATCGTTAATAGCTGTCACCACATCACCCGTCTCGGCTTTGACAGATTGCGAGTAGCTACCCTCGTCTGCATCGACATTGACATAGTGCCACGTCTTAGTGTGGGCATACTCCTCGGTGTGCGAGGCGTTGTCGAGCCAATTCGAAACGTATACCAACGAGTGGCCATCCAACACCTCAAGTATGTTTTTCAGACACCTCTTCGAAAGGTGCTTTTCGGCGATATAGGCAATCGTATCGTGCCCCTTAGGGCCCCAGGCCTGCGCCTGAAGGCCAATAACCATAGCTATGGCGATTATAAAAAATCTCTTCATTATCTATTTAAGTCAACTATTACTGATTCATCGTGGCCAGAAACTCGTTGTTGTCGCGCGTGAGGTTCATCTGCTTCTGTAGGAACTCCATAGCCTCTACAGGGGTCATATCCGAGAGATGCTTACGCAGTATCCATGTGCGCTGCATCACACTCTGCGAGAGCAGTAAATCCTCGCGTCTGGTTCCCGATGCTACGACATCTACGGCAGGGTATATGCGTTTGTTGGCCAACTTGCGGTCAAGCTGAAGCTCCATATTACCCGTACCCTTAAACTCCTCGAAGATAACCTCGTCCATCTTAGAGCCTGTGTCGATAAGTGCTGTGGCTATGATTGTCAGCGAACCCTTCTCCTCGGTGTTACGTGCCGCGCCGAAGAACCTCTTTGGCTTGTGTAGTGCGTTGGCATCGACACCACCCGAGAGAACCTTACCCGAGGCGGGCTGCACTGAGTTGTACGCACGTGCTAAGCGTGTTATTGAGTCGAGGAAGATGACAACATCGTGGCCGCTCTCGACCATACGTTTCGACTTTTCGAGGACCATCTCGGCAACCTTGACATGGCGCGAGGCCTGCTCGTCGAATGTCGAGGCTACGACCTCGGCCTTCACGTGGCGAGCCATCTCGGTAACCTCCTCGGGACGCTCATCGATAAGGAGCACTATCATATATACCTCGGGGTGGTTGTCTGCAATGGCGTTGGCTATAGACTGCATAAGCATCGTCTTACCAGTCTTAGGCTGTGCCACGATTAGCGCACGCTGACCCTTGCCTATTGGTGCAAAGAGGTCTATAATGCGGTTCGACATCGTATTGTGGCCGTTACCCGTAAGGTTAAACTTCTCGCAGGGGAATAGCGGTGTAAGGTACTCGAATTGCTGTCTGTCGCGTACAATATCGGGTTTTAGGCCATTGATTAAATCGACATGAACCAAGGGGAAGTACTTCTCGCCCTCCTTAGGTGGACGAATTGAGCCGCTCACCGTATCGCCAGCCTTAAGGCCGAAGAGCTTAATCTGCGATGGTGACACATATACATCATCTGGCGAATTGAGGTAGTTGTAGTCTGCCGAGCGCAGGAAGCCAAAGCCGTCGGGCATAATCTCCAAGACACCCTCACCCTCGATAACAGCGGTAAAGTCATCCTTGGTGATAACAGCCTCTTCGTTATACTCATCATCGAGCATGTCATCATCTATCTCCTCATCCTCATCCTCCTCAAGCTCGCTATCGTAGCGATACTCCTCGCCGCCAACCTCGGCCGTACTCTCGTCGTATACATACCCTTCGGATGTCTCCGCTACGTCGTTACTCTCCTCTTTAACCTCCTCGTCGCTTAAGCTATCGTTGTTACTCTCCTCAATGGCCTGCTGATGCTCTCTTTCGCGCTCTACCATCCACTTTGGCTTACGGCCGCGACGCTTAGGAGCCTGCACATCTGGCTGGTGCTGTGTAGCAACCTCGACCTCTGTATCATCTTCAATAGCTTCAGGTTTAGGAGCCTGAGCTACTGCCATAGCCACCGTTGTATGGGTCGAGGCCTCGCCATTTGTGGCGTTGCCACCCACTCTGATGCTGTTCATACGAGGACGACGGCCACGCTTAGATTGTACCTCGGCAGATGTCGCCATACTCTCGCCCTGCTCCACGTTATCACCTGTACCATTAGCCATAGCGATAATTCTGTCAAGAAGCTCCTTCTTCTTCATATTCGAGGGTGTTATACCTAAAACCTTAGCAATCTCACGCAACTCTACAATGGTTTTACCCTCCAATGCTGTTAAATCCTGCATATATCTCTTTTTGATTTAAATATGCTGGGAAGAGTTTGTATTTCACCCCTTCCCTTGTATGTGAATACATACCTTTAGCACTGCAAATATAATATCAATTTTGAATTTCTGCAATTTTTTTGACCACTATATGATATTTTTTTTATCATTATTTATAATTTGCAAATTATGTGTTACATTTGTACTATTATAACGCAAATTGTTATTTGTTATGGCACAAATGAATATAATATTTAAGTATCGTATGCTTAGTGACGAGAGCGATAACTTCGTGCGCGACTTCGAGGTATACCCCGATATGACCTTGGCTAAGTTTAGTAGCTTCCTGCTTGAAGCTTTAGGCTACGAGCCTACTATGGTGTCGATATTCAAAGCCGATGCCGAGTGGCGACCCATCGAGGAGTTCTCGGAGATTGATATGGGCGATGATATCCCTGGAGCACCCCGCTGCATGGATACGGTGAGCCTTATGGAGGTGACCAACGACTTCCACGATAGACTTATCTATACCTTCGATATGATAAACGACCGCTCATACTACCTCGAACTTATCGATATGCAGCGTCCTAATGCCGAGCTTAGCTATCCTCGTGTCGCCTTCGAGCACTCTCCAGTCCCCGATCAGTACGACCCCGAGGCTACGGTAGAGTCAGGCTCTATCTTTGACGAGATGATGAGTGACTACAATGAGTTCGATGGTGACGATAACTACGACGATGAGTACTAAACAAGGAACGCTTATTGTTGTCGTCGGCCCTACGGGCTCGGGAAAGAGTGCCTTGGCCGTAAGGCTTGCACAGCACTACCATGCACCTATCGTATCGACCGACTCTCGACAGCTATTTCGCAATATGGCCATCGGCACAGCACAACCTACTGCCGATGAGCTTGCTGCTGCGACACACTATTTTATCGCAGACCGCGATGTGGACGATAGCTTCAATTGTGGCAAGTACGAGGTGGAGTCTTTAGCCCTCCTTAGTGAGCTCTTCACAAAGCATCGCTATGTCGTAGCTGTAGGGGGGTCGGGCCTATATGTTCAGGCCCTATGCGAGGGTATGGATGCCCTCCCCGAGGCTGATGAGGCGTTGCGTGCTGAGCTTAATACGCGCCTTAAGAGCGAAGGTATTGAGTCGCTGGTTGAGCAGCTATCTAAACTCGACCCGAAGTATGCCGCCCAGGTCGATGTACACAACCCTGCGCGTGTTATGCGTGCCCTGGAGGTGTGCCTGATGACTGGTCGCCCATACTCCGAGCAACGCTCAGGGCGACATGTCGAGCGACCCTTTAATATTATTAAGGTAGCTACTGACCTGCCACGTGATGTGCTCTATGAGCGTATTAATCGCAGAGTGGATATGATGGTTGAGCAGGGCCTTGTTGATGAGGCACGCGCACTATATCCAAAGCGACACCTTAACGCCTTGCAGACCGTAGGCTACCGCGAGATGTTCGACTACTTCGATGGCAAGACTACGCTTGACGAGGCAATAGAGCTTATCAAGCGTAACTCGCGCCGTTATGCTAAACGTCAGCTCACATGGTTTCGTCGCGATGATAGTACGGGGTGGTACTCGCCAGACGATTTTGATGCGATAGTGGGGCATATCGATAGTTTTTCGAGGTAGAAAATCTAATATTTTCATGCCGTAGCCTATATCGCTGATTATACGATAGATGTGTATTTTTGTGCTGTGATGCAGAGTGCAGGGCGATACAAAAATCGAAAAAATTATCTCCGAAAATTTTGGAGAATAGAAAAAAGTGCGTATATTTGCGCACCGATTTGGAAACAAGTCGATATGGTGGATGTAGCTCAGCTGGTTAGAGTAGAGGATTGTGGTTCCTAAGGTCGTGGGTTCGAATCCCATCTTCCACCCATTTGTTGCAGAGCAGATGACGAAAGTCATCTGTTTTGTTTTTATAGTGTAGCTCATTTCCCTTATTCAGGCTTATTGGCTTATTGGTCAAACGTAATTTTACAGTGTGCCACTATTTTTATCTTAATATTTGTCCATCCGTCAAAAAATAGTAACTTTGCGAACAAATTCTAAGTAGAGGTGTGTAACAAATAAACAATTAGTCGGTAAAAGATGAGAAGATTACTCCTAATTTTATTCACCACAGCGACCCTTGTAGCATGTACGCAGGATATAGAGATAAGCTATACAGGTCAAAGTGATGATGCTGCGGAGCTATCGTTAAACGTAGGCTTCGAGGATTGCGACACTCGAATTCAGTTTGACAACGAATTAAAGAGCGTATGGAACAAGGGTGACATACTTTCGGTATTCTACAAAAGCGAGGAGCGTCAGCCGTGGCGTTTTAATGGCAATACGGGCGACCGCATAGGAACAATATCGCCAATAGGAGGTATATCGAAAGTGCCAACCATAAATGGCAATATCGTAGTATTATACCCCGACAATACCAACTACACATATAGCCTTAGTGACAATACCGTAAAGGCTACCATAACAGCTAATCAGCAATATAAGGCAGGAAGCTATGGCGTAGGTGGCAATATATTAGTTGCCCAGAGCACAAATAGCAATATATCACTAAAGAATGTCTACGGCTGGCTAAGGATTGACCTCATGGGTAAAGCGCAGAGCGTGCGCACAATAACTCTTGTGGGAAACAATGGTGAACAGCTCGCTGGCGATATCGATATCAATGCCGATGATGCTACAGCGACATTTGCAACATCTGGGGAGGTTATACGTCGTGTTGAGCTTAGCTGTGACGATAGTGTTGCTCTTGCGCCCAGCGTGGCGACATCGTTCTACATCGGTCTAATACCTCAAATATTCGAGAATGGTATAACGATAGAGATTGAGAATAGCAAGGGCGAGAAGATGATAAAGAGTACATCGAAGCGTGTGGCTATCTCGCGCCGAGCGATACAGCCTATGGCGGCATTTGAGTTTGTGCCAGAGCCTAACGAGAGCTTCTATCCTGGGAATAATCAAGTGTGGTACAATACCGAGGGTGGTCAGATACACACATTTGCTGTAACATCGCCATTCAACGCAAGTATCAACAACCACGAATTTGGCGTATGTATCGAGGAGCAGTGCTATAGCCTATACAACATAGGCTTCAATGCCGAGGTAACGGCTGTTAATCAGGCGGCATTCTATAGTAGCGATTTACAGATAATCTATCTTCCTCATAGCATAAAAACCGTAGGTCCCTCGTCATTCTTGTCATCGCCAAACCTCAAGAGTGTACACATAGGTAACGATATAGAGCGCATCGAGACAGGAGCTTTTGCCAACTGTGGTAACCTTGAGGCTCTCTATATTCGCTCGGCACTACCCCCTACGCTGGGTAGCCATGCACTGGAGCGCGACTCTACGGGCCCATACGTCTACATAGGCTCTACGATATACGTTCCACAGTGTGCTGTCGAACTATACAAGCGACACCCAAGCTGGCGCATATATGCCGACTATATTCGCAGCTACGACTTTACCTTAGGCCGCGAGCCAGAGATAGGCGAGGGCGAGGATAGCTCATCAACATTGCCATTTAACCATCGTTTGCTTATTGTCGACCATACGGGTGTCAACTGCGGCTACTGTCCCGAGGCCATAGACCGCCTTACGGCCCTTGCTAACTCGGAGTTTTCGGACTACTACAACGAGGTGTCGGTACATGGTGGAGGATACGCACCATCGAGCATCGACCCTGCCTACTCTTATGCTGCAAGTGTCGTTGATGACTTCTATAACCCCAATGGCTACCCTGCGCTGTACCTTAACTATAAAGAGACATATATTAACCGAGGTAGTAGTAACGACACATTTGTTAATACCACGATGAGCAACCTATTCAACACCTATCGCAAGAAGTGGGGTGCTGATGTAGGTATTGCCATCACAACATCCGCACAGTCTGGAACTCTAAAGGTCGATATTGATGTTAAGTCGGCAAAGGAGCAGAGATACTACGTTGCGGTGTGGGTTCTAGAGAACAACATCTCTAATCCAAACCAGAATGGGGCTACAAAGCCAATACATAAGGTCGCCAACCACGCCCTGCGATATATCGCTACCGAGTACGATAGCCAATATATGTCGGGCAACAGCCTTGGCCTGCTTGCAGTTGGCAGTGTGGCCGAGAAGAGCTACACAATACCCATTGATAGTAATTGGGTTGCAGACAATCTTGAGGTATTGGTTATTGTGAGTGCCAATGACCAGGTCGTTAATACGGCGTTGTGTCCTGCTAATGCGACAAAGGATTATGAGTATATAACCGATGTCAATAGCGGCACAAATGACTCGACGGATAATAACGATGATACAACCGACGATGATACGACAGGCGATACTACAATACCTGCGGATGAGTGTGCAGTGGGTAGCCTGTATAACAAGAATGGTGTTAAGGGCATAGTCTATGCCATCGAGGATTTCCCTGTGTACAACGAGGATTTTACGGGGGTTGTAGGCTACGAGAAGTATTGCTATATCTTCTCGCTTGACGAGGAGGATTTGCAGTGGTCTACGAAGTATGAATCGTGCAACTGTGTGGCGAAACGTGGCGATTACAACACCTATGACCCCTTCGACCGCTGGGGTAGAGATATCAACAATTATCCTGCCTTTAAGTGGTGTATGAGCCATGGCGAAGGCTGGTTTATGCCATCATCTACCGAGCTTAACTGGATGTGGGATGCAATAACAGATGGCCAGCGTGACTTCTCGGCACCGAGTGTGGCCAAGTACAACAAACTAATAACGGATAATGGTGGAGAGCCATTCTGCGAGACATACTACTGGTCGTCTAACGAGACATCGGAAGATTTGGTCGAGGTAGTTGCCTTTATAAATAGTAGCGTTGTATGCCTCACTCCGAAGAAGGATGATATATTCTCAACACGTGCCGTCTATCGCTTTAAGGTAGAGTAGGAGGAAACAGATAGAGTATAACTGATACAGTAGAGGGTGACTATTTTACGTTTAGTCACCCTCTACTGTTATGCCTCGATAAGTAGAACTACCGCCGTAGCTGAAACGCCCTCCTCGCGCCCCTCGAAGCCAAGATGTTCGGTAGTTGTGGCCTTAATAGATACGCGCTCTACAGCTATGCCCATAACCTCGGCAAGACGCGCGCGCATAGTGTCGATATATGGTCGAAGCTTAGGTCGTTGCATAGCTATAGTGCAATCTATATTATTGATACTATACCCCTTAGACCTTATAAGCTCCACAACCTCGTTAAGTAGTAGGGTAGAGTCTATACCCTTATATTTTGCGTCGCTATCGGGGAATAGTTTGCCGATATCGCCCAGAGCTAAGGCTCCGAGCAGAGCATCGCATATTGCATGTATGGCAACATCGCCATCCGAGTGAGCAACACACCCCTTGGTGTGCGGCACCTCCACGCCGCAGAGCACAAGGCGCAGACCCTCAGCAAGAGCGTGGACATCATATCCACAACCAACCCTTATATCCATATATCTACTTTTTATGTCGTCGTTTAAAGTTGCACCAGCGGCGTAGCACAGCCAAGGCATAACGGCGCACTATAGTTGGCTGCGAGAGCCAGATGCGCTCACGTATGCGCCACCAGCGTGTAGTACAACTCACCTTGCGTCCACTCTCGCGGAGAACACTCTCCACAATGCCGATAATCTCGTCGCGTCTACACTGCTCGCACTGTATGATGTTACCATCGCCACGCAGGGTAACCATACCGTTCTCAACTCTCAACACGCGATGTACGATAATACGGCCATCGGGTGTTCGGAACATAGCTATGCGCCTATAGATATCCTCATCGGGGGAGGTGCGTCGTAGCACAATCCTATCGTCGCCATAACCGAGCAGTGGTAGCATGCTATACCCCGTAACGTGCATAACAAAGAGCGAGCCTTCGTCAACAAGCTCCTCGATATGTAGCTTGGTTATATCCTCGATATTACTCATTTAGCATAATGGTTTTGTGTGATAGTATCGCAGCATCCCTGTCGGGCAGACACTCAAGGCTATAGGCGGGCGTTGCGCGTAATATTTTACCTACGGTACTGCAAATATGGTCCTGAAGCTCGGCATCGTGAGCAAAGATGGGGGGACACGATGGGAGTAGAGCTCCGATGGCCAATATTGTGGGGAGTCGCTTAATCTTGTTGTGTGGAGCTTGCGATAGTCGACATATACCAGCAATGGGGAAGTCGATATTCTTGTAGCAGTGCGTCTTACCACTCCATGGCGAGCCGAAGATGCGAGGTTCGCCATCGACTATACGCACAATAGGCGAGTCATCGTTAAGAAGCTTAGCCCCCTCGATATGCTCACGCCAAAGTCGTGTGTGGGTGCTCTTGCCGGTTCCCGACTCACCGAGGAACATAGCACACTTGCTGTCGGTCACTATCGCCGAGGAGTGTATCGCCACACCCTCATTTGCAGCGAGGACCACGCCAAACATAACCCAAATACCGAAACGCAGGATAGACACATCTATGATATCGTTAGTCGCCATATTTGTTGTGGCATGACCACTACGCTTATCAATATGAAACAGTACAGGCGTAGAGCCCTCCTTACGACGCTGAATGGTGTAGAGATAGCCATTTTCGGTACGTGCAAAGCCACTATCGGCATCGGCCTCGGCAACGTAAGATGTTGCGAGCGTATCGCCAACATTGGGGAATACCATATCGTAGTCTAACGATAGATAAAAGTCCGCATCACACTCCTCAGTGGGGACTACAAAGGGCTTAAAACCAATCAGACCACTTGCTACTAAGTCGATATCGGAGCGTAGGCGCAACCCTGCAATTATATAGTCGTATCTATTCATATTTTTTAACTAATTTTCACCTAATGTTATTATCTTGTCACAATACTCTAACGAGCTCTCACGATGGGCAATGACTATTATAGTCAGCGACTTATCCTCGGTTGAGAGTCGTCGTATGGCAGAGTTTATATTCTCCTCGGTCTTGCCATCAAGCGACGATGTAGCCTCGTCAAAGAGCAGAATGTCGGCTCGCTTGTATAGTGCTCGCGCAATGCCCACACGCTGTCGCTGTCCTCCCGAGAGGCGCGAACCCTGCTCTCCTATGTGTGTATTAACGCCCTCTGGCAGCGAGCTTACAAACTCCTCCAAGTCGGCAAGCTTTATAACTCGCGAGAGTAGCTCATAGTCTATATCATCTGCGGTATGGCCAAAGGCGATATTTTCGGCCAGCGAGATATCGGCAATAAATACCGTTTGTGGCACATAGCCTATACTGCGATGCCAGCTGCGTATGTTCTCCTTATTGAGGATATTGCCATCGATATATATACCACCCGAAGTAGGGCGATAGAGTCCAAGGATAAGGTTTAGGAGCGTAGTCTTGCCTATGCCCGAGCTACCTCGAATACCGACACGCTCACCACGCATTATGTTTAGAGAAAACTCCTTAATTACAGGCTCTGTAGCATCTTCGAAGCAGAACGTCAGGTCGCGTATCTCTATTTTGTCGTGTAGCTCCATTGGCTTAGCTGCGGCAGATAGCTCCTCGCTAAAATCCTCATCTACAGCCTCGCCAAGGGTATCTATGGAGTGTCGATTGAAACGTATAGTACTCCAGCTCGACATTATAGACCTCAGCGATGGGATAAGGCGCACTGCTGCGATGGCGAAGAAACCGAAGAGTAGTGCTATGTCGTCGCCACTCTGCACGATGCTCATAATTACCAATGCCGAGAGGCCCACAGCGAGTCCTACCTCGGCAAACATCTGTGGCAGCATCGATAGCGTAGCGTGTCGCTTACGCAGTGCAACAATATCGTTAATGGCATCGTCAAAACGCTTGAGCATAAAGCTAAAAGCTCCACCTATCTCAACATCTGCATAACCTCTAAAGGTGTCCGATACGATACGACTCTTAAGTCGTTGCATACTATTTTCGCGCTCACCGATATTGTGTAGCTGTCGGCGAGTCACTAAGTAAAATATGGCCACTATAGGCAAGAATATAAGGAGTATAAGTAGTGCCGTAATAGGCTTATACCACACCAATGCTCCGAGGATTAATGCCATAAGCAGACCCTCTCCAATAATGGCAGCTACGGGTTTAAGCACTCCAGCGACAAACATCAGACTTATGCTATTAACGTTGCGTGTCAGCAGTGCTGAATTCGAGTGTTTGATATAACTAAGGCCTCGATTGTAGTAGTAGCGGTATAGATTCTCCGAGAGGTGCTTATATAGCGAGTAGATAAAATCGCGCTCATAGCGATATAGTCCGAGTATGGCGACATTCTTTATCAGTATGGCCATAATCACAAGGGCGCATATCACCATCACAAAGTTAGTATAGCTACTACAGCCAAGTAGTTGGTAGAGCCACATCAGAGGCTCCGAGGATTCCAAATTATCGCGATTAAGAATCAGCATAAGCACAGGTAGTAGCGTTGCCACACCTGCGAAGTTGAGCACGGCACGTAGGAATATGGTGACGACCACACCTATAGTGCGGCGACGGTAGCTCCTTGGCAATATATTCCATAGTCCTCGTTTCACAGCGCAAAGGTAACAATATTATCCGATTTATCGGAGTCGCACACCAATAAAATGCTCTTTTTATCGGTTGAAAGAGGCTTTTTTATCACCATCTTAAAGTTTTACTGACTCGAAGTCGCCCAACATAACATACCACACATACCCTTCGAGGGTGTCATACCTGCCCATCCTCTGAAGAAGAGATAGATATTCGGCCATCTGCTTAGTATACTCTGCGTCTCTCTTCTCTCCGAATTTATAATCTACGACCACCACTCTGCGCCCCTTAATCATCACTCTATCGGGGCGGCGCAGCACGCCATTCGAGATGATATCGGCCTCGCACTTGATATCGTCCCACGAGGCACTGAACCACTCGTTTATAGTTGGATTATCCAACATATCGGCTATCTGAGCCTTTAACTTCGTAGCCTCCGAACCACTTATTACACAGTTTGTCGCCATATACTCTATCGCCTCGTGTAGCTGCTCGGCAGTGTGCGCACCTTCAAATATTTGATGAAGGCGTATACCCGTAGTTATAGAGCTGTTACTGCGCTTGGCATCCTCGTCTATATGTCGCTGTGCAGGATAGCGCACCTTAAGGTTGGGGCGTGTCGATATGTAGCCATCAAGCAGCAGCTCCTCTACGCTACTCTTCTCTTTCGTATCGCTAAAGCGTGTAGGCTCGCCATAGCTATACTCAACCAAGGCATTACTCCCCTCATATTGCGTAACTTGCCCTTCGGGACAGATAGACTTCGTTGCCTCGATAATAAGAGGTGCAGTAGTTGTAATATTGTCGCTACTACTCTTTGAGTTTAAGTTACTTGGTACGTATATATAAAGCTCTTTTGAGGCACGTGTTATGGCTACATAGAGCAGATTAACACCATCGACATGATTCATAACCAACTCGCGATAGTACTCCTCCGAGAAGGCCGAGTTCTCCATCGCTGTTCCATATATTACAGGGAAGTCGCCAATCTCTGAAGCTGCGCCACTATCGACACCTGCCGAGGCCCATACTATGGGGCGCAGTGATGCCCGAGGCGACATATCCCAACGAGCATATGGGATGATTACTACATCGCGCTCCAAACCCTTTGCCTTGTGTATCGTGGTAATCTCTATGGTGTCATCGGTCATCTCAACAGATATAGTTCCATTCTTGCCTCTCTCGTCCCACCAATCCAAAAAGTGGCTTATATCCGCTAAGCGCGATGTGGTAAACGACACCACCTGTTCGTGCATTGCTTGCAGATAGGCAACGCTCTCTCGATGCTTGTCGAGATTATAATGCGCTACAATCTCCTCGAAGGCCTCCATAGGCGATAGATAGCCGATATGGTGCAACAAGTCCAGCTCCTCGCCAGTAAGCTGGTGCTCAAGACTATAACCTAAGAATCTGTTATATATACCTCGCTCAATATCGTTATTGGCGGCCACCGAGAGCCTAAGTACAGCGATGATAAAGTCTGTAATGTCGCAGCCATCAAGCGTAAGTGAGTCCGTGGTGAGGATGTTAAATCCAGCAAGTCCCTGAGAGGTGAAACACTCCTCCTTATAGGCGAAGAGCTGGTCGGCAACACGACGAGCATCGCCGCTATTACGCACCAAAATCAATATGTCGCGATAGCGATAACCTCGCTCGATAGCACTCTCTATGGCCTCGATAAATGGCGAATCGGTTGTTGCTGTATCAAAGAGACATACGTTGACATATCCACTTTGGTCGCTCACTCTTGCGGCCTCCTGACGATGGTCGCTATACGCTTGCAACATAATATCATACAGCGAGTTGTACATCTTTTCGCCTATCTTGCCGCCACTTAAAGCATCGGTAAGGTGCTGGTTGAGATATTCATTGTCGCGAGCCACAACACGCTCGATGAGCTCGTTGTTAAACTCTACGATATTGCGAAGGCTGCGAAAGTTCTTTTGCAGGTGTATAACCTCCGTATTATCGCGGCCCAAATCCTCTATAGCGTCATTGTTTAGTAGTCGCCAGTCGCCGCCACGCCAACGATATATCGACTGTTTGATGTCACCGACGATAAACACAGAGGCCTTCTCGTTTGATGCCAAGGCCTCGCGTAGCAAGGGTAGCATATTGCGCCACTCACGCACTGAGGTGTCCTGAAACTCATCAATCATATAGTGGTCATAGCGATTACCCACCTTCTCGTAGATAAACGGAGCATTGCTATCGTCGATAAGCCCTGCAAGTAGATCCTTAGTCTCACTGAGAACCATAATATTCTCATCCTTACATATCTCCTCGATATTCTTCTGAAGGTCTGCAAGTAGCGCAAAGCTACGATAGTTGTCACGAAGGAGCTTTGTGGTATTTATATGCTCAATGCCATCGCTATATAGTTGACATATCTCTGCAAGAATAGGGCGCAGCCTCTCCGCCGCCACGACAACACCTCCACTTGCCCCCTTTTTATACCACGCATCTATCGATTCGGCGGCCTTGAGCATCGTTGCCGTAGGTGGCTTAAGCTCTCCGTTGGCATAATTATAGAACGAGTAAACAAAACTACGTGTGCCCCCTTTGAAGTGGTCAGCCTCGATACCAGCAGCATCTAAAATATCGATAGCCGAGCAGGCCAACTCTCTGATATTTTGCCTACAAGACTCGCTCACCTTAACCATATTCACAATCAAGCTGCGCAGTTGCTCCTTGGTAATGCCCAACCTCATACGCTTGGCACCATTCTCCTTGAACAGCTCACTACCTATCGAGCAGAGGTCACCACGCATATCCCAGCGCGCGCCATCGTCCAAACGCTCCTTAGCAAACTCCAAAAGCCACTCTCTAATCTCGCTATTCTCGGCAATGCTCTCAACAAGCATATCGGCACTACGCTCCAAGAGTAGGTTAGTGTCAAGCTCGATGTTGTAGTTTAGGTCGAGGCTCAACTCCTTGATAAAGGCGCGAAGGATGCGCTGAAAGAACCTATCTATTGTCAGCACGCTAAAGCGCGAGAAGTCGTGAAGTATCTGGGTACGTGCCGCAAGTGCCCTCTGGCGAACAGACTCCTCGCTGATACCGAGTGTTGAGCAAAGACTCTCGATATATGGACTCTTACCCCCTGAGGCCAACTGATGTATCTCGCGCAGTATTCGCGACTTCATCTCCTCGGTGGCCTTATTCGTGAAGGTGACGGCCAAGATATTACGATATCGCTCGGGATGCTCGATAATGTCACATATATATTTTAGGGCCAGCTGATAGGTCTTACCAGAGCCTGCGCTTGCACTGAGTATTTTGGCACGTTTCATCGTCTACAAATCTTTTTATAATCACAATATTTGCAGGCCTCGGCATCCTCAATCTGCTCGAATGGCTTGGCCACATCGAAGAGCTCCTCAAGTGCTGCACCGAGCTCACTCTCAAACTCATCACACACCTCGCTATATAGCTCAATTTTAGAGCCCGTAGCAAGGTCCACAAGTAGCGGAGAGTACTCCTCGGAGAGCATCTTTGAGGCGTAGTAGAGCGATGGTTTTACATCGACACCCTCTGTGCGACGCAGCATCATCGAGTAGAGTAGCGTTTGAAATATATTAGATACGCGCTCTATGGGTCTACCACGAAATAATGACGATATGCCATTATACTCCAAGTGAGGCTTATTACCACTCTTGTAGTCAATAACTTGAAGTACACCATCCGACAATCTGTCTATTCTATCTGCACGTCCCGAGATATTGACCGTTTGTCCATTTGATATAGGGTATTGACACTCCACATCATCCTCAAGACCCGCAATAGAGTATCCCTTCCTTGATAGGTCATAACGCAGTATGCCCGAGTGGATATATCGCACGATAATATCGCGCACAAGGAGCGTGTCGCCCGAGAAATCGCCCACAGAGTCGTTACCCAACAAGCGGCTTATACTCCTGTCTACGGCCCTCTCAACTATATCCTTCTTCTGCATCGCCTCAATCTTTACCTGCGGATTACAGTCGCCAACGAGCTCTTCGTACATATCCTGCATCGTTTCGTGGAGGATATTACCAAACGTTAGGGCATCTATCGTGTCGGCCACCTCGTCAGGGGTCTTGATATGGGCAATCGAGGCCAGATAGAACTTCAATGGACACTCTATATACCTAAATAGAGCGGTAGGCGATAGGCTATAACCACTCTCAGGCGTAGTGTAACGCCTAAGCTTCTGCATAACCTCCTCACTCTTCTCGACAACTATAGGCTTTATCTCGCTAAGTCCAAGGTCGACACCTATGGCGCGTCGCGAAATCTCGTATGGCGACTCATACTCAAGCTGATGGATATATCTACTTGGCTCTCCCGTACTCTTCTCATCGGCCTTAGAGCAGTAGAGCATCTCTACGCGCTCGGCACGCTGGATAAGGCGATAGAAGTAGTAGGCATACATCGCCTCATGCTGCTCGGGCGTAGGCATGCCATAGGCAAAACGAAGGCTGTAGGGTATAAACGATGGCTGCTCGGTGCGATCACCTGGGAAGTTGGCATCGGTCATCGAAAGGATGATGACATTCCGAAAGTCTATGTTTCGCGTCTCCAGGATACCCATAATCTGAATACCCTCTATTGGCTCACCTTCAAATGGGATGGTAAGCGTCTGAATATGACGACGTAGGAGCGACACAAATATATCGACGGATATAGGTGGTTCTATTTTGCAGCTTTCAATCGAGAGTACCGTTTTACGAAGCTCCTCAATGGTTATCCTAAGATACTCACGCTGCCTACTCTCAGCCCCCAGCATCGTATCGAGTAGCTCGGTCATAACCGCCTCGGCATAGTGCCAAAGCTCGCACCAATCGGCACACTTGCGTCCGAACATCGTGCTAAATAGGCTGTCGTTAGCAAACAGTGTCGACTCTACCGATGTAATCCTATTTGACGTGATGTGTGAGGTTAGCTCTGCCGCCCTTTCCTTGTAGTTATCAACAATGTATGGGTGTGACAGCAATCCTGTGACATCGGCGTGATAATATAGCGTTTTACCATCCTTGTCGCGACTATGCTGCTGTAGCGAGATAATACGCTCAAGGAGAGTGTATGCCAGGGTACACTTGAGAGGATATCCCATAGTCACATTTACACTCTTTACCGTCTCGGGTAGCGAGTGTAGCAACGGTATAAGCATATTCTCATCCGTAAGCACTATTGCGGTACGTTTATCAAGCTCCTCGGCAGGTATCGAAGACAATATCTCGGCTATGTGCTTGACCTGTACAACATTCGACACACAGGCCGTAGTGCGCAGACTCTTTTTAACCGATGTAAAGTTGTCACTTGTGATATGCTCCGTTGCGGGATATACCCTTATATTATTACGAAGAAATAGTCCTGCCTCATGGTTACTGTTGTCAACATAGTAGTTGTCGTAGTCCCAATAGAACTCTGCACCTTGCTCCCTGGTTGACAGATACTTAAACAAAATCTTCTCACTCTCGGATAGAGCATTGAAACCTGCTAATACATATCGCTTATCCTCAAGTTCGATATCTTCGCCTCGCATGATGCGCTCTGCCGTAATGCGATATATCATTCCAGGGTAGGCAATACCAAGCGATAGTAGCCGCTGGCGATACTCCTTATAGATGTGGGGTAGTGACCTCCACACCTTTAGAAAGTAGTACTTCTGCTCACTTAGACTCTCCTTAGGTCCTATGCTGCTCCAGAAGCTCATTATTACGCGCTCCTGCTCGGGGGTCAAGTACGATACGTCGGCCTCTATCTCCTTGATATCTTCGATATTGCGCAACAGTCTATCAGCATCGATGAGATACTTATCAATCATATCGAAGTCCGAGATTAGCATATCGCCCCAGAAGTAGAACTTATCGAAGGTCTCCGAGGGGTGGTACTTAACATATATCGAGTAGAGCTCGCTAATTAGACGAATACGCTCACCTCGCTTGAGTTTCGAGCCACGCTCCATCACCTCGTCTATCGACGACCACGATGGTTGCCATACGGGAGTGTCGACGATATTCGATATCGCATCGTTGAAGAATGTCCTGGCACGCAGCGAGGGAAACATCACAACAAGATGCGACAGGTCGTTAGAATGACGATTTAGGAGCCTTTGTGCTAGCTCCTGAAGGAAAGAGGTCATTGTTGGGTCTATATTTTGGTCTGTTCTATTGTTTTAGCCTCATTATCTCACCACCGAATAGGGTCATCTCGCTACGAAGAATGACGGGCTGCGAGCGATAGTATATCTTACCACCTGTGGATGTCCTCGCCTCAAGACGCTCCGTAGCGTCAACTCTGACAATAGCATTGTGCGAGGCCTCGGCAATGGTCGATACGCTCTCCAATTTCGATGCGTCATACTCGGCTGTCGAGATATCGGCAGTCTGATAGCGCGTCACTCCCGACAGCTCAATTCGACTCTTTCCCGAGATGACAATCATAAGGTCAAGAACATCTATTTCGGCCTTAAGGTTAGCATCGTTTGATACATATATATCGAGCAGCTGCGAGTCAAGCACTCCATTTATAGTGACATTTGCCTTGGCGATGTGCATATCTGTAAGCTCAGCAAAGAAAACGCTCACCTCTGTTACACTTTCTCGCTTCGAGTCGCTACGCTCCGATATTCTAAGCATCCCACTCTTGCTATCTACGTCAAATGTAAACTTAGAGGTATAACACCCCTTAGTGTCATATATGATATATGGCGACTCGCCATCAGGCAACTTGTTAAGAGTTAGCAGTATAGGAGCATCTACCTCTATTGCAGTAAAGCTTGACAGCGACTCCTTAATAGGTTTACACTCTATACTCTCGACAACCACTACCTCCTGCGCACTAAGCTCGACAGCGCAACATAGCGTAATTATAGCAATTAAAAATCTTCTCATAATTATCCGTTTCGTTGGTTAAAAATAGAAAAAATATACGATATTTCCAAAAATACCCTTGTTATACCCATTTTTTAATAACCAACGCCACGCATAACCGCTATTAATATTAAAAATCGGTTATTCTGACATAGGCAGCTCCGCTACTCTTGGCGGCTGCAATACCCACGTGTGAATCCTCGAAGATTATCGTCTCCTCGGGCGACACGCCCTCTATCTGCATAGCCTTGATAAAGCAATCGGGATAGGGCTTAGGCCTCGACACATCGTCGCCACTAATGATGCCATCCACCTCATTATCCAACCTCAAGTACCGCATTACATTTCGAATGTTATCTATGTGACCTGTAGACACTATCCACACCTTTGCACCCATACTACGCATCATTTTGCACCATTGCCATAGAGCGGTATTGAGTCGCACATTATCGAAATAGTTGGGATATAACTCGACCTTTCGGCGGCGCAACCTATCTATCTCGGCACTATCAGCAACGCCCACCATCCTAAGAAACTCCATACAACGAACACCGAAGTACTTCTCAAGATACTCCTCTTTGCTTATAGCAATCCCAACCTCGCTCAAAGTCTTAATATATGCATAGGCATTGGCATCGCGAGTATCGACGAGAGTACCATCGAAGTCGAGTAGAATCAGCTTTATCTCGGCCATATTAATTATCTGTTAACAACTGCTGTAGATTAGTCAAATGACTGCATGCTTGATAGGGCAATGCGTATGATTCTTTGATACTCCTCGGGAGTTAGCTCAAGAAAGAAGTAGTGTACCGGGTCAACGCGCGTATCGTTATAGATAACCTCGTAGTGAAGGTGTGGCGCAAATGATAATCCACTATTACCCGACAAGGCGATGATATCACCACGCTTGACCTTTTGTCCCTTCTTAACACGTATATCGAGCAGGTGGCTGTACGATGTCTCATAGCCATTACCATGACTTATGGTCACAGCCTTGCCATGCGACGTATTCTTCTCCGAGAGCGACTTAACCACGCCATCTGCCGTAGCAAATACGGCCGTACCCTCGGGCACTAAATAGTCGACACCGTGATGCTCTCTCATGGTGCGGTGAAAGGGGTTGATAAGGGGCTTCTTGCCAGCTGCAAGCAATGTTAGCTGCCTATTGTTAACAGGCTGAATAGCAGGCACACAATCGATAGAGATGGCATTACTTGAGATAGCATATCTAAGGTCCTCATGCGCCTCTTCAATATCCCCTTCGAGTTTCGAGGCACGCTCCATACGCTCCGCAAGTATCTCCGATAGATTATCATTACTCTGGCCTACAATCTGCTCATACAACTCCAAACGCTCCTTGTCAAGGTCGGCACTAAGGTCGTAGGGATTAGATTCAAACAGCTTGCGAAATACATTCTCATCACGCCTCACCACATTCTCCAAAACCCCACTGAGCGAGTCGTAACGCTCAGACATTATCTCATATTGTTGACGTAACTCATCCGTAGAGTGACGCAGCTTATACTCGGCAGGCATATCTACCGTAAAGGCCAATATCACCCACCATAGTACCACCATGCCTACCCATACCAATGCTCTAATGATGTATGGCATTATGCGCTGACGCACAGCTACACGCTTGCTTGATATATTCTCATTATTTGCCATTAAATCAGTTGTTTTGCATCGACTTATCAAGTTGATTCATAAGGTCCATATACGCCTCAGGCGACATATCCTTATTAAAGTAGTGGATTGGGTTTACGGTCTTATCCCTAAAGCGCACCTCGTAGTGTAGGTGCGAGCCTGACGACACACCCGTATTACCCACCTCGCCGATTACCTGTCCGCGTGTCACGCTATCTCCAGGTGACACATATCGCTTAGAGAGGTGTCCGTAGCGCGTCTTATAACCAAAGCCATGATTTAGCTCGATAAGCTGTCCGTAACCTGGCTGCCACGACGAGCGTTGCACCACAGCATTACCTGTAGCATATACCGGGGTCCCCTTTGGTGCCGAGAGGTCGATGCCTTCATGCATCTTCCAGTAGCCATAGCGCGGATGTACGCGCATACCGTATAGACTACTTACATTCTTTAGCTTTGTGCGGTCGATGGGCCATATTGCCGGTATAACGGTAGAGAACTCCTCCTTGTTTTCTGCCATATCCTGCGTATCGTCAAGCGATAGCGAAGCGTAGTATATCGAGCGAGTGAGCCTGTCAAGACTCTTCCACCCATCGATAATATCCTCGCTATAGTCGTTACCCTCTAAAGAGATATATTTTGAGTCGTTATACTCGGAGTATACCTGCGGTATGTTCAGCGTGTCGATACCAAGCAGTGGGCGATAGACAAATTGGTCGCGGTGCTTTATATCGGCAAGCAGATGCTCTGCCGAGATAATTTTACCCTGCAAAATATTATATTCCGACCTTAGACGCTGATTGTCGCGTCGTATGCTCGCCATCTTTGGGGTATCAAACCATATGGATATCAGCATATTGCTAAGGGCCGCAATAACCAACGCCACAAACAGCCTTAGCGCAAGACGAGAGTTCTTTGGCCAGCTTTTCAGCCACCCTTGTTTGTTACCATTTACGACGTTACCCATTAATATAGTAAAAAATATTAAAAATATCCCTTATAACGATGCAAAATTAATTTAAATTATGTAAATTTGCAAGCTTAAAAAATGAATACAAATATAAATTACAGATATGGAATCAAATAAAGTAAGAGAAGCGTTCTTGGAATTTTTCAGAACGAAGCAGCACGAGATAGTACCCTCGGCTCCTATGGTCGTTAAAAATGACCCTACGTTGATGTTTACAAATGCTGGTATGAATCAGTTCAAGGATATCTTCCTTGGCAACACACCTCGCAAGTGGCCTCGCGTGGCAGACACCCAGAAGTGTCTTCGCGTATCGGGTAAGCACAACGACCTTGAAGAGGTGGGCCACGACACCTATCACCACACCATGTTCGAGATGCTCGGCAACTGGTCATATGGCGACTACTTCAAGAAGGAGGCTATCGAATGGGCCTGGGAGCTACTTACCGAGGTGTATAAACTCGACAAGAGCCGCATGTATGCTACGGTATTCGAGGGTAGCGAAGAGGATGGCGTAGCCTTCGATCAGGAGGCATACGACTACTGGCGACAGTTCCTCCCCGAGGACCACATCATTCGTGGCAACAAGAAGGATAACTTCTGGGAGATGGGCGAGACAGGCCCCTGCGGTCCTTGTAGCGAGATTCACTTCGACTTGCGCGATGCCGAGGAGGTAGCTAAGATTCCCGGTCGCGAGATGGTAAATATGAGCCACCCACAGGTTATTGAGATTTGGAACCTCGTATTTATGCAGTTTAATCGCAAGGCTAATGGTTCATTGGAGCCACTGCCTGCCAAGAACGTAGATACAGGTATGGGCTTTGAGCGTCTATGTATGATTCTTCAGGGCAAGAAGTCAAACTACGACACCGATGTATTCCAGCCTACAATTTCGCGCATAGCAGCCCTCTCTGGCAAAGAGTATGGCAAGAACGAGAAGTGCGATATCGCTATGCGTGTTATCGCCGACCACCTACGCGCCATATCGTTCTCTATTGCCGATGGTCAGCTACCAGCAAATGCTAAGGCTGGTTACGTTATCCGACGCATCCTTCGTCGTGCTGTGCGTTATGGCTATACATACCTCGGCTTTACCGAGCCATTTATCTGCAAGCTTGTCGACGGCCTTGTTAAGCAGTTAGGACACCAGTTCCCCGAGCTTGTGGCACAGCAGTCACTCATCGAGCGTGTTATCGAGGAGGAGGAGGCATCATTCCTCCGCACCCTCGCAACAGGTATCAACCTCCTCGATGGTGTGATTAAGAAGTCGTTAGGTGGCAAAATATCTGGCAAGGATGCTTTCGTACTGTACGATACATACGGCTTCCCTATCGACCTTACGGAGCTTATCGCCAAGGAGCAGGGTGTTGAAATCGACATCGAGGAGTTCGAGAAGGAGCTTCAGCAGCAGAAGGAGCGTTCTCGCAATGCCGCATCACAGGATATCGACGACTGGCAGGAGATTATGCCTATCGACGAGAGCAAGTTTATCGGCTACGACAACCTCACCTCAGAGGTGCGTATTGCTCGCTATCGTCGTGTCAAGAGCAAGAACCAGACTACCTATCAGCTCGTATTTGACCACACACCATTCTATGGCAACTCGGGTGGCCAGATTGGCGACATTGGCTACATTGAGAGTGCTAACGAGAAGATAGATATCGTGGCTACGGATAAGGAGAATGGCCTTATCATCCACATCGTAAAGCAGCTTCCGGAGAACACAGAGGCTACATTCCGCGCAGTGGTAAACGAGGATGCTCGCCAGAAGGCCGCAAACAACCATACCGCTACCCACCTTGTAGACTACGCTCTGCGTACCGTCCTCGGCTCACACGTCGAGCAGAAGGGCTCTATGGTAGGCCCTATGGGCTTACGCTTCGACTTCTCTCACTTCCAGAAGGTCACTGCTGATGAGCTTCGCGAGGTGGAGCGTTTGGTAAATAAGTTGATACGTAAGAACTATCCTCTGGTCGAGAACCGCGAGGCTACTATGGAGGAGGCACAGGCCGCAGGTGCCATTATGCTCTTTGGCGAGAAGTATAGCGACAAGGTGCGTATCGTAAACTTCGGTCCTTCAACAGAGCTCTGTGGAGGTACACACACCTCGGCAACAGGAACTATCGGATTCTTTAAGATTATCTCAGAAAGTGCTATCTCGGCAGGTGTACGCCGTATCGAGGCCGTTACAGGCGAGGCTGCCGAGGCTATGATATACTCGGCACAGGATATGATTTCGTCGCTTGAGCAGATGGTGCATAATCCTAAGGTTGTGCAGGCTATCGAGAAGATAATCGAGTCTAACGAGACCTTGGGTCGCGAGGTTGCAGATATGCGCAAGGAGAAGGTTGCACAGCTGGCCGACAGTCTTGCTAAGAACACACCTTTTCGCAGCGGTGTCACCCTTATCTCGCACACTTCGACAAATACCCCCGAGGTGATGAAGGATTTGGCATTTGCTTTGCGCCAGCGCATCACCGAGCGTTTAGTTATGGTTGTAGGCAACCTCTTCGATGGTAAGCCCACACTCAACATTATGCTCTCGGATGATATCGTAGCCATGGGTGTAGATGCTGGTGCTGTAGTTCGCGAGGCTGCCAAGCTGATGAATGGTGGCGGTGGCGGTCAAAAGCACTATGCAACTGCTGGTGGCAAGAACCCAGAGGGCCTACAGGCTGCTGTAGACAAGGCTGTGGATATGATTCTTAGTAATGTGAAGTAATTTTTAAGGTAGCAAGGCGATAAACTTATGTTGAGCTGATTTTTGAAGAGTATTTTGAGTATGTTGTATACTATTATGAGTATGCAAACAATGCAAAGATGTAATATTCAGAATAGATTCAGAAGATGCCGAAATAGAGCCCTGCTATGACGAAATACTTTTAGTAATTAAAAATTAAGGAGATAATATTATGAGCAATAAGGTTTTATTGATGATTCTCGATGGTTGGGGCAATGGCGACCACACCAAGTCGGATGTCATCTACTCAACTAATCCAGAGTATATTAACGCTATGACCAAGGCCTATCCTCACGCCGAGCTTAAGACCGATGGCGAGAATGTAGGTCTGCCTGAGGGCCAGATGGGTAACTCCGAGGTTGGCCACCTTAATATTGGTGCTGGCCGCGTTGTGTACCAGGACCTTGTTAAGATTAACCGCGCTTGTCGTGACAACTCTATCTTCGAAAATAAGGAGGTTGTCAAGGCCTTTGAGTATGCTAAGCAGAGTGGGGTGAATGTTCACTTTATGGGCTTGGTATCGGATGGTGGCGTTCACTCATCACTCGACCACCTCTTCAAGTTGTGCGACATCGCTAAGCACTACGGTATCGAGAACACCTATGTTCACTGCTTTATGGATGGCCGCGATACCGATCCTCGAAGTGGTAAGGGCTTCATCCAAGCTCTTGAGGAGCATATGTCTAAATCTACGGGCAAGATTGCCTCAATCATTGGCCGCTACTACGCTATGGACCGCGATAAGCGTTGGGAGCGTATTAAGGAGGCCTACGACCAGCTCGTTTTGGGCATTGGCAAGAAGTCTACAAATATGGTCGAGGCTATGCAGGAATCTTATGACGAGGGTATCACCGACGAGTTTGTTAAGCCTATTGTCAATGTAGATGCCGAGGGTCGTGCCATAGGTACAATAAAGCCTAATGATGTTGTCATCTTCTTTAACTATCGCAATGACCGTGCTAAGGAGCTTACTATAGTCCTTACGCAGCAGGATATGGCTGAGGAGGGTATGCATACTATGCCTTTGTACTACTGCTGTATGACCCCTTATGATGCTAAGTTTGAGGGTCTGCACATCTTGTTCGACAAGGAGAATGTGCCTAATACTATTGGTGAGTATATTGCAAATCAGGGACTCAAGCAGCTGCGTATTGCCGAGACTGAGAAGTACGCACACGTAACGTTCTTCCTCAATGGCGGTCGCGAGGATAAGTTTGCCGAGGAGGATCGTATCCTTGTTGCATCGCCCAAGGTGGCAACCTACGACCTTCAGCCCGAGATGTCAGCCTACGAGGTTAAGGATAGGTTGGTCGAGGCTCTTGGTAAGCAGAAGTACGACTTTATATGTCTTAACTTTGCAAATGGCGATATGGTGGGACATACAGGCGTATATTCGGCTATTGAGAAGGCTGTCAAGACCATCGATGAGTGTGTCAAGGATGTTGTTGAGGCGGCTAAGGCTAATGGCTACGAGGTTGTCCAGATTGCCGATCATGGTAATGCTGACAATGCCCTTAATGCAGATGGCACACCTAATCCAGCGCACTCGCTTAACCCTGTGCCTATCGTTGTAGTGTCGGATAGGGTAGCTAAGGTCAAGGATGGCATCTTGGCCGATGTGGCACCTACGGTTCTCGATCTTATGGGTCTGGAGAAGCCTGCTGAGATGACAGGCAAGTCACTTATAGAGTATAAATAATCGCCCTATAATATATATAGGTATCTACTGCTCGGGTTACTACTCGGGCAGTTTTTTTTGATGGGATACGAGTTAAAAATAGAGCATAAAATTTGCACTTAAGAAAATTAGTCGTATCTTTGCCTCGCAAATGGGGGTTTAGCTCAGTTGGTTAGAGCGCTTGCATGGCATGCAAGAGGTCGTGAGTTCGAATCTCATATCCTCCACAGACAAGACGACTATAGGGTCGTCTTTTTTTGTATGTGGAGATGTGAAGAACTCACGACCTCTGAGAGCCCTTCTTATCAAAGGAGGGTGTGGGAGGATTGTAAATATAAAAGTATGCGAGTAAACGCACGCGGGTGCGAATCTCATATCCTCCACAACCAAAGAGCCTGCCTAACTTTTTGCATTGTTAGACAGGCTCTTTGTTAGAAAGGGTAACTATCACCCTATAAATCTTTTTCTTTAGAAGTCGTACCCCGTAATAATATTGCTATATACACTCCAGTTAGCTGTATTCTTATAAGCATTCTCCGAGCCACTTGGAACATATATCTTTCCATTCATTGGGTAGTATGTACTGCCCTGTTTATCTCGCATAAACACCCACTTTCCGAGAAGTGATGGGGGAGTTACTCTCTTACAATACACCGAGGTAAGAGGACAGCAAAGGAAAGCAGAATCCCCTATTGAGGTAACAGAAGTTGGAATAGTTATAGTTGTTAGCGAGGAACAATAGCAAAAAGCTTGTTGCCCGATATCTTCAACCCCCTCAGGGAATGTTATACTCTCTAAAGCAGAACATCCTTGAAACGCATATTTATCAAACTTCTTGATACTTTGGGGTAATTCTACACTCTTTAGAGAGGAACAATTATAAAACATACTATAGGTAATCGTAGTGATACCCTCGGGAATCTTCACACTCTCTAAACTACTACAACCATAGAATACACTAGACTCTACAGCTGTTATGTAAGACAAATCTATACTCTTAAGCGAAGAACAGCCTGAAAATGCACTCGAAGTAAGCTTCGTGATGGTACTGGGCAGTTTGACCGATTCAAGACTGCTACACTGTTCCAAATAGTTTATGTTTGTTATACCCTCAGGTATTTCAATATACCTTAGGCTTTTACAATTTTTAAACACATTGCTATCAATTGTTTTTAAACCCTGAGGTAGTATCGCTTGCTCCAAAGATTCACAGTTATAGAATGCTTCATTAAGAATAGCGGTAAGAGTGCTTGGGAAATTTATACTCTGCAAATTTGTACAACCTTTAAATGCTTCTCGTTCAATAGATGTAATATTGCCCAATAATGAAACAGTACCCAAATTAGTACAATCCTCAAATGTTGACCAATTGATTTTAGAAACTCCTTTTGGTATTACTATACTCTTCAACGAAGAACACTTCTCAAAGGCAAAATCTCCGATCTCAGATACTCTGCTACCAATCTTCACCTCCTCCATTGCTGTACACCCACTAAATGTATACGAATCGATTTTGAGTACTTTGTTTGGAATCTCAATACTCTTTAACGAGCTGCAAGATCTAAAGCAACCAGAACCAATCTCTGTTATATTATCATGTATTTCTACAGAAACTAGATTTTCACATTGTTTAAATAAAGAGTGTGGTAAAACGGTTACACCATTTGGCACCTTAAATGATTCTATACCAGTTTCAGCGAACAAGTATTCATATAACGAAGTAACACTGTTTGGAAGAATAATCTCCTTCAGCCCAGAACATTTATAAAATGCTTCATTTCCAAACGAAGTAACTCCATCCATTACAGTAATTTTTTCGATACAACTTGCACCTGCCAAAATATATGCAGGCACAGTAGTATTATTTGCAGGAATTGTGACTTCGGTCACCAGCTTTTCGTTTAAATATAGATTATGACCACAATATAGAGGGTTTGCCTCAGCATTGTCAAACTTAATATTCCACCAAGGGTTTAAATCTTGAATGTCCACCCTTTCAAGACCATCACACCTGCCGAATGCACTATTTCTCACCGCGACAACACTTCCTGGAATAGTTATAGCCCTAAGAGATGTGCAGTTATAAAATGCTAAACCTTGTATCTCTTTAACCCATGGTCCTATCTCCACATCTGATAGGGCAGAGCATTCACGAAAAGCTTCACTGCCAATGGTAATCACGCCCTTACCTATCTTTACTTTCCTTAGCGAAGTATTATATGCGAATGCTAACCTTTCAACACTAGTAGCACCCTCCTCTACAACAAGTTCTGTAAATTTTGAGTATCTAAACATCCCTGCAAAAACATTACAATGTATTGTAAGTTTACCAGTACAGTTATCAAAAGCATTTTCTCCCACTTTTGTAACCGAACTTGGAATTGTCAACTCCTTCATATAGGTACAACCATAGAAAGCTTTGGTGCCAATTGTTAGTACCGCTGTTGGTACACGCATATGAGTAAGGTTCACACAAGCAGCAAAAGCATTTTCAGGCAAGGCTGTCACATTGCCATCAAAGCGTAAAACACCCTCTCCCGTAGCGGCATTATATTCGTTCGACACCAAGTTTGCGCCATATCCCTCGGCAGTGTATGGGTCAAGAGCATACCCATCATCTGTCTTATAGTAGATGACTGTTGGGTCATCAGGGGTCGTCCACTCCACTTCCGTATCTTCTATTTCGCCACTATTGATTATAGATGAGTAGCCTTTCCATGAGTTTTGATAATCCTCTGTCGCTTGCTCTGACACATAAATGCTAAAGTCCTTACTACACTGCTCAAAAGCATTATCGCCAAGAGTGGGAGGTGTCTGCGAATTACACTTTAAAGCTACAAGTGCGCTACAACCTTTGAATGCATTGTCCTCAATCTCTACAATGCTTGCTGGTAGAGTAACGGTAAAAAGTGTCTGACAATCGCTAAATGCATTTGCTCCAATCTTAGTGATATCACTGTCAAAACGAATAATACCCTTAGCTGTTCCATCCTGGTTACGAACAATAGTTGTTATATATGAGTTACTCAAGAATTTTGCGCCAAATATATCTATTGCGTTTGGCATGACCACTTTGGCATTGGTAGTTGTGTACCAAATTTCATTATTCGGTATTGATGCCGAAACTTCGCCTTGAGGTAGTGTAATCTCAATAGCCGCCATTGGTTGAATTACATTTCGCTCTACCACGACACTCTTATCTGTGCTTACGCCATATACAGTGCCATCCGTATCAGTAACAAGCACTGTGATACCCTTACTAAATGTTGTCTCTGGCAATGCAATCCAAAATGTAGTTGCTGTTTCATCGTTAGTACCAAGATTAACACCATCACCACAATCAAGAACAATCGAAGTCGTTGCATCATCTGACATATTCAACACTGGAGCCTCGCCAAACTCGATAGTTGCTGTTGCAGCACCTGCAATCTTCTCTCCATTGTTACCCTCAAGCGTAATACTCTTAATCTTTGCACCTTTAGTACTATATAGTTTTAACTTGAGATAACCGCAAGCGTTCTTAAACGAAAGGAATGTATCCTCCGCACTCTCGGTTACGGCAACCATACTATTTGCACCCTTGCCAAAAGAGTTTTCAGCATACAATTGTACTGCTGGCAGAGTGAGTGAGATAATACCCTCGTCTGAAATCATTGCATCCTTGTTATATGGATAGAGTGCATAGATACAATCAAACGAATTACCTGTACCAAGTTCACCACTGGGTACAAGTGAGAATGTTCCGCTATTGTCGCCCGTATTTCCATTGAACTTATATTGGCGATTAAGAGTATTGCCATAGAAGGCTGTCAAGCGATCATCCTCATGCCAACGGAGATATTTGTCATTCTCTACATAGGTACGAGTTGCGACATCAGCAAAAGCTGCTACAAGGTCGGGCAGATGCTCATTTGTAGGCCTAATAGAATTCTCTTGCTCTATAAAATTTTTTGTACAACCTACAAGAAATATAGATAAAACTGCCAGCAGTGTAAATAATCTTTTCATACTATTATTTTGTTTAGTTTACCAATCTTGTTCTGGTTTCTCCTCTCCTATTGACTCCATATTAGATAGTTGGAAACCCTGTTCGATATCGACAACAAGTTGTTCGATGTCAGGAGCGACATAAATTTGATTAGGATTTTTCACCATAAGTAACTATTTTATTTACTACCAGTACCCAATAGTGATGATTTGTAAGCAAAAGAAAGCGTGGTACTGAAACTTATTTTTGTAGAGAGGCTCTGGTAAAGCCTTGCGAATCAAATAAGCAACAGCCCCACGCCATACCCGATATATAGGTATGACGCAAGAAGATGTCCGCCTATCCTCTTCGCATTGAAATTTACCAGATTTCTCTACGAGAATAAACTTACACTTTCCGCGTAATTAAATATGTCATTACAAATGTAGTAAACTTTTCGCTTAGTTGTATAAGTAGGGGGAACATTTTTTTATTATTGCTATGTTTAGAGGCCTATATTTGTAAAAAAAAGAATTCAATATAAGTGAAAAAGGGTTGGAGCAGCCGCACGCGGGTGCGAATCTCATATCCTCCACAAATAAAGAGCCTGCCTAACTTTTTGCATTGTTAGACAGGCTCTTTGTTAGAAAGGGTAACTATCACCCTATAAATTTGAATATAAAAATTTTATATTTTACGCAGAAGGTTGTTAGTAAGCTCCTGGATTGCATCATAAACATTGTTAATATCCTCCTCTGTATCAAAAGAGTAGACATCGTATCTATTATCCTCCATCGCAATGATGATAGGACCAAGTATTTCATAACCACGACCATAGAGAATAGTTCCAACAGCGTTGTCATCAAGGCCCCTAATTACAGCCTCCTTATCGATATACATCGTCACATTCTTACTCAGTTTACAGCTCTTTGTAATAGTCGTCAAAGGCTCCGAGAAGTGTACTGCATCGACACCCTTGGCATTTATTAATGCACCCATCTCGCTAAATGACATAGGATATACATCGGCAGCAACAACCTTAGCAACACCGTTAGGGTAGATAACCAACACCGACGGCTCTATTGGTGTCTTAGGCTCTGGGGCAGGCATCGTCATCGTAGGTTGTATCTCTTTGAGCTTATGTGACCAGAATTTAACCTCATCGCCATATCCCATCTCTATAAACTCACCTGAGTGGAACACGATGTCATCTATTCTATCTATATTACCGTAACGTGCTGACTTCAACACCATCATACTATACTCCTCGTCCGAGAGTATCTTCTCTGCTGGAAGCTCATCCTCAATGCCGTCCGATATCATCATATCTGTGATTAGCTCGCAACATTCCGCCATATGATACTCTACACCCTTGTACGCTATCCGAAGAGCCTCCTCCATATCTTGCTCAAAGCCCATACTGCCATTCATCTTGAATGAAGCAAGAGTATAGGCACATATACTATTTCCCAACTCGACACCCTTATAGAGGTTTGTCGCCAACCTTTGGTGAATCTCGTTCTGCTGCTCCTCGCTGAGCTCATCCCAAACATTTTCGTTCTCGAATCCCCAAGCCATACACCCAGGAACACCCTTCTCTATACCCTCCTCCATGAGTGAGTCATAGTAAGCAATATTTCCTCGCTGATAATAGATCATAGCAAGGAATAATATCGGATAGTACAAACCCTTCTCAATACACTTTTCGTACAACTTAATGGCCTCCTCGGTACGATTCTCATCCTCGTAGAACCATCCCAGCTGCTCGGTCCAAAGTATCGAAGCTGTTGGATCGTTAGCCCTCTTTTCAGCATCCTTTATAGCCTGTGCCCTATTTGCTGGAATAATATTGCCGTAGAAGAGGTCGAAATTCTGACGCAACCTTGCCAATTCGCTATCGGCCTCCTGGGCCTGAGCATTATAGACAAGCGCAAGCGCATTATTCTTCTCCCAGATACCACCCTTAGACTCATTAAAGTAATCGCCATAATACAGCATATAGGAGAGCATCTGTTTTGCATCGGCAACGCCATTTTTATCGGCATATTCGAAGCACTTTTGCGCCTCCTTAACAGAGTTGTCGCCATCGGGACGAACACGATATAGCCACTGGCCGTAGCCATATTTTCCATAAGGGTCTACGCTGTTTCGTAATTTCTCTACCATCTGCTTAGATAGCTTGTATATCTCTCTGGAGTCCCAGAAATGCTCCAAAAACGCTTTATCCTGTGTAATTTCAAAATCTATCATAACACTGTTTGTTAACACTTTGACCACAAGTATTATATAATTAATTAAATTATGTAACTCTTCAGGTTAGGTATAGCCTAAAACCCACCTTATTAAAACATAATTAACGCCTTATAACCACCTAAAAATTGATATATCGAATAGGCGACAATAATAGCTATGGCCGCAAGAGAGATAACTCTTGCCAGCCATAACTATTTCGCAATGGCTCTTTGCCACACTACTGGTGCTCGGGACGGAGAAGGTCCTGAACAACCTTAACGGGCGAGAATGTCGAGATAGGTACCTCGACAAAGAGTGTATTCCAGTTGGCCATAGCTCCATTCCACAGGCCTGGAAGCTCCTGAGCACGTAGGTCGCGACCGCCAGCCGACTTTTGCGATATAAAGCCCGTCTTGGGGTCGGTATACTTCGTAAGGTCATACTTTGTGCCATCATAGCGCATAACGCCACAAACGAGGTCTACAGGGTTAAAGTGCGTAGCCTCCTTCATAAGGTGCATATCCTCCTTAGCTATCTGGCTCGACTCGGCAATCTGCAACTGCTCACGCTGCTTATCATCGCGCACCCAGAATGGTCCACCACCAGGCTCGCCCTCATTCTTAACCATACCACAGACGCGGATAGGGCGGTCCAAGCTCTCGATAACAAGCTCTCGCGAAGCATCATCTGGCAGCTTGCAGCATAGCTCTTCGCAAAGGAACCTCTTTGCTTCGGCCGTACACTCCTCGCCACGCTCGAAGGCTCTGAGGAGTTCGAAGGCGCGCTCCTGCAGGCGTAGAAGCTCTCCAGCAAGCACCTTCTTAAAGGTTACAGTATCTGGCTTACGCTCGTCGGTCGTCACGTTGTCGATATTCTTTACGAAGATTATATCAGCCTCAAGCTTATCAAGGTTAGTAATAAGCGCACCGTGACCTGCTGGGCGGAAGAGTAGCTTGCCATCATCGGTACGGAATGGAGCATTATCGAGGTTTACCGCTATTGTATCAGTTGCTGGGCTCTGCTCCGAGAACGATACGTCGTACTTGATGTCATACTTCTGCTCGTAGTAGCTCTGACGCTCCTCAAGGAGTTTTAGGAAACCCTCGCGATGCTCTGGAGATACGGTGAAGTGTATCGATGCACGCTCGCCATTCGAGGCATATAGTGCAGCCTCGACAAGGTGCTCCTCGACAGGCTTACGTGCGCCCTCCTTGTAGGCGTGGAAGGTAACCAGGCCCTTAGGCTTAGAACCATAACCAAGGCCATTGATGATGATATTGCGCACAACATCCTTATCATCAATCTGAGGCTTTAGATACTTGGCCAACTCGGCGAAAAATGCGAACTTCTCAAGGTTGGTGATTAGGCGGTCTATGCCTGGCGTGCGCTTATCATCGTTCACATACTCGAAAAGTTCCTTAAACATACGTGTAGCAGCTCCCGATGCAGGCACGAACTTAATGGTACGCAACTCCTTACGTCGGCTATCATATCGAGCCTCAGCCTCGGCAATCTGCTCTGGGGTAAACACCCTTACGCCATCACCTCCTGCCGCAGCACGCACTATAGGTAACGAGGGAAAACCCTCTTTAAAGTTCTCAATCTGTCTCTCTACCTGGGCAACACTTAGTCCGTGAGCCTCAATCTGTGTAATCTCATCGCGTGTAAACATAGCCTTGTATCTTTAATGTTAGTAATTCCGACCCTTTAAAACCTATCGTGGGTGAATATTGTGGGGAAATATTTCCCAAATGTAGTAAAAATTTTTTAACTTTGCACTATGAAACGCATTTATAATGATATAAATCTCTCAAAACGTAATAGTTTTGGTGTCTCGGAGAGCGCACGACAGGTCGTAGAGTTCAATACGGCCGAGGATATTATCGACTATTTCCGTAGCTCACGACCCGAAAAGTGGTACGTCCTGGGCGCAGGCAACAATACTCTATTTACAAAGTACTACGATGGTACGATTATCACCCCCGTAAGTTCAATGCTCACCATCTTAGAGGAGAACGACGATTTTGTAGATATACGTGTCGAGGCTGCGCACGACTGGGATGAGTTGGTCCGTTGGAGCGTAGAGCGCAATTTGTGGGGCATGGAGAATCTATCGGCTATTCCCAGCTCGGTGGGTGCAGCACCAGTGCAAAATATAGGGGCCTATGGAGCCGAGGCTAAGGATGTGATTACCGTAGTAGAGTACTTGGATACCGAGGCGTTGCAGGTGGTAAGACTCCGCAACGAGGAGTGTCACTTCGGCTATCGCGAGAGTATCTTCAAGCAGGAGCTGCGCGGCAGGGCTATCATCTTGGCCGTAGAGTTTCGTCTAAGCAAGAGGGCTCGGCCAAATTTGGGCTATGGAGATGTTATCAAGGAGGTAAAGGCGCGTGGCGAGGCTACGGTGACAAATATACGCGAGGCGATATGTGCAATTCGAGGGCGCAAGTTACCAGACCCTAAAGTTTTGGGTAATGCTGGCAGTTTCTTCAAGAACCCCATCGTCGAGCGTGCTGTTGCCGAGAGGCTTTTGGCACAATACCCCGATATGCCACACTATGAGGTCCCAGGAGATAGAGATAGTGTAAAGTTAGCTGCAGGATGGCTCATAGATTGCGCAGGGCTTAAGGGTTGGCGCGATGGCTGCGTAGGAGTACATGAGCGACAGGCCTTGGTATTGGTAAACTATGGCGGAGCCTCGGGAGGCGATGTAATACGTCTATCGGAGTATGTATGCGCCAAGGTGTATGATAAGTTTGGGGTAAGGCTCAGCCCCGAGGTTAATATTTTGTAGGGTTAGGTATATATATGCTACTACTTGACGGTTTTGAAAGATATATCGAGGAGAATAAACTCTTCACTCACGACGATAAGCTACTACTCACCGTATCGGGAGGTGTAGACTCAATGGTTATGATGTCACTTGCAGCGGCAGCAGGTTATCGCTTTGGAGTTGCACACTGCAACTTCCAACTACGTGGCAAGGAGAGTGACGAAGATGAGACTCTCGTTGAGCACGAGGCTCGTCGCTACGGTGTCGAGTTCTACAACAAGCGATTTGACACTACGGCAGAGATGGCTCGCACGGGCGAGTCTATGGAGATGGCTGCACGCAGGCTGCGCTATACTTGGTTTCGAGAGCTATGCGATGAGCATGGCTATACGGCTATAGCTATAGCACACCACAGCAACGACTCTATAGAGACCTTCTTTATAAATATGTTACGTGGCACTGGACTACGTGGCCTTACGGGCATAACCATACAGGCGGGACGTATTGTGCGCCCTATGATGTTCGCTACGCGCAAGGATATTCACGACTACGCCATAGCACACCATATCCCTTTCCGCGAGGACTCATCGAACCTTACGACTAAGTATCTACGCAACAAGGTGCGTTTAGGACTTATCCCCATGCTCAAGGAGATAAATCCTCAGTTTACCACCATTATGCGCCGTAATATTGCGCGTCTAAGCCAGGCTCAGGACTTCATCAACTCGGCAATAGATATTGTCAAGAGCGAAACGTTGGAGCACTACGACGATATCTATCGTCTTAAGGTTGCACAGATACGTCCTACGCTACCTCGCAACTATGTCATCTACGAGATTCTGAACTCGGAGTTTGGGTTCAAGGGAGATGTTGTAGACTCGCTATGCCAGTCGCTCGATAGCGATGCTACGGGGCGTAGATTCTATGCTCGCGAGTGGGTTGCAGTCATCGATAGGGGTGACATAGTCGTAGCGCGCATCACCGAGGAGGATAGCTGCGAGACCATAGTTGAGCGCAGCACGGTACGCTCCTACGCTGGTGGCTCGGTACTATACTACGAGTATTGCAATATAGACTTTATAGACAACCTCGACCAGGGCGATAATGTTGCACTCTTGGATGCTGATAAGTTGCACTACCCACTTAGGGTAAGACGCTGGAGAGAAGGCGACTGGTTTGTACCATTCGGAATGTCGGGTCGCAAGAAGCTTAGCGATTACCTCATAGACAAGAAGGTGTCGGTAGCTGAGAAGAGTAGACAGTTTGTCTTGGTGTCGGGCGACGATATCGTCTGGGTTATCGGCCGCAGACTCGATGACCGCTATGCTATCACACGAAAAACCGAGAATGTACTGCGTGTTGTGCGTGACACCCTGTAATTAAGTGACTTATATGGCCAAATCACTAAAATTTAGCGACGCTATAGCCGATTATAACGCTATAATGAGAGATATCGAGGCACGTCGGTTTGCCCCGATATACCTTCTTACTGGCGACGAGGGTTACTTTATAGATGCCATTGCCGAGCGTCTCTCCAACACCATCCTTAACGAGGCGGAACGCTCCTTCAATCAGGTTGTGGTCTATGGACAAGATAGCGATACGGGCAAGATAGTTATGCTCTGTCGCCAGATGCCTATGATGGGCTCCTATCAGGTGGTCATAGTGCGTGAGGCACAGCAACTGCTCAAAATCGACAACTTGGTACACTACACCTCCTCGCCACAGGCCTCGACAATATTGATTATCTGTTATAAGAATAAGGAGCAGGGTAGGGGTCTTGATAAACGAACCGCCTTCTACAAGAGTTGCCAGAAGTGTGGAGTAGTCTTTGAGTCGGTACGTCCGCGTGAGTATGAGATAGATACATGGCTAAGCTCCTATCTACAATCTACAGGACTACGCTTCGAGCCTAAGGCTATGGCCATGCTCAAGGAGCACGTAGGCATGGACATAGCACGTATGGTCCGCGAAATTGATAAGTTGGGGGTATCTATGCCCGAGGGCGAAAGAGCAGTGACAGATACCCATATAGAGCAGTATATAGGCCTATCTAAGGAGTTTAATAGCTTTGAGCTTAATGATGCTGTCATGAAGCGAGATGTCGGGCGCGCTATGCGTATTGCCGACCACTTCGGCCATAACCCCAAGAGTTACCCTATAACGCAGACTATAACAATACTCTTTGGACTCTTCCAACAGCTCTTCCTGCTTAACTACTATATGTGGCTCTCTCGCTCGAAGGGTATGGCCATGCCTGCCGAGGGTGAGCTTATGCGTGCAGTGCGCGCACATAACCCCTTTGCCTTGCGCGAGCTTAGGGATAATATCGGCCGATGGACAGGCCCTCAGCTCTTCCATGTACTCGGACTGCTTAGGGAGTACGATGCCAAGAGTAAGGGTATCAATAGTGGCGGCTTGGATAATGGCGAACTACTTAAGGAGTTACTCCTGAAGATATTGATGTAATCTATATAATAGGTTGTATATGAAACTATTAGTGTGGAATGATGGCAGGGTAGTGGAGGCTACGGATTATACTCCACCCAGAGCCTATGTCTACCAGCGTATCCACACATTAGGGTATAAGCCATACAACCTCTCGCGCCATATCATGCTACTTCGCGAGGCCTCGGCCGCAATGTTTGGTTTTATGTCGCTCTGCCGCGTCGAGGATGCCGAAAATATAATATCAAAGCTATTGGAGCTATCGCGCGTATCTCGACACCTAAGTTGTGCAGTGACTATGCGCCTTGACCCTAAGGGGGTATTATCCTTTGAGGTGGAGGCTCCTTCGCTATATGCAGGCAGCTCGCTACGTGCCAAGCGACCCAAGGGGGCACTATTACAAGTGCCAGGTCTTACCGACTATCACCAGACAGCCGTCACTCTGGCAAACGATACCATGAACGATTGTCGCGTTGAGGGGTTTGGCGATGTAGCGATATGCGTAGATGACAAGGGCGAGGTTATTAGCCTACCTTGGAGGCCACTTTTTGCCGTATACCATAATAAGATATACACCCCTTGCGAATATGGCTCTGTCGAGTATGTCGTCGCCGCAGAGGCTATAGCTACAGCTGGATTTGAGCTCGCAACACACCCACTCCCTGTAGACTCTCTCAGACGTATGGATGAGATTTTCCTTGTCGATGTAATGGGTATAACATCGCTACACTCTATCGAGCATCACCATCTTCTCTATATGGTCACCTCGCAGGTTGCCGATAGGATGAAACCAAAGATTGGCGATTAAAAAGGAGATAGCCACCCTTATCAGAGGTTAAGAGTGACTATCACAAGGAGGGTATTGGCAAGGCTACGCCCTGCACATCTAATTACCTATTGTTATTTGATATTGTCTACTGCATAGAGGTAAGCTCCGAGCGATACGGCGTTGCTTGCTCCGATATCCGAGATGGTGATACCTACACGCTTTTCTGGGTCGTAAACAACCTCGCGGTCACTACCATACACCTTTATCTTCGTTGAGCCGCCCTTGGCAAAAGCCTCAAACTCGGCACTATCATCGAGATTATACACCTTCATCTGCACACGGTTAAGAGTGTCGCCTGCGAGGGTCTTGATTTTTGCACGCATCTCCTCAAGGAGTGCTGGCATAAAGTACTTAGATGCCCCAGCCAAGCCGCCACCGATAACAATGATGCCATCCATAAGTGTTACGGCCGTAGCCATAGCATCACCTGCAACACGTCCAAGCGTTGCAAAGGCCTCCTTGGCCGCTACAACATCACCCTCGGCACTCGCCTCGGCAATGTTGAAGATATCCTTGGGCTCTAAATCCCTATTATCGCCGCTCAGCTCGCGATAGACACGCTTAACAGCACGAATAGCCACGCCATCCTCGACAAGGATATCGGGGTAGTCGCGATGCTTTAGACAGAAGGTCTCGACACACGAGTTATCTCCGAGGTTTAGCTTACCATCCATAACGAAACCAAAGCCAAAGCCTGTGCCGAAGGTGTAACCTAAAAGGTTGCGATAGCTCTTCGACGAGCCAGCCTCCCTAAGACGCTGGTTAATGCGTGGCAGAGCACCACCCATAGCCTCACCATAGGCAAAGAGGTCTGCATCGTTGTTAATAAACACTGGTATACCGAAACGCTCTTCAAGCATAGGGCCCAGAGCTACACCATCGCGAAACGAGGGGAAGTTTGGCAGGTATCCACCGATGATACCATTGCGATAGTCTGCAGGTCCTGGAAAGGCAAAACTGATAGCTACAGGCCTCTCGTCGAGCTGTGAGATTATTGTTTCAAAACCCTTGACAAGGGTACTAAGGCATAAGTCGAGGTCGTGAGCCATAGAGGGCATAGTGATGCTCTCGGTGCAGGATTTACCTTGCTGCATTGCCCCGAATACGAAGTTGGTGCCCCCGGCGTCAAGCGTGACGACGATAGGCTCGGTGTTATGTTTCTGTGTCATATTGAGACAAAGGTAGCTATTAATTTCGAAATAAACAATAGCCACAATTACAAACTACCTAAGGTGTACTGCACAAATTAGTAGTTGAGTAATAGGAGGTTGGTGGCACGTCATATAGCAGCTTTGGATATAACATAAGTATCTTTCTCATTTTTCATTAGTTATAATACCAATATTACGCCTTTAGACAAAACGAGCCATCTAACTTAGATATCCTCATAAATCCGACATAACTAATTTCATAGATACAAACATAAATTGGCAGGCATAATTTTGAATTTACGAAATTATATACTTATTTATTAAAAAAGAGCGTAAATGGGTTTGTAATTAAAAAAATTAAATCTATATTTGTGGTGTTTTTGGCAAAATGTAGGGGTATAAATGCCCTACAGCGCGCAAATACCTTAATGTGCAATAGAGAGAGATAAAAAAATATATAACTTAAAATTAACATTACTATGGAGAACAACAAACTTCAAGAGTTGACACAAAAGCTCTACAACGAAGGTTTAGAGAAGGGTCGTGCCGAGGCTGAGCGTCTTGTGGCAGAGGCCAAGGAGGAGGCAGCAAAAATAATTGCTGATGCTAAGGCCGAGGCTGAAGCTGTGGCAAAGGCTGCCGAGATGCGTGCTGACGATATCGCTAAAAACGCGATGACCGAGATAACTCTCGCAGGTCGTCAGGCTGTCTCTAAGATTAAGACCGAGCTTGCAGAGGCTGTGATTATGAAGTCGGCAGGTGCTGCTATTAAGGCTGCAACGATGGATGCCGAGTTTATCAAGAATATGCTCTTGGCTGTGGCTCAGAATTGGAACGCATCAACCGTAGATGTATCGCTCGTAGCCCTTCTTCCAGAGGAGCGTCGCGCAGAGCTCGATGCAGCAATCTCGAAGAGTGCCGCAGAGTGCGCTAAGGCTGGCATCGAGGTTGGATACTCGAAGGAGGTTAAGAACGGCTTTAAGCTCGGCGAGAAGGGTGGCGGCTACTACATCTCGTTTACCGACGAGAGTTTCGATGCTCTGCTCAAGGAGTACTTGCGCGAGAAGGTGTCTAATATGCTCTTCAAGTAGTTATGTTCTCTACGGAGTATTACTGTTTGGTGGCGAGTCTGCGTGAGTGGACGTTAGACTCCGATACCAAGGGTTTCGATGTTCGAGAGATTCTCGATGAGATTCTCGAAGAACTTACTGCCGACGACCGTCGCGCGGTGGCATTGCTATATGCCTACTACGACTGTGAGAATATCATAGCTCGTCGTGCGGGACGCCAAAGATATAACCCACTGGGTAATCTCTCTGTCGAGCAGTTGGACGATGTTCTTACCAATCGCAACTATGCCCTCCTTTCGGAGCGCGTAGCTAAGGTTGTAAAACTCTATGTCGAGGCTGATGACGAGGAGCGTGACGATGATATCGCTCTTTCGGAGAGCTTCGAGCGCGCTATATTTGAGGCCTATTACGACGACCTTGCAGCATCGAAATTTAGATTCCTAAACGGTTGGGGTCAGTTCGATCGCACGCTACGTAACATCGCAGCTGCAATAGCAGCACGCGAGGCTGGTCGCGCCATCAAGGATGTGACGATTGGTGGCGGCGAGATAGTTGAGCAGCTCTCACGCTCATCGTCCATAGATTTTGGTCTACGTGGCGAACTTCAATATATCGACGCTGTGATAGCTGCCGTATGCGATGAACCTAACATCGTTGAGAAGGAGCGTAAGATTGATGCTATACGCTGGGCCGAGGCCGAGGATATCGCTGCTTACGACTACTTCGATATCAACTACATACTCTCGTATCTTGTCAAGATAAATATTGTAGCTCGTTGGATGTTGCTCTCTCCTGAGGTGGGTCGCCAGATGCTCAACAAGCTAATTGCTGGACTCGATGCTTCGCAACTTGTGAATAAACAATAAAACTACATAAACGAATGAAAACATTAGGACGTGTAAACGGTATTATCTCGAACATCGTTATCGCCAAGGTTGACGGTCCGGTGGGTCAGAACGAGATATGCCACGTATATTGCGGTGATATCCGTATGATGGCTGAGGTCATCAAGGTCATAGGCGACGAGGCCTATGTACAGGTCTACGATAGTACGCGCGGTCTTAAGATTGGTGATAAGGTGGAGTTCGAGGGACACATGCTCGAGGCTACACTTGCCCCAGGTCTTTTGTCGCGTAACTACGACGGCTTGCAGAACGACTTGGAGAAGATGGAGGGCCTATTCATCAACCGAGGCTCTATTACCGACCCTATCGACTTCGACTCGAAGTGGGATTTCAAGCCATTAGCTAAGGCTGGCGACAAGGTAACTGCCGGTGACTGGCTCGGAGAGGTTAAGGAGCAGTGGGTGATGCACAAGATTATGGTTCCCTTTGTTATGCAGGGTAACTACACCGTTAAGAGCGTTGTCGCCGAAGGTACATATAAGGTAACCGACACTATCGCAGTGGTTATTGACTCGGACAACAACGAGTATAATATTACTATGGTGCAGAAGTGGCCAGTAAAGCAGGCTATTCGTTGCTTTACCGAGAAGCCACGTCCATCTCGCGTGATGGAGACAGGTGTTCGTGCTATCGACACCTTCAATCCACTTGCCGAGGGTGGTACAGGCTTTATCCCTGGACCTTTCGGTGCTGGTAAGACTGTGCTACAGCACGCCATCTCTAAGCAGGCAGAGGCCGATGTCATCATCATCGTAGCTTGTGGTGAGCGTGCCAACGAGGTTGTGGAGATTTTCGCAGAGTTTCCAGAGCTTGTCGACCCACGTACTGGACATAAGCTTATGGAGCGTACTATCATCATCTGTAACACATCGAATATGCCTGTTGCAGCACGTGAGGCCTCGGTATATACTGGTATGACTATCGGTGAGTACTACCGTTCTATGGGTTTGAAGGTGTTGGTTATGGCCGACTCTACATCGCGTTGGGCTCAGGCACTGCGTGAGATGTCTAACCGTCTTGAGGAGCTTCCTGGACAGGATGCCTTCCCTATGGACCTCTCGGCTGTCATCTCTAACTTCTATGCTCGTGCAGGTCTTGTTAAGCTCAACAACGGTGCTACTGGTTCTGTAACCTTCCTCGGTACCGTATCACCCGCGGGTGGTAACCTTAAGGAGCCTGTGACAGAGTCTACGAAGAAGGCTGCACGATGCTTCTACGCCCTTTCACAGAGTCGTGCCGACTCGAAGCGTTATCCAGCTATCGACCCACTGGATTCATACTCAAAGTATCTTGAGTATCCAGAGATTCGCGAGTATCTCGATGAGCATATTGAGAAGAATTGGGTAGATGCCGTTAACGAGGGTAAGGTAGTTATGCAGCGCGGTAAGGAGGCTAACGACCAGATTAACATCCTTGGTGATGATGGTGTACCTGTTGAGTATCACGAGCGTTTCTGGAAGAGCGAGTTGCTCGACTCGGTAATCTTGCAGCAGGATGCCTTCGATGATATCGATGCAAACTGTCCTATCGAGCGTCAGAAGACTATGTATAATATGGTACTTGGTATCTGTCGCACATCGTTTAATCTTGAGACATTCGAGGAGTGCTCTAAGTTCTTCAAGGAGCTTATCTACCTCTTCCGCCAGATGAACTACTCGGAGTGGAAGTCTGAGCAGTATGATAACTTCCGCGCTCAGATTGAGACTCTTGTAAATAGCAAACTCGAAAAATAAGGAGGATAAGTTATGACAACACGAGCTTTTCAGAAAGTATATACAAAGATTGATAATATCACCAAAGCTACCATTACGCTTCGTGCTACGGGCGTAGGTAACGACGAGCTTGCTACGGTGGGAGGTCGTTTGGCCCAGGTGGTAAAGATTATGGGTGACAAGGTTACTCTACAGGTATTTGCTGGTACCGAGGGTCTTGCCACCAACTCAGAGGTGGTGTTCCATGGTGAGCCTCCCGTATTGCGAGTGTCGGATGCTCTTGCTGGCCGCTTCTTCAACGCCTATGGCGAGCCACTTGAGGGTGGTGAGCAGATTGAGGGCGAAGCACGCCAGATTGGTGGTCCTACGGTTAACCCATTCCGTCGTTTGCAGCCCTCGGAGCTTATTGCTACAGGTATTGCAGGTATCGACCTTAACAACACTATCGTGTCGGGTCAGAAGATTCCATTCTTTGCCGATCCAGATCAGCCTTACAACGCCGTTATGGCTAACGTAGCGTTGCGTGCTAAGGCTGACAAGATTATCTTGGGAGGTATGGGTCTAACCAACGACGACTTCCTCTACTTTAAGCAGGTGTTCGAGAACGCAGGTGCTCTGGACCGTATCGTATCATTTGTAAACACTACGGACAACCCTCCAGTAGAGCGTCTGCTTGTTCCAGATATGGCACTTACGGCAGCCGAGTACTTTGCAGTAGATAAGGGCGAGAAGGTGCTGGTTCTTCTGACAGATATGACACTATACGCCGATGCTTTGGCCATCGTATCTAACCGTATGGATCAGATTCCATCGAAAGACTCTATGCCAGGTTCGCTCTACTCTGACTTGGCCAAGATTTACGAGAAGGCTGTACAGCTGCCTAATGGCGGTTCAATCACGATTATCGCCGTGACTACACTTTCGGGTGGCGATATTACCCACGCTATTCCTGATAATACGGGTTATATCACCGAGGGTCAGCTCTTCCTTCGTAATGATACCGATACTGGTAAGGTTATCGTCGACCCATTCCGTTCATTGTCGCGACTCAAGCAGCTCGTTATTGGTAAGAAGACCCGCGAGGATCATCCACAGGTTATGAATGCTTGTGTGCGTTTGTATGCCGATGCTGCCAATGCTAAGACTAAGCTTGAGAATGGTTTCGACCTTTCAGACTACGATGAGCGTGCATTGGATTTTGCTCGCGACTACTCGAAGAAGTTGCTCTCTATCGATGTTAACATCGAGATTGAGGAGATGCTTGATACAGCATGGACACTCTTTGCGAAGTACTTCTCTAAGGGTGAGGTTAGCATCAAGCAGGAGCTTGCAGAGAAATATTGGAAAGCATAATATTAGCTTATGGCAATCAAATTTCAGTATAATAAGACCTCGCTCGGTGAGCTGAATAAGCAGCTCAAAATCCGAAAGAACGCCCTTCCTACGATTAAGAGTAAGGAGAGTGCGTTACGCTCGGAGGTTAAGCGTGCGAAGGACTCTGCACTTGCGTACCGTAAGGAGCTCGACGAGCTTATAGCTCAGTACGACTATATGGTACAGCTGTGGGGAGAGTTTGATTGTGATCTTATCCGCATCGTCGATGTCGAACTTTCGTCACTGAAGATTGCGGGCGTGCGCATACCTGTGTTAAGCGATATAGTCTACGAGGAGAAGCCCTATGACCTCTTCTCGGCCCCAGTGTGGTATGCTGAGGGTATCAGAGTACTAAAAAAGATGTCGCGTCTCGGCATTGAGTTCGAGATTTATAACCGCAAAATGGCACTTCTGGATTATGCGCGTCGCAAAACTACTCAAAAGGTAAACCTCTACGAGAAGGTACAAATTCCTGGTTATGAGGATGCCATACGTAAGATTAAGCGATTTATGGAGGACGAGGAGAACCTAAGTAAGTCGGCACAGAAGATTGTTAAAACTCGTCAGGCGCAAGCCGCGGCTATGGAGGAGCCTAACGTATGATAAGTAAGATGATACGCTACGACATCGTGCTTTATGCTGGACAGCAGGAGCATTTTGTCAACGAGCTACGCGAGCTTGGTCTTGTCGATATAACCACAACTGGTTGGGAGCCTAACGAGAGTGATCGTGTACTTCTGTCACAGATTGAGTCGTACAACAAGGCTTATGAGTTCTTGTCGTCATTCGCCTCATCCGAGCAGTATAATGCCAATGCTATGGCTTATGCATCGGGCGCAGAGGCCTTCGAGTGCTACGAGTCGGCTCGTACAGAGCGTCAGCGCATCGCTCAGGAGGTTACGCGCCTTGAGAAGCTCGCCGAGGAGGTAGCACCTTGGGGTAGCTACTCGATGGCCGATATCGCACGTCTTAGCGAGCGGGGCTTGTCGCTACGCTTCTTTATGTCGCAGACTGCCACATTTGAGCGCATCGTAGAGGAGCTTGCAGAGGGATTGACCATTGCCGAGATAGGTCGCACACAGTCTAATGTATACTTTGCCGTTATCGCAACGGATAATACCCCTGTGGTCATCGATGGCCAGGAGGTACGTCTTCCACAGCTCGATAGCGAGGCTATGCACAAGGAGATTGCACGTCTTAAGGCTGAGTCTAAGGCCCTTGACGAGATATTCTCACGTGCGGCACTATCTAAGGAGCTTATTGCGGCAGAGTGTGGCACGCTTAAGGAGCAGCTGCAGGGCCTCAAGGTGGGAGCTATGGCACAGCGCGAGGCCGATGGTCACCTCCTTATTTTGGAGGGATGGGCCGAGGCCGATACTGCCGATAGGGTAGATGCACTGCTTAAGGAGTATCCCAACTTGGTCTATGAGCGTCGCGATGCTACGATAGATGATGTGGCACCAGTAAAGCTTAAGAACAATAAGTTCGCTCGTCTATTTGAGCTTATCGGTTCTATGTATGCGTTGCCAAAGTATGGCACTCTTGACCTTACGGCGATATTCGGACCATTCTATATGTTGTTCTTCGCTATCTGTCTTAACGATGCTGGTTATGGTGCAGTATTGTTGGCTTTGGGTATCATACTCCTTAAGAAGGGTGGCCCTAAGCTTCGTCAGGCTGCATGGTTATCAATCGTGTGTGCAACAGCAACGGTACTCTTCGGTACATATACTGGTTCGTTGTTCGGCATGAGTATTCCTGAGTTGTTGGGCTACGAGGCTGGCGAGCCTACGCCATTCCTTGACTTCCCTAACCAGTTCTTCTCTATAGCCTTAGCGATTGGCGTTGTGCAGATATTGATTGGTATGGCCATAAATATTTATATGCAGACTCGACTCTTTGGCTTTACCTCGACATTTGGCTTGTTAGGTTGGTTTATAATCATCCTTTCGGGCTCTATCGCCATAGGCTTGCCTATGTTTGGCTTGAGTATCCCTGGTTTCGATGCATCGTCACCACTCTTCTACGCCTGCTTGGGTGTAGGTGCGGTACTTATGCTCCTTCTTAATAACGTTAAGCGCAATCCGCTTATCAACTTAGGAGCGGGCCTCTGGGATGCATACAACAATATCACTGGACTGTTGAGCGATGTACTCAGCTACATCCGTCTCTTTGCAATCGGTCTTTCGGGTGGTGTGTTGGCTCAGGTATTTAACTCTTTGGCGATGGGTCTTTCGGGCCTTAGCGAGGGTATAGGTGATTCGGCATGGTATGTCGTAGTTGTGCAGATTATCGCAGCCTCGGCAATATTGATTATCGGTCACGGTATTAACCTCTTTATGTCGGCGATATCGTCATTTGTACATCCTATGCGATTGACGTTTGTCGAGTTTTATAAAAATGCAGGATTCGAGATGGGACAGCGTACCTTTGATCCTGTGCGCAAAATGAATGAGTAAAAAAAACAAATAATAATTAACAATTTAAAAACTTAAACAATTATGAATGCAGGATTAATTTTGGCTTATTTGGGCGTTGTCCTTATGGTCGGTGTATCAGGTTTGGCTTCTGCTGTAGCTACCGCACGTTGTGGTATGGCAGCCGTAGGTGCTTTGAAGAAGAATAGCGGTGCTTTCGGTAGCTACATGATCCTCTCAGCTCTTCCAGGTTCTCAGGGTCTCTACGGTTTCGTAGGTTACTTCATGGTTAGCGGCCTTATCTCAGCCGAGATGCCTATGCTTACTGCCGTTGGTATCTTTGGTGCAGGTTTGTTGATGGCTATCGTATGCTTGTCATCAGCTCTTTTCCAGGCAAAGGTTTGTGCTAATGGTATCGTAGCTATCGGTAATGGTAACGATGTTATGGGTAAGACTCTTATCCTTGCTGCGTTCCCTGAGCTTTACGCTATCTTGGGTGTTGCTGCAACATTCCTTATCTCATCGGCTATCGCATACTAATCTATCATCTTTTGATTAAACTTAAACAACCGAGGGTGACTAATTTACACTTTAGTCACCCTCGATATATTACACCCACTCACCACAACTTATTGGCAATGTAATAGAACAAAAAATTAGGAAGTTTGGGTATCGCGTTATCTATCAACCCCAAACTCCCTAATGTTGCTACTCTTGCCCCAATACCTCTAAAATAGCGACTGCTCTGAGCTCTCGCCAAGGGCGTAGCCTAAGTGGCGATACGCAAGTTCTGTAACCTCGCGGCCTCGGGGTGTTCGCTTAAGAAATCCCTCCTTGATAAGGAATGGCTCGTACACCTCCTCTACGGTACCAGCCTCCTCACTTACTGCCGTAGCTATAGTGTTAAGACCTACAGGCCCTCCGTTAAACTTCTCGATTATAGTTGCCAAAATCTTGTTGTCCATCTGGTCAAGGCCACGTGAGTCGATATTTAGTGCCGTCAAAGCTACACGAGTTATATCGACATCGATATGTCCCTCGCCCTCGACCATTGCAAAGTCGCGTACACGACGCAGGAGGGCATTGGCAATACGTGGCGTACCACGTGAGCGCAGTGCTATCTCCAACGCTGCATCATCGTCTATCGATATATCGAGTATCGCTGCCGAGCGTTTCACAATTCCTGCCAAAATGGGGGCATCGTAGTACTCTAAGTGGCAGGTGATGCCAAATCGCGCACGTAGTGGCGAGGTGAGCAGTCCGCTACGTGTCGTAGCACCCACAAGCGTAAAGGGTGCGAGCTCTATCTGTATGGAGCGTGCCGCTGGTCCCTTATCTAAGACTATATCGATTTTATAATCCTCCATCGCTGAATATAGATACTCCTCGACGATGGGACTTAGTCGATGTATCTCGTCGATAAAGAGGATATCCCCAGGATTGAGGTTCGTAAGTAGGCCCGCCAAGTCCCCAGGCTTATCGAGCACAGGTCCCGATGTAACCCTAAGTTGCGCGCCCATCTCGTTGGCAATAATATTTGCCAGTGTTGTCTTTCCAAGTCCTGGAGGACCATGCAGAAGCACGTGGTCGAGAGAGTCGCCACGCATCAGTGCTGCCTTGATGAATATCTTGAGGTTAGCGACTATTTTGTCCTGACCAGCAAAGTTTTGCAGTTGTTGCGGACGAATGCGGCCCTCGAACTCCTTGTCGCTCTCAATGTTTCGTAAATTTCTATCTACTCCCATATAGTTATCGTAGTTTCCTTGCAAATATACATCATTATGACGAAATAAGCAATAAACCGATATGGTTGAATTGTCGATTTTGGCCTTATATATGCATTTAGAACAAAAACCAACTTTATTCGCTCGATATATTTCTTTTTTCTTAAAAAAGATAGTATCTTTGTGGGTCATAGATATCCCCAATACTATGACCAAAATAGAGTATATTATTAACTTTTATTAACCTTTTATTAAAAACACACATTATGGTAAACAAACTTTTCAAGTCTATCTTTGCCGCTGTGCTTGTTATAGGCTCAGTTATTGGCTTTGTAGCTTGTGAGAATGAGGGTGATGATGTTGTTACAGATCCATCTGTCGAGGTATCTGCAACGACACTAAACTTCACTAACGAGGAGGGTAACCAGACCCTTGATGTGAAGGCTAACGCCGAGTGGAAGGCTGATACCGATGCCGACTGGGTTACTATTACCCCAGGAGCAGGTAAGGGTGACGCTACAATCACCGTTGCGGTAGCGGCTAACGACACAGGTGCTGTGCGCAGTGCCGTAGTTAAGGTTATCGCTCTGCACCCTACATACGGTGCATGGGATACCAAGAAGGTTACTGTATCGCAGTCGGCTACCGAGGCTCCTCCAGCAGAGGAGGTATTGCTCTATGGCGACAACTTCGATGGCCAGGAGGCTACCAAGACCTTTGGTTCGGGTTCATCTTGGCCATATATCGACCAGTTCCCCGAGTTCGCTAATCAGGAGGGTCCAGCTTCGGATAATGTAACTTACTCTGGTAAGGGCGTATCTGTTCGTGCCAACTCTACATCTGATAGCCAGTATTCAGACTATGCTGGTTCGGGCATGAACAACATCTTCTTCGGCTCAAGCGCGAACTTCCAGGTTAACAACATCACCCTGTCAGAGGGTCAGACCAACCTTAAGCTCACCTTTGGCTCGGAGAAGTATACTCAGGATGGTGATAGCACATTCAAGACCTCTGAGTTCCACGTACTCCTTTCAAAGGATGGCAACGCTTGGTCTGAGATTGAGTACACCTTCGCAGGCACTGAGGGCGGTCGTTGGAATGTCGCTACGGCAGACTTTACGTTGACAGCACTTCCTGAGACACTCTACATCAAGTTTGTTGCTGACGTAGCCAGCGTATATCGTCTCGACGATGTTAAGCTCTTTACGGGCAATGGCGGCCAGCAGATAAATCTTGAGAACGGAGAGGCTCCACAGCCATCGGTGGCTAAGAAGGTTACCGTCGCTGAGTTCTTGGCCGCTGCCGAGGATTCTACCCTCTACGAGCTTACTGGTACTATTACCAATGTAGCCAATACTACATACGGCAACTTCGACCTTACAGACTCTACGGGTACTGTATTTATCTATGGTCTTAGCTCTCCATCAGGCGAGCAGAAGTACTGGGCAGAGTCTGGTGCTAAGCTTGGCGACACCATCACTGTGCAGACTGTTCGTACATCATACAACGGCACTCCCCAGGGTAAGGATGCTATCTTCGTATCACTCGTTCCTGGCGAGGGTGGTGGCAATGAGCCTACTCCAGAGCCTGCCGAGGGCCCATATGCTTCGGACGCTCCATTTGTATGCTCTGCGGATGACTCGACCAACGCCGCATATGGCTTAGGCGCAACGGTTATTGGTGGCAATGCCGTAACAGGCTTTAAGCTCGGTAAGAGTAAGCAGACAGGTCTCTTTATGTCGGGTGCTGTAGGCGTATCTGGCGACAAGTATCTAAACCTATACGCTGTTGCTTGGAAGGGTGGCGATGCTAAGCTCTACTTCCGCGTTGATGGTGGTGCTACTCAGACTTTGACTCTCGCTGCAAATAATGGCGCAACTGGCAACTCACCATATACAGCCTTGACATTTGCTGCGTCTGACCACTACTCAGTAAAACTTACAGGTCTTAAGGAGAGCTCTACCATCGAGTTCTCGACCGATCCTAACTTCGAGCTTACATCGGCTAATGAGACTATCTCTTATGCACGTGCTATCGTATGTGGCGTTAAGCTTACAGACGAGCCCCTTGGTGTAGAGGATGGTGGTAACGATGAGCCTGCTCCAACACCAGGCGTTGTTAAGGCTACGGTAGAGGAGTTCTTGGCCGCTGCCGAGGACTCTACCATCTATGAGCTCACCGGTGTAATTACTCGCATGTATCGTGACAATAACGAAAACGATACTCTATACGGCAACTTCTATCTTAAGGATGCAACAGGTGAGGTTCTTATCTACGGTCTTATGGATAAGAGCGGCAACAAGTATTGGGAGGCATCTGGCGTAAAAATTGGCGACACAATCACCGTTCAGACCATCCGTACATCTTATAACGGAACGCCACAGGGCAAGAATGCAACATACATCTCTCACACAGCCGGTACTGGCGAGACCCCAACTCCAGAGCCAGAGCCTACTCCAGGCGATGTAGTTAAGGCTACTATAGCCGAGTTCTTGGCTGCTGCCGAGGATAACACCATATATGAGCTTACAGGTGTTATCAAGAACGTAGCTAACACCAACTATGGCAACTTCGACCTTCAGGATGCGACAGGTACAGTATATGTTTATGGTATCTACGATGCTGATGGCAATAAGGTATTTACTTCGCTTGGTCTTAAGGAGGGTGATACCCTCACTATGCGTGGTGTCCGCACCTCGTATAACGAAGAGCCTCAGGTAGGTAGTGGTGTATATGTTTCACACGTTGTTGGCGAGGCTCCTGTGCAGCCAGCAAACTCTGCTACACTCTCTTTTACCGACGTAGCTAACCGAACAGTATATACTACCGAGCAGCAGGTATGGGAGCAGAATGGCATTAAGTTTACAAACGATAAGGGCGCATCAACAAGCAACGTTGCAGACTACTCAGCTCCTGCACGTTTCTATAAGAGCTCAACCATCAAGGTAGAGGGCGAGAAGGCCATTACAAAGATTGACTTCGCCTGCAACGGCGGATCATACGCCACAGCATTGCAGGAGTCTATCACCACAGGTACTACAACCGTTGATGGCAGCATCGTCACCGTTACACTATCTACATCTGCGACATCATACACCGTTGAGACACTCTCTGCTCAGGTGAGAATGAACAGCGTGACAGTATATTACGCAGAGTAAAACCTAAATTCTTTCGCTTACCTCTTGGGTGGGGACTCCCACCCAAGAGAGCGGAGGAGTGGTACGACAAATAGCAATAAACATTCGTTATAGAGCCTATTTTAAGATATGAATCGTGTAGTTCGCATAGTTACGGCACTTCTGTTTACGGTGGTTTTTACCATCGCCATAACATCGTGTAGTAACGATACCGAGGATAGGGTAGTCAGCAATGCTACAATGTCATCAACAACCGTAAATGGTGGCAGTAAGAATTGCGCTGTGGTGCTACGTGCGCAACAGGGTACGTCTTACAGCATAAGAGTCGAGACCGAGGGTAGCTGGGCCCACTTCTCAAATGGCGAGACAGCCGTAGAGGGCACGATGGAGAGTACAGATAGGGTAGTATACATCTATCTGGAACAAAACAATACGGGACAGAGCCGTTACGCAGCGGTATACGTAAGCTTTGGCGATGGCAGCAGCTTCGAGATAGGCTTTGAGCATACGAGCTACGACAGCACTATAGCTTTTGAGCGCGAGTGGGCCGAGTTGCCACTATGCAAGAGCGACAAGGAGTATATATTTAACACCCACTATGGCAAGCTTGGGGTCAAGAGCGACGCTCGCAACTATACATACTGTTTCGACCCCGAGGTTAGGGCCTCGATATGGGTGGCATACCCTCTTCATCAGGCCTATATGACAGGTAGCGGCAATCGTAATGAGAGTAGCTTCGGCTACGACCCCGAGGTAAGCACCTCGTATCAAGCAAATCTAACAAGGTCATACAATGGTTGGTACGATAGAGGACATCAGCTCCCCGCTGCCGACAGAAAGTGCTCGCAGCAGATGATGGACCAGACATTCTACGCTACGAATATGACCCCACAGCAGTATAGCTTCAATCAGAACAAGTGGGGTGTATTGGAGGGCAGAGTGCGCAATATGGTTTGTGCCGATACACTCTATGTGGTTACTGGCGCATGGTTCGAGGGCGAACACGACAGTTCGATAGACAGCTCGACAACAGACCGCTCGGGAAACGTATGCCCCACACCTACGCACTACTTCAAGGCGTTGCTACGCACGAAGAGGGGTAATACAGGGCTTAAGATTAGTGAGATTACCGATGCTGTGCAGCTACGAGCTATAGCCTTTTGGTTTAAGCATGCAAATACGGGCGAAAATACAGAGATTAAGAGTAGCGATTGCATCTCGATAGCCGAGCTTGAGAAGAGGACAGGATTTACCTTCTTCCCAGCTATTGACGATAGTATCGAGGCCGAGGTTAAGGCTACGGCAGTACCCTCGGAGTGGGGTATAATGTAAATGTGTGATTAGTAATTAGTAATATCGTTAGCACGCAACTAATAATTTAACAACTATAACGATGAAGAGGAGTGTTTTAATGCTATGTGTGGCTCTTCTATCTGTCTCAGCACTTTGGGCACAGCAGAAGCCTTACTCCATTGTATTTTACAATCTGGAGAACTTATTCGACATCTACAACGACCCTGAGACTCACGATGATGAGTTTACCCCAGAGGGTGTCAAGCAGTGGAACGAGATTAAGTATCAAAAGAAGCTGACAAATATGGAGCGTGTGCTCTTCGATATTGCAGCAATCCAAAAGGAGTATCCTGTAGTTATCGGTGTTTCGGAGATTGAGAATCGCACGGTTCTTGAGGACCTTATCTCGCAGCCCAAGCTTAAGGGTGCCAACTATCGTATATGTCACTACGACTCGCCCGATGCGCGTGGTGTCGATGTTGCGTTTCTATACCGTGCAGATATCTTCAAGCTCGAAGGCTCGGAGAATATCAAGCTTGTTGTAGAGGAGCTTCCCGACTTCCGCACTCGCGACCTTGTGGTAATGTGGGGAACTATCGAAGATGAGCCCTTCTACTTCCTCGTGTCGCACTGGCCCTCACGCCTCGGCGGCAAGGAGGCATCGCAGTTTAAGCGTGATGCCTGCGCAACGCAGATTCGCCAAATTAAGGATTCGCTCCTAAGGGAGAATCCCGCAACTAAGGTTATCGTGATGGGCGACTTTAACGACGACGCTACAGATGCCAGCATAGTTAAGACCATGGGGGCTAAGGGCAAGGTCAAGGAGCTTGTCGAGGGTGACTTCTTCAACCCCTACAACCAGATGTTACGTGCAGGCCTCGGCACATTGGCATATCAGGATAGTTGGAATCTCTTCGACAACATCTGTGTCACCGAGAATTTAGTTAATGCTAAGGAGGGTAAGTTACGCCTGATCAAGGGTAAGAAGTTTTATGGTAACATCTTCTCGCGTCCCTATATGATTCAGCAGGAGGGACAATATAAGGGTTATCCATTGCGCACCTTTGTAACGAATAACTTCCAGAATGGTTTTAGCGACCACTTCCCTGTATACATATACATAGGTAAATAAACTAAACATATACGATATGAAGAAATTTCTATTAACAATCTTCTCCATCCTCCTTGTTGTGAGTGCCTACGCACAAACAGGAGGTATGAAGGGTGTGGTAGTATCGCGCGATGGGCGTGAGCCTATCGGTGGTGTGGCCATCTTCATTAACGATGAAGATACACAGACTACCACCAACCAGGATGGTGAGTTCTGCATCGAAGGAGTTGCTCCAGGCCAATACCTTTTGCGCTTCGAGGCTATAGACTTCGAGGACTTGGAGGTTATGGTGCGCGTTAAGGAGCTGGTACACGATATGCAGAACGTAGTGATGGTGCCCTCGACAATGATGGTCATCGATGACTCGGCATTCGCTGAGCTCGACACCGACGTTGAGAGCGCAGGAGACTCTCAGGCACTACCAACATCGCTCTCGGCATCGAAGGATATATTTAATAATATCGCTTCGTACAGATTCTCTGAGATGCGTTTCAATGTGCGTGGCTACGACTCGCAGTATCAGGATGTATACCTTAACGGCATACGTTTTAACGATGCTTTGACCAGCTATGGTCCTTGGTCATTGTGGAGCGGTCTTAACGATGCGACACGTAACCAGGAGACCACCTCTGGCTTGGAGATGTCGGACTATGGTCTTGGCGGTGTCGCAGGTACTACGAATATCAATGCACGCGCTTCGCAGCTCCGTAAGGGTTTCCGCGCCAGCGTAGTGAACTCTACACAGCTATACCGTTTCCGTGTGATGGTAAGCTATGCCTCGGGTGCGCTCGATAACGGATGGTCATACGGCTTCTCGTTCTCGACACGTCAAGGTGGCAATGGCTATGTAAACGGTGTCTACTACAACGCCTATGGCTACTTCGCCTCGGCAGAGAAGGTATTCAACTCGCGCCACCGCCTCTCGGCGACAATACTCGGTGCGCCTACAACACGTGGAGCACAGCAGGCATCAACACAGGAGGCCTACGACCTCTGGGGCGATAACTACTACAACCCTAACGTAGGTTTGCAGGGCGGCGAGGAGCGTAACTCGCGTGTACGTCGTATGCACGAGCCTATCGCTATGCTTAACTACAACTGGCAGATATCGGAGAATACCAACCTCTCGGTAGCCACATCCGTGCGATTCGGCTTTAATGGCTACTCGGCCCTAACGTGGTATAAGGGCGAGGACCCACGTCCCGACTACTACCGCAAGTTACCATCATACTATGGTGACCGCCTTGAGCGTCGTATGATGCTTAATAACTACGCCTTGGCTAACGACATGACCCCACCATTTACCGAGGTGGACATCGAAACTGACCGTATGAAGGTTGTCGAGTACACAAAGAACTGGGATGGATATATCGACTTCGATGGTCTTGTTCGCGACAATATGATTGGCGAGGAGAATGCCACCTATGGCGAGGGACACCGCTCTGTTGCTATGATTGAGGAGCGTCACACCGACCAAATAGACTATAACTTCGCTGCGCAGCTTGGACACATCTTCCGAGGTGGCTCTAAGCTCACCGTAGGTCTTCGTGCTCGTGTCAACCGCACGGAGTACTATAGCACTGTTAAGGACCTTCTGGGTGGCGACTACTGGCTCGATGTAGACAAGTTTGCCGAGCGCGACTTTGGCAACAACGTAGAGTCTTACCAGAATAATATGGCATACTACAACAAATATGGCCACGCTCAGGCAGTTAAGGAGGGCGACAAGTATGGCTATGACTACTATGCACACATCCGTCAGGGTCAGCTTTGGGCTATGTATGAGATTGCCGCTGGTGGTTTCTCGGCAAACATTGGTGCCGAGGTAGGTTTGTCGTCAATGTGGCGCGAGGGCCTTTGGGAGAAGGGTTTGTTCCTCAATAAGAATGCTGGCGACGATAGAGGAAAGACATCGTATGGCAACTCTGATAAGATAGACAACCTAACATATAAGGTGAAGGCTAACTTAGCCTACCAATTCTCTGGTGCTCACTCTATCGAGGCCAATGCTGCGCTTATGCAGAACGCTCCGATGTTTAACAACGCCTTTGTGTCGGCACGTACACGTAACCAGATTACCCCAGGCTTGGATGCCGAGAAGATATATGGTTTCGACCTCACGTACAACCTCCGCACACCTTGGATAAGAGCAAGATTGTCAGCATACTACACCCAAATGCTTGACCAGTCAAAGGTCATCTCGTTCTACGACGATACTCAGAGTTCGTTTACCAACTTCGCCATGTCGGGCATCGACAAGCGATATATGGGTGTCGAGCTTGGCCTGAGTATTCCTATTGCTTGGGGATTGTCGTTGCAGGGTGCAGTGAGCTACGGCGACTACATCTACACCTCTAACCCTAAGTTTACACAGATGATTGACAATAGTGCTACAGACGTTGTCAATAGCGTAGTTAACTGGAAGGGTATGAAGGTGGAGAGCACACCACAGACAGCCATCAACGTAGGTCTTAACTTCCGAGGTCCTAAGAATTGGTTTGCTTCGGTTGATTTCAACTACTATGACCGCCTCTACTTGTCGATGAACCCAATGTATCGTACCCAATATCTGGCCAACGAGATTATGCGCATCTACGACTTCCAGAACCTCGAAACAGGTCGCCAGAAGGCCTACGTTATAGGCGTTATCGACGACATTCGCCGTCAGGAGGAGCTGGGCAACGCCTACACGCTGAGCGCAAGCATCGGAAAGAACTGGTATATTAAGTATAAGTACACCCTCGGCTTTAGCCTTCAGGTTAACAACATACTGAATAACCAGAGTGTGCGCACGGGAGGTTATGAGCAGATGCGTCTAAATAAGATATCTGACCCAATACTTTTCCCCGACAGCGATGGCGTAATGCAGATTGTAGAGAAGCCTACGACATACTCGCGTTTCGACTCGAAGTATTTCTATATGAATGGTTGGAACTACTATCTTAATGTTTACTTTAGATTCTAATGGCTAAACATATAAATATTATGAAATTAAAGCAGTTATTTTTGTTGATTGTCATCTCCGTTATGACAGTTGGCTGTTATGAAGAGCATAATGTAGTCATACCACGCGAATACTTCGACGATAGCTCGTTTGAGGAGATGTTCCCCGAGGCAGAGCACATCACTATTGCCGAGCTTAAGTACGCCTTTGGCACTATAAGCAATACAGGTGTAAATAGCGGCTGGAACAACACTATATACAAGCTTATTGGCGAGGATATATTCGTTGGTCACGATGTATATATCAAGGGTAAGGTTATCTCGGATGATGACCAGGGCAACATCTACAAGTCGCTCTATATTCAGGACGAGACTACAGGCATCGAGCTTAAACTCAACAACAACGTCGGTGTGCGCTATAAGAAGGGCACGTGGGTATATGTGCGCCTTACGGGCCTCTACTTGGGCAACTATCGTATGATGCTGTCGTTGGGAGGACCTCCATCAGAGTCGTACAACAAGGCCGAGGAGCATAAGTATTATGCCAACTCAAATATCGAGCTTCAGGAGGTTATCGACAAGCACGTATTCCCAGGTCGTAAGGTCGAGGGAGGCCTTAAGGTAGGTGCGTATGATGAGTGGATGCGATATGCGCCCAACGTAGATATCATCACCGTAACGCCAGACAACTACGTGGAGGTATTTAACCCTAACACCATTGAGTTGGAGGGTAAGATTCTTGGCGATGAGGAACCCGATGAGAACGGCATCACTCGCAAAGTATTCAAGATGTCGCAGCGCGAACTTATGTTTGGCCGTCTGATGCGTTTCGAGGGTCTTGAGTGCCGCTATGCAGGTGTGCCTAACCAGGATGGAGTAACCAACCCTGCAATAAAGAGTGGCTCGTTTGAGAATATCTACCCAAGCTGGCTCTACACCGACCCACGTCCTACGGTATCGAAGCCTTGGTATCACTGGGCATATAAAGAGGAGATTACTGGCCGCAGCCTCTATGGCTCTGTGCTCTTTACCTATAACCCCTCGGCTACTGTATGCTCGCAGAATGGTGTATATGCCCTGCGCTCAAGCGGTTATTCACGCTTTGCACGTCGTAACGTATGCAAGGATGGCGAGAAGGCTACAATAACGGCAATCTATGGCATCTATGCCCAGCGTTCAGACTATGCGGGCAATGCCGATGACTATGCATCGTACCAGCTTACAATAAGCAGCTTCTCGGATATCGAGTTTGATAATGGCGAGGATGCACTGCTTAGCGACGAGCAGGTGGAGAAGATGACCACCGAGGATATGAAGACCGTACCCTGGATTGATGAAGAGGGTGAGTCTGACTATCAATAGCCAATAGAAACAGAGGCGGATGGCCATTTGGTCATCCGCCTCTGTTTTGGTTACAATAGCTTACAGCAACTACTCATTTAGCTCTAACCAGCGCATCTCCTTCTCGTCTACGAGGCCTATAATCTCTTCGATACGCTTCGACACCTCGCTAAGACGCTCGTAGGGTAGTGTGCCCGACGATATCTCGGCTTCGAGCTCTGCTCGCTCTTCGGCAAGCTGAGCAAGTTCTGCCTCTATCTGCTCCAGCTCGCGCTGCTCCTTATACGTAAGCCTACGTTTTGACGTATCATGCTGGCGAGGCTGTACACTCTTCTGCGGTGCTGCACTGCGCTCCGAGCCACGCTCAGCACTCTCACACTCCTTGATATATTCACGATACTCACTATATTGTCCCACAAAATCCTTAATGCGACCATCGCCCTCGAAAACAAAGAGGTGGTCTACGCACTTATCGAGGAAGTAGCGATCGTGCGACACGATAATTAGCGAACCCTTAAACTCTAACAGATACTCTTCGAGCACGTTAAGCGTCATTATATCAAGGTCATTGGTAGGCTCATCGAGAATAAGCATATTGGGACTCTGCATCAGCACCGTAAGCAGATATAGTCGTCTACGCTCGCCGCCACTGAGTATATCTACACGCTTATTAAAGGTGTCGTGCGGAAAGAGAAAACGGTTAAGATATGTCGTGGCCGAGATAGTATGTCCATCCGAAGCCTTGACAACATCGGCAATCTCCTGCACACACTCCAATACGGTCTGTCCTGGCTTAAACACAATACCTCGCTGCGAATAGTAACCTATACGTAGCGTCTCGCCCTGCTCGATAACTCCAGAGTCTGGAGCGATACGCCCCGAAATAAGATTTAGGAAGGTGGTCTTACCCACACCATTACGACCTACGATACCTACACGCTCGCCACGTGTAAACTTATACGAGAAGTCGTCGAGCATCTTGCGCCCCTCAAACGAGAGATTTACATCCATGCAGTCAATAATCTTACGACCAAGACGCGAGGTGGCCACATCTATCTCTACACTATCTGTTCGCAGACTCACCGAGGCCCTATCCTTAAGGTCGTAGAAGGCATTTATACGATAGCGAGCCTTGCCTGTACGTGCCTGTGGTGTACTGCGTATCCATTCAAGCTCGCGGCGTAGTAGGTTGCGCGACTTATCTATCTCGGCCTGCATATTCGCATATCGCTCCTCGCGCTTTTCGAGATACTGGGTGTAGTTGCCACGATAGATGTACAACGCCCCTCTGTCGAGCTCCATAATCGTATTACATACGCGGTCCAAGAAGTAGCGGTCATGTGTAACCATTAGCAACGTGCATCGCGAGCGTTGCAAGTAACCCTCAAGATACTCGATAATATCTATATCGAGGTGATTCGTAGGCTCGTCCATAATCAGGAAATCGGCACCCTGCAACATCATACAGGCTAACGCTACGCGCTTAGACTCTCCTCCCGAGAGCTCACCCATAGGTTGATCCCAACGCTCTATCTTTAGCGATGTCAACACTTGGCGTATCTTCTGCTCGACATTCCAGCCATCCGAGATATCCATTGCAGATATCGCCCTCTCAAGACGCTTATCGTCGCCCGATGTCAAGGCCGCCTCATACTCGCGTAGCTCGGGAGAGATGTCACCCATACGCGAGTACACCTCCTCGAAGATAGTCCTCTTGGCATCAAACGATGTATCTTGATCGAGAAAGGCGACGCGAATATCCTTCATAAACTTAACCTCGCCACCTCTATCGGAGTACTCGATGCCCGCAAGAATCTTAAGTAGCGATGACTTGCCCGTACCATTAGGCGCAACAAGAGCTATCTTATCGCCCTCGTTGATATTAAAGCTAATATCGCTAAATAGGGTCCTGTCACCATAGGATTTTGATATATTATCTACCTGAAGATAACTCGCCATATTTATTCTATTTACAACGTTTTACTTAAAGATAAATCGAGGTCATAGGCAATCCTCTCGCCACTATCATAGCGAATTGTTCCCGTAGGCACAAAACCGAGCTTATCAAGCATTGACAACATACGAATATTACCACGATGCGTATCAATGCGAAATGCCGTAAGCGAATTTTGGCGAGCTAAAGCTGCCGCATAGCGCATCAACTCAACAGCTACACCAGAGCGGCGCACACGCCCCCGAACACATAGGCGATGCACGACAACATAGTCGTTTGCAGTGTTCCAATCACTCGCCTTAATCTGATTATATGCCTCTTCGCCCGTAAGCACTATTGCCGCATAACCTACAACCTCGCCCTCTAATGCACACACATAACCAACACCAGCAGCTATATCTTCGAGGATTATGTCACGCGAAGGGTAGCCATCCTGCCACTGGTCTATGCCCATCTCCGCAAGGGCTCGCTGCGCCTCGCCTACAATGGTCACAATCGCATCTACGTCTGCGACTAAAGCTCTGCGAATCATCGTTTTCGTGATATATTTCTAATCTTTCGGTTAATAACAAAGATGTTAAAGGCTATGATTATCGCAGTAAAGAGCACACCCACAATAATTGTCATTGAGGAGGATGTAGCTATCTTGTAGCCTGCAATAGCCGACAATTGCTCCATATATAAATCCTGCGAGAGGAATATCATCACTAAGCTCACAGCAAGTATCGACAAGTTGAGAACCAAGGCCATTAGATTGTATGGCATCGCCACACGCGATGGCGAGTAGCCAATCAGAACCAAGTTCTCAAGTTTTGTGATATTCTTCTGGAGTAATAGGTATATACTTAGCGTAAGTATTATAATTGATAACACCGTAAATAATAGGCCGATACATATTATTATCGCAATACACACTTTAAGTATAAACAGAGCCTTACTACTCTCCGCTGGCTTATTCTCAATCTCGTAATTACACCCCTTAAGATAACTACTTAGCTCTGGGTCGCTCGGGTTTGCCACTTTAAGTATCAGGCGCGTAGGCTCAACCTCATCCGAGCCATCGTAATAACCATTTGCCCACGACATAAAACTATCTGGGACAAGGATAGTATTTAGCCTATCTGAAAAGCCTACAATACGACCCGTATAGTCATCGCTACGGCCATTACCTCGAAGATTTATACCAAGGCTAACACTCTTAATCATATCCTCGGTTATCTGAGGTAGTTGTTGCGTAGCACTAAAGCCAAAGTTATAGAGGTTAAGATAGTTGCGTGGGAGTATGATAGGTATCATCTTATCCCCCTTATCGAAGTGCCACTCCTTGGTCTCGACATCGATAAACTCATCGGGGATACTCTCAAAAAAGAGCATTGTAGAGAGCCTACGACCATTAAACATTATGCTACCATTCACCTCGAACTGCGAGGCCGTAAAGGCACCGACAGCATCAACAAACTCCTGTCGCTCAATATCCGCCACATCCTCAAGACTAAATGTCTCGGAGTTGATACCCACGCGCTTAACAGGGTGGGTGATGATAAGATAGTCACTACCGATAAGCGTATGTTCACCCCGAAGGAGTGGACGAATATCGCTATATAGCTGCACACCAGCCAATATTACGGTCATACCTATAAGGTTGGCAACAAAGAATATAGCCAACTCGAACACACTGATATGCTTACGCAGAAGCTGCCAAATTAGGGTTATAGACTTAGGCATATATCGTAATCTATGTTTAGATGTTTACCTATTGATGTCACAATCATCGCAGCACCGCGACTTTTCGCCTCTCGAACCACAATATCGCGCATAATATCACTATTCGTATCGTCAAGATGCGACACAGCCTCATCTAAGAGTATGAAGCTAAAGGGTTGACACAGAGCGCGAATAAGGGCGACACGTTGCTGCTGACCAAACGACATCCTATCGATGCGCGAATCGAGTTTATCACCAATACCAAACTCCTCGAATAGGGCCACAATCTCGCTGCGACTCTTTGTCTTGGTGATATCATTCTTAATCTCGACATTCTGCATCGCCGTAAGTTCACCAAAGAGCTTTAGGTCCTGAAACAGAACGCTTATTTCGCGCTGACGTATATCACACCATCGAGAGGTCCCGAAGGTCGATATATCCTCGCCATCGAAGAGTATATCACCGCTATAATCACCGCGCTGACCATACAGATAGCTACATAGCGAAGATTTACCCGCTCCAGATATAGCCTTGACCAAGTAGTGCTTTCCTCGCTCGAAAGTGATATCGCGCAGCCAGATATCGGAGTCTATATCCCTACGCTGCGCAAATATCTCAGGAAGTACATTATGTAGTTTAATCTCGTTCACAGCAATCTAAGTATTACATTATAGATTTAAGCGACTCATTTACGACAACAGGGAGCACCACGCCACTTAGCTGTTCAAGAGCGTTAGTAGTAGCGTCATCAAGGACAAATACCAACTTAGAAGAGCCATCACTATACGCAGTTACATAGGCATAGCTAAACATCTGCATTAGCTGCGAATATAGCTTTGGATAGTCAATATTCTCCATAACAATCTCGCTAACTGAGCGAACAAATTTTGTATTCACAACTTTGTCAATATCGACAACAAAGTAGCCAACACTACCCTCGATATCGGCTATCCAACGCGCCTTGGTTGCAGGCTTCTCGGACTCCTTAGCAGACATATTTACACCCGCAAACAGCATACTATCGCTCTGCTTGAGGCACACAGCATAATCTCCGAACTGACTCATATAGTGGTTATCTCCAACCTTATGTAACAGTCCCCCAGCAAACTCTCCCAGATTGGTTATGATGTATGTATCAGTAACATCAGCCATCAAGGCAGCACTTACACTATTTATTATAGGGCGATACTCCACACCTCCCCAGAAGTAGTCAACCTGCTCCTTATACTCGCCATCTAACGATTGCAACGCGATAGTCACATCTCCATCGATAGTTTCAATAGCGTCAATGGCGATTGCCATAGCCATATTTAGCTCATTGTTACTCCTTAGACCCAGCATAGCAGCCTCCTCACTATTGAGCATAGCCTCAAGTAGTGCAGCCATCTTCACACCATTGACACCACCTCCAATAAGCGCAAGCACATCACTACTAACATAGTTTAGATGGTTAAGCTCTACCTCCTTGTTTACACCACTATACAAACCATCCTTAAGACCCTTGACATAGCTATCGACAACAATGCGTCCAGCATCAAACAGGGCCGATGAAACAAAATAGGCATCCTGCTCGAAGCATGCGCGATACTTATCGAGTAGATTAACCCTCTGGCCACCATCATCAACATTTTCATACTCCAAATCATTTGCCATGTTGTTCTCGACAATATCTATCATATCGTTGATATCTACGTAGTATGCGACATCTGCATCGCCAAACAGCGATAGGTCTAATAGCAAACCACCAAGCACCTCTGTCGCAATACTCTTAGCATCATCGCCATCCTCCAATACCACAGCAACACGACTATCGTTATAGCAGAGAACCGCATTATCCAGATAGAGATACCTATCACCGCCAACTATCTCCTTTGTAAGGATAGCCCCCTCCTGCTCAGCAAAATAAGAGAGTACATCTACAGTTTTATCGAGATTATCGACATTTGCCACCTCAGCAACAAACACCATGGTTTGCTTATCCTCATACAGGTATCCGTAAGCAGGCCTGGTGATATCAAGACCACTTGTCGCAAGGTCAACGATTACGGCCTCGGCATGTGTGGCTACCGCACTATCGAGGATATTGGCACTCGCTACCGATGCTGCAAGACGACGCTGCTCGGGCAAAATAAACTTATCAAAGGCCCCCTTTTGTGCAAGCTGCTCGAGGTTAAAATAGCAGACAAAAGGCTGCTCAATCTTAGCTCGCTTCGACTCACTCGCACTACTACAACTACAGCCACAGCCATCAATCACTAAGAAGGCCGCCACACCGACAATAATCGCAACTATAGCAGCAATTATTAAACTACTCTTTTTCATAATATTAATCTTTTTATCTAAACCAAATTATATATACTCAATAGTACAACATTAAAACCAATACGTACTGCACGTATAACACTCCCATTTAGCCACGCAAACTAATATAGTTGACTTTGATTTACAAAGGTATAAATTATTTTTAGAAAACGTCTAAACACACCCCATTTATCGCAATTATCCATATCAAGATATTGATATTCCCAAAAAAAAGTTTAAATTTGCACGATTAAACACCTGTGATAGTAACTAAAACTTAAATATGGAAAATTTTAAGCCTACAAAATACACATTATCGTGTGTTGCCACTGGTCGCGAGTTTGACGACACTGGTTGGATATTGGATGACGCAGAGTGCAAGAGCCCATCATTGGTGCGAGCCAATTACGAGAATATGCAGCTGGAGGTTAAGCCCGACAGCTATGGGTTCTACAAGTTCTGCGACTGGCTACCCATAAGACGTATGCTTCAGGGCTCGTCGGCCCCAGTAACATACAAGAGCGAAGCCTTGGCCAAGCACCTTGGCCTTAGCAACTTGTGGATAACACTCAATGGTTACTGTCCACAAAAGGGTGTTAAGATGACCACCTGCTCTTTTAAGGAGACTGAGGCGTATAGCGTGTGTGCTCGCATCGACACCAACGAGGAGCGCGTACTTGTTGTCGCATCAGCAGGAAATACAGCACGTGCCTTTGCAAAGGTCTGCTCGGATAACAATATCAAGCTACTCCTGGCCGTGCCTGCCGACAACCTCGATGCTCTATGGTTTACCGAGCCACTCAACGACTGCGTGAAGCTTATCGCCTGCGACAAGGGTGGCGACTACTTCGATGCAATAAACTTAAGCAACTTAGCCCTCAAGTCATCAAAGTTCTACGCCGAGGGTGGTGCTAAGAATATCGCTCGTCGCGATGGTATGTCTACAACGGTACTCTCTGCCGTAACCACCATAGGCCGTATTCCAGACTACTACTTCCAGGCTGTAGGTAGCGGCACAGGAGCCATAGCAGCGTGGGAGGCCAATATGCGTCTTATTGAGGACGGTCGCTATGGCACAAACCTTATGAAGCTAATGGTGTCGCAGAATGCTCCATTCGTACCTATGTACGATGCATGGCGTGCCGACTCACGAGAGATGCTACCTTACGATACAAAGAAGGCTCGCCGCGATGCCGAGCTTATCGATGCAAAGGTGCTCTCAAACCGTAAGCCACCTTATGGCATCGCTGGAGGTCTATACGACGCTCTTAAGGCTACAAATGGCGATATTATGGTTGCCACAAATGCGCAATCGCGTCGTGCATGCAAGCTATTTAAAGAGCTTGAGGGCATAGATATCTACCCAGCACCTGGCGTAGCCCTTGCCTCGCTTATCAAGTTGGTCGACGCTGGAGCAATAGATAAGGATGCATGTATTATGCTCAATATCACAGGTGCAGGCGAGGAGGCTGCCAAGCTTAACCGCGATATATGGCACCTTAAGCCAAGTAAAATATTCTCGTTAAACCCAGATGTTGACGAGGTTGTAAGCTATGTTGAATCAATATTTTAAGTAATTTTATATGTTGTATCCCATTAAGTTCAAACCTCGCATTAAGGAGCGTATTTGGGGCGGTCAAGCGATACTAAGCAAAAAGGGTAAGGCCGCAGGCCGCTTAGACAAGGATAAGCTCTACGGCGAGAGCTGGGACCTATCATCGGTCAAGGGTGACATATCTGTAGTAGCCAATGGTTTCCTCAAGGGCAATAACCTACAGGAGATTATCGAGGTATATATGGGCGAGCTTGTTGGCGAGCGTAACTTCGAGCGATATGGACTTGAGTTTCCTCTGCTTATCAAGTATCTCGACTGCAACGACCGCCTATCTGTGCAGGTACACCCCGACGATGCACTTGCTATGGAGCGTCACGACAGCTTCGGCAAGACCGAGGCGTGGTATGTCGCCGACTGCAAACCTGGTGCCGCCATATATCTCGGCTTTAAGGACCTAAATATCACGCGCGAAGAGTATATTGCTGCAGTGGCCGAGTCGCGCCTCGAAGATCTGCTAAATAGGGTAGAGGTCAAGCCTGGCGATGTATTCTTCATCCCTGCAGGCACGGTACACGCCCTGGGTGCAGGATTGGAGGTTGTAGAGGTGCAGCAGACATCAGACATAACCTATCGTATATACGACTGGGACAGGGTAGATGCATCGGGCAAGGGTCGCGAACTGCATACAGCATTAGCTGTTGATGCTATCGACTTTGAGGCCGATGCCGAGCTACTACACAAGAAGTATCAGCTTGATAAGGGCGATTCTGCCAAGGTTATCGAGTCGGACTACTTCACTATGGTGCTCCACGATATCGACGATGCCAAGGAGTTTGACATCTCGGCACTCGACTCATTTGTTGTATATATCGCCTTAAAGGGGTCGATGCAGATTGTTGCTGATGGCAATAGCGAAAAGATTGACGAGGGCGAAGTGGTGTTGATTCCTGCCGAGACCAACGATGTAACCATCACAGGCAGTGGCAAAGTGATGGAAATATACATCAAGCAGTAGGGTAGTTACAAAGAGATAAAGACTTATAGATTAGCGCAGTGACACCACAGATGGCCATAATATGTGAGAATACGTTGAGCTCTATGGCTCTACGTAGTCTGCTATTGGATATGGTTCAGGGCATCGATGTGGTCTGCTATAAGGATATCGAGGCGTTTTGCAAAGAGTCGCCCATGGTTGCCCACTTCTTTGTCTCGGCAACCACACTGTTTCACAATCCAGAGTTCTTCCAGCCATATATGCGACGCACGTTTGTGCTGACCGAGGGCGAAGCCTCGCCATTTATTCAGTCGGGCTTTAGGACAATAGATATTACCGTATCGGAACAGCATATTGTACGCCAAATTCTTGAGATACATGGCTCGGGACACCCTGCAGGCCACAGTGCAAATAATCACCCCAGTGTGAATAGCAACGCTAATGAGAAGGTTGTAGGGGAGTATCCTCAGCTATCATTGCGCGAAAAAGAGGTGTTGGCACTAATGGTGAGGGGCGACATAAACAAGGAGATAGCCGATAAGCTAAACATATCGTTAGCAACGGTTATCTTCCACCGCAACAATATCTGCGATAAGCTTAACACACGATCGTTAGGCAGGCTCACAATATATGCCGTGCTCAACAATATCGTATCGTTATCAGATTTGTAGCATACGGACAATCAATCAAAAAAAGCGAGGGTGACTAAATGTAAAATAGTCACCCTCGCATGTATTAAGTGGTTGAATTACAACAGCTCGATTATTGTAAATTTGACTCATCAATAAACGCGTAGTCACCCTCGTATACTACGATGTGAGTCTCCTTAACATCGCCAAAATAGAGCGTCACCTCAAGGGTCACCTTACCCTCCTCGACGATAAGCTTACCACTCTCATAGCTAATCTGATTCGCAGATGACGCAACACCATAAGCATCATTAATCTGATACCAGCTATATGTCTCGGTAAATGTGCCAGCAAAACCCGAATTTGTAGGATCGTAATCGTAAGTGCCTACAGGAATTGTGATGTGACCCATATCCTCAGGAGTTTCGGTCAAGAAGAGGTCAACCAAGTAGTAGTGTGCATCGGGAACGGCATACATATTATTCTCATCCAAGCCGAGGTCCGAGAAGATAAGATAGTAGTTGTATAGACCCGACTGGATACCATAATACTTACCATAGAGTTTAAAGTCTGTTATGGTCTTCTGCGTTGGTGCTGGGTTACCGCCCTGGTTGATAACGACATCAAACGACGACTTGTTATATGTCACCGTAATCTTTCCCGAGCGACCCTCCTCAAGTGGATTCTGATCTACTTTATACATAATCTTACCCATCTGCTTATAATCAAAGCCACCAATCCAATCTACATCAGCTGTAGCTTCTACCGTTGCACCCTCCACTGGTGTCAAAAGTTCGTAGGTTATAAAGCCCATTGAGCTACCACTGCTTACGCTTACGGTCTCTGTAGATGTTAGTTTGATTGATACCTTGTTGTTATCCTCAGTTGCCTTCTCGCAAGCGGTAAAGATAAGCAATACAAGTGCCAGTAGTGAAAGTACTCTTTTCATTTTATTATATTTAATTATTAATTTTGTGGCAAAGATACACTTTTTTATATTAGTATCATACATTATAATCGTTATTTTAATAATTTTGCATAGTATTTTATCATCATAGTACTGCACTTATGCGCATAATAAATATTCTTACCATAACTACTCTGCTATCGATCTCTATGGTCAATGCACAACATCGTAGTGTAGATTTCGATGCACAGATGGCGGCATACGGACTAATTGATATACAGACTCTCGATGACGATATATTCGTAGAGCTTAAGTACTCTACAACAGACAACTTCGTGGGCGAAGATATGTACGGTGAGTTAGAGCGTGCATATTTCGAGGCTGAGTTTGCAAGTAGGGTAGTCAAGGCTCAGCAGATACTCAAACGTCGCCACCCCGAATACACACTCCTCATATACGACGCAGCACGTCCTATCAGCGTTCAGCGCAGGATGCGCACCATTGTCGAGGGTACGGCGTATGAGGGCTTTGTAGCCGACGGTTCGAAGGGTGGTAGGCATAACTATGGTGTTGCTGTCGACCTAACTATCGCACACCTTGATGGTACACCTTTGGACATGGGGGCAGGCTTCGATGACTTTACCGAGGCGGCCTCGGTTAAGGGTACGCCCGACAATAGCGACCCTGAGACAAGAGCCGTAGATGTCTACCGAGATTATATTATGGAGCTTTCTCGTCGCGGAGTTATCACCCTTAGCGCGGCTAAAAACCGAATTCTCCTTATTGAGGTTATGCACGAGGCAGGGCTCTATCCATATAGGCGCGAGTGGTGGCACTTCGAGGAGATTATCTCAATAGGCGACACACGCAAAAAATATAGACTACTCGATTTTTAGGAATAGCCCATACTACAAGATAAACAGCTGTATTACAGCATATTAAATTATAACAACAACCAATACCTTTATTATATAGTATAACATATAGATACCAGCTATCAGCTTAATACCCGTACCGACTAAGAAGGATAACATCGAGCCAAGGCCCACCTTTAGAGCCTGCATAAACTCCACCTTGCTACCAAGCATCTCGCCGAGCACAGCACCAAAGAATGGACCCAATATAATACCTGGCACACCAAAAATTAGACCAACGAAAGTTCCCACCGTAGCACCTGTTATACCAGCCTTGGTGCCGCCAAATAGCTTACTAAAATATCCTGGCAATACGTAGTCTAACACGATGGCCACTACGGACACAACGCCCCAAATGACCAATTGTGTTTCGCTTATGGTTGAGCCATCTATAAAATAGGCACATAGTAATCCTGCGAATGAAAGAATTGTTCCAGGCAACACTGGCACAATCACACCCAACAATCCAATAACGCCCATAATCAGGGCAATAACCACCAAAACTATATCCATTCTAACTTAGGTCTAATAGTTAACTTACAACACTCTGTCTGTTAGCTTATAGCACAACGCGAATATCTCAATATCGCGCTGCACATCCACATAACGCAACAAAGATATATAAATTTTCCGCACCTTTGCATTTAGAGTGATTTTGTTTGCTAAACCCTCGATAAAATCCTCATAAATCATTATAAATTCACTTAACCTCCCATATACTGCATGTCGTAATATTTACATTATGTTAAATTATAGGCGGGGACCAATATACTAATATACTATTACAATACAAGAACATTAAAAACAGAGCTACACTCGAATAAGTAATTCAAGGGTAAATAGTCTACCGCTTAACAAAGGTAAAATAACGAGCGGCTAAGTAGCTATAGACAACCGAGACAACCGTAGTAAGCATCTTTGAAGGCGTTGGCCAGATATTAAACATCTCGACAAAGAGCTTCATACAGACATAGTTAATCAATATCGAGCCTACGACCGAGAGCGCGTAACGCAGCAGCTGGCCACGTGTTCGGTATTTTGTTACCCTGAAGGCCACATGGCGATTAAGCCAAAATCCCGTAAAGAATGTTATAGGAAAGACTATAAACAGCGTTGCGATATGTGGCGATACAACTACAACGCCCAAGTCGATAAAACGTTGAGCAACAACATAATGGTATATTAAGAAATACCACACTGTATCGAGTGACATATTTAGCGCACCGCACATACCATAGCCAAAGATATCGCGAGAGACAATACGCGAAACAGGCTTGATATACAGCCTATCTATAGCCTTTATCAGCAGGTGCGCAACCATATGTATCAATCTACTCTTTATATTTTCGTGGTGTATGTATCCACGACTGAGAAAAGTCATCACGATGCTTGAGCGAGAACTCCTCACACGCCTCGCGCTGTGAACTTCCAAAGGCTGCTACGGCATACATCGTACCGAGCTTAAAGTGGCTAAATCTCAGTTCCGTATACCTCTCCTCTAACGTAGCGATAGCTCGCCTAACATTCTCCTCTGTAGAGTAGCTGCCCACAACAACGTAGTGGCGTATATCATCTTTTGTGCGCCAATCATCATCCAAGATGCTCTCGTCGCTAACTACAGCCTCCTCAATGCTACCACTCGATTGTAAAGGCTCCTCAATAGGTAGCGTATCGACAACATCTGCGACAATATTAGCAGGAGTGGTCATTATACGAGGGGGGATATTGGGCATATCATTCTCTGTTATAACAGTCGACACTACCCCACTTTCAGCACCATTATCTATCTGATATCCACCAAGATATAACCAACCGCCTACGGCACACACAATTAGGAGCATAACCATTGCTCCCACTGCTATCCTACCAGACACCTTTGACGATCTTCTTGTAACCTCCAACACATTGGCCACATATGGGTTAAGAAGTCTAATCAGCTCTTTATCAACAACAAAGCTCTTATTATTAAGCACACCAACACCCTCGATATTAAGTCCGCTCTCGGTTCTCACCTTATCGAGCCAACGCCCATATATATCCAAAGCTTGTTGCCTATCTATATTTGCCGTTGTAGCAATGATATCGACCAATGACTGCGCCTCGCGGTGAGATGAAAACGCAATATCGTAGTGTGGCACAGCGACACTACCGCGCGACAACACCTCCGCAGGCTTTCGACAGACATATAGCGTACCAACCTCAGGGAGTAGCACCCCCTCTTTAGAGGCTATCGTATTCAGTATAAGTCTATTTACCTCTCCTACCATCACATCTACTTCTTACCCTTTTTACCCCTCTTCTTATCTTCGCGGGCATACTCTCTATTTGCAAACTCTACAACAGCACCAACATCGCTAACCTCGGGGCGCATTAGTGAGCGAACAATCATATAGATACCCAATATGATAAACGGAATACTTAGCAACTGTCCCATATCCAGAGCCATACCAAGCTCGAAATCTACCTGACGCTCCTTCAAGAACTCTATAAAGAAGCGCGTGAGGAAGATACCTATCATAGCTACGCCAAAGAGGAAACCAGGGCGACGGCGACCTAAATCTTTACGTAAGTAGAGCCATAGTATCAGTCCGAAAGTGAGCAGGTAACACAACGCCTCATACAGCTGTGCTGGATGACGTGCTGGAATAGTATCAATAATCTCCTGTGGCACATTACCTGCATACTCATACCATGCATAGCGAGCATCGTGATATACGAACTTAAAACCAAGAGCCGAGTCTGTAGTGTAGCCTACAATCTCAGAGTTAAAGAGGTTGCCAAGACGTATGATAGCACCACTTAAGGGGGCTACGATAGCTATACGGTCAAGACCCCAAATGAATGGCAGGTGGTTACGCTTGACAAAGCCCCATATACCTAATATAATACCTATCGTGGCACCATGACTGGCCATACCGCCATCTCGGATATCGGTAATTATACGCCAAGGCTCTGGGAGATACACCTCAGGCTCGTAAAATATACAGTGACCCACACGTGCGCCTATGAACGTGCCGAGAACAATCCATATAAATGCCGATTCGAGTGTACGTGGTGGCAGGCCCTCACGTCGGAATGTATAGTTACATACGCGCTCGGCAGCAAGGATGGCGATGGCCCACATAAGGCCGTACCATCTAATATCAAGGTCGCCCAACATCACCAATGTTGGGTCCCAATTCCATACTATTGATAGAATACTCATATCTTCGTTATTTATCTGTTTACACCTATTGTATATTAGCTCTCAAGGACCGCTATGCGCGACATCACTCGCCAAATATCCTTTACATCGTTAACATCGACATATACATCTGGGTAGTCAATCTTATTATTGGCTACCAATCGCCATAGGTTGTCGTTACCCTTGATAAAACGCACACGTCGCCATATTATTTCATCACACACCTTAAGCACATACTCATTACCCTGCACAACATCTGCGATACTATCGATATGTTTAAGGAATAGGTCATTTGCCGCTGTAACCGTATCACTCATAGGCTTCGAGAATGAACGTACAACGATGTCACTACCGGTGATATATGGTACATATATCTCGCCATCATTCGGATAGCTCTCGATATCGAGTAGCACCCTCTCCATCTCGCGACGATAGAATGGCAGATGCTCGCCACTGACTGGTTCGCTATGCAGCATATTACCTATGCCCGAGAGTAGCCACGTGCGGTCAATATCCTTATCGGCCTTGACTATGCGGTCAGCAAGGTCTGCCGAGATACCAAAGTCGCCTTTACGTATATGGTATAACGTCTCGGAGCGTTGCAAGCCCAGAACCTTAGCAAAGGAGTTTATGGTGAGCCCAAAACGCTCGATAACCTTCGACAGCCTCTCCCAATTATTAAATTTATTAGTCATCGAGAAATAAAAAACTCTTCTAATCTATACTATTGTTGTCAATATTAAAAAAAAGTAATACCTTTGCGTGATGGCTCCGTAGTTCAATGGATAGAATTTAAGATTCCGGTTCTTACGATGAAGGTTCGAATCCTTTCGGAGTCACACCTGTGCGGTTAGCAGCTCGGCTGTTGGCCGCACCTCTATTTTTCCATCTATGACACTATGCCATACAAACGTTCAACTTTTGGCAAAGTTACAACATTTTGTACAGTTACAAAAATAGTTTCAACAAAATTTATATTTTTTGTTGTAACAAGCATATAAAAAATAGGGATGACAAAGAGTAAATTTGTCATCCCCATTCTATTGGGAGGTTGAATAAAAAGATATTGTTTTAGGCTCGCAAGCGCGAAAAACAACATTTTACTCAGCACATATGAGTCCTCTGAGCGTGAGCATACTCAGTTAGTCAGGAGTTGGCATATAGCCAACCGTACTTAGCGGCCCGACTCAGCTATCTTCTGGCTAATCATCTTGTTAAGCTCCTCAGAGTCGAGCAGCTCCTCAAGTGTTATATGCATACGATAACGCCAGTAGTGACGCGAGTTCGCAGGCACATTGATACGCTCATCGTTAGGATTCTCGCGGCGCAGCTCTCCATCCATAGCTACCCAATCCTGCCATGGCAAGATGGCGAGCATCGCAGGCGACTTAAGGTGCATAGCCACCACCTGCTCGCATATCCAAGGCTCGCAGAAGTAGGGAGCATCGCCCCAAGCACCGAGGACATGGTTATAGAAACGCTGTGTCACGCCTCTATCCTCCTCCCACCATGCACGTAGCGGATTCATGTCGTGTGTTCCCGTAGTGCAAATCGAGAGGTATGGGTAGTCGTATGTCGAGCCAAACTCAACCTTTGGATCTTTAGGCATACGCTGAATCTCAAGCGACAAAATCTGCTCACCCGACATAACCGAGGGGACACAATCGGGAATCATACCCAAATCCTCGCCACACACAAGCATACGTGTAGCCTCGGTAAGTGGTGGCAACTTCTTCAGTGCCTCCCACTTCCAAAAGTCATTGTGGCGACGGTAGAAGAAGTCGTTATAGAGGCGGTTGTATGCCTCCTTCTGATCGTCACTAAGCCAGCGGTAGCAGTCGGTCGAGAATGCCGAGATACGTGGATGGAACTTACCAGGCTGAGCCTTGTCCTCCACAAACAGCATATTATCCGTCTCGGAGATATTACCCTTGTGCCAATCCTCAAAACGGAAGCCATACGACGAAATCTCGTCGTAGCTATATGGCAGTGCTGGGTTAAAGCGTCCAAGAAGTGCATTTACAGCATCAAGAGGAATCTCCCAGATGCGGAAGAAGCCCAAGATATGGTCGATACGATAGGCATCGAAGTACTCGGCCATCTTCACGAAGCGCGCTTTCCACCAAGCATAACCATCCTCGGCCATCTTCTCCCAGTTATATGTCGGGAAGCCCCAGTTCTGACCCATAACAGAGAAATCATCGGGTGGAGCACCTGCAGATGAGTTCATATGGAAGAGCTCGGGATATACCCATGCATCGACACTTGTGCGAGAGATACCGATTGGAATATCACCCTTGAGCACTACACCCTTAGAGTGTGCATAGTCACGCACCTCGCGCAGCTGCTTAGAGAGGTGGTACTGAACAAAGTAGTTGTAAGCCACAGCATCGCTATGCTCCTTCTCACACTTCGCAGCCTTAGCCTTTGTATACTTGGCCATACTACCCCACTGGCTAAAGTCTGGTGTGCCCTTCTGGTCGCGCAGTGCGCAGAATACCGCATATGGACGCAACCACTCCTCGTTAGCCGCCATAAAGGCCTTAAACTCCTTCGATGCAAGGGTCTTCTTACCCTCCTGTGTGTAGATGAGGTGCAGATACTCACTCTTCGCGTTGTTCACACGCTCGTAGTCAACCATTGGCAGGCTGTTAAGCTCCTTTCCAAGAGCCTCAAAGCGTGCCGCAGCCTCGCTATCCTTAAGCACACCTACGGCAGGCAGGTGTAAGAACTGAGGGTGCAATGCAAACGTAGAGTTAGCATTGTAGGGATAAGAGTCCTGCCAAGTACCCGTCATCGTAGTATCGTTGATAGGCAGAATCTGGATAATAGACTGACCTGTAGCGGCAGCCCAGTCGACCATTAACCTAATATCGTTAAACTCGCCGATACCAAAGCTACTCTTCGAGCGCAACGAGAATACAGGAATGGCAACACCAGCACCACGCCAAGGTGCCATATCGAAATGAGGAGCAAGGCCGTCGATAACCAACGCCTCACCCTCACCAATGCTCTCATTGTAGTAGTAATTCTCGCCCGACTGCCAAGCTACGACACTGCCAGATGCTGTGTCGACAATGACAAACTTATATGCAAAGCTATCCTTTGGAGCTTTGATGCGAGCACTCCATATTGGAACCTGAGCATCGCTCATCGCCACACCCTTCTCTACACTCCAGCCTCCAAGAGCCTTGCTGCTACCGACCAATACTACGTGCTGCGATGGGCGCACCACAGCTATATCTGCACGTATTGTAAGATATCCATCGGCTACTCCCTGAGCTCTCTTAGCTCGCTCCCTACGGAATACGCCATCGGTAAACATCGACGAGTGGAATGAGCGGTCAACAGGCATTGCATGCCAATGGTCTAAGACACGCACGTTAGTAGCCCTCTTATCGAGTACGAGGGTGTGCCTTTCGCCCCACTCTTTGCGTACTACCTCCGAGCCATAACGCACCTCATAGCGATAGGTTAGCTCGGCTGTGGCAGCCACCTTCAGCTCTACGCCCCAGATGCCATTACCAAGATACTGCATCGGATAGGCCTTCTCCTTCTCGGCACCAACAACCACATACAAATCCTCTCCGTAGGCGGTCTGGTACTCTAATCTAAGATTTAGTATCATACTTATTTTTATATAATATTATAATTGATATTTTCGTTGAACACCACTTATAAAAGTGTGATTTTAATCATTTTAACGCGATTATCTACCGAGTCTGTTTAAGTAACATCTCTCGCAATATTTCGCAGCTACCATCGGGATTGCGAGGGTCGAAGTTAAAGCCTTGCCACCCCAGATTTTTTGCCGCCTCGACATTCTTTGGTCTATCATCTATAAAGAGCGTTTCGGCCTCACAAAGACTATATCGCTCGGTTAGTAGCTGATAGATTTTAGCATCGGGCTTAATAACGTGTTCGTAGCACGACACTACCTCGCCATCGAAGTATTTGTAGACATCCTTCGTATGGAGAAACTCGATAAATTCAAGCGACATATTCGACAAGACGTAGAGTCTATAGCCAGCACTCTTAAGATCGCCTATTAGGGCCTTTGTCGATGGTATCTCCTCCTGAGTAACAATCGAGCGGCGCAGGTTTTTCTCAGCCAGCTCGCTATCGCACACGTTGTACTCGGCAAGCTGCGCCACTACCTCTTCATACGTAGTCACACCTCTATCGTACTCCTCCCAGAAATGGGGCATCTCGGGGAGTAATATATAGGAGAAGAACTTGATAAACTCGGGTTCAAACTTACGTGGGTCGCGAGCGAAGACAACACCACCAAGGTCAAAAACAATATTTTTAATCTCTTTCATAACACACAAAGTTATACATTTTATGCATAAAATGCAACTCACTTGTCATATTTTTTATCCGAGTGGTGAAATATTCCCGACGAGAGAGCGAAAATCGCATCACGAGATGCAGTTAGACTAAATATATGGTCTTAATCACCGCAAAATAGCATACAGAGTTCTTTGGAAAATATTTGCATATTGCGATTTTAATTGCTATCTTTGTGCGTTTTATATAGAATATATAAATAAACAATAATATATGAGCACCGAACAGGAAAAAGTGATTAAGCACGAGGAGGAGTATTCGGCTTCGAATATCCAAGTCCTCGAGGGTTTGGAGGCTGTGCGCAAACGCCCAGCGATGTACATTGGCGATATCGGAGAGAAGGGTCTACACCACCTTGTCTACGAGGTTGTAGATAACTCTATCGACGAGGCCTTGGCAGGCTACTGTACAGATATATATGTTACCATCAACGAGGATAACTCTATCTCGGTAAAAGATAATGGTCGAGGTATCCCTACCGACTGGCACGAGAAGGAGGGCAAGTCGGCCCTCGAAGTGGTACTTACCGTTCTCCACGCTGGTGGTAAGTTCGATAAGGGCAGCTACAAGGTATCTGGTGGTCTACATGGTGTTGGTGTATCCTGCGTAAACGCACTCTCTACGCTACTTGTAGCCGAGATTCATCGCGGTGGCAAGATATACCGCCAGACATACTCTAAAGGCGTGCCTACATCACAGGTCGAGATTGTTGGCGACTGCGAGGATAGAGGTACAACCATCACCTTTAAGCCCGATGGCTCAATCTTTACTCTCACAACCGAGTATAAGTACGACATCTTGGCAAATCGTCTTCGCGAGCTCGCCTTCCTAAATAAGGGTATCCACCTAACGCTCACCGACCACCGCGTTAAGGACGAGCAAGGCGAGTCACTATCTAACCACTTCTACTCTGAACATGGTCTTTCGGAGTTTGTTGAGTATCTTGACGCTACACGTGGCCAGAAGATTATCGAGAATATCATCTACTTAGACACCGAGGAGAGTGGCGTACCTGTCGAGGTAGCTATGCAGTATAACGACTCATACTCGGAGAACGTACACTCATATGTCAACAATATCAACACCATCGAGGGTGGTACTCACCTTACAGGCTTCCGCACAGCCTTGACACGCACACTGAAGAAGTATGCCGAGGAGAGCGGCATGCTTGCGAAGCTAAAGTTCGACATCTCGGGCGATGACTTCCGCGAAGGTCTTACTGCCGTTATCTCTGTAAAGGTTGCCGAGCCTCAGTTCGAGGGACAGACAAAGACCAAGCTCGGTAATGACGAGATTGCAGGTGCTGTAAACCGCGCAATGTCGGCAGCCCTGAGCAACTACCTTGAGGAGAATCCCAAGGATGCCAAGGCTATTGTCCAGAAGGTCATCCTCGCAGCTCAGGCACGCCACGCAGCGCGCAACGCTCGCGAGGCCGTACAGCGCAAGACCGTACTGTCGGGTGCAGGCCTGCCAGGCAAGCTTGCGGACTGCACAAGCCGCGACCGCTCTATCGCCGAGATATTCTTCGTCGAGGGTGATTCGGCAGGTGGTACAGCAAAGCAGGGCCGCGACCGTAACTTCCAGGCCATTATGCCTCTTAGAGGTAAGATTCTCAATGTCGAGAAGGCCCAGGAGCACCGTATGTGGGAAAATGAGGAGATAAAGAATATGTTCACTGCCCTGGGTGTATCTATAGGCACTGCTGAGGATAGCAAGGCTCTAAACCTTGAGAAGCTACGCTACGACAAGATTATCATCATGACCGATGCCGATGTCGATGGTTCGCATATCGCAACGCTTATGCTCACCTTCTTCTTCCGCAAGATGAAGGCTCTTATCGAGAATGGCCATATTTATATCGCAACACCACCCCTCTACCTTGTCAAGAAGGGTAAGCAGGAGCGATATTGCTGGACAGACAAGGAGCGTGACGACATATCGGCAGAGTTTGGCTCTAAGGGTATTCACATCCAGCGATACAAAGGTCTTGGTGAGATGAACGCGCAGCAGCTGTGGGATACTACAATGAATCCCGACACACGCATACTCCGACAGGTGACTGTCGAGAATGCGGCTGAGGCTGACCGCATATTCTCAATGCTTATGGGCGATGAGGTTCCCCCACGCCGCGAGTTTATTGAGAAGAATGCTCACTACGCAAATATCGACGCTTAAATAGATATGGTTGAGGGGTTGCGCACTATGCGTAACCCCTAATTATGAAAAAAGTATATTGTATGAACGTTACAGTTATTGGCGTTGCTGGTGGCACAGGCTCGGGCAAGTCGACACTTGTAAAACGCCTACAAGAGGCCTTCAAGTGTGATGATGTAGCAACGCTATGCCACGACTACTACTATAAGGCTCACCCCGAGCTCACATACGAAGAGCGCACCAAGCTAAACTATGACCATCCTGCCGCCTTCGATACCGATATGCTTGTCGAGCATATCCGCACGCTTAAGTCAAACGTGCCCATCGAGCACCCCGTATACTCATTCGTAGAGCACAATCGTACCGACGAGAAGGTACTTGTTAAGCCCTCAAGGGTAATCATAGTTGACGGCATCCTAATATTTGAGAATAAGGAGCTTCGTGAATTGATGGACATCAAGGTATTTGTCGACACTGATGCCGACATACGCCTTGCACGACGCATCCTTAGAGATGTATGTGAGCGAGGTCGCACGATGCAGTCTGTCATAGACCAATACACCTGTACGGTCAAGCCTATGCACGAGGAGTTTGTCGAGCCCTCGAAGAAGTATGCCGACGTAATAATCCCCGAGGGCGGCTTTAACTCGGTGGCCGTAGGTATGCTCATACAGAATATTCGCTCACTAATCAATAATAAGTAGCAACTATGACACGAAGAAATATCGCCTATACCGTAGTCTGCATAGTGTTTGGTGTGACCATGTACCTTTTAGCCGCTTGCGAGAAGCACACATGCAGCGACTACTTGGTAATTGCATCGGAGTCTGTTATGGACGATAGCGAGTGGGCCGAGGTGGCAAATGCGCTGGCAGAAAAGCACGCTGCCAATATCATCACCTTTGCTACATCACCTACAGATATCGTAGCAGAGATTAAGGATGCCTACCCACGTTATGTCGCCATTGTCGACAAACCCGAAAACATCGGCAGAGATTATGTTATCGACCTTCACCAGATGTGTCGCACGATAGATGACGACATATATGGCGACTTTCTCTGGGGCATAATCACTGGCTATGATGCCGATGCCGCTATGCGTATGGTTGAGAACAGCAGCGAACCCTTGGTTATTAAGGATGCCGTAGCTACGATTATGGAGCTTAACTCGGCAAAGTGGTTCGACAACTACGCCTGGGTCGATGACCACACGCGCGGTCTTTGGGGTTATAAGCAGGGCCGTAACAGCGAGATAGTTACCGACACGATAGCCAAGGAGGAGGTGCTTGATAAGTTCTGTGAGCTCTACGAAGCCTACGATCCTGACCTTATCGTCACAGCGGCACACGCCACACAGGAAAACCTTGAGATGCCCTACTCTTTGGGCCATATCAAGCCTCGCGATGGCAGGCTCTACTCAGAGAATATATTCACAGGCGAGGAGCGTATCCTCAATGAGTCTGGCAAGCGCAGAGTATATGCAGCCGTAGGCAACTGCCTTATCGGAGATATGAACAACACTCCCGAGAGCATGGCCGCAGCGTGGATTAGCGGCTCTAACGCTGCAACGATGATTGGATATGTGGTCACCACATGGCACGGACGTAGTGGCTGGGGAGCTCTAAAGTATTGGGTTACCAACCCACATAGATATACGCTTGCCGAGTCGGCATATCTTAATCAACAGGACTTCCTATATCAGCAGAATGAGTGGTATCCAGAGCTCTATGGCGAGAGGTATAACTACTGCGAGGGTTTCGAGGAGGAGCTATTGGGCGCGGCAGAGCGTCTATCTGAGGTGCTTGGCCGCAAGGTAGACCTTAACGATGCCAAGGATTGGGATATGGTAGGCTTCTGGCACGATAGAGATGTCTTGGCATACTATGGCGACCCAAAGTGGTCAGTCACGTTGCAGAGCGTTGCCTCGGAGCTTGACTACGATGTCACTTCGACCATTAGCGATGGTAAATGTGTAATAACCGTAACCACCGATGAGGATTTCTCATTAGAGCGTATGCAGGGAGATAAGTTCAAGCAGGAGCACGTCTTAGACCTACCATTCAGCCACTTTTTCGAGGAGCGACTTAAGAGTCCACGCCTTGCCGAGGGTCAAAAGTGGAATGCTGTTGTGGATGAGAACTTCATATTGGTCTACAACCCCAACTTCGAGCCCAATAGCACATATCAGATAATCCTTGATGTAGAGGAGTAGTTATCAACTTATATATTACAACAAATTAGCGCGGCAGGAGTGCCGCGCTAATTTGTTATAACTGCAAATAGATGGCACTACTGTTCGCACATCTCGAAGATGCGCTCAACATCTGCGGGGGTAAGCGTCTTGAAGCCCTTTATGTCGCCATAGCGACACGCCTTCTGTGCCATCACAGCATAGTCTTCGCGCTTGATGCCCACCTGGCCAAAGGTACGCTGAAGGCCGAGGGTGTCGAAGAGGAACTCGGCGGTAAGACGTATACTCTCTCGCGCTATAGTCATCTTATCCTGCGAAGCATCAATACCGAAGACATTAACACCATACTGTACATACTTATCTACAGTAGTCTCATCTAAGCAGTATTCCATCCATCGTGGCGTGAGGATAGCAAGGCCGAGGCCATGTGTAATGTCGTATATGGCCGATAACTCGTGCTCCATAGGGTGGCAACTCCACGCCTTACGCTTGCCTCCGTTAATGAAGCCGTTGATGGCCCACGACGATGTCCACATCAGGTTGGCGCGAGCCTCGTAATTCTCTGGTTCTCGTAAGGCTATAGGGGCGTACTTCACAATCGTCTTGAGCATACCCTCCATAAAGCAGTCGAGCATAAAAAGGTCCTTCTGCGTATTGAAATATACCTCTATTATATGCGACATCATATCCGCAGCACCACACGCTGTCTGGAACCTGCTCACCGAGTATGTCAGCGTTGGGTCGAGGAACGAAACACGTGGCAGAAGTGCTGGGGCCAAGCGTCCGAGCTTATCGCCTGTTGCGAGGTTGGATATCACACCACCCGTATCCATCTCCGAGCCCGTTGCCGCCAAGGTTAGTATGGTCACTATCGGCAGCGCACACTCTATCGGCTTAGCATCAGCCCCGAAGAACTCCCAAGGGTCGTGATCTACGCAAGCTCCTGCGGCCATAAACTTCGTAGCATCGAGTGTCGAGCCACCACCCACAGCCAATAGCACATCTATATTGTGCTCCTTACACATCCTTGCACCCTCACGCACCGACTCGATGCGAGGGTTGGGCTCTATGCCCGAGAGTTCGTATAGCTCAATGCCTGCCGCCTTAAGCTCGCCGACCACCCTATCATAAAGACCTATCTTCTTGATCGAGCCACCGCCATAGGTCATCAAGACGCGGCGACCAAACTTAAGAAGCTCCTGAGCAAGCTTTCCGAGCTGATTCTCGCCAAAGTATACCTTCGTAGGTATGTCATATACAAAGTTATTCATAGTATTGCGTTTTTGTTATATGTACAAAGATAACAAAAAGTACTTAATTTACATCACGTGTAACGGTATATTATGTAATAACCGTGCTGTAGTAGATGCATCATTATGATGCCAAAGATAACAAAATGTACTTAATTTACACCACGTGTAACGGTATATTATGTAATACTGTGCTGTATTAGATGTATCATTATGATGCCAAAGATAACAAAATGTACTTAATTTACACCACGTGTAACGGTATATTATGTAATACTGTGCTGTATTAGATGTATCATTATGATGCCAAAGGTGGCAAAAAAAATAAATTGCAACTATAAATCTTTCGCTATTCGCCAAAATTGATTATCTTTGCCGCGCATTAAGCATTAACCGATTCAGTTCATTAGTTATGTTGAGTAGACGATTGCTCAGAGTGAAGGTCGCAAAGTGCCTTTACGCACATCTAAAATCAGGCTCCGACAACCTTAAGGCTTCGGAGAGAAATCTCGTTGAATCTATTGATAAAGCCTACGACCTCTACTTTCAGATGATGTCGTTTGTGGTCGAGGTGGCCAAGTATGCCGAGTCACGCATCGAGTGGGCCAAGCAGAAGAGGCTCCCCACCTACGAGGATCTTAACCCTAATCGCCGTTTTGTCGACAATGCAGTCATTCAGCTTATAGCCAATAGCGACTCTATAAACGATATCCTCGCAACACGTAAGCTATCGTGGGTTACCGCCCCTGATGCAGCCAAGGAGGTCTACAACCGCCTTGTCGAGGCCGACTTCTACAAACGTTATATGTCTGCGCCAGTAGTCACCTTTACCGACGACAGGAAGTTTGTCGAGGAGTTCTACGCTTGGCTTGAGCAGGACGACACCTTGGCAGATATCGTTAACGAGATGTCGCTCATGTGGGCTGACGACTATGGCTTCGCGCTCTACTTGGCTATTCGCACTGTGCAGCACCTCAAGCGCAGCCATAGCGAGGTTAAGGTATTGCCCAAGTTTAAGAGCGAAGATGACCTTGACTTTGCCAAGACACTACTCATCAAGTCGCTGGTTAACTACGAGGAGAACCAGGAGATTGTCGATAAGTACTCTAAGAATTGGGATGTTGAGCGCGTAGTATATATGGATAGCCTTATCCTCTCGATAGCCATTGTCGAGCTTACACACTTCGAGTCGATACCAGTAAAGGTTACTTTGGACGAGTGGATAGATATCGCCAAGTACTACTCATCACCTACGAGCAGTAACTTTGTTAATGGCGTATTGGATAGGATTGTTGCCGACTTTACTGCAAGTGGCCGCATAAATAAGAGTGGACGCGGATTGCTCTAAAGCATATATGAAACGCCCTGTAGTTATTGTTGCGACAATCATAGCTGCGCTCGCCATCGTGGCACTTGTTTTGCGTATCGCCGACTCGGAGCATGACAACCGTAGACGTGCCGATATCGAGGTGCAGAGTACCGAGCAGCCAACCTATAGCGGCTTAGTTGCCGAGGCTGGCGACACAGCGTGTGAAGTATTGGTTGAGTTTGGGCGTGTACCACGCTCATCGACAACAACCAAGGCTATCAGGGTTATAAATACAGGGACAACCCCTCTTGTGTTGCTTGACTACTCGACACAGTGCCGATGCATGTGGTTAGAGTACTCTCGCGAGCCAATAGAGGCGGGTAGCTATAGCGACCTTGAACTTAGCTTCGACTCTCGTGGCGAGTGGGGCGCGGTAGGCAACTATATGGAGATTACCACCTCGCGTGAAGGTACTCCGATAGTATTGTGGATAGCTGCCGAGGTGGAGTAAAAAGTGGTCCAAAAGTGGTCCAGAGGTAATATTTTTGTAAAGAACGTATAATTTGCGTATATTTGCGCGTTATAGCAAACAGATAAACATTAAAATAGAAGATTATGAATTTACTTTTTATCGATGGTGAGGGTGTAGAGACTACAACTACCGTTATTGAGGGCGCACCTCAGGCAACAGAGACTATTATCGAGCAGCCTGTTACCGATGCTGCTATGGATGCCGCTGCACAGCAGCCTGCAGGTGGTGGCTGGACATTCTGGATTATGATTCTTGCGATGATTGCCATTATGTACTTCTTTATGTGGCGTCCAGAGTCTAAGCGTCGCAAGCAGATGGAGAACTTCCGCAAGGGCCTTAAGAAGGGCGATAAGATTATCACCGCAGGTGGTATCTATGGCGTTGTTAAGGAGGTGCAGGAGACATCGCTCCTTATCGAGGTTGATAGCAACGTAACTCTCCGTATCGACAAGAATATGGTTGTTGGCGACCCTCAGCAGGGTGTTATTAACCAGCAGTAGTCAACGTTTGTATGACACTATAAGGCGCGGCCCATTTGTGGTGCTGCGCCTTTTTCTTATTTATGGGTCACAGCTAAAGCGTGGTTTAGCAAAAGAATAATCGAAAAAATTTGCATAATGAAATAAAAATCGTAAATTTGCATCGCCTTTTTAGGTTAAGTAGCTCGGATGGTGGAATAGGTAGACACGCCGGACTTAAAATCCTGTGGGCAGTAATGCCCGTACCGGTTCGACCCCGGTTCCGAGTACTTATTGATAGCTGACTTCGGTCAGCTTTTTTATTGTGTCTGAATAAAAAGGGATTATGGGGCTTATTGGGGACACCCGAACAACACTTTAACTACCCTTTAGCTCGCTGTAAGCGAGCGAGCTACTGTCTCTGCTTTAGTTGTCACCGCAAGGCAAAACACATTTTCTGCCCTCTATATTTCACGACCGAGCCAGCACATTGTCGCATTTGGACGTACCTAATAAAATGTACCACACTATATATGATACATTACATAATATATCGTCACACGTGGTACAAATTCCGTACTTTTTTTATATCTTTGTCGCGTTATAAATATATAAGTATATGCGAAAGTTACGCAACATTGCAATTATCGCCCACGTAGACCACGGTAAGACAACACTCGTAGATAAGATGATTATGCAGGGCAACCTCCTGCGCGACAACGAGCATACGGGCGACCTAATTATGGATAACAACGACATAGAGCGCGAGCGTGGTATTACCATACTCTCGAAGAATGTATCTGTAATATACAAGGATTACAAGATAAACATCATCGACACCCCTGGTCACGCCGACTTCGGTGGCGAGGTCGAGCGAGTACTCAATATGTGCGATGGTGTTATCTTGCTCGTCGATGCCTTCGAGGGAACTATGCCCCAGACACGCTTCGTACTACAGAAGGCCCTGGCCCTCGGCAAGAAGCCTATCGTTGTAATCAACAAGGTAGATAAGGAGAACTGCCGCCCCGAGGTGGTAAACGAACAGGTGTTCGACCTGATGTTCACCCTCGGAGCTAACGAGGAGCAGCTCGACTACAAAACAATATACGGCTCGGCAAAGCAAGGCTGGATGTCGCACGTACTTTCGGAGCGCACCGATTCTATTACCCCACTGCTCGACACTATCATCGACGAGATTCCCGAGCCAGAGAGCGTAGAGGGCACGGTACAGATGCTTGTCACCTCACTTGAGTACTCGCCATACGTCGGCCGTATCGCTGTAGGTAAAGTGACACGTGGTGCGCTGACAAATGGACAGAATGTAACCTTAGCTAAACGCGATGGTACGCTCATAAAGACTAAGATTAAGGACCTTATGGTATTCGAAGGCTTGGGTAAGGCCAAAGCCGAGCGTGTGGAGTGTGGCGAGATATGCGCACTGATAGGCATCGAGGGTTTCGAGATTGGTGACACTATATGCGACTTTACCAATCCTGAACCTCTGCCACCTATAGCTATAGATGAGCCTACGATGTCTATGCTCTTCACAATCAATAACTCTCCATTCTTCGGCAAGGATGGTAAGTATGTCACTTCGCGCCACATCAAGGAGCGTCTGGACCGCGAGCTGGAGAAGAACCTTGCACTACGTGTTGAGCCAGGACAGAATGCCGACTCGTTTGTAGTCTATGGACGTGGTGTGTTACACCTCTCTGTACTTATCGAGACGATGCGCCGCGAGGGTTACGAGTTGCAGGTGGGCCAGCCAAAGGTTATCACCAAGGAGATTGATGGCGTAAAGTGCGAGCCTGTAGAGGAGATGACCGTAGATTGTCCTGACGACTGCGCAGGTACGGTTATCGAGCTTGCCACACGCCGCAAGGGTCAGCTTGTGAACATGGAGTCAACAAACGAGCGTACACGCTTAGAGTTTACCATCCCTTCGCGAGGCATCATCGGTCTACGCTCGACGATGATTACCGCTACGGCAGGCGAGGCCATCATGACACATCGTCTCAAGGATTTCGAGCCTTGGATGGGAGATATCGAAAACCGAAACGTAGGAGCCATCATCGCATCGGAGAGTGGTACGGCATACGCATACTCTATCGACAAGCTACAGGATAGGGGTAAGTTCTTCATCTCGCCCATGGAGCAGGTATATTGTGGACAGGTGATAGGTGAGCATACGCGCTCGAATGATATCACGGTCAATGTCACAAAGGCTAAGCAGCTAACAAATATGCGAGCTTCAGGTTCGGACGAAAAGACATCGATAGCACCGCCTATAATCTTCTCGTTGGAGGAGGCTTTGGAGTATATCCGCGAGGATGAATACGTAGAGATTACCCCCAAGGCGATACGTCTTCGAAAGATTCTCCTCTCGGAGGTCGACCGTAAGCGCGCATCGAAAGAGTAGTAGAGTATATATCGTTGGTTGTAAAAAGTAGTATAACAAATATAAAAACAGACACACACTATGGAGAAGAGAATTGGTATAGCCTGCGACCATGCGGCATACGAGCTTAAGGAGTTTTTAGTTGGCTACCTTGGCACCAAGGGTTTTGAGGTTGTAGACTTCGGATGTCACTCAGAGGAGTCGGTTGACTATCCCGACTTTGCACACCCATTGGCTGAGGCTATCGATAATGGCGAGCTTGAGCGTGGTATCGGCCTCTGTGGCTCGGGCGAGGGTATCTCTATGACACTAAATAAGCACCAGTCAGTACGCGCTGCACTATGCTGGATTCCCGAGATTGCTAAGCTCTCGCGTCAGCACAACAACTCTAACGTATTATGTATGCCTGCACGCTTTATCACTAATGACGAGGCTCTCGCAATGCTCGACATCTGGCTTGAGACAGAGTTTGAGGGTGGCCGTCATCAGCGTCGTCTCGACAAGATGCCTATCGCAAAGTAATTTTATAGCTTGAATAGACCTTAGGGTAGCAGCTTCGTTTAGGGCCGCTACCCTATTCTTATTTATAAATAACCATATCTATACGTCAATACCCCCATAAATGGGGGTTGCAGATAAATATTTAAGTCTGTATCTTTGCACTCGTGAAGATATTAATTACTATAATAGCGATTTTTTTTGCCTCGACACTCACAGCACAAGAGGTTAGCGATACTCTATACCGCGATATTGAGGGTATTCAGATTACTGCATCTCTTAAGGGCGAGAGAGGCAACTCTCACCCCATATCCTCCACAAAGCTCACCATGCGTCGCCTTGAGGAGCGTGGCATAGCCTCGGTAAAGGATATATCACTCATATCACCCAACTTCTATCAACCCGATTACGGCTCATCAATAACATCGTCGATATATGTCCGAGGTTTCGGCTCGCGCATAGACCAGCCAGTGTTAGGTGTGGTCATAGATAATGTGCCAGTTATGAATAAGAACGCCTACGATTTCGACTTCTACGATATTCGACGCATAGAGCTTCTGCGTGGCCCACAAGGCACACTATATGGACGTAACACCTCGGGCGGAGTGATGAATATCACAACTCTGTCGCCTATGGAGTGGCAGGGCACAAGAGCCATGGCTGAATACTCGACGAAGAGTTCGTATCGCGCCTCGGCAGCCTACCACCTTCGTCCGAGCGATAACTTTGGCGTGTCGATTGCCGCAGCCTTTAACCACGATGGTGGACACTTTATGAATATCTATCGCAACGAGGTGTGCGACAGGGGCAATAGTGGCTCTATGCGACTTAGGGTTGTTGGCAACAAGGGTCGCTGGGACTTCGACAATTCGCTCTCGGCAGGATACACGCGCGAGGGTGGCTATGCCTATCACCACTACAATGCAGAGAGTGCCGCTATCGAGCCAGTATCGTACAACGACCCCTCGGGATATGAGCGTCTGACCATTAACGAGGGCTTTACTGCGCGGTACAATTTTGGTAAGATGAGCCTTACGAGCGTTACGAGCTACCAATACTTGGACGATACGATGACCCTCGATCAGGACTTCTCCACTAAGTCGATGTTTACTATGCAGCAGATGCAGCGCGAGCATACCATTACCGAGGAGATTATCCTGCGCAACAACGATAACGATGCACGCTGGCAGTGGCTTGGCGGAGCCTTTCTCTTTGCTAAATGGTTGGATATGTCGTCACCCGTAACCTTCAAGGAGGATGGCATCAACGAGCTTATCCTGGGCAATATAAATAAGGGAATACATAGCGTTTTCCCCGATAATAATATGCTCTTTGGTAGTGATAGTTTTGTGATTAACAGCGATTTTAGCATACCTACCTACGGAGCAGCTTTATATGGACATACATCCGTAGACATAGGCCAGTGGCATCTTACGGCAGGCTTGCGCTTCGACTTTGAGCACGCCTCGATGAGCTATAACTCAAATGCCGTAGTACCCTACTGCTTCGATATGACTATGACAGAGTTTAAGGATTTGTACACCGAGTTTAAGGGGCACGAGAGCGATATGTTCTTCGAGATACTCCCAAAGATAGCTGCGCAGTATAACCTCCTTCACGGTAATGTATATGCTACTATCACACGTGGATATAAGGCTGGAGGCTACAACACTCAGATATTCTCGGATATCCTCCAGGCCAAGATGATGAACGATATGATGAGCGACTTAGGCATAGAGCTCGACTCGGCCGTAGGCACTACAACCTACGACTCGGCCGTAGGCACTACAACCTACGACTCGGCCTCGGCAACGCGATACAAGCCTGAGACTACGTGGAACTTCGAGGTTGGCACACATCTTAACCTTGTAAAGGGACTATACGTAGATGCCTCGCTATTTTGGATAGAGTGCTTCGACCAGCAGGTCACCGTACTACCCAAGGGTATGAATACGGGACGTATGATGTCAAATGCGGCACGTGCTCGCAGCCTCGGAGTTGAGCTATCGGCAGAGTACACAATCAAAGGTTTTAACCTTTGTGCCAACTATGGCTATACCAATGCCAAATTTCGCAACTACGACGATGGAGTGGCAAACTATGCAGGCAACTATCTACCCTACGCGCCGAAGAATACGGTAAACGTGATTGCGTCATATAGCTGGTTGATAGACAGGGACTTTATAGACAGCATCACCCTAACGGCCGACTGGCGAGGTGTAGGCTCGATATATTGGAACGAGACCAACACGCTGCATCAGCCATTCTACTCGCTTGTCGGAGCCAACGTAAGTCTGCGTATGGGCAGTGTTACGGCCACGCTGTGGGGTCGTAACCTAACAAATGCTGAGTATAACACCTTCTACTTCAAATCCGTAGGCGAGGAGTTCTTCTCACAAGGCAGACCAATAGAGATAGGAATAAGAGTAAACGTTAATCTATAATTTTATGTATATGAACAGAATCAAAACACTTATTTTATTTGCACTCTGCGCAGTTATGGCGATAGCGTGCGAGAATGGCCACAATAACGAGCTTCCTAAGAAGCCTGAGGATAAACGCTGCTTTGTAGGTAGTATGAATGTCGACCAGAACGATGGCACAATGTTTACGCTAAACGATGTACAGGTAGACTACGAGCTACACGATGACAACACCCTTAACTTTGTTATGTACGACGTTAAGTTTGCCTCGGCCATGCCTCTTAAGCTCGATATGGTTGTTGAGGGCGTGACCTATAGTGTGGATGGCAATAGGTACACTCTCTCGGGCGATGGCATTGTACCCTACGCTATGGGTGGTCCTTTCGAGAAGTTTACCATCACAAGACTTGAGGGTAGCATTACAGACGAGCATATGACCCTATCGTTTATGTGTGGCGAGTACCCTGTTACCTACTCAGGCACAAAGTAGTAGATATTTAAACCTATAATATGGGGAGGTCGACAGCAATGTCGGCCTCTCTTGTTTGTTATGTCAAATAAATATACCCAAACCTTTTGCTGATTATAGGAGCACAAAAAAGCGAAAACCTTTAGATTTCCGCTTTTCGTCCCCATCTCAGGAGGTATAATATATTTGGTTTTATGCGCCTGCAATGCCTATTTCGCGACATAGATTCAACACTTTTATCGCAATTAATTAATAGACGTTATATGATCTTCCACTATTGCGATTTCCTCTTCCGTTAAATCATAGAGAGCATATACTATCCTATCAATCTCTTTATCTGTTGAGGATATTTGCGCCGACAATTCATTGCACAGTCTTTTATAGTCATTGAAATACTCCTCCCACTCATCTTGTTGCTTCAATGACAATACAATCTTTTGTTTCCTAAGCTCTGATAAAAAGTCGGGAAATTTCCTCTCGTCAAACCTCGCTAATGATTCTGTAATCGTTAGACCTATAAGATTTGCTTCTAATCTACGAACAAACTTCTCCCTTATTGAAAGTATTGCAGTATTCCAATTTAATATATCCAACGCTTTCTTAGATAAAATAGATTGCTCCGTAGATGGTGCCATTGGAATTGGTAATTCCCTTAGCTGATAACCTTTAATTTTTGGAAACAATTGCTTATTATCATAGTACTTAGACAACCAATATGTTCTTATGACAGAAGAATTTAATATGCTTAGAATATAATAAATATTATAATCCTCTGAGATAGGATAGACACTGTACAAAGTATTAGATGCTAATATCCCCGCTTTTGATATACCAACGACAGGTAGTTGCCCAATTTGCCTAACTACAATTCGTTCTCTTTCATACACGCTCCAATCTCCGCCACTTTTAATGTTCTCTTGCTTATAAGCAAAGAATTTGACAGGAGTGGACACTGTGTATGACCTAATATCTTCTCCGTCGATAATCTCCAAATAGTCGGGGTTTTCTCGCTTAGTCGATATACATGACTTCCTATCAAATGCTTGTATGCCAAAATAGGTCTTGCATATATCTCCTAATGCTACGCATTTTGTAGTGTTAAGCACAAAAGTTTGATTGGTATTAAAAACTAAATCAGAATCTTCTAACCACTCATTTTTCCATTTGGTTGATACTTCTATAAAGTTATTATAAGGGTCGTTTTGGACAATACTAATAAGGTTGTTACTTGTAGCTCCTTTACTTAAAATAATTGTTGCAACATCTACACTTGCATCTTTGAAAACTCTTTCACTATGCTTTACTAAGATATTAATGTTGGTATTTGCCAAGATATAATATCTTAATGGTTTGATGTATTTATTTGCTAAATATGTGTTGGGCGTAATAAAACCTAACTTGCCATGTTCTTTTAGAATCATAATAGATTTTTCAAAGAATAAATGAAATAGGTCTATTTTATAACTTGCAACTGAATATGCTTTATATAGCGATAACTCTTCATCCGATATTGACATCTTTTGTAGCAAAACATACGGAGGATTACCAATTACCACATCAAAACCACCCTTTTCAAACACCAGTGGAAACTCTGCCTCCCAATCAAATGCTTTATCTCCTGCCACCTCTGCATCTGAGATAAGAGAGTTCCCACACTTGATATTGTTGTTCAATGACGACAATTTACGGTGAGGTTGTGCGGTGTGTAGCCACAATGCAAGTTTGGCAATCTCCACACTCTCCTCGTTAATATCTACACCATATAAGTTATTTTCAAGAATAACATTTTCGATATTTGGGAAGACAATTGCATCTCCCGTTATTTTTGCTTGCATCTCATCTATCAACTTATGCTCATTGATGAGAAATTGCAATGCAGCATTGAGAAAAGCACCACTACCACAAGCAGGGTCACAAATAGTGATGCACAACAACCATTCTCGGTAACCATTTAATTTGTCTAAAAGGACTCGCTTAGTAGTTATATAGCGTTTCTTATCAGAGAAGTATTCCTCCTCATCAATCTCCATCTCTGCTTTTTTCTCAGCACACAATTTGCCCACTGTATTTTCCACAATATACTTTGTGATATACTGAGGAGTATAGAACACACCATCTTTCTTTCGTTTGCTAACAGTTGGTTGTTCATTACCGAGCAATGTGTTTGTAACCTCTTCTATCTCCGTTAATGAGTGTTCAAAGATATGCCCAAGAATGTTTACATCAACTTCACTTGCATAGTTGTACTCGCTTAATTTGAGAGTGTAGTTGTAGAGAAGTTCATCACTGATAATTAAGGAGTCTAAGACTTCATCAGGTTTAAATAAACCTCCATTATAAGCAAACACTTCTATCGCAGTACTTTTGAACCCCTCATCTAACCATGTAAAGTATTTCTTAATACGGTTATACAAAGGTTGTTCTTCTCCCACCTCTTTCATCTTTTGCCACACATCTAAGATGTGTATTCTCATGGTGTTAGGCGTAAGCAATCCTGAGTCCTCAGCGAAGAATATGAATAGTAATCTATCGAGAAGTTTCTGAGTTTTCTTGAAAAGAACAATCTTCTGCTCTGCTGTATCAACATGATTCAGTGCTAATATATCATTAAATAGCACTTGCTTAAAGTCAGAATAGTCTTTATAGAGTTTATTGGTTATCTCTTCTTCTTTGGATACACTCTTAGTTTTAATCGTTTTAGGAAGATTCTTTTCAATATTCTCATGCGCCAAACATAGATATAACAACGAGAACTCCTCCTCTGAAAGATTAAATAAGTTAAACTCCTCAAAATCGACGGAATTGTCAATATAAAAACGAAGTTTCTCAAAATTAGATATTATCACATAGGTTGCTCCTCTGTGTTGATTTTTGTACCCAAAAGCCTGGCTCTCCACCTTTTTCAAATCGGTAGTGTTGCAACCCTTTAATTCTATAACACCTACAACCTCTCCGTTAATGATGATAGCACCATCTGCCTTTTTGCTATCGGTTTCATTGTCTTCCTCCGTTCTCAGATTGAAATTTGGGCTTGGATTAATTGTATATCCTAATACATTAACGAACAACTCTCGCAAAAAGCCCTCTTGAAATTGCACCTCATTGCTTTGGCGAATATTTTTTTGAATTTCAGGATTGAGGAAATATTTATTATATACACTATATGCCATAGCAACCTTGTCATAGTCAAGTGTTGCTATATATTGTGCTACTATATTGGGTTGAAATAGTGCCATAAACCTATATTTACCACAAATATACGAATTTTTTAATTATTAAGAGTTGAGGCAGACAATATTTCTTTCGAATCAGCATAGGGTCAACAAATATTGCGTAGATTTAATTTTGACCAATAAGCCAAAATACCATAAATGGATAACTCAACCCATTTTTGATTTAGGGGAGTGCATAGTCGACAACAAAAGAGACTACCGCAGCTCATACTGCGGTAGTCTACTTTTATGGATGGGCTAACGATGCCCTATAATATCGAAAATTACTCCTCGAATGAGTGGATAACAACACCTGAACGCAACTTAGGCTCGAACCATGTTGTCTTAGGAGGCATAATGTTGCCTGTGTCGGCGATGTCGATAAGCTGCTGCATAGATACTGGATACAATGCGAAAGCAACCTTCATCTCACCGCTATCAACACGCTTCTGCAACTCGCCCAAACCGCGAATACCACCTACGAAGTCGATACGCTTAGAGGTACGCAAGTCTGCAATGCCAAGAACCTTATCCAAAACAAGGTTAGAGAGAACTGTTACGTCGAGAACACCGATAGGATCGTTATCATCGTAAGTACCCTCCTTAGCTGTCATCGAGTACCACTCGCCATCGATATACATTGCAAAGTTGTGCAATGCACTTGGAGTGTAAATCTCTGCGCCCTTCTTCTCAACTACGAAGTTCTCCTCGATAGCCTTCAAGAAATCCTCCTTAGAGAGACCGTTAAGGTCCTTAACTACGCGGTTGTAGTCGATAATGCGAAGGTGTGATGCAGGGAATGTAACAGCCAAGAAGAAGCAGTACTCCTCGTTACCAGTGTGGTTAGGATTCTTTGAAGCGCACTCCTGACCTACACGTGCAGCAGCAGCTGTACGGTGGTGACCATCGGCAACATACAATGCTGGGATACCCTTGAAGAGCTCGGTGATGCGGTCATTAGTCTCCTTGCAACGGATAACCCACATATGGTGACCAAAGCCATCCTCAGCTACGAAGTCGTAGTCAGCCTCGTGCTCCTTAACCCACTTAGAGATGATAGCATCAATCTCGGCGTTATCGGGATAAGTGAAGAATACTGGCTCGATATTAGCCTTCTGGTTGCGGACATGAATCATACGGTCCTCCTCCTTATCTGGACGAGTAAGCTCGTGCTTCTTAATTGCGCCTGAGAGGTAGTCATCGTAGTGGCAGCACATTGCGATACCATACTGAGTACGGCCATTCATAGTCTGAGCGTAGATGTAGTAATACTCCTCGTCGTCCTGTGCCAACCAACCCTTCTCCTTCCAGATACGGAAGTTCTCCATAGCCTTCTCGTAAGCCTCCTGTGAGTGCTCATCGATGATAGGGTTAAAGTCAATCTCTGGCTTGATAATGTGGAGAAGTGAACGCTCCGTAGCCTCGGCCTGAGCCTCTACTGAGTTAAGCACATCGTATGGACGTGATGCAACCTCTGATGCGTACTCCTTTGGAGGACGAATACCCTTAAAGGGCTTAATTCTTACCATATTAGTTTGTAGTTTTAGCTTGTTAATTTTTCTATGTAAGGGTGCCAAGTATTTCATTGACACCCTAAAATTTCATCAGTCGAATGATGATGGTTTAATAGCTAATACTGTTTAGATAGTTTGTCTATTGCCCGATGGATGAAAATGCGAGTTTACCTGGTGTAAACAGAGCTATCATCATCCGAGGCAAGAGTCAAAGATATCAAACAATACTATTTATTAACCTGGAAGCGACGGTTGCCGTTTACGAAGAAATCGACAATCTGACGAGCAGCAGCAAGACCTGCGTTTACGTTAGCCTCAGCAGTCTCAGCACCCTGCTTCTTAGGAGTACCGAAGTAACGCTTGCCGAACTTCTCAGCATATACATCCTTAGCATCTGGAGCGATGTCGGTGATATACTTAAGATCCTCGCGCTCCTCCATAGCCTTCATAAGGCCCTCCTCGTTAATCACCTCCTTACGAGCAGTGTTCACGATAGTTGCGCCCTTAGGCATTGACATAGCGAGGTCGTAGCCGATAGAACCCTTAGTCTCAGCAGTTGCAGGAATATGCAATGAGAGGTAGTCAGCAGCAGCATAAAGCTCGGCAATAGAGTTCATCTTCTTAACGCCATCACGCTCAAAGACAGTCTCATCTGTGATGAATGGATCGTAAGCAACAACGTTCATACCGAGAGCCTTACCCTTAAGGCCAACCAAACGACCTACGTTACCGTAAGCGTGGATAGCGAGGGTCTTGCCCTGAAGCTCAGAACCTGTACCAGGATTGAACTGGTTACGAGCCATGTAAACCATCATACCAAGAGCAAGCTCAGCTACGGCGTTAGAGTTCTGACCAGGAGTGTTCATAACAACTACGTTCTTAGCAGTAGCTGCAGCGAGGTCTACGTTGTCAAAACCAGCACCTGCGCGAACAACAATCTTAAGCTGCTTAGCAGCCTCGATAACCTCAGCAGTAACCTTATCACTGCGGATGATAAGAGCGTCAACATCAGCTACAGCAGCCAACAACTCTGCCTTATCAGCATACTTCTCAAGGCGTACTACCTCATAGTTTGCCTCCTTCAAAATTGACTCGATACCCTCGACAGCTGTCTTAGCAAAGGGCTTCTCGGTTGCAATAAGTACCTTCATAATAGGTCTCTATTTGTTTTAGTTTTTTTAGTTATTAAGGTAGCCATCGGGGTATCCCCCAATAGCTACCATAGTTAATTGTTTGATTGTCGGATTACTTGTGAAGCTCCTCGAACTCCTTCATGCAAGCTACCAAAGCCTCTACAGACTCCTTTGGACAAGCATTGTAGATAGATGCGCGGAAACCACCTACCGAGCGGTGACCCTTGATACCTACCATACCACGCTCCTTAGCGAATGCCATAAACTCAGCCTCGAGTGCCTCCTTACCTGGAGCCATAACGAAACATACGTTCATAAGCGAGCGGTCCTCCTTAGCTGCTGTACCTACGAACATAGAGTTGCGGTCGATCTCGTTGTAGAGCAACTCAGCCTTCTCCTTGTTCATCTTGTACATAACCTCTACACCACCGAGCTCCTTAACCCACTTCAATGTCTGGTACATCACGAAGATAGGGAATACTGGAGGAGTGTTGAACATAGAGTGGTTGCGAGCCTCCTCTGGATAGTGTGTAGAGTAGTCAACCATAGTCTGGAGCTTACGGCCTGACTGACCGAGAAGGTCCTTACGGATAATTACGAAAGTTACACCAGCAGGGCCTACATTCTTCTGAGCACCACCATAGATCATACCATACTTCTTGATGTCGATAGGACGAGACATGATATCTGATGACATATCAGCAACCAAGGTTACAGGAGAGTCGATATCCTCGTGAATCTCGGTACCGTAGATAGTGTTGTTAGTAGTGATGTGGAAGTAGTCAGCATCTGTTGGGATAGTGTAGTTCTTAGGAATGTAGCTGTAGGTCTTATCCTCAGAAGAAGCAACAACCTCTACCTCGCCATAGAACTTAGCCTCCTTAACTGCCTTCTTAGCCCAAACGCCAGTCTGCAAGTAAGCAGCCTTAGTCTTAAGAAGGTTAGCAGGAACCTCAAAGAACTGAGTAGAAGCACCACCACCGAGGAAGAATACAGCATAATCCTCAGGGATGTTCAAAAGGTCGCGCCAAAGCTGCTCAACCTCTGCCATTACGCGCTCCCAACCTGGAGTACGGTGTGAAATCTCGAGAATACCGATACCAGTGTTGTCGAAATCGCGGATAGCCTCAATAGCAGCCTCAATAGCCTGCTTTGGAAGTACGCAGGGTCCTGCGTTAAAATTGTGTTTCATAAGTTTTAAGTGTTTAAATAAGTTTGTATTGGTAAATTATTCTACTTTTATAGTATTCCTAATCACACGCTTTGTTGTGTCCATTTTGCTTGCTATGTGCGACTTACCGACCCATCAAGAGCAAGCACACAATTATAGTCACACAAAGATAATCATTTTTTGTCATTTTCAAAAATAAAACAACAAAATTTACCTCTCAAATGACCTCCTCGACACTATTTAGCACACATCTGCACTAAAGTCTACGCGCTCCGTCAGATATTACCACCGAATAGACCTTAGGTTCGTGGCCATACTTTTCGGCAAAACGACTCTTGGCCGTAGCGATAAAGGCATCGTACAAATCGGCCTTAACGAGGTTGATGGTACAGCCTCCAAAGCCGCCACCCATAATACGCGAACCAGTAACACCACACTCCTCAGCAACCGTAGCCAAGAAGTCAAGCTCCTCGCACGACACCTCGTAATCCTTCGACATACCCCAGTGAGTCTCGTACATACGCTTGCCCACCGTTTCGTAGTCATTGCGCTTGAGGGCCTCGCACACATCGAGCACACGACTCTCCTCACCGATAACGTAGCGAGCACGCTTATAATCCTCCTCCGAGATATCACTCTTAATAGCCTCCAACTGCGCCATCGTAGCACCGCGCAGGAACTCCTGACCCAAGGCTGCCGCCACCCTCTCACACGATGCGCGACGGTCATTATATGGCGAACCCACCAACTCGTGCTTAACGACAGAGTCGAGCAGCACTACCTTATACCCATGCTTTTCAGGGTCAAACGGAAAGTACTCGAACTCCATAGAGCGGCAATCAAGACGCATAAGGTGTCCAGCCTTACCAAAGACCGATGCGAACTGATCCATTATACCGCACTTAACGCCACAGTAGTTATGCTCGGTAGACTGACCTATACGCGCCAGCTCGAAACGATCTATACCTAACGAGAATAGCTCGTTTAGGGCATTGGCGTATGTCGACTCCAGAGCTGCCGACGACGACATACCTGCACCAAGGGGCACGTCACCTGCAAAAGCGGTATCGAAGCCCGCTATCTTACCTCCGCGCTTCTCTATCTCGCGACACACTCCAAAGATGTAACGCGCCCAGCTTGCCTGGGGAGCATCCTCCTCACGTAAGCCGAACTCGGCATAATCATCGAGATCCACAGAGTAGGCTCGCACCACATCCTTACCGTTGAGTTTTATCTCTGCGACCATACCATTATCAATAGCACCTGGGAACACAAAGCCACCATTGTAGTCGGTATGCTCACCAATAAGGTTGATACGGCCAGGCGATGTAAACAACTCGCCATTTACACCAAAACGCTCAAAAAATTTCTCGTTGATAACTTTTACATCCATAGCTGTAAGTTTTTATATTTCAAATATTAGATATCTATCGAGGTTAAACCAAATCTTTACAAAGTTAGCTATTAAAATTAAGTTTTGCAACAACATCGCGATAATTTTACTAACTTTGCCATTGTAACGATAGCCGCTCGGTGGCTACTACATTACAAACACAAAATAGATAATAGCAGGATTACAACACCATTACACACATGGAACGACGCGATAAAGTATTCAACTGGCTCGACAGCCACGCCATAGAGTATACATGGTACGAACACCCCGAGGCCCCCACCATCGAGATAGCTCGCCAATACTGGCGCAAGGATGGCTCAAAGCATTGCAAAAACCTATTCTTTCGTAACCACAAGGGCAATCGCCACTATTTAGTCGTATTCGACTCGGAGCAGTCGATGGCCATACACGACTTAGAGCACATGCTACGCCAGGGCAAGCTCTCATTTGCATCGCCCGAGCGTATGGAGAAGTGGCTCGGACTTAAACCTGGCTCAGTATCACCCTTTGGACTTATCAACGACGACACTAACCACGTACACCTATTCTTAGATGAAACACTTAAGGAGCAACCATCACTTAGCTTTCACCCCAACGATAACCGCTTTACGGTGGTCATCGCACGCGAAGAGTTTGAGCGATACCTAACCCTTATTGGCAATAGTTTCGAATATATAAAACTATATTAGAAGAGTGGCCGCTTCAACTACGACCACTCTCCTTATATATAATAATAGGTATGAAATAGGCCCACCTACTCCTGCATTACAGCATCGATATTTACCTCCGAGATATGTCCCTGAGCAAAGAGTATTGTGCGCGAGGGGAACTGCTCGATAAGCGACACATTGTGCGTAGACATTACCACAGCACAGCCACTCTCGGCAATACGCTTAAAGATATCCATAATACCATCCGCCGTGCGCAGGTCGAGGTTACCCGTAGGCTCATCAGCAAGGATGAGGCGTGGACGATTTACCAACGCGCGAGCAATAGCCAAACGTTGCTGTTCGCCCCCCGAGAGCTCGAAAGGCATCTTATAACTCTTATGTGCCAACCCTACAAGATTCAACACCTCGTCTATGCGGCATCGTATATCCTCTTCACTCTTCCACCCCGTAGCTCGCATAACATCGTAAAGGTTAAGGAATACATTTCTGTCGGTGAGCAGCTGGAAATCCTGAAACACGATACCCATCGAGCGACGCAGGTATGGTATCTGACGACGCTTTAAACGTCTTAGGTCGAAGCCCACCACCGTAGCCTCGCCAGCGGCCATCTCCACCTCGGCATACATCATCTTAAGCAGCGTACTCTTGCCCGTACCCACACGACCTATCAAGTAGACCAGCTCACCCTCATCTACCTGAAGATTTACATTCGACAATATTAGGTCGCTCTGGCCCGACTCACTTCTGCGCTCCTCGCCGAGATATATCGATACACCCCTAAGGTCTATAACTCTCCTACTCATCTCTATTGTTAATGTTTAGAAACACTGTTATCTGCGCAAAATTAACAATTTATTTTGTGGGATGCAAAAAAATCACTATTTTTGCACCACATTCGCATTGCCACGGATGTAGTATAACACTATCGCCTACAAGGGGGTGACCGGTTTTGACAGCAGGTAGAATTCGATTGTAAGCACGTCGAGCATTGTGTGGGGTCTCGTAAATCGCAACACTCAAGCTATAAATGGCAATAACAACTATGCACTCGCTGCCTAATTTTCGGAGAAAATTAGCTTAATCGCGTAACCCAAGGAGGTTGTGCGACGAGTATCCCGAGAGGTCGTTCCGCTCTTTAACGACCAATCATTATGGGGTATCATCAATTAAGAGATAGCATGGTATGTGCCTCGGTTATCATGCGAGATTTAGGGGCTGCGCCTCGGGTTTGGCTGCCGCCTGCCTGGCTCGAGGAGGAGGATTAAATGGTTGGCTAAACGTGTAGAAAGCTCTGGGGTTCCTTGTTTGGACGCGGGTTCGACCCCCGCCACCTCCACTGTTAGGTCTGCGATTATCGTCGCAGGCCTTTTTTGTTTATTGCTGTATTATAGCAAAGGCTTACAACCTGCTGTTTTAGGCGAGCACACTACCCTTTCAGCTTTAGCTGTCACCGCAAGGTGAAACATCGGCCCACCCACCATATTCTACAACAGAGCAAAAAAACTTAAAAAAAGTTGGAGGTTTTAAAAATTTTACGTACATTTGTTATGTTGATACCGCCATAAGGTTCTGACAACTAATAAAACTCACAATATTATTAACCTATTAAACTAACAATTATGGAGTACAAAGTTCTTCCTTTTAACGCTAATCTAAATCAGAAAGATGCTGCTATGGTAGCAGTAAATCAGTTGCAGGCCCTTATCGATAGCGAGTTGGCTAATGGCTACGAGTTCGTAAGCATTGGTAACATCGAGACTACCGTAGCACCTACAAATGGTTGCTTGGGTATTGGTGCTAAGCCTGGTTTCGTCACCTCTGTAGCTGTTGCTATCTTCAAGAAAAAGTAATCTACAATGAAATACATTCTTCTATTCATAATACGTGTCTACTGGAAGGTTATACCTCCACACAAGCGTAGACAGTGTATTTTCAGAGAGAGTTGTTCGCACTACGTATGGCGAATAACCGTAGAAGAAGGTTTCATCGCAGGTATTAAGGCTTTTCTATTTAGAAATAAGCACTGCTGTCCTGGTTACGCTATATATAAATACCAGAACAAATACGAGATTAAAACAATCAATGGTCTAATCCTCAAGGAGGATGAGATAGCCGAGAGATTATTAACCACTGATAATCCTTCATTGATTAATTTTGATGACCCTACATTATTGCAATCGGGGAATATAAAGATGAAGTTATAGCTTCTTGTTCCTATTGAAAATGGTGGGTGCATTATGGAGGTGACTAAAAAATAAATTAGTCACCTCCTCTCTATTTTCTCTTTGAGTAGAAACTGTGAAAGTGCTTGTCCGCAGCCATCTTATTGTCTTATTGTCTTATCGTCTTATCGTCTTATCGTCTTTTTTAGGACATTAAGACATTAGGACATTAAGAGGTCTGACATCACAACAATCTACAATAACGAAAACCCTTAAACTACTCTTTAGCTCGCTACAAGCGAGCGCACTACCCTTTAGCAGGCTGAAGACCTGCGCACTACCCTTCCAGCTTTAGCTGTCACCGTTAGGTGAAACAGTGTTTTAGCTGTCACCATTAGGTGAAACAGAACTTTAGCTGTCGCCGCAAGGCAAAACAATTTTGAGTGCGAGCATATTTTACTCTCCGAAGGCATTAGATACATCGCACTCCATCTATAAACCTCAAAATTGTGCAGTGAGGAGCAATCATCCTCACTCTGCGCATCGAAAGAAATGGTACTATTTCAGATAGATAGAGTCGCAGTGAAAAAATATTTTAAAAAAGTGTAGGTAGTTTGCAAAATTATGTGTACATTTGTTTGGTTAATTCCGCAAATTGAGTAAACCAAACTATTAACAATCTATAAAACTACTGTCGTATGGCAAAAATCAAAGGAACAGTTGTCGTCGATACAGAGCATTGTAAGGGTTGTGGTGTATGCGTTGCATCTTGCCCCACTAAGACGCTCGGTTTGTCGACTGAAGTAAACGGCAAGGGTTATCCCTTCGCTATGATGGTTGAGCCGGATAATTGTACTGGTTGCGCATCTTGCGCTATCATCTGTCCGGATAGTTGTCTAACGGTGTATCGCCAAAAATTCGAGTAAGCTATGGCAGAGAAAGAGGTAAAACTTATGAAGGGCAACGAGGTGATTGCTCATGCAGCAATTCGCTATGGTTGCGACGGCTATTTCGGCTACCCTATCACTCCACAGTCGGAGGTGATGGAGACACTTATGGAGCTTAAGCCTTGGGAGACTACTGGTATGGTTGTTCTTCAGGCTGAGTCTGAGGTATCTTCTATTAACATGCTATATGGCGGTGCAGCTACAGGTAAGCGCGTGATGACCTCATCATCATCTCCTGGTATCAGCCTTATGTCTGAGGGCTTGAGCTACCTTGCAGGTGCCGAGCTTCCTTGCGTCATTGTAAACTGCCAGCGTGGTGGTCCAGGTCTTGGTACTATCCAGCCTTCACAGTCTGACTACTTCCAGGCTTGTAAGGGTGGTGCTCACGGTGACTTCCACCTTATCGTATTGGCTCCTAACTCAGTACAGGAGATGCACGACTTCGTAGCAGACGCTTTCGAGTTGGCATTCAAGTATCGCAACCCTGCGATGATTCTCGCTGACGGTTGTATTGGTCAGATGATGGAGAAGGTTGTTCTTGCCCCACAGCGTCCTCGCAAGACTAATGAGGAGATTGCTGCAGAGTGCAAGAGCTGGGCTCTTCTCGGTAAGACTGATGACCGCGAGCGCAACGTTATCACATCACTTGAGCTTAAGTCAGAGGTGATGGAGGTTAACAACCAGCGTCTTCAGGCTAAGTACACCGCTATCAAGGAGAATGAGGTTCGTTACGAGGCTATCGAGTGCGACGATGCAGATTATGTTATCGTAGCCTTCGGCTCATCATCACGTATCTGCTCTGCTACTGTAGAGATGGCACGTGCTGAGGGTATCAAGCTCGGTCTTTTGCGTCCTATCACTCTCTACCCATTCCCAACTAAGGCTATTGCTGACCTTGCAGAGCGTGGCGTGAAGGGCTTCCTTTCAGCTGAGCTTAACGCTGGCCAGATGGTTGAGGATGTACGCCTTGCAGTAAATGGTAAGGCTCCAGTAGAGCACTTTGGTCGCATGGGCGGTATGTTGTTCTCACCAGATGAGGTACTTAAAGCAGTTAAAGAGAAACTTATAAATCGATAAGACTATGGCAGAGGTTGAAATCAAAAAGGAGAATTTGGTATTTGGCAAGTCTAAGCTTATCTTGCCTAACGTAATGCACTACTGCCCCGGCTGTAGCCATGGTACAGTACACAAGCTCGTTGCCGAGGTTATCGAGGAGATGGGTTTGGAGCATGACACTATCGGTGTATCACCTGTGGGTTGCTCGGTATTTGCATATAACTATATTGACATCGACTGGGCACAGGCTGCTCACGGTCGTGCTTGCGCAGTAGCAACAGCTATCAAGCGCGTTAACCCCGAGAAGATGGTGTTCACATACCAGGGTGATGGCGATATGTCAGCTATCGGTACTGGTGAGACTATTCACGCTGCAGCACGTGGCGAGAATATCGTTGCCATCTATATCAACAACGCTATCTACGGTATGACTGGTGGTCAGATGGCTCCTACTACCCTTTTGGGCATGAAGACCGCTACCACACCTTATGGTCGTGATCCAAAGCTTAATGGCTATCCTTATAAGATTGCACAGATGTTGGCTCACCTCGATGGCGTATGCTATGTTACTCGCCAGACTGTTCACACACCAGCAAATGTCCGCAAGGCAAAGAAGGCTATCCGTCACGCATTTGAAAATGCTATGGCAGGCAAGGGCTTCAGCCTTGTAGAGATTGTTGCAACTTGTAACAGCGGTTGGAAACTATCACCTGTTGCATCAAACGAGTGGCTTGAGAAGAATATGTTGCCATTCTACGAGCCCGGCGATTTGAAGGACACAACTAAAGAGTAAGCAAATATGAAAGAGACAATAATCATTGCAGGTTTCGGAGGACAGGGTGTCCTCACTATGGGTAAGATTTTGGCTTACTCTGGTATTATGCAGGATATGGAGGTTACTTGGATGCCTTCATATGGTCCTGAGATGCGTGGTGGTACCGCAAATGTTACCGTTATCCTCTCGGATAAGCCTATTTCATCACCTATCGCTCACGAGTTTGACTGCGTAGTGGTTCTTAACCAGCAGTCAATGGACAAGTTTGAGGCTCAGGTGAAGCCAGGTGGCGTACTTATCTACGACACTAACGGTATTACACACCACCCAACACGTACTGACATTAGCGTTTATCAGATTGACGCTACAGCAGAGTGCGCACGCCTCGGTCAGGCTAAGTTGTTCAACACCATGATTCTCGGTGCTTACCTCAAGGTTCGCCCTGTGGTTAAGATGGAGAACGTTATGGAGGGTCTTAAGAAGACCTTGCCAGAGCGCGCTTGGAAGATGCTTCCACAGAACGAGGAGGCTATCAAGCATGGTGGCGAGATTATCCGTCAGGTTCGATAATCAGCAACAACACTTCAAACGAGGGTGACTAAAAATAAATTAGTCGCCCTCGTTCTTTTAGAAGCTGTTTTGAATTTTATTGAAAGAGTTTGTCAGTTGCTACAAAAGATAGTTTCGGCTTCTTAAGTGGTTGAGTAAAAAGATGTAGTTTTAGCAACACCATAAAATTCCCGAGAACAGTAAAGAGTTTGGTAAAAAATGCCACCCCGAGGAGGAGCAAGCAAGATGTGGGCAGAGTGTAACAAAGGCTCTATGCTCCGATATGGTGGTCTTCCGCACAGAATTACATAGACCCTACAGGGTGTCACGAGAGTTCACAAAGTTTGAGACTGTGGTAGCGGTCCATTTACAGCCATCTGGCAAGATAGCAACCTACAAATTCCACACATAAACCTACATTTGCAATTAAAAATAGATATTGGGGAAATTTATTCTCATTTTTTGATACACCCTATTATTATTTTTACTATATTTGTATGAAATTTAGGGGTCCTATGTATAATGTACCCTCAGGTGGTTGTGAATAAACAATAAACTAATAACATAAAACTACAAACTACACTACAATGGACAATGTAAACGTACAACAGTTGCAGGATGTGGTTATCCGTTTCTCGGGTGACTCAGGTGATGGTATGCAGCTCACCGGCACACTCTTTTCGGACACATCTGCTCTGTTCGGCAATGGAATTTCTACATTCCCCGACTATCCTGCTGAGATTCGTGCCCCACAGGGTACCGTAGCAGGCGTATCTGGTTTCCAGGTACACTTTGGCTCAAGCCGTGTTGATAACCCAGGCGACTACTGCGATGTTCTCGTTGCAATGAACCCCGCAGCTCTTATCGCTAACCGCAAGTGGCTTAAGCCATCGGCTACGGTTATTATCGATGGCGATACAATGACTGAGGAGAACATCGTTAAGGCTGGCTTCAAGACTCTTGACCCTATCGCAGAGCTTGGTCTTGAGGGCTACAACGTGGTTATCCCAGACATCACAACAATGACTAAGGAGGCATTGAAGGATACAGGTATGGATAATAAGGCGATGGTCAAGTGCAAGAATATGTTCGCCTTGGGTATCTGTTTCTGGATGTACAATCGTCCAGATGACTTCGCAAAGAAGTTCCTCGACTCTAAGTTTGCTAAGAAGAATCCTTTGGTTGCCGAGGCAAACAAGCGAGTTATTGAGGCTGGCTACAACTACGCAGCTAACACACACCAGTTCGCAAATAACTATACAGTAGCACCTGCCGAGCTTGAGAAGGGTGTTTACCGCTCAATCAATGGTAATACAGCTACCGCTTGGGGCTTCTGCGCAGCATCTGAGAAGTCGGGCTTGCCACTCTTCTGTGGTTCATACCCTATCACTCCTGCTACGGTAATTCTTGAGGAGCTTGCTAAGCGCAAAGACCTAGGGGTTAAGACTGTACAGGCCGAGGATGAGATTGCAGGTATCTGTACATCTATCGGTGCTGCTTATGCTGGTAACTTCGCTGTTACCACTACCTCAGGCCCTGGTATATCACTTAAGAGCGAGGCTATGGGCTTGGCCGTTATGGCAGAGCTACCATTGGTTGTTGTTGACGTACAGCGTGGTGGTCCATCTACAGGTCTTCCTACAAAGACCGAGCAGAGCGACCTTAACCAGGCTCTCTATGGCCGCAATGGCGAGTGTCCTATGGTTGTTATCGCAGCATCGTCACCAAGCGACTGCTTCCACTATGCATTCATGGCAGGTAAGATAGCTATGGAACACATGACTCCAGTAATACTCCTCTCAGATGGTTTCATTGCTAACGGCTCGGAGCCTTGGAAGATTCCATCTATGAGCGACTACCCTGCTATCGTACCTCCTATTGTTGAGCCACGTTCAGGTGAGGAGTTTATGCCATATTTACGCAACGAGAAGCTCGCACGTGGTTGGGCATTCCCAGGTAAGGAGGGTCTTGAGCACCGTATCGGTGGTCTTGAGAAGGATCATATCAAGGGTAACATCTCGCACGATCCAAAGAACCACCAGGAGATGGTTACAACACGTAAGCGTAAGGTTGAACTTGTTGCTGATGAGCTTCCTGAGTTGGAGGTATTCGGTGCAGAGCAGGCCGATGTATTGGTAGTCGGCTGGGGCGGTACACGTGGTCACCTCCATAGCGCAGTTAAGCAGCTTCAGGATGAGGGCAAGAGCGTAGCTCACCTCCACTTCAACTACATATATCCTTTGCAGAAGGGTGTTGCTGAGATTCTTAAGCGTTACAAGCGCATTGTAGTATGCGAGCTTAATGAGGGTCAGTTTGCTGGCTACCTACGTCAGCAGTTCCACGATGTAGTTATCGAGTCATACGGCAAGACTGAGGGCCAGCCATTCACTGTTATTGAGATTAAGGAGAAGGTTGAGTCAATGTTATAATATTAGGAACACCACAAAATTAAAACAAGAAACACTATGGCAGATTTCAAATATACACCCGCTGATTTCAAGAGCGATCAACAGGTAAAGTGGTGTCCCGGTTGCGGCGACCACGCCATTCTTAACGCTGTGCAGCGTGCTATGCCCGAGGTTGCAGATGCCCTTGGTAAGCCACATAATATGTTTACCTTCGTATCGGGTATCGGCTGCTCATCGCGCTTTATCTACTATATGAAGACCTTTGGTTTCCACACCATTCACGGTCGTGCTAACGCTATTGCTACAGGTATCAAGACCGCAAACCCAGAGTTATCGGTATGGGTATGTACTGGTGATGGTGACTCATTGGCTATCGGTGGTAACCACTTCATCCACGCGATTCGCCGTAACATCGACCTCAATGTTATCCTCTTTAACAACGAGATTTATGGTTTGACAAAGGGTCAGTACTCTCCTACCACTAAGCTTGGCAAGATTACAAAGACCTCACCTTTCGGTACTGTTGAGAAGCCTTTCACTCCAGGTGAGTTGGTTATTGGTGCTAAGGGTACATTCTTTGCACGAACTATCGACCAGGAGGTTATGCTTACTAAGGAGTGCTTGTTGGCAGCAGCTAAGCATAAGGGTATGGCAGTTACCGAGGCGTTGGTCAACTGTATGATATTTAATGACAAGACCCACGCTATGTTTGCTGGCGATAAGGCTACTCGCGAGGAGAATACTATCGTTCTTAAGCATGGTGAGAAGATGCTCTTCGGCAAGGATAAGCAGAAGGGTTTGGTATTTGAGAATATGCGTCTTAAGGTTGTCACTATTGGCGAGGATGGCTACACTCTCGATGATGTGTTGACACACGATGCTAAGACCGCAGATACTACTCTTCACTCAATGTTGGCGGCTATGAAGTATCCAGAGTACCCTGTAGCTGTGGGTGTTATCCGCGATGTGGATGACGAGAATGTGTATGACCAGCGCGTACAGCAGCAGGTTGAGGATGTTAAGGCTACTGCTAAGATTAAGTGTGTAGACGATCTCTTGCGCTCAGGTCAGACTTGGGAGATTAAGTAATCAAGTTTGAGCAAACGACACGATAAACCCCGAAAGGATATATCCATTCGGGGTTTATTGTGTTTATATAGGAGTATAAATAACTCTATAATTGTGCGAGAGTTTGTTTCACCTTGCGGTGAGAGCTAAAGCGAGAAATGGCGGATGGGGTATACTGACGTATCTCCCATTCGCCATTTCGACTGAAGCGTCACAGTAGTGCCGCTATCACAACATATTACTCGTATTGGCCCGTCTTAAGACGCATAACCTCATCTCGTGTAAGGAAACGCCAAGCTCCACGCTTAAGGTTCTTCTTGGTAAGGCCTGCGTAATATACCCTATCGAGTTTCTGCACGGTATAGCCAAGATGCTCAAACATACGACGAACGATACGGTTGCGACCAGAGTGAATCTCAACACCGACACTCTTCTTATCGTCTGAAGCATAGGCTATCTCATCGGCAAAGATATCGCCATCTTCGAGCGTAATACCCTCAGTAAGAGTATCCATATCCGCACGAGTAAGGGGCTTGTCAAGGGTCACATGATATATCTTCTTCTTACGATTCGAGGGGTGTGTAAGCTGACGAGTGATGTCGCCATCGTTGGTTATAAGCAGCAGTCCCAACGAGTTCTTGTCGAGGCGACCTACGGGATAGACACGCTCGGTGCATGCCCCCTTTACAAGGTCCATAACGGTCTTATCTGCATATGGGTCATCGAGAGATGTGACATAACCCTTAGGCTTGTTTAGTACGATATATACATGCTTTTCGCCCTGAAGACGCTCATCATTGAATCGCACCTCGTCTGTAGGCAGAATCTTTGTACCAAGCTCGGTAACTACCTGGCCATTTACGGTGACAACACCTGCAAGGATGAAGTCATCGGCCTCGCGACGTGAGCATACACCCGACTGCGAGATAAAGCGGTTTAGACGAATCTCGCCATTGCCACGATTGGGGTTATACTTAGGATATGAGCGAGGCTTCTCATCACGCTTGGGGGCATAGCTACGCTTAGCACCACTTCTCTGTCCTGAGCTACGCTCTGCCGACATCGAGCGGCTTGCTGGTGTGCGGTGCTCACCACGTGAGGTGTGCTCATCACGCTCGCTGCGATATGTACGGTCGTTACGATTGAAACTACGCTCTGTTCTCTCTGTGCGCTCAGTACGGTTATAGCCACGCTCAGTACGCTCTGAACGACCATAACCTCGCTCTACGCGCTCCTCGGAGCGACGCGATGACTCATACTCGGGACGCAGGCGGTTGTCCGAGGTAAAGTGGGGATTGTACGATGTACGCTTCTCTGCCTTAGCCACACGTGGGCGGTACTCTCTCTTACCCTCGTTGTCGCCATCTCGGCGAGGACGAGGACTACGCTCAACGCGCTCCGTAGTGTTTACTCTCTGACGTTTGTCGCGAGCAAAACGCGATACGTTAGCTGTTGAGTCTGTGTTATTTGTTTTCATCTAAAATATAATTTTTATAAATTCGTCGCAAAGGTAACCATTTTTTTTAATATCCCACACTTTATCAACATCTATGCCACAAAAAGTGTTATTATATAGTAAATTATTATAACTTTGCGGTGCAAAATTTGAGATTATGAATAGGGAGATTCTGCGCATTGCCGTACCAAACATTATATCGAATATCACCGTACCGTTGATGGGTATTGCCTCAACGTTTATCGCTGGTCGCGTTGCTGATGCCGATGGTGCCACGACCATAGGCGCATTATCTATTGGTGTGGCGATATTTAACTTTATATATTGGAACTGCTCATTTATCCGTATGGGCACCAGTGGTCTTACGGCCCAGGCGTATGGTGCCAACGAGCATAAGGAGTACACGCTAATGCTGTGGCGCGCCCTTTGTGTCGCCCTCGCTGTAGGTGTTGCAGCCTTTGCATTGCAGTGGCCCATTGGCGAGTTCTCGCTATGGTTTATGAGCACAGGGGACAGCGCGAGCGATGCTATGATAGCCGATTACTTCTACACACGCATTTGGGCCGTACCTGCTGGTATTATGCTCTTTGCGTTCAATGGCTGGCTTACAGGTATGCAGAATGCGGTAATACCTATGTCGGTAGCGATACTTGTCAACGTGCTGCATATATGTTTCAGCTACCTCTTCTCTATTGTTGGCGACTATGGCCTTGAGGGCATCGCCTTGGCCTCTGTCGTGGCACAGTGGACAGGCGTGGTGACTATGGTGGTCATAATTATCGCTAAGTATAGCCACAGATTGGTCAAGGTTAGCTGGAGCGAGGTTATGGAACTAAGCTCCATGAAGCGGTTCTTCTCGATAAATAGCGACATCATAATACGTACCTTCTGCTTGGTTGCCGTATACACATTTTTTACTAAAGCATCGGCTGATATGGGCGACAAGAACATACTGGCGGTCAACACTATACTCCTTCAGCTCTTTACACTATTCTCGTATATGAATGATGGCTTTGCCTTCGCTGCCGAGGCCCTTACAGGACGCTTTATCGGAGCGCGCGATGTTAAGTCGCTAAAACGCTGCATACGCCTCTGCGTGGTGTGGTGCTTCGTTGTATCGTTTATATATGTAGGTGTGTACGTAGGTTGGTGGCGCGATATATTTAGCCTGCTTGTCGACTCCGAAAATAGCGATATTGGGGCACTCTTGGCCGTTGCCGAGCAGTATATCGGGTGGATTATCATCATACCTATAGCCTCGGCACTCCCCTTCGTTATGGATGGCATAATGGTGGGGGCTACACGTAGCCGCATAATGCGCAACTCGATGATATGGTCATCGGTATGCTATTTCGTATTGCTATATGGCAGTAGCTGGCTTATAGGCAACAACGCTATATGGCTCGCCTTCACATCGTATATGTTCCTGCGTGGAGTCTTCCAATACTTTATGTCGGACAGACTGCGAGATATATACCGCGAGGCCGAGAGCAAAAGGTAGCAACTAACGTTGCAAACGCATATCGCCATCCTTTACCCAGCCAAGACGCTTCATCATGGCGTGTAACATAAGACTCAGGAGCGCGGGAGCTATAAAGTATAGACCTACAATCTCACATATTAGCAGCATAGGGTCCGTAGTGGCAGACATAGAGTCCCAACACCCTATAGGGCCTACCAAACCCGATGTACCCATACCAGCACCTGCTGGACTATTGGTCATCTTAAAGAGCATGGTCGATATAGGGCCGAGGATTGCCGATGCAAGGGTTGGCGCAAGCCATATAATCGGTTTACGCGCAATATTGCCTATCTGCAACATCGAGGTACCAAGTCCCTGCGACACAAGACCACCTATGCCGTTATCCTTGAAGCTAATGACGGCAAAACCTACCATCTGGGCACAACAACCTGCCGTAGCAGCACCTGCCGCAAGACCACTAAGGCCGATAGATATACATAGTGCTGCCGAGCTGATTGGGAGGGTCAATATGCAGCCTACCGATACAGACACGATGATACCCATAATAAATGGATTGAGCATTGTAGCTCGGTTGATAACCTCACCAAGTGACATCACCCACTCACCGATGGGGACACAGCAATATTGAGCGAATAGACCTCCACACACTACCGCAACGAGTGGTGTAATGATAATATCTACGGGTGTGCGCTTCGACACCAACGAGCCTGCCTCGATACCGACAATAGCGGCAAGATAAGCACCTATGGGGTTGCCTCCAACATCGCCCCACGTCCCACCAAGGCTATATCCCAGAGCACCAACAGCCACAGCCGAGATAGTCACCAAGGGGTCACGCTTAAGTCCTAAGGCTATCGCCAAGCCTATGGAGCCACCGACAACAAGGTCGAGCTGTAATAGACGAGCGATTACCGAAAGGAACTCAAGACCCGGTATCTTAGCTATCTGGCTAATTATAAGGCCCAAGATAAGTGAGCAGAAGAGGCCCATGGCCATATAGCTTAAGGCATCGACGATGTAGGTTTTGAATATGCGACTAAGCCACGATTGCGATGTAGAACTCTTAGCGGTCATAATTTTGCATGTTATATGAGTTATTACAACACAAAGATATCACTTTTTTTGGACATTATATCCAGATAACGATTAAAAATATCACAAGATAGAGCTGATAAGTAATATTGCAAATTGCTATTTTTTTACTACCTTTGTTGATATTAGCTTAACTTAAGCAACTATGATAAAGTACAAAGAGAAACGCCTCGATAATGGCTTGACAATACTCGTAAACCGCGACCACGCATCTAAGCTCGCGGCGATAAATATACTATACAAGGTAGGTGCGCGTAACGAATCGGAGGAGAGGACAGGCTTTGCACACCTCTTCGAGCATCTTATGTTTCGTGGCACAAGTAATGTGCCCGACTTCGACCTGCCTATACAATTGGCTTGTGGCGAGAACAACGCCTTCACCACTAACGACTACACCAACTACTACATCACCCTGCCTAAGGAGAATATAGCGACAGCACTCTGGCTCGAAAGCGACCGTATGTGTAACCTCGACCTCAGCGACGAGGCTATAGAGGCCGAGAAGCAGGTGGTCATCGAGGAGTATAAGCAACGATACCTAAATCAACCCTATGGCGACGAGCAACATCTGCTGCGTGAGCTGTGCTACAAGCATCACCCCTATCGCTGGCCCACGATAGGCATCTCATCGGAGCATATCGAGCGCGCCACGATGGAGGATATACGCTCATTCTACGCCCTACACTACCGCCCCTCGCAGGCTATACTCGCCATATCGGCCGATATGGATGAGCAGGAGATGATAGAGTTGGCCACAAAGTACTTTGCAGACATCGAGGACTTAGGGGGCACCATCCCCACCATACCACAAGAGCCCGAGCAGCTCAAGGCGCGGCACTTAGTCGTTGAGCGCGACGTGCCAGCTACGGACATCTCGATAGCCTTCCATATGGGCGACAGGCTCTCTCGCGACTTCTTCATCGGTGATTTAGCCTCGGATCTCTTGGCTGGAGGAGAGTCCTCGCGCTTAGTAAACCGCCTTATCAAGGAGAGTGGTATGTTCTCAAGCGTCAACGCCTACATCACAGGTAGCCTCGACGCAGGGCTCTTCATCATCAAGGGTAGGCTTATGCCTACGACAACCGAGGAGGAGGCGATAGCGGCACTATGGGGCGAGCTTAACGATCTTAAGCTGGGTAACATCTCGGACTACGAGTTAGAGAAGGTAAAGAATAAGTTCGAGGCCAATATGCTTATGGGCGAGATAAACGTAATGAATAAGGCTATGAACCTAAGTTTCTACGCTATGACGGGGCGCATAGAGCTGATAAACGAGGAGGGCGACATCTTCCGTAGCATAACGCGCGAGGAGGTGATGGCCTTTGCCTCAGAGAGATTTACATCCGAGAACTCATCAACACTTATATACCGAGCAAAACAATGATAGAGCAACCACAGATAGTTATCCCCGATAGCGTAGTGATGCCACGTGCCGAAGAGTACACTACGAAGAATGGTGTTAAGATATATACGTTACGCTCAGAGGATTTTGAGGTCGTGCGTTTTACGTTTGTATTCCGTGCTGGCACATCAATGCAGCATAAGCCCTTCACTGCCTCGACAACGGTAAATATGCTCAGTGAGGGTAGCCACGCAATGTCGGCACAGCAGATAGCCGAAGCTCTCGACTTCTATGGCTCCTATTTCGACGTAAATATAGACCGCGACTATGTCTACATATCGTTTGTATCGCTCAAGAAGTTCTACAACGATACATGTAAAGTGGCACGCGAGATAATACTACATCCATCATTTGAGGATAAGGAGTTAAGAACATATTGTGCCAAGCGCAAACAGGGCCTTACCATCGAGCGCAAGAAGATAGACGTGCAGTCGCGCGAGCTCTTTGGCACAGCACTCTTTGGTGCTGATCACCCATACGGCACAAGTGCCGATGAGAGTCTTTACGACGACATCACGCGCGAGGATTTGGTAGCACTCTACAACGAGCTATACACCGCAGGTAACTGCTTTGTGGTGTGTAGCGGCAGGATAGATGATGAGGTTATGCAGAGCCTCGAAGCTATAGCCGAGGCACTACCCTCAGGCGAGCAGCCTAAAGTATCGTTTCCCGAGCCACGCCCCACGCACCGAGTATGCAAATCGATAGATAGTGCGCTGCAATCGTCAATACGCATAGGCCGTCTACTCTTTCCACGTAGCCACCCCGACTTTGTGGGCATGCAGGTCGTAGCCACCATCTTGGGTGGATACTTTAGCTCGCGTCTAATGCAGAACCTTAGAGAGAAGAATGGATACACCTATGGTGTTATGGCTGCGATGATAAACTTCGACAAGGCTGGCTACCTGGCCATAGCTACGCAGGTGCGACGCGAAGAGTCTCAGGCAGCTCTTAACGAGATATACTACGAGATTGAGCGTCTGCGCAATGAACTTGTCGACGAGGATGAGCTGCAAATAGCCAAGAATATGATGATTGGTGAGATACTACGCATCCTCGATGGTCCGTTTGGTATTGCCGATGTGACCATTGAGAATATTATGTGTGGCGTAGACAATAGCTCAACAGAGGAGAACCTCAAAGCCATCATAGCTATCACCCCCGAGCAGGTGCAGCAGTTGGCCCACAGGTATCTACGTCGCGAAGATCTCGTAGAGGTTGTTGTAGGATAATATGCCAAGATAATGATTAACAGAGAGCTACAAGAGTATATCGAGCGCGAGATACTTCCTCGCTACGACCTCCACGATGCTGCACATAGGCGCGACCACGCTATGTCGGTCATTGAGCGCAGCTTGGCCCTTGCCGAGCGGTACAAGGTCGATAGCAACATGGCCTACGCCATAGCGGCCTATCACGACACAGGACTTATTGAGGGGCGCGAGAACCATCACACAGCATCTAAGAGGATACTCCTCGCTGACGGCTATCTTTCACAGTGGTTTACACCCGAGCAGATAGCTACTATGGGCGATGCCGTCGAGGACCATAGAGCCTCATCGCAGTCGGCACCGCGCACGATATATGGATGCATAGTCGCGGAGGCCGACCGTCAGATTATCCCCGAGGTGATAATAAGGCGCACGATACAGTATACCCTTGCCAACTGCCCCACGTTAGACCGTGAGCAGGGCTATGCACGCATGGTGGAGCACCTCGACAAGAAGTATAACTATGGTGGTTACCTTCGTCTGTGGCTCGAAGAGTCGGAGAACAGCTGCCAATTAGAGCGTCTGCGACAGATTATAGCCAACAGGGAGCAACTACGCAGACTTTACGATGCGATATACGACGAGGAGACTACAAAATAGCGAATATGAAGCCATATATAATAGATACTACGTCGTCACTAGAAGCCGATATGCTCGGTGAGGTACGTGCAGGATTCCCATCGCCTGCCGATGACGAGCCGCGCGAAAAACTTGACCTTATCAAACTTCTGGTGCGTCACCCTGCCTCGACCTTCTTTTTCCGCGTGGGTGGCACCTCGATGGTCGAGGCCGAGATGGACGAGGGTGACATAATCATCGTCGACAGAAGCATTGAGCCCTATAACGGCTGCTCGGCAGTATGCTTTATCGACGGGGAGTTTACCGTAAAGCGCGTAGAGCGTCACAGTGACCACACACTGCTCATCGCCGCCAATCCTAAGTATAAGCCCATACGCATTACGGCCGACAACGAGTTTGCCATCTGGGGTGTAGTCACCTATATTATCAAGAAGGCGTAGTAGACCGAAACCCTTGCGAGATGTTTGCCTTAGCCGACTGCAACAACTTCTTCGTTTCGTGCGAGCGAGTATTTCGTCCCGACCTTGAGGGGCGACCCGTCATTGTGCTGTCGCGCAACGATGGTTGTGCCATAGCACGCTCGAATGAAGCCAAGGCATTGGGTGTAAAGATGGGCGACCCATACTTTAAGCTGCGCGACCTTATTGAGAGGAACAACATAGCGGTGTTCTCGGGCAATATGGCCCTCTATGCCGACTTCTCGCGCCGCATACGCTCGATACTCCGAGAGGTAGCACCCCAGATAGAGGTATACTCGATAGATGAAGCCTTCTTGGATATGCGTGGGGTTGACAATGTCGACTTCGACACCTTCTCGAAGGGACTCTCGATGCGCTGTCGCAAACTTACGGGGATACCTGTATCTGTCGGCGTAGCACCCACAAAGACATTGGCCAAGATTGCCGCACAGCTCTGCAAGAGCTATCCTAAGCTACGTGGCGGCTGCTTTATGCACCGCGATGCAGATATCGAAAAGGTCCTTAAACGCTTTCCCATCGAGGATGTCTGGGGCATTGGCCGTCGCTCGGCACCACGCCTCAAGGAGCAAGGCGTAAATACGGCCTACGACTTCTATAGGCTCAACGAGGGGTGGATTATGCGTCGCATGGGAGTTGTGGGATTACGCACCTGGCGCGAGCTGCATGGTATACCAGCCATAGGCTTTGATAGTGTCGCCGAACCGAGGCAGAGCATCTGCAACTCACGCAGCTTCTCAAGCGAGATTTACGATATAGGAGAGCTCTCGGAGCAGATTGCCAAGTTTGCCGCAATGACAGCTGAGCGACTGCGCGAGCAGCACTCCGTATGTTCGCGACTTACGGTATTTGCAGCTACCAACCGTTTCCACACCTCCGATATTCAGCAGTGCGGACATATAACCATACCTCTCATCGAGCCTACGGATAGCACGCTCGCCATAGTTCGAGCCTCACGCGAGGCCTTAGCCGAGATATTTGTGCGAGGCGCAGGGTACAAGAAGGCGGGCGTTATAGCTTCGGCAATAACACCTCGCGAGGGTACGCCCATATCGATGTTCTCGGCAGAGAGCAACGAGCGTCACCACCGCCTTATGCAGGCCATAGATGAAATAAACCGCAAATCCGAGGGTCGTGGCATAGTGCTCGCCTCGGAGGGACATAGCAATGTTAAGGCCTTAAGCCGCCACCGCTCACCTCGCTACACCACCTCGTGGGACGAGCTCCCCGTTGTTAAACTATAGAGTGGGATAAACCACTTGGTTATAGACCCCTATCTTATCTTTTTCTTATCTTTTTCCACGTTTTTTAGTGCGGATAACATTTTTTTTATATCTTTGCGCCATAGTTAGGATTATCAAACAACACATACTACTATGAGAAGAATCTTTACTCTTTGGGCCATTGGCCTTTCAATCCTATTTGCATCGTGCGAAAAGGATAACACACAGACTGGACAGCAGCACCTCTTCCTCACATCACCCACAACTGTTGAGGTAGATGCCGATGGCGACACTGTAACCGTATCGTACAACCTTGTATCGCCTGTCGAGGGTGAGGGTGTTACAACAAGGGTTGTAAGCGGTGATGATATGCTTGGCAATATCACACAGCCAGCCGTAGGCATTATCCGCATCGATGTGAAGGCTAATAGTGGCGCAGCACGCGAGGCTATCGTCGAGATCGGCTACATCAACGAGGTAACATCAATCATCATCGAGCAGGCTTCGGTTAATGGCGACAACGGTGATAATGGGGATAACGGCAATAATAATGGTGACAAGGTAGAGTTCAAGGCATTGTGCATCGATGGTTACTTCTATGGTCAGAAGTATGGCGAGGGTGCAGATCGCTACGCCTTCTTCCTGTCAGACCAGGGTCTAAACAATGCAGGACAGGCCTATACCAACGGCACATACTACTATGTCGATCTATTTTCACCAGTTACTGGTAGCACAACACTTCCTAATGGTCTCTACACCTTCGACAGCAATAATAGTGGAGCACCTAACACTATTAACAGCGAGAATAGCCAGCTTATCCTCACTGGCGATAGTGTCGAGGATACCGAGATTTTCTATTTTGACAACGCCACAATAATGGTATCTGACAATAAGATTGTCCTTGAGGCTATAATCGATGGCGTTACCCACAAGGTAACCTACACGGGTGGTCTAGAGCTTACAGATGCTACCGACGATGGTGGCAATGATGGCGGCAACGATAACCCTGTAGGAGGTCAAGAGAAGGATGCACAGAGTACTCTTACCTCGGATCGCAACGTCACCTTCGAGGGTGAGCACCGAGCTAAGTGGACATATGAGGGCGACTACTGGCAGGTGGGCTACTCGAACTACACTATTATGATAATGAACAAGGCTAATGGCTATGTGTATGGCGACACGCTTCAGCTCGACATTATCACAAACAACACATCTAAGGATGGTGACCTCTACGGCACATACAGATGCTCATACACCCCAGGCAAGGGCGTTATGATGGCAGGCTTCACTAACGACTATGCACAGGCCGTAGGTACATGGCTATTCGACTACGTCAATGGTGGTGGTGCGTATAATGGCTACGCTATGATTATCGATGGCGAGCTTACAATCTCTGACGCTGGCAATGGTAACTCTACAATTGTTCTAGATGGTTACGACTGCCTTGGCAACAATATTACCTGCAACTGGACAGGAGTTATTGAGGAGGACTAACCCAACTACAATATCATATTTCGTGGGAGGCAGACTTTTAGTTGGTCTCCCACTTGTTTTTGTACGCAGTTATTACTAATTTTGCTATATGTTCATAGCACTAATTGCATATATCGCAGGTATCCTCTTAGCAAGGTATATATCCATACCTCTATGGATAACCCTTGCTGCAACGATGGTGATTATGGTTATATACTGGCGATATTACCGCTATAGTATATCGCTACTTTATGCTTTTATGGCTATACTTCTTACGGGGTTTATCGCTGCCGAGATAAACAAACCACACGCCACGCTGCCCAAAGATAGCTTGGTAGAGATGATAATCGATGTCACCTCGACCCCAGCACAGCGCGAAGGCTATAGCCGTGCCGATGGTAAAATAGTGCAGTGGCGAGGAGAGGATGACACACGCAGCGCGAATGATAAGGTGGTACTTTGGCTACGTACAGATAGCATACATGCTGGCGACAGAGTATCTATATGGGGCAAGCTCCGCGACGATATATCTAAACACGACGAGTACAACACACTAATGCACAATAGGGAGTATGTCGGCAGCGTAGCTATAGGCCGTAGTAATATCATCTCCATAGAGCGCAATAGGACCTCCACGCTACATATCCGCGCAACGGATAAATTATCACAATATAGGCGCGACAGCAACGCCCATGCCATCATGCAAACCATGGTAACAGGCTCGCGCCACGCCATGACACCACAGCTGCGCGACGACTACACCAAGACTGGCCTTGCACACCTTCTTGCCGTATCGGGACTACACCTCGGCATCGTCTATATGGTGGTTATAACACTGCTCATGCCACTGGGATTTATATATCGCGGACACCTTATTGCCGACCTTCTTACAATCATATTTATATGGATATTTGCCGTTATGAGTGGACTCTCGGCACCTATTATTCGTGCCGCTATAATGGTCAGCATATTACAACTATCGAAGGTGCTATGTAGGGAGTATGTATCTGTCAATTCGCTATGTGCAACACTACTTATAATGCTGATATATCGCCCGAGCTACCTCTACGATATCAGTTTCGAGCTCTCGGCCCTCGCTGTTGCAGGCATTGTTCTATGGGGTACTCCTCTTTTACGTCGTATCAAGAGCTCTAAATGGATAGTGCGATATCTGGCCTCATCCATAGTTATCGGCACTATGGCCACACTGTGGACCCTACCTATAGTATCACACACCTTTGGTTATATCACTCTTGCAAGCATCGCCCTAACCCCTGTGGTTATACTCTTCACTTACGCCATTGTATTTTTCGGCTTGGCAGCCCTGATGATGCCCCACCCAATAAGCCAATATCTTGCAATGGTGAGCCAATGGGCTGCTGAGTTCCAAAATAGCGTAGTGAGCTACGTGGCTCGGTGGGAGTCCATTTCGATAGAGTATTCGCTCTCGACGGAGGGTGTTGCCATATGCTATATCGTAATAGCCATAATATCTACGATTATACTTGTTGTGCCGCGCCGCAAGCGAGATAAAGAGCTAATTTACATTGAACCAGTGTAATATATATATTGTCGTCAGAGGATAAGAAAGATACTTAAAATAAATTTATTAAAAAAGTTACAAAATATTTTGGAAGTTTAGAAAAAAGCCCTATCTTTGCAACGCTTTTAAGGCAATGGCGAGATAGCTCAGCTGGTCAGAGCGCATGATTCATAATCATGAGGTCGAGAGTTCAAGTCTCTCTCTCGCTACAAAGAATATCGGTAACAAGCTAATAGTTAGCAAGTTGCCGATTTTTTTTCGCACCTTCCCGAGACCCTGGGCTTTTACGACTGAGTCGCTATATCTGCAACCGTAGCACCCACATAGTCGATAAGAGGCTGTGGAGCAATGGCAAGCTGAAGGCCTCGGACACCAGCACTGATATATATGCGCTCGTGAGTAAGAGCCGTAGTATGGATAAATGTGGGAAAGGCACGCTTCATACCTATAGGCGAGCAGCCACCTCGTATATACCCCGTAAGTGGCAACAACTCCTTGAGAGCTATCATCTCGGCCCACTTATTACCCGACACGCGAGCCGCCGCCTTAAGGTCTACCTCCATATCTCCTGGAATGACACAGACAAATGGCCCTGTCTTATCGCCACGCAGAACCAACGTCTTAAACACCGTAGCGATATCCTCGCCCAGCTCCTCAGCAACGTGCGTAGCAGCAAGGTTGTCCTCATCGACAACATAGGGAACTAACTCGTAAGCTATCTTTGCCCTATCCAAAAGGCGTGCAGCATTTGTCTTCTCAATCTTCTTAGCCATCATTGTTAAATTTCGCTACGCAAAGATACTATTTTTTTCGTATCTTTTGTATCTTTGTCGTATGAGTTACGCATTAATAACAGGAGCATCATCGGGTATTGGTCGCTGCTACGCTATGGAGATGTCTAAGCGAGGCTACGACATCGTAGCAGTAAGTAACCAGCCAGAGCAGCTTGACGAGGTAGCCAAAGAGATAACCACGACATACAATGCCAAGGTCGTAACGCTAAATATCGACTTAGCATCCGAACAAGCGGCCAAAACAATCTTCGACATCTGTACAGAGCGTGGCTACAATGTCGAAGTACTGATATGCAACGCTGGGATGTTGCTATTCTCGACATTAGTAAATACCGAGCCAGAGAGGCTTGCGACAATCATCACACTGCACTGCACAACGACGACACTGCTATGTCACTACTTCGGCAAGCTCTTCAAGAGTCGCCATAGTGGGCATATACTCATAATGTCATCATCAACAGCATGGCTACCCTACCCCACAATCGCACACTACAGCGCGACAAAGGCCTACCTTAAGAGCTTCGCCTCGGCACTATGGTACGAGCTGCACCGCTACGGCGTGAGTGTCACAGCCATATACCCGGGAGCGGTGAACACCCCATTCTACAAGCTTAGCGACAGGGCACGAGCACTATTTCTATCACTTGGCGTGATGATGTCGCCCGAGAAGCTTGCTCGGCGCGGCGTGAAGGCCATGATGCGAGGGCGACGAAGGCTTACACCAGGTTTTTTCACTAAGACAGTCGTGGCTATATGCTCGATACTGCCAGCGCGACTATTTGAGCTGCTACTACACCTTGGGCCTATAAAGCGACTGCTCGACAGGGTCTAAGTTTATTGAACAAAAGTGCGCAGCCGTTTATAATTGGGCAAATTGTTTTGCTTATTCGTGCAAAAATACTACCTTTGTTACTATGAACATCAGGAGTGCATTTAGAACAATATGGCTTGGCGAGAATATTCTCTATGCCTTTGTGTGGGCCGCCATATATCTTATCCCATTTATGAATGCCCACCTTATGTCGGAGGAGGCTATCGACTTTGGTAAGGTAATCATCTCGTGGGTTAAGATAACCCCCTATTTCTTTATCTTTCTGGTACACAACTACCTACTCACACCTCTACTAATGCGAAATAGGTATGGATGGTATATCATTCTGCTTATCGGACTTGTAGTTGCGGTATTTGGCACTATTGAAGTTCTCGACTTCCGCTATTGGCAGGGCGACATAGACCTAAGGGATAAGGCATCACTTACGGAGTTGGCGTGGTATTGGAATGTGCTCTTTGGCATACTGATGGCTGGTGCTAACTCGATGATTAAGCTCTACTATCGGGCTATACTCACCGAGCAACAGATGGCCCAACTACAGAAGGAGAATATCGAGACACAAATGGAGTATCTGAAGTATCAGATTAACCCTCACTTCTTGATGAACACTCTGAACAACATCCACGCGATGATAGATATCGATGGCCAGATGGCCAAGCAGAACGTAATGGAGCTGTCGCATATGCTACGACACATTCTCTACGACTCAAGTGAGCAATACACGACACTCGACAAAGAGGTGGAGTTTCTCAATAGCTATATCCGCCTAATGAAGATACGCTATATTGACGAGGTAAACATCGAGTTTAACACCCCCGACATGGCTATCTGTCGTCGCGTAAAGCTTCCGCCACTGCTACTCATTGTACTTGTGGAGAATGCCTTTAAGCACGGCATCAGCTACAACAACGAGTCGTTCATACGTATTTCGGTGTCGGTAGATCATGGCGAGCTAAGCTGCATAGTAGCCAATAGCCGCCATAACAACGACAGGAAGAACACCGAGCGCAGTGGCATAGGACTTAGCAATATCACCAAGCGTCTGGAGATTCTCTTTGGTGACAGATATATGCTCACAACGGATAACTCAGACAGCAAAGTTTATATAGTAGAATTATTAATCCCTCTAACAGATAAGTAGTATGGTAAGATGTATAGCAATAGATGATGAGCCTTTGGCACTTCTCCAGATAAAGAGTTATATCGACCGCACCGAGCAGCTTGAGCTGGTGGCTACATGTCGCAGTGCCTATGAGGCCGAGAAGGTCCTCTCGGAGCAAAACGTAGATCTTATATTCGTCGATATCAATATGCCCGATATGACGGGTTTAGAGTTTGTGCGCGCACTTAAGAGCAACCACTACATAATCTTCACTACGGCACACCCCGAGTTTGCCCTCGATGGCTTTAAGCTCAACGCTATAGACTACCTGCTCAAGCCATTCTCGTATGACGAGTTTATGAAGGCCTCGCAGAAGATTATCTCGCTTGTCGACCTTGTAGAGAGGTGCCACGCTGCTGAGAGTGCCATAGCGCAGAACGAGGCCGAGCAGTCCGACAAGGAGTTTATATCTGTCAAGGCTGACTATAAGACACAGCTTGTCAAGATTGCCGACATCGTATATTTGGAGAGTGCTGGTGAGTATGTGCGCCTACATATCGAGGGTAGCTCGACGATTACCACCCTCTTCCGCCTAAAGAATATGGAGACATCGCTGCCACAGGATAGCTTCTTGCGTGTACACCGCTCATACATCGTCAATCTTAAGCGCATATCGAGCTACACCAAGGGGCGCATCTTCCTTGACAATGGCGAGTATATCCCCTTGGGAGAGAACTATAAGGAGCGATTTTTTGAGTACTTCGACAATAGGCTATAGTTAGCCACTACAGCCTGAGCCTTTAGTTATCGAGAGGTGTCGCCTCAGCAAAATGATATACTATGGTCTAGTGGCTGACTTCAAAGCCTTACAGACTTTTTAGTCAGCCTCACTTTTTTAGGTTCTATACACAGCTATAGTCCCCACAGCACCACTTATATTCGCACTATATATGCTTACAGCTATTTATAGCTCCTAACAAGAAAAACAATAAGCCTCGGGACCATAAATCCCGAGGCTTAGCTTATACTCTCCCCCAAAGATTACAATGGGAGGAAGGCGAGCAAGATACCTGCGGCAACTGCCGAGCCAATAACACCTGCTACGTTGGGACCCATAGCGTGCATCAACAAGAAGTTACCAGGATTATACTGCTGACCTACAGTCTGCGATACGCGAGCGGCCATAGGTACTGCCGATACACCTGCCGAGCCGATAAGTGGGTTAATCTTCTCCTTAGAGAAGAGATTCATAAGCTTAGCGAGCAATACACCACTTGCCGAGCCAAACGAGAAGGCGATAACACCCAACAACAGAATACCGAGAGTCTGCCAGTTAAGGAAGGCATCGGCTGTTGTCGTAGCACCTACCGAGATACCAAGGAAGATGGTAACGATATTCATAAGCTCGTTCTGCACAGTCTTAGATAGACGCTCCGTAACGCCACACTCCTTCATCAAGTTACCGAGCATCAAGCAACCGATAAGCGGTGCTGCCGATGGCAACAGAATAGCGATGATAACAGTAATAACGATAGGGAAGATAATCTTCTCGCGCTGTGATACGCTGCGAAGCTGCTTCATCTCAATCTTACGCTCCTTCTCTGTTGTGAGCAACTTCATAATAGGTGGCTGGATAACAGGTACCAACGCCATATATGAGTAGGCTGCAACAGCAATAGGACCTAACAAGTGTGGAGCAAGCTTCGAAGTGAGGTAGATAGCCGTAGGACCATCAGCACCACCAATGATACCGATAGAACCAGACTCCCAATAGTTAAAGCCCAAGGCCAACGCTCCGAGGAATGTTGCGAAGATACCAATCTGAGCCGCAGCACCCAAAAGCAAGCTCTTGGGGTTAGCAATAAGTGGAGCAAAGTCGGTCATAGCACCTACACCGATAAATATCAAGCAAGGATAGATACCAAGCTTAACACCCAAATAGAGGTAGTCGAGCAAGCCTGCTGAGCCAAGAGCGAAGTTCTCCCAATGAACATGACCCCCTGCGAAGAACTCCGAGTGGAACATATCGGCACCAGGGAGGTTGGTAAGCAACATACCAAAGGCGATAGGCATCAAGAGGAGTGGCTCGAACTTCTTAACAATAGCCAAGTAGAGCAATACGAATGCAATGAGAATCATCACCGCAAAACGCCAATCCTTGGCAAAGCCCTTGAAACCAGACTGATTAACAAAATCCTCAAGAGCCTTGCTAACGCTAAAGCTCTCGTCGATAGCCGAGTTATCACGGCCTTGTGTGCCATCTACTTGCGTAGCCTCAGCCACAGGCGCAGCCTCAGCAACCTCAGCAACCTCAGCAACCTCGGCCAACTCTGCCACCGCATTGTCAACTACTGCCTCAGCATCCTGAGCCATAGCTGGCACAGCGATAGCGAGCATAGCAGTTGACAGAAGCAATGAGAAATAGAATTTTAGACTCTTCATCTTATATACACAGTTAAAGAGTTAGTACTATGCCAAGTCGATGAGAGCCTCACCCTGCTGCACAGCCTTGCCCTCGGCAACGTAAATCTTCTTCACGGTACCTGCCGCAGGAGCCATAATCTCGTTCTCCATCTTCATTGCCTCCAAGGTCATAAGAACATCACCTGCCTTAACAGCCTGACCCTCCTGAACCTTAATCTTAGATACGTTACCTGGCAGTGGCGACTTGATTGAACCAGCATTGCCCGTAACCACCTGCTGAGGAGCCTCGAAGTCGGCTGATGAGCTTGTAGGCTTTACAACGGCAATCTTTGGAGATACTACAGCCTCCTCCTTCTCAATCTGTACGGTGTAGCTCTTACCGTTAAGCTCTACACGGGCAGTGTTACGCTCAGTCTCCTCAACTATGGCCTCATAGCCCTTGCCGTTAATATTGAATTTAAATTTCTGCATAATGCGTCTAAATTTGCTTTGAATGTTTGTTTACAATTGCTTGTGAATATTGCGCACCTGCCATGCCGAAACGTCGTGGTTCTGGCGGAAGGTAAGCACATCGCTCTCCTCATCGTGACGGTTGAAGAAGAGGTTGACAGCCACAGCAATGGCTGCCACCTCCTCGTCGGTAATCTCGTCTGATGAACTTACAGCTACCTCTGCCGCAGGCTTAGCACTACTATGGAAGATAACTCCAAAGAGCTTCAACACACATATAAGAAGTACAAGCACGACAAATACCAGCATAATGCTGACAAGAGCCATAAGTGTAGCATTGCCCCAATTTGTTGCAAGAATCATCATAACTAAACCGATAATTTACTACTACAATGGAATGTTGTTATGACGCTTTGCTGGGTTCTCCAAACGCTTGTTGCGGAGTGACTCCAAGGCGCGAATTATGCGGAAACGTGTATTACGTGGCTCGATAACATCGTCAATATAGCCGTAGCGTGCTGCGTTGTATGGATTAGAGAACTTATCGCGGTACTCCTGCTCCTTCTCAGCAACAAACTTTGCCTTCTCGTCCTTATTCTCGAATGCAGCCAAGGCCTTAGCATGCAATACCTCAACAGCACCACTTGCACCCATAACTGCAATCTCGGCAGTAGGCCATGCGTAGTTAACATCACCACGGATATGCTTAGATGACATAACGATATATGCACCACCGTAAGCCTTACGCAGTGTAACAGTAACCTTAGGCACTGTAGCCTCGCAATATGCGAAGAGAAGCTTTGCACCGTGAGTGATAACACCACCATACTCCTGAGCAGTACCAGGCAAGAAGCCAGGAACGTCTACCAAGGTCACCAATGGAATGTTGAACGCATCGCAGAAGCGCACGAAACGTGCAGCCTTACGAGAAGCATTGATATCGAGAACACCTGCCATAAACTTAGGCTGGTTAGCGATGATACCTACGCTCTGGCCGTTGAAACGTGCGAAACCTGTGATGATATTCTTAGCATAGGCAGCAGCTGACTCCAAAAACTCACCATTGTCGACGATAGCCTTGATAACCTCCATCATATCGTATGGCTTATTTGGGTTATCGGGGATAATCTCGTTAAGGATATCCTCCTTACGAGCGATATCGTCTGTGCAAGGCTGGTCAGGAACCAACGCAGTGTAGTTCTGAGGCATATACGAGAGAAGGTCGCGGATAAGCTTAAGACCCTCCTCCTCAGAATCTACAGCGAACTGTGCAACACCCGACTTAGTAGTATGCATATTTGCACCACCAAGCTGCTCCTGAGTTACATCCTCACCAGTTACGGTCTTAACAACCTTAGGACCTGTAAGGAACATATTAGATGTCTCGCGACGCATGATGATAAAGTCGGTAAGAGCTGGAGAGTAAACAGCACCACCAGCACAAGGACCGAAGATAGCCGAAATCTGTGGGATAACGCCCGAAGCCATAACGTTACGCTGGAAGATATTAGCGTAGCCAGCCAAAGCGTTTACACCCTCCTGGATACGAGCACCACCCGAGTCGTTAAGACCGATACAAGGAGCACCGTTACGCACGGCCATATCCATCACCTTGCAAATCTTGTCAGCCAAAGAGATTGACAACGAACCTGCTGTTACGGTAAAGTCCTGTGCAAATACATATACCAAGCGGCCAGCAATGGTACCATAACCTGTTACCACGCCATCACCGAAGGTGTGCTTTGCATCCATACCGAAGTCATAGCAACGGTGAGTTACGAACATATCGAACTCCTCGAAGCTACCCTCGTCCAACAACATAGCGATACGCTCACGAGCGGTATACTTACCCTTCTCGTGCTGCTTATCGATAGCCTTCTGGCCACCACCCATACGTGCTGTCTGACGGTTGTCCATCAACTTCTCAATCGCTTTCTGAATTTCGCTCATAGTGAAATATTTATTTTATATTTAAATTACGTTTAAACCCTGTTTGTGTCGAGTAATAGTAGCATTCCGAGGACTACTTATTCTTATTCTCGCAAAGTTCGGTCAGGATACCCTGAGTAGACTTTGGGTGGAGGAATGCGATAGTAAGACCCTCAGCACCCTTGCGTGGAGTCTTATCAATAAGGCGGATGCCGTGAGCCTCTGCATCGGCAAGCTGCTCCTCGATATTCTCGCAAGCCAAAGCCATGTGGTGGATACCAACGCCCTTGTTCTCGATATACTTAGCGATAGTAGACTCAGGTGATGTAGGCTCCAACAGCTCGATCTTAGTCTGGCCCAACATAAAGAATGCGGTCTTAACCTTCTGGTCAGCTACCTCCTCGATAGCGTAACACTTTAGACCCAATACATTCTCCCAGTAGGGAATTGCCTCCTCAAGGCTGTTCACGGCGATGCCGAGGTGCTCAATGTGCGATACTTTCATAGTGTTTAATTTTTATAAAGTTTAACTTAATATTTTTTTGTTGCTGTTTTTTCAATCACAATACACAAAAATCACCCAAAGGTACTCCAACTTTTTGAATTGACGAAATATTTTTGACTCTTTTTTCACAAATTATGACACTTTCATTCCGATGCGATATACAATATCGTACAAAAGAGTGTGGCTTTACAAAAAAATTGTCATAGTGTATTGGTTATTGAAGAAAAAATAGCTAACTTCGCAACAATAAACTTAGCTATACACTGCGTATGAAACGACTATTAGTCATAGCGGCACTCCTCACGCTCTTGCTCCCAGCGACCAAGGCCCAGAGCCTACGTTTAGGCGAGCGAATCCCCGAGCTACAGATATTCTCGGAGGGTGGCGAGCAGTATGTGATGGGCGAGCACGTCAAGGAGTATGTATATATGATATTCGTACACTCCGAGAGCACTCCCTGCCTATCGCTTATTGAGCGACTTAACAACGTCGATAGAGAGCTATTCGAGAATATCACGGTGATACTGATAACCCCCGAGGACCCGAATAACAACGCTACCATACACGAGCGTTTCACGAATAATATGTACCCTATAACATATGACTTAGAGTATCGCACGCTGAAGAACTTCGGTGTAAGCTTTGTGCCCTTTGGCGTACTCTATAACACCAAGCGTAAGCGCACCGTATGGTTTGGCTCAACACTACTCTTCGACGACACCGCAATTGAGAAGATATTATAACACAGAACATTAGTCGCTAACAAACATTAAGATACGTAATTATGTCATTTACCAAGATAGAACACTACGAGAAGGAGTACCTTGATGCGCACCACAATAGTGCTCTCAACGTCACCGAGGGCGTAGAGGATAAGCCCGTTGTCAACCCCAATTTCGTGCGCCGCAAGCGTCGTCAGATGACCACCGAGGAGTATGTCGATGGCATCCTCTCTGGCAACATCACCATCCTGGCGCAAGCCATCACACTTATCGAGAGCAATAACCCTTCGCACTATGCTCAGGCACAGGAGATTATCGAGAAGTGCCTACCCCACTCTGGCCGCTCGGTACGTATCGGCATAACGGGCGTTCCAGGAGCTGGTAAGTCGAGTTTTATCGAGGCCGTAGGCAATATGGTCACCTCATTTAACCACAAGTTGGCAGTCTTGGCTATCGACCCCAGCTCGGAGCGTAGCGGTGGCTCTATTCTCGGTGATAAGACTCGTATGGAGAGCATCTGCCACAATCCGCGCATCTTCGTGCGCCCCTCGCCCTCGGCAGGTTCGCTTGGTGGTGTGGCGCGTAAGACTCGCGAGACCATAGTGCTGTGCGAGGCTGCAGGCTTCGACGTTATCTTCATCGAGACCGTAGGTGTGGGACAGAGCGAGACGGCGGTACACTCTATGGTCGATATGTTTATGATGCTCCAGATTTCGGGTGCTGGTGACGAGCTTCAGGGCATAAAGCGTGGCATTATGGAGATGGCCGACATGATGGTTATCACCAAGGCAGATGGCGAGAATGTCACTAAGGCCGAGCTTGCCAAGGCCCAGTATCAGGGGGCACTACAACTCTTTCCGCTGCCCGAGTCGGAGTGGAGGCCTAAGGTCTACACCTGCTCGTCGCTCGAAGGCACAGGCCTTGAGGAGGTATGGCAGGGTGTTGAGCAGTATCTTCAGCATATCGAGCTTAATGGCTACTTTACGGCCAACCGTAACCGCCAGAATAAGTACTGGATGTACGAGACTATTAACGAGACGCTTAAGTCGAGCTTCTACAATAACCCCGAGATTGAGGCTCGCCTTGAGGATGTCGAGAGGCGTGTATTGGATGCTAAGCTCTCGTCATTTATCGCCGCCAAGGAGCTCTTGGATATATACTTTAAGTAGCACTACTCCATTTAAACAGAAGAGGTGTGTATCAATTGATTTAGGTATAGGATATTGTGTTTTTCGGAAATAATTTGTATATTTGCGTAACGAATATTTTGTAACCATTATATAATAAGATAAGGTGTGGTACTCCTACCCTCCTCCACAATGCTGTGGGGGGGGGTATTTTGCTAATTATCAATAGATTACGTATTATTAACTCAAATTACACTACTATGACAACTCATTTTCTTGAAAATTACCTCGCACCAGTGGTGGAGGTAATGGAGTTTAACGTTGAGGCGGGTTTTCTCGGCTCGAACCTCGAAAATATCGGTGGCGAGAAAGACGAACAGGATTGGTAAACTACTAACACATCGACACTATGAAACGATTTATATTGTTAGCCGTTGCAGCTCTCGCATTTGTGGGTTGTAACAAAATGTTCGAGGACGAGGGTAACTTGCGCCTTACACCATCAGACCTCCCAACCCTTACGGCAGGTTTTGAGGATGCCGACACACGCACCTATGTCGAGGACAACATCTATCTCCGGTGGCACAAGGACGACCAAATATCTGCATTCTACGGCTCAACTCTCAATAGCCTATATCAGTTTATGGGAGATACAGGTGCTAATAGTGGAACATTTACGCCTGTTGCAAGCGGCAATCTCAGTACGGGCAATACCCTTGATAGAATCTATGCTGTTTATCCTTATGATGCCGAGGCTACAATCTCGGATTTGGGAGTTATTAGCTACTCTATACCAGCTACTCAGACCTATGCCGAGTCGTCGTTTGGCAAGGGCTCAAATACAATGGTTGCCGTTACTAAGAATATCGAGGATACCTTCCTCAGTTTCAAGAATATCGGTGGTTACCTCAAAATTAAGCTCTATGGCAAAGGTACGGTAAAGAGCATTGAGCTAAGAGGTAACAATGGCGAGAAGATTGCAGGCAAGGCAACTATCACTGCGACGCATGGTGCTACGCCTATGGTTGTTATGGCTGATGATGCTTCGGATGCTATCACGCTCGATTGTGGCGCGGGTGTAGAGCTTAGTGCCAAGGCTGAGAATCCTACGGAGTTTTGGATTGTTGTGCCTCCTACAACGTTTGAGGGTGGTATCACCGTTACCGTAACCAATAGTGAGGGTGGCTTTATTAAGAAGAGAACCACAAATACTGTAACCATCGAGCGTAATATCATCCAGCCAATGGCTGCTGTCGAGGTATTGGAGCTTGAATTTGCAAAACCTGCAAAAAATGAGATTTGGTACACATCGACAGATGGTGAGGTTGTAGCACCAGCACCACATGATTCGGGGGCTTTTGGTGCAAATATTATCTCTAATACCTACACAGATGGCAAGGGCGTTATCACCTTCGATGGTGACGTAACCACAATTGGAGATTTTGCATTCCGTTATTGCGATAGTCTCACAAGTGTAACAATTCCAGATAGTGTAAACACGATTGGAATTTTTGCATTCGGTGAATGCACAAGTCTCACAAGTGTAACAATCCCAGATAGTGTAAACACGATTGGACGTAGGGCATTCGAGGGTTGCTATGGTCTCACAAGTGTAACCATTGGAAATGGTGTAAACACGATTGGTGAAGAGGCATTCTGGGGTTGCTTTAATCTTAAAGAGTTTAAAGGGAAATATGCCTCTGATGATGACAGATGTCTAATTGTAGATGGAGTATTGAACTCTTTTGCAATTGGTTGCGGAGATACCGAATATACCATTCCAGATAGTGTAACCACGATTGGAGGTTATGCATTCTATTTGTGCGATAGTCTCACAAGTGTAACAATCCCAGATAGTGTAAAGACGATTGGAGAGAGTGTATTCGGTTATTGCACAAGTCTCGAAAGTGTAACCATCGGAGATAGTGTAACCACAATTGGAGATTTTGCATTCGGTTGTTGCCATCTACTCACAAATTTAACCATTGGAGAAAGTGTAACCACAATTGGAGATTCTGCTTTCGCTCAGTGCATTAGTCTCACAAGTGTAACCATCCCAGATAGTGTAAATACGATTGGTGGGTCGGCATTCAGTCAGTGCGTTAATCTTAAAGAGTTTAAGGGGAAATTTGCCACAGATGATGGCAGATGTCTAATTGTAGATGGAGTATTGAACTCTTTTGCAATTGGTTGCGGAGATACCGAATATACCATTCCAGATAGTGTAAACACAATTGGACATACAGCATTCGGTGAATGCACAAGTCTCACAAGTATAACAATCCCAGATAGTGTAAAGACGATTGAAGGGTGGGCATTCGGTTATTGCACAAGTCTCGAAAGTGTAACAATCCCAGATAGGGTAACCACAATTGGAAATTATGCATTCGTTCAGTGCTATAGTCTCACAAGTGTAACCATCCCAGATAGTGTAAAGACGATTGGCGGGTCGGCATTCCATAGTTGCAATAATCTTACAAGTGTATACTGCAAGGCTACAACACCCCCAAGTTTGGGAGACTATGAGGTGTTTGCTTTTAATTCTGACAATCGTAAGATTATTGTTCCATCTGAGTCGCTAAGTGCATACAGAGGTGCTGTGGGTTGGAGTCACTATGCCGATGATATAGTCAGTGAGGACTGGGGCAACTTAGATACCCCAAATGTTGTAATTAGCGACCAGAATGACACAACAATTACACTCAGTTGGGATGCTATAGAGGGAGCATCTGAGTATACTCTAAGCATTGAGGGTAGCATATATGGCCCATACACCACAACCGAGACATCTTATACGTTTGAGTTACCCGATGCTGGCTCTTACAGCATATCTGTTCAGGCCTTCGACGATGAGGACAATGCTTCGTATCCTGTATCAATAGAGTTTGTTATGGGCGACCCCAACTTGGCAGATTGGTTTACCCAGAAGTTAATGACAACTGCTGAGATTGAGGAACATGGAATGGACCCAAGCACTATTATAGCATTCACGTGGAAGGGTAAAAATATTGTGGATTTTCGTTACTACGCTAATGTAACAAGTAATATTACAGGTATTGATGACTCTGTAATTATACAAAATATGCATAGTTTTAATGACTACCTCGCACATATAAATTCAGCCGAGGGTCTTACATCCTATTTCTCAGGATTATATCCGAATACCTCATACACGATATTTGCATACGCAGTGAATGATAAGGGTGCTAAGCTCCTTGTTCGAGAAGAGAGGACAACAGCAGCAAGCTTGTAAGAGGTGCATATTGGAGGCTAAGCTCTCGTAATTTATCGCTACCAAGGATGTAAGTAGCACGACTCCATTTAAACAGAGGAACGGATGGTCAATAGGCCATCCGTTCCTCATATTTTATTGATACATCTACACTACATAAACTCGATTACTGTACCATAGGCCTTAAACGTAGTCTTTGTCCATATAAGGGCAAACTGTGTGGTAGACTCCACGGTGACATTTATCAATGCCTGTGAACCTGTAAGGTTAGCCTCCTTAGTGAGGTTAGCTACGGCATTCTCGCGCAAAGCCTTATAGCTCATACCACCAATACCAAATACATAGGTCGCAGATACCTCTGCCGATACGTTCTTAACTATCCTAAAGTTGTTATCCTGCAACACAACATTTGTCTGCGTAAGATTAACATTCTGTGTAAGATTAGATGTCGCGCTACAGCCTGCAAACAAAACTACCGACACAAGCATCGCCATCAATAGATTAAATCTCTTCATTGCCACTTTATCCTATTAAAATTATACCTTAACCACCCAAACTATATACACCTCGCGTTTGAGCATACAAATATAGTCATTATTCGCAATATACCAAATATAGCTCTACATAAATGTCATTAGAACCACACCGCTCTCCTGCTTAAGGATATCATCGACACGAGCCATCACCCTCTGCGAGAGCACAGGACAGCCGAAGCTACCGACGGTGGCGAGTGGCCATATCGGATAGGAGGTGGTATGCTCCCAGCCATGAAGGACGACGCAGCGCGAGCGCAGGTTTGAGTTGCTTGCATCGAGACCATCGAGGCGATAGGCCACACCATAGCTACCTTCGTAACGCTCTGAAATCAAGGCACGACCCACAGACGAGAGGTGCGAGCCATCCTCATTAGACACCTGAGCGTAGCACGACCTACAATGCCTCTTACAGCTACCACTGCCATGACTTACAGGTGCAACAATAACAGCACGCTCGTCGTCGAAGCTCCACACCACAAACCTATTTAGGCCCGAGTGGCGCGACAAATCGACAAAGAGTGCGATATGAGTGTTATACCCATTTGCACGGCAATAGCGTAGCAACTCCTCAGCTCGCCCAGCTACCCTACTTCGTAAGCTCATTTTTCAGCTGCTCGACAAGTTGTGGAACACCCACAGCACCACGCTCCTTGATATGAGCAAGTGGGTTGCGTATCATTGCCGTATCGGGAGTTCCTGGGTCGACAAGATAGATGGGCACCTGACGGTCGCGCACATAGTAGACAAGCGAGGCGGCAGGATATACGGCCAACGACGTACCGACAACGATGAGGATATCTGCCGAGGCAACAATGCGGCATGCTGGCTCAAACATAGGCACCGACTCGCCGAAAAATACGATATGCGGACGTAGCAGTGCCCCATCCTCACCACGCGCATCAAGACGCTGCTCCCAGCCATCGTTTATATCGTATATAAGCTCGTCGTTACGCTCCGAGCGTAGCTTCATAAGCTCGCCATGCAGGTGTAACACACGTGTCGAGCCCGCCTGCTCGTGGAGGTTATCTACATTCTGCGTTATCACCGTAACATCGGCCCACTCCTCCATCGATGCTATGGCTATATGTCCAGCATTTGGTTTTTTGGTAAGCGACTCGCGACGACGCTTATTGTAGAACTCTATCACCGTAGCACGGTTATTACGGAGAGCCTCAGGCGTACACACATCCTCGATGCGGTAGTTGGCCCACAGACCATCGGCATCGCGAAACGTTGCTATGCCACTATCGGCACTCACGCCAGCACCAGTAAATACTACTATTCTCTTTCTCATAACATCGTTGATTTATCAGTAGATGCATCATTCTGATGCCAAAGATACACAGAACTCGCGAGAAAAAGGCAGGAAATTGGGAAATAATGCAATTCGTTGGTAGATTGTTTAATACGCAACGGGCTTCCGTGGTTGTAATGCGGTCCTGAAAGACCGTATATAGATGAGTTAAGAT